>NZ_JBUZNK010000012.1:0-20011 GCF_055326445.1 Georgenia sp. Z2081
AACCGATCTGCTCGTCACCGATGAGGACCGGGGGGCTGCCCTCGCGCACGTGCTCGGCGATCGGCCGCTCGTGCTCATGCGGGGGCACGGGTCGACGGCGGTCGGCGGCTCGGTCCCGGAGGTCACCTATCGGGCGATCTACGCCGAGGTCAACGCCTCCGTGCTGCTCGCCGCTCTGCCGCTCGGCTCGCCCGTCCACCTCACCCGCTCCGAGGCGGCCACCGCCACGACCTCGATCGGCGGCCAGATCCGCCGTGCCTGGGACGTCTGGTGCGCCCAGATCCAGAGCTGAATCCACTCTCCACACCGATCAAGGACATGACATGACCACTCCACGACGCGTCCGGGCCACCGGCATCGCCCTGGCCTGCCTGCTCGTCCTCTCCGCCTGCGGGAGCAACGATGAGTCCGATTCGCCCGACGGCCAGGACGGGCCGACACCGGTGACCATCTCGACGCAGCCGATCGTCGACTCCGCACCGCTCCACCTGGGCCTCGAGCAGGGCTTCTTCGAGGAGGAAGGCATCGACCTGACGATCGAGTCCGCCGCGGGCGGCGCCGCGGTCATCCCCTCGGTCGTCTCCGGCGAGCACGAGTTCGGCCGCGGCAATCTCCTGTCGTCGATGATCGCTCGCGAACAGGGCCTGGACATCCAGTGCATCGCCAACGCCAACACCGCGCAGGGCGACCCGGACTTCTCGGCGGTGCTCGTCATGCCGGACTCGGGCATCGAGTCGCCGGCCGACCTCGAGGGGCGGACCGTCTCCGTCAACACGCTGAACAACATCGGCGACACCATCATCCGCACCGCGATCCAGCGCGACGGCGGCGACGAGTCGACGGTGGAGTTCATCGAGGTCCCGTTCCCCGAGGCGCCCGCCGCGCTGGAGACCGGTCAGGTCGACGCGGTCTGGGCGGTCGAGCCGTTCGTCACCGAGGCGCTGGACATGGGCGCGACGGTGATCTCGTGGCCGTTCGCGGAGATGCACCCGGATCTCGACGTCAGCTGCGTGTTCACCTCCGGCGCCCTCATCGAGGACGACCCCGAGCTGGTCGACGCCTTCGCTCGAGCCGTCGACCGGTCGCTCGAGTTCTCCGAGGAGAACCCGGACGAGGTGCGGCGCATCACCGGCACCTACACCGAGATCGACGAGGATGTCCTCGAGCGGATGGTGCTGCCACGATTCGTTCCCGAGATGAGCCGCGAGGCCGCCGAGTTCCTCGCCGAGAAGGCGATCGAGTTCGGCACGATGTCCGAGCAGCCCGACCTCGACCTGCTGCTGCCGTGAGCCGGCTGCACCTGTCCTTCGCCGCCACGCGCTGCGACCGGTTCGCCGCGCTGCGCGACGAACGAGTCCGACCCGAGGGCATCGAGCTCACGATGCTGTCCATGCCGGTCGAGGAGGTCTTCTTCCGCCAGCTCGGGCACGCCGAGTTCGATGTGAGCGAGATGTCGCTGTCCTCCTACACCCTCGGGCGGGACGGGGGCGACGACCGGTTCGTCGCGCTGCCGGTCTACCCGTCGAGGTACTTCCGGCACCAGAACATCTACGTGCGCACGGGATCAGGGATCACTCGGCCGGAGCAGCTCGACGGCCGGCGGGTCGGGGTCCCCGAATATCAGATGACCGCACCCGTGTGGCAACGCGGGATCCTCGGCGAGCACCATGGGGTCGACCTCGACTCGATCACCTGGGTCACCGGTGGGGCCGAGAGCCCCGGCCGCACGGAGAAGATCGCGCTCGACCTCCCGGACCGGGTGCAGCTGGAGACGGCTCCGCCCGACCGTTCGCTGACCGACCTGCTCGCCACCGGGGAGCTCGACGGGCTGATCACGGCGCACTCCCCCGGGGCGCTCGCGGACGGCCTCGTCGAGCCGCTGTTCCCTGGCCACCGGGACGTCGAGGTCGCCTACTTCCGCGCCACCGGGATCTTCCCGATCATGCACGTGCTCGTCGTGCGCCGGGAGATCCTGGAGCGGAACCCGTGGGTGGCCACCTCGCTCGTCGACGCGTGCCTCGCTTCCCGCGACGCCGCGATGGACGACCTGCGCTACCGATCCGCCCTGCTCGTCGCGCTCCCCTGGCTCGCCGCCGAGCTCGACCGGACGGTCGCACTGCTCGGCGAGAACTACTGGAGCTACGGCGTCGAGGCGAACCGGCACGTGCTGGAGACCTTCCTGCGATACTCCAGCGAACAGGGACTGGTCAGCGGGAGACTCACGGTGGAGGACCTGTTCGACATGTCCACCGAGGCCCGTTACTCGATCTGAGCACGCACGCAGCCGCGGCACGGTTCGTCCGTGCCGCGGCGCGGGTAGCGTGTCCGGATGAGTCGCCGGACCGCCCGCTTCCTCACGGTGCTCCTCGCCGGAGCGGGGACGATGCACTTCGCGGTTCCCGGCACGTTCGACCAGATCGTTCCGCCCCGGCTGCCGGGCAGCCCCCGGGCCTACACCTATGCCTCCGGCGTGGCCGAGCTGGCCGTCGCCGGGCTGATCACGCTCCCCCGGACACGCCGGCTCGGCGGCGCCGCGGCCGCCGCCCTGTTCGTCGCGGTCTTTCCGGCGAACGTCCAGATGGCCGCGGACTGGCGGCGCCGGTCCCCGCCGTGGCGCGCCGTCGCCGACGGGCGCCTTCCGCTGCAGGCGGTCCTCGTCGCACAGGCCGTGCGCGTGGCTCGCGGCCCCAGATAGCGCACGGTCGCTCGGCTCCCCCTCGACCCGGATCCCCCTCGACCCGGAGCGGTGACCCGCGCGACCACGCCTGACGCGGCGCGCCCGTCGAGGCGTGCGCCTGGCCTGTACGACCATGTCCCACGTGTCGCACTCCCACTCCACTGTCACGTCGGAGCTGCCCGAGGGCCGCCGCAGGCGCGTACGCAGGCTGCTCGCCGCACTCGTCCTGCCCCTGCTGGTGGCAACGATCGTGGGGCTGGTCGCGCTGTGGCCGCGCGGCGAGAGCCCGATGGGTTCGCTCCCGTTGCTCCAGGACGGGACGCAGATCGTCTCGGCCGAGGTGATCGAGGCGCCCGACCCGGACGACCCCGCGAGCGAGATGCTCGCCCGGGTCACGGAGGGCGGACACGACGGGCACGAGACCGCCGTGGCCCCGCCGCACCCGTCGGTGGCCGCGCACATCGACGTCGGCGACCGGGTCCAGCTGCTCTACGTCCCGAGCAACATCGGGACGGGAACGCTGTACTCGTTCTGGGAGTTCGAGCGCACGGTCCCCGTGGCCTGGCTGACGGTGCTCTACCTCGCCGCGGTCCTCGCCGTGGCGCGCTGGAAGGGGCTCGCCGCCGTCGTCGGCCTGCTCGGCTCCCTCGCCGTCGTGGCGCTGTTCATCCTGCCCGCGCTCATGCTCGGGTCCTCGCCGGTCCTCACCGCGCTGGTGGGCTCCTCGGCGATGATGTTCCTCGCCGTCTACCTCGCGCACGGGGTATCGATCCGCACGACGACGGCGCTGCTCGGCACGTTCGTCGGGCTCGCCGTCACGGTGCTGCTCGCGATGTGGGGCACCGGGGCGGCGAACCTCACGGGGGCCGACGAGACGGGTCTCATGCTGTTCCAGCAGTTCCCCGGGATCTCCCTGGGCGACCTGCTCATGTGCGGCATCGTCATCGCGGGGCTCGGCGCGCTCAACGACGTGACGATCACGCAGGCGTCGGCCGCGTGGGAGATCGCGGCGGCCGACCCGGGGGTCTCCCGGCGTCGCCTGTTCGTCCGGACGATGCGCATCGGGCGGGACCACATCGCCTCGACGGTCTACACGCTCGCGTTCGCCTACGTGGGGACGGCGCTGCCGCTCATCATGCTCGCGTCGCTCGTCGAACGGCCCGTGGCCGACACCCTGTTGTCCGGCGAGATCGCCGAGGAGGTCGTCCGCACTCTCGTGTCCTCGATCGGGCTCGTCCTGGCCATCCCCGTGACTACGGCGATCGCCGCGCTGCTCGCGACGGCGGGAGCGACGGGCGACCGGGAGCCGGCAGCCCCACCTGAGGCAGCAGCTGATGACGAGGAGGCGACCGACCCGCTCGAGGTGCCGGCCACCGACCGTGGAACGGCAGCCCCGCCGGAGGGGACGCGCACGGAGTGACCGTCGGGCCCGGACGACCGGCGCCGGAGGCGAGGTCAGTCGTTCGTCGTCGCGGTGGCCGGTGCGTTCGTGCGGGTGAGCTCGTCGGCCAGCGCCTCGAGGACGAGCGCGACGCCGTGCTCGACGTTCGTCGCCGTCTCGTCGACGGCCACCTCCTTGACCTCGGGACGCGCGTTGCCCATGGCGATCGGGACGCCGATGCGGCCGAGCCACTCGACGTCGTTGCCGCCGTCGCCCATCCCGAGGCAGTGCTCCGGGTCGACGCCGTGGCGGGCGAGCATCTCCGTCAGCGCGTTCCACTTGGTGGCCGCGTCGTCGACGAACTCGAAGAAGGTGTCCATCGACCGGGTCGCGTCGGGGAAGCGGGAACGAATCGTATCCGCCGCGTCGTCAAGCTGCTCGCGTGTGCCGAACAGCATGACCTTCGTGACCTTCTCCGGGAGGTCCTGCGTGTCGCCGACCTCGACGAGGTCGCCGTTGAGCCGGCGCAGGAGGTCGGCGGCGGCGCCCTCGTGCTCGACGTAGATCGCCTCCGTCGTCCACCACGTGATGTCGAGGTCGAGCTCGGCGGCGAGCTCGACGAGGCTGCGGACGTGCTCGCGGGCCATCGGTCGCACGGCGACGTCCTCGCCGCGCACGGGGTCGAGCAGGACTGCGCCGTTGTCACTGGTGACGATGTTGGGGATCCTCAGGTCCCGCGCCAGGCCGAGGGTGTTGGCGCGCGCCCGCCCGGTGAGGAGGAAGACCGGCAGGCCGAGCTCGACGATGCGGGTGACGGCGGCCGCGGTGCGGGGCGCGACGGCGTGGTCGTCGCCGGAGATCGTGCCGTCGACGTCGAGACTGACGGCGCGGACGGTACGAAGGATCGCGGGCGCGACCATGGGGCCTCCTCGAAGATGGCGGGCGGCGTCAGTCTAGGCAGCGCCCCCGGTACCGGGACGCCCGGTTCCACGGATGGACAACCTCGTCGACGTCGCTCTTGACAGATCTTTTTGTCAAGCGCACGATCGCTCCCGTGCTCGACATCGACCTCATCGACGACGCGGCCACCGCCGCGGCCGCCCTGGACCCGGTGCGCTCCCGGGTCCTTGCCGCCCTGGTGGAGCCCGGATCGGCGACGACGCTCGCCGCCCACCTCGGCCTGCCGCGCCAGAAGGTCAACTACCACCTGCGCGTGCTCGAGGAGCGCGGCCTCGTCGAGCTCGTCGAGGAGCGCCGACGCGGCAACTTCACCGAGCGCGTCGTGCGCTCGCGGGCCGGGTCGTTCGTCATCTCGCCCGAGACGCTGGCCGAGGTGCAGCCCAACCCCGACCGGCACCCGGACCGGGTCTCGGCCGCGTGGCTGCTCGCGCTGGCCGCCCGGCTGGTCCGCGACGTCGGCGCGCTGGTCACCGGTGCGCGCCGGACGGGCACCCGGGTGGCGACCTGGGCCGTCGACGGCGAGGTCCGGTTCGCCTCGGCCACCGACCGGGCCGCGTTCTCCCGCGAGCTCGAGCACGCCGTCACCGACCTCGTGCGGCGCTACCACTGTCCCGACTCCGACGGGGCGCGCACCCACCGCCTCGTCGTCGCCGTCCACCCCCACGTCCCCACCACCTGAGGAGAACGTCATGTCCGACCGGTTCGAGATCCGCAAGGAGGTCGTCCTCCCGGCGACCCCGGCCCAGGTGTGGCACGCCGTCGCCACGCGCGAAGGGCAACGCTCCTGGTCCCCCGACCCCGACGCCATGGAGGCCGAGGGGATGCAGGTCGAGCGGCAGGAGAACGAGCGTCTCTTCGTCCGTACGCCCGACGGCCCCGACGGGGCGTTCCATGCCTACGAGTACCTCATCGAGGCGCGCGACGACGCGACGACGGTCCTCACGTTCGTGCACAGCGGCTTCCTCGGCGACGACTGGGGCGGCGAGTACGACTTCGAGACGATGACCGGGTACGGGTGGGACCTGTACATGGTCAACCTCGCCCAGTACCTCACCCACTTCGCCGGCCGGGACGGCACGTTCGTCACCGGGCAGGGCCCGCAGTCGCAGACCTCCCCCGCGGCCTGGGCGCCGGTCGCGGCCGCGCTCGGTGTCACCGGCACCCTCGCCGTCGGTGACGAGGTGACACTCACGCCCGCGGGTCTCGAGCCGATCGTGGGCGTCGTCGACTGGGTCGTCCCCACCGACGACTTCGTCGGCGTCCGCGCCGCGGACGGCCTCTACCGCTTCCACAACAACACGGTGATGGGCATGCCGGTCGCGTTCGGGCACTACCTCTTCACGGACGCCGACGCGGAGGCAGAGACGAAGAAGTGGGAGGACTGGCTCGCCGCCGTGTACGCCTGAACGGACGACTGATGGTGCGGATCCTGCTCACCGGGATGTCCGGCGCCGGGAAGTCGACTCACTTGGCCGAGATGTCGCGGCGAGGGCACCGCATGGTGGACACGACCCACGGTGGTTGTGAGGTGACCGCCAACACCTACCGCCAGTCGCCGAAGCACCGGGTCGAGATCTAGCGTTACGTCGACGAGGCGGATCCCCTGCTGACGCGCGGTGCAAGCGTCGAGCTCGACGGGTGCCTTCCGGCCACGGAAGTCGCCGACGCCGTAGGGAGCCCGTTGTCAGACGGGGATGTCAATGGTCCCGTCGTCGGCTATTGGAAAGAACGGGTTGTGCGCGACCTCCCAGAGGTGGCCGTCCGGGTCGGCGAAGTAGCCGGAGTATCCGCCCCACTCCGTGGGCTCGGGCACCTTGACGGGTCGTGCGCCGACGCCGACTGCATGGGCGAACGCCGCGGCCGCCTCGTCGACCGAGTCGACGTTGATCGCCAGCGTGATGCCGCGGTAGGTGGTCGGCGGATCCGCGGGGAGGCCGACGTCATCGGCCAGTGCGTCGTGGTCGAGCAGGCCGATCCACGTGCCCGACGTGCGGAACCAGGTGATGCCCGCGGACTTGTCGCCGCGCTGCTCCCAGCCGAGCGCCCTGTAGAAGTCGACACTCAGGTCGAGGTCGGCGACTCCGAGCGTGACGATTGCGAACTGGGCTGGAGTGGTCATGACGCCAGGGTCCAAGACCGGGCTCCGCGGGACAAGGCGCGCGTCGCCGGATAATGACGACACGCCGTGCCGAGACTGTTCTCACCCACTTCTTGGTGCCACCGGGGATCGACTGGCTGCGCACCGTGATCGTCGCCGCATCGCGCGATCTCGTGCCGCCCGCTGCGGGACGAGCGTGACCGAGGTTGCGGGTGCCCACACCCGCGCTCATCGCGGACGTGGGCACCCGGACCCGGTTCTCACTCGTTGAACAGCATTTCCGCCACGTCGACCGCACCGTTGGTGATGCCGAAGTCGTTGGCCAGGTCGGCCTGCCACTGCAGCTCCTCGATGACGAACTCGCCGCCGAACCGGGGTAGGTGCATCCGGTTGAGCACGTCCTCATCGATCTCCGTGTAGGTGCCAGTTATGCGTCGAACCTCGTCGGGGTTCTCGTCGGCGTAGGTCCGGGACTCGTCGAGCGCGGCGACGAACGCCTCGACGGTCTCGGGGTTGTCTGCCTGGTACTGCTCCGTGGTGAAGTAGCCCGCGACGAGGAAGTTCGGGTCGGTCTCGACCCAGTGCCATAGGACGACCTCGGCACCCTCGTCCTCGGCGAAGGTGACGAATGGCTCAACGACGACGCCTGCATCGACCTGCCCGTTCGCCACGGCTGCCGGCATCTCGGGCCACGGGATCTCGACCCACTCGATAAGGTCCGGATCGCCCCCGTCCTCCTCGACCGCGTGGCTGATCGTCATGACGAAGTTGTTCGCCAAAGTGTTGGTGGCGATCGTCAGGCCCTCCAGGTCGGCGGCACGTTCAATGTTGGCTTCGGGCAGGGCGACGACCCCGGCTGCGTCGTCGCCCTGCTCGCCCGTGGTGAAGACGCCCGGACTGACGGAGAGCAGCGGGAGATCCTGGCTGACGGCGTTCACCTGCGAGGTGAAGTTGGAGAATCCGAACTCGTTCTCGCCCGAGATCACTGCCGGGATGAGTGCCGCGCCTCCCTGCCCGGTGACGAGCTCGACGTCGAGCCCTTGCTCCTCGAAGAACCCCTGCTCGACCCCGAGGTAGATCGGGGCGACGTCGACGATCGGCAGGACGCCCACGGTGATCTCGGTGAGCTCCTCCGGGGCACTGTCGCCACCTTCGCTGCCACCTTCGCCCTCGCCGCCTTCCTCAGCGGCGTCAGTCGTGGCGTCGTCATCTCCTCCCCCGCAGGCCGCGAGCAGCAGGGCGGCGGCGGTCGCGACGGGGAGGATTCGCATATGCATTCGTGTATTCATGGAGTGACTTCCTTGTCAGCGGGAGACTGGCGGGAGAAAGAGTGCGTTGCGTTCAGTCGGTGGCCGCCTCGAGGACGGATCGGACGTCCATCGGGGTCCACCAGGGTGTGAGGCCGAGGTCCTCGGCGATGACGCGCGAGGCGATGTAGCCACCGCCTCCGGAGATGCCGCCACCGGGGTGGGTCGGTGACCCGGCCATGTAGAGGTTCTCAATGGGCGTGCGGTAGCCGAAGTGGTTCCACATGGACTGCTCGCCGGCGAAGGAGCCGACGAAGATGTCGCCGTTCACCATGTTCGTGAACTCGCGGTGGTAGTCGTTCGCGGTGTAGGTGTAAACGTGCAGGATGTTGTCAGGCGTCAGGTTTGGCGCGTACTTCCGCCATTCGTCGAGCACCTTCTGCGCGATGTCTGCCTTGACGGCCTCGATGTTGTTCGGGTCCCCGCCGGGAGCGAACGGCATCGGGTACCAGGCGTAGGCAGTGTGATTGCCGGGGGGTGCCTGGCTCGGGTCGAACTGGGTGATGTGCCCGGTTCCGAACGAGACCAGGTCTGGGATCTGGCCGGCGGCCACCTGACTGTGCAGGCCGAACAGGTCCTCCATCGTCTCGGCGCCCACGTTGTACTTCAGCGACTTGTTGATGTTGGGGTTGAAGTCTGCTCCGACGTACTGCGGAGCCTCCTTGAGCGCGAGGTGAACGCCGAACAAGGTCCAGGCGGTCTGCTTGAAATTGTCGACCTTGGTGCGGTACGCCTGCGGAAGCTGGTCCTGCCCGACGAGCTTCGTGAACGTCTGGGGGACGTCGATCGTGCTGGCCACGAACTGGCGGGCCTTGAAGGAGCGCCCGTCCGAGAGCTCGACGCCGGTCGCGCGTCCGCCATCGACCACGATGCGCGAGACCTCGGCGTGGTTGATGAACGTGCCGCCGGCCTGGAGGAATCGCTCGTGCAGGCCGCGCGCGAGGTTCCAGCTCCCGCCGACGCACACCTGGTAGCCGGCGCTGAGGTCGAACCCTCGGACAGCCGAGCCCATCGGGCTCTTCTCCGAGACGGCGTCGTAGAGCACGGTGCCGAACAGAGAGAGCTTGAACAGCATGAGGAGCTGGATCCGCTCGTTGTCGAACAGCTCCTTGACGAGGTCGAGCGGCTGGTGGTCGATGATCTCGAGGAAGTCCCGGCCGATCGCGGTGCGGGAGAGGAGCTCGTTGCGCTCCGCCTCGGCCAGCGGCTCGGAGTAGCGTTCAGCGAGGAACACCATGTTACTGATGGCGTCGGCGCGTCGGTTCCAGTCGCGGAAGGTCTCGGCGTCCTTCTTGGACATCTGGGCTAGGGACGCGATGGTCTCCTCGGCGTCGCGGGAGATGACGAGCGATGTGCCGTCGAGGTGGGGTTGGGCGAACTCGTAGCGCGGCGTCACGTAGCGGACCGTGTCCGCAAGTCCGAGGTCCGTGAACCAGGGGCTGTCCGTGATGTTGAAGTGGTTGATCGAGTGCGGATTCTGGTAGAAGCCCGGCGGCCCCGGCTCGACCGTGCTCAGGCCGCCGCCGAACATGTTGCGCCGCTCGAGCACAGCGACCTTGAGCCCGAGCCTGGCCATGTAGGTCCCTAAGATGAGGCCGTGCTGACCCGAGCCGATGATGAGTCCGTCGTACATGTCCGTCATGTCGGTCAGTTCTCCGTCCGGATGAAGATGTTCTTGGTCTGGGCGTAGGAGTAGAGCTCGCCGAGGTCCTCCTCGCGCCCCACGCCGCTGTTCTTGGCGCCCCCGAACGGCGCACCGGGGATGTGCTGCGAGCTCGCGTTCACCCACACGTAGCCGGCCTCGAGGTCGCGCACTGCCGCGGTCGCGATGTCCAGCGAGGACGTCCATACGCTGGCGGTCAGTCCGAGCGGGAGCGCGTTGGCGTGGGCGATCACGTCTTCGTAGGTGTCGAAGGGGACGACGGCGAGGACGGGGCCGAAGATCTCCGTGTCGAGGATGCGGGAGTCGTGGGCCGCATCCGGGAACGAGAGCACCGTGGGTCGGACGAACAGACCGGACTCCGGCAGTTCCCCGTCTCCGGCGATGACCCTGGCGGCGGGGTCCTCCCGCCCCTCCGAGATGAACCGGCTCACGCGCTCGTGGTGCGACCGACTGACAAGGGCACCCATCTGCGAGTTCGGGTCGAACGGGTCGCCGACTACGAAACTGTTGAGCGCCTCGCTGAGCCCCGCCTCGACCTGCTCCACCAGAGAGCGGTGGACGAACAGGCGGGAGGTCGAGCCGCAGGACTGGCCCTGCCAGGTGAAGTTCATGCCATTGATCGCGCCGCGGACGGCCTCGTGGACGTCGGCATCGGGGAAGACGATGAGCGGGTTCTTGCCGCCGAGTTCAAGGGTGACGACCTTGACGACCTCCGACGCCGCCTGCCGCTGGATCTGCAGGCCCGTCTCGACGCTGCCGGTGAAGGCCACACGCGGTACGCGCGGATGCGCGGTGAGGCGGGCACCGACGTCGGCGCCAAGACCGGTGACGACGTTGACCACGCCCGCGGGCAGGATCTCCGCGGCCAGCTCGCCGATCCGGAGCGCGGAAAGCGAGGTGTGCTCCGACGGCTTGAGCACGACGGTGTTGCCGGCTACGAGCGGGGCACCGACGCCGCTCGCCGCGAACATCAGCGGGTGGTTGAAGGGGACGAGTCGGGCGACGACGCCGTACGGCTCCATCCGGGTGAAGTCGATCCCGCCGTCGGCGGGGATGGACTCGCCACGCAGCTGGAGGGCGAGTCCCGCGTAGTAGCGCAGGCGCTGGACGGCGAGACCGACGTCCTTGCGTAGGAGGTGGAGCGGGGTGCCGTTCTCCAGGGCGTCGATCGCCGCGAGCTCCTCCCCCGCGGCCTCGACGGCGTCGGCCAGCCTGGAGACCAGCCGGCCGCGTTCGATCGCGGGCACCCTGCGCCACGCGGCGAAGGACGCGTGCGCAGACTCGACGGCGCGGTCGACGTCGATGCTCGTCCCGTGGGGGAACGTGGCGACGATCTCGCCGGTCGCCGGCGCGACGACGTCGAGCTCTCGCCCGGACTCCGACGGCGTCACACGCCCGTCGATCACCATCCCCCAACGGCGCCGCACCAGTGCCCGCGCTTCCTCCAGGGTCGTCATCGACCCACCTCCGGTTCATCGAACGCGATCTGTTCGGCTAGACCGAACCTTGTACCGCTTGAACGAACATGCGTTACCGTACGCATCGAGAACAGCGACGTCAACCACATCTGAGCGACGCCGCCACAGCACCGCTCAACGACGGGAGACATCATGACCGCGACGACGCACGACGCCGCTTCGGGCGGCGACGCTCGCACGGGCGCGCCACCGCCCTTGCCCCTCGAGGGGCAGGCAGCGATCGTCACCGGTGGCGGGCAGGGCATCGGCCGCGCGTTCGCCCATGCGCTCGCGAACGCCGGCTCAGCCGTGGCCGTGGCGGACGTCGACGAGCGGGCGGCGCGTTCCGTGGCCGCGGAGCTCGCCGGCCTCGGGAACGGCTCCCTCGCCATACAGGTCGACGTCACCGACGAGGAGGCCGTCGCGATCGCCCTTCGCCGGGTGCTCGATGAGTTCGGCCGGATCGACACCCTCATCAACAACGCCGCGGTGTTCTCGAGCCTGACGATGAAGCCGTTCGAGGAGATTGCCGCCGACGAGTGGCGTCGGGTGCTCGACGTCAACCTCACCGGAATGTTCCTCACGACCCGCGCGGTCGCACCGGTCATGCGCGCGCAGCGGCGCGGATCGATCATCAACGTGTCGTCCGGGACCGTGCTGAACGGACGGCCGCTCTACCTGCACTACGTGACGTCGAAGGCCGGCGTCATCGGCATGACCCGGTCGCTCGCCCGCGAGCTCGGGACCCACGGCGTGACGGTCAACTCGATCTTGCCGGGCTCGGTCGACACCGGGATCGAACGCGCCTCCGCCCCGCCGGGCCCGAACGAGGGGATCCTCGCCGCACAGTCGCTCAAGTGGCGGCTTGGACCGGACGACATCACCGGCACTGCGGTCTTCCTCGCGAGCGACGCGGCTCGCGCCATGACCGGCCAGAGCCTCGTCCTCGACGCAGGATCGAGCTTCGTGTGAGCGCCGTCGCCGGGCCGGTCGAGCTCACCCTGGCCATCAACGACTCCGACCAGATCCGCGACCTGGCGACCGGACGGGTGCGCGTCGAGGGCGTCTCGCTGCGCACGGTCCACCACCCCGTCGAGGAGATCTTCTTCCGGCACACCCGGCATCGGGAATGGGACGTCTCCGAGCTCTCGATGGGTAAGTTCGTCGCCCTACGCAGTCGCGGGGACGACTCGCTCGTCGGGCTGCCCGTGTTTCCGTCGCGCGCGTTCCGCCACTCGGGCATCTTCGTGGCAGCCGACGGCCCGGTGGACGCGCCCGAACGGCTTGCCGGCGCGAGGATCGGGTTCCCCGAGTGGACCGTCACCGCCACGATCTATCAGCGCGCGCTGCTCCAGCACGAGTTCGGCCTGGACCTCACGGTGATCGACTGGGTGCAGGGCGGGATCAACGCACCTGGACGGATCGAGACCCTTCCGGTCCAGGTGCCCGAGGGAATCCGCATCCGCCCGGAGCGGGAACGCACGCTCAACGACCTACTGATCGACGGCGAGCTCGACGCGATCATCGTGCCGCACCCGCCGGAGGGCGCCACCGACGGAAGTGGGAAGCTCGTGCAGCTGTTCAGCGACAGCGCGACCGTGGAGGCCGAGTACTTCACTCGCACAGGGATCTTCCCGATCATGCACGTGGCGGTCCTCGACGCCACCGTCCACGAGCGCTACCCATGGGTGGCGGGCAACCTCGTGTCGGCCTTCACGAGGGCGAAGAACAACAGCCTCGCTCGGCTGCTCGACCCGACCGCACCGCAGTTCCCGCTGCCGTGGGGCGCCGACAGGGCGAGACAGGCTGCCTCCGTCGTCGGGGATGACTTCTGGCCCTACGGCGTGGCAGCCAACCGCACCACTCTCGAGGCCTTCCTCTCATACACCCACGAGCAGCGGCTGACGGAACGGCGGCTCGCGGTGGAGGACCTGTTCCCGGCGTCGCTACTGGAAACGTTCCGGGTGTAGGTCAGCGTCCGGCGGGCAGCAACTCGCCGATGCGCCGGGCGGCTGTAGCGAGGACTGCGGCTCGAGTGGGCGCCATGTCCTCGCGGAGACGCGCGGGCGGCGCCGACAGGGCAAGGGCAGCGAGCGGAGCGCCAGCAGCGTCCAGCACCGGGACCGCCACGGACGCGACGTCCTCCTCCGTCTCTCCGAAGCTCGTCGCGTAACCACGGTCGCGAGCCTCGTCGAGCAGGTGCTCGATACGTGTGGCGTCGGTGATGGTCCGGCTCGTCACAGCCGTCCAACCGGATCGGGGCGGACGACGTCGATCGTCGTCGTCGGGAAGGAACGCAAGCGCGACGCGTCCGGCGGCCGTCGCGTAGGCCGGCAGGGTGCCGCCCGTGCGTATGCCGACTCGGAGGGTGCGCGAGCTCTCCACGGAGTGGACGAAGAGGATCTGCGTGCCCTGCAGCACCGAGAGGTGCACGGTCTCGCCCAGCTCTTGAGCGAGGTCGACCATGATCGGGGCTGCTACGGACCGCAGGTCGAGACCGTCCACGAGCGTGACGGCAAGACCGACAAGGGCGGGCCCCGGGCGGTATGCGCGTCCCTCGTCCTGGACGGCGAAGTCGTGTGCGCTGAGCACCTGAAGGAGCCGATGGGCGGTCGACCGCGCGACGCCGAGCTCGGCCGCGGCATCAGTCACCCGTACGACCTGCTGGCCCCGGAACATCTCGAGAAGGCGCAGCGCGCTACCGACCGAACCCGTCGAGGCACGCGAACCGCTGCGCACACCGTCCACCCCGTCGTTCGGCGTCATCTGTCTCCCTTGCGTATTCGGCACAGCGGGCCGCCGTGCTCTCGCCGAGCGTAATGGCGCTGATCGCGCAGCATCCGGTCGACGATGCTTCAGAAGCCAGACCCGTCGGAGGTCGAGCACTGTGCGAACCTTGCCTACGATCTCGACGCGCGAGCTCTCGGGGTTCTCTCGAACCTTCACCGGACCGACATCGCGGGCCTGACCTCCTGGAACGTGCTGCACGACTACGTCGCGCCCCCCTTCCGGAGGGCGTCGGCTCGACGACGTGCCGGCCGAGGTATCTCTGGCCACGCCGGCGCCGGGTGGAGGACACGCGCACTCCTGCTTTCCCGTCGTCTTGAACGGCACCTCAGGGGTGGATGTGGTCTCGTACAGGCCTAACCTTGACCATGAGCACTCTCACGACAGACCACCTGCTCGCCCTCGAGCATCGGGGCTGGGACGCCCTGTGCAGCTCGACCGGCGGGAGCTTCTACGGCGGGCTGATGACTGCCGAGGCCGTGATGATCCTCGTCAACGGCATGGTCCTCGACCGGGCGACCGTCGCCCGGACCCTCGACGAGTCACCTCCGTGGTCCTCCTACTCCCTCACGGGGGCGCGCGTCGTGCCGACGGGCGAGCGGGCGGCCGCCCTGGTCTACACGGCGACGGCGTCCCGTCAGGGCGACGAGACGCCCTTCGTCGCCCTCATGGCGAGCCACTACTGCGTGGTCGACGGTGAGACGCGGCTGGCGCTCTACCAGCAGACGACCGTCACGCACTGACCAGCGGCAGGTCCTCGGCGGCTCTCCCGCCGCAGCCCGTACTCGCAGTTTGGGCAGCGGAAGCGGCAAGGGGTTACGGCTCGAGCGTGCCCCAGCGCTCGATCGCGACCCTGAGGTCGTCGTTCTCCGCCGCCGCCTCGCGGACGTCCCGCCCCGCCACGGCGGCCTCGATCGCGGCGTGCATCGCCCGGACGCCGGCTTCGGCCCCGCCCGGGTGGCCCTGGATGGCACCGCCGACGCCGAGCACCACATCGGCGCCGACCTCGTCGACGTAGCGGCGGACCGTGCCGGGGTGCACGCCGCCGCCGATGATCGGCGTGGTGCGGCGCAGTCCCGGACGCTCGGACGTCAGCGCGGCGGCGGTGCGCCGGTAGGCCAGGGGTGAGATCGGGTAGCCGCCGTAGGGGGTGTTGACGAGCGAGAGGTCGGCCCCGGCCAGTCGCGGCAGCAGGCCGTTGGCGAGGTCCGAGGACATGCCCGTCGTCGGGTTCTCGTAGTACGGCGCCGACCCGGCGAAGTGGCCGAGGACCGGGACCTCGACGGCCTCGGCGAGTGCCTGCATCGAGCCGTACCCGGCGTTGGCGTAGGCCACCATGACGCCCTCGGCGCCGGCGTCGACGGCCCGCCGGGCGGTCTCGAGCATCCGGTCGGGTCGGTCGGTGACGTTGACGAAGTACAGCGCCCGGCGGCCGGTCTCGTCGGCGGCCCGGTCGATGGCCTCGGTGTAGGCACGGACCCGGTCGACCACCGGCGAGAACTCGGTGTTGCCGAGCAGCTCGTCGTCCTTGATGAGGTCGACGCCGCCGAGCGCGGTGCGGTGGACGATCTCCGCCCCGGCCTGCGGGGTCAGCCCGGTGCAGGGCTTGACCATGTTGAGCAGCAGCGGGCGGTCGTGGACGCTCACGCGGTCGCGCAGTCCGTCGATCCCGTGGCGCGGGCCGGCGAACCGCGCCACCTGCTCCGGCGGCAGGTCGAGGCCCACGAGCTTGGCCTGGACGGAGGTCGAGGCGTCGTTGCCGATGACCGTGGTGAGCAGCTGCGGGATCGAGTCACCGACGTTGACCGCCGGCACGGCGATCGTGGCGATGTACCAGCTCCCCGTCGCCTCCGTTCCGACGAGGTCGGCGGCAGGGACCGGCTGAAGGTCGAGCACTCGCGCCTCGTGGGCCGCGCGGAGCTCGTCGGTCAGGCCCGGCACCGGCAGCCAGGTCCCGGTGGACTGCCCGACGGCGAACCGGCGCACCACCTCGTACGGGTCGGTGCCGGCGTCGATCCACAGGACGTAGGACGCACGGAGGAAACTCATCGCGGGCTCCTCGCCGTGAGCTCGCCGCTCAGCTGGTCCGCGAGCGCCTCGAGCACGACGGCGACCCCGTCCTCGCTGTTGGCGGGGGCGACCGCGGACGCTACTGCCTTGACCTCGTCACGGGCGTTGCCCACGGCGACGGGGGTGCCGATGCGGGTGAGCCAGGGGACGTCGTTGCCGCCGTCGCCCATGCCGAGGACCGCCCCGGCCGCGATGCCGTACCGCCCGAGCAGGTCCTCGAGGGCGTGCCACTTGTTCGCGTCCTCGGCGACGAACTCGAAGAACTCGTCCATCGATCGTGTGCCGCGGGGGTTGCGGGCGAGGATCGCGGGGGTCGCGGCGTCGAGCTGTGCGGCGGTGCCGAAGAGCATCGTCTTGGTGACCACCGGCGGGACCGAGCTCGTGTCACCGACGACGACGCCGTCCTCCCCGAGCATCCGGAGCATGTCCGCGCAGTCGCCCTCGCGGCTGACGTAGATGTCCGTCGTCGTCCACCACGTGACCTCGAGGCCGAGCTCGGTGCCGAGGTCGAGCAGGTCGCGCACCTCGCCGCGGTCCATGAGGCGCAGCGCGACGTCGGCGTTGGTGACCGGGTCGAACGTGATGGAGCCGTTGTTGCTCGCTACGAGGTTGGTCAGGCCCAGCCGCGTGGCGAGCTCGAGGGTGTTGCGCCGCGCGCGACCGGTCAGCAGGAACACGGGCACGCCCAGCTCGGCGACCCGGGAGATCGCCGCCGCGGTCCGGGCCGAGACGGTGTGGTCGTCCCGCGAGATCGTGCCGTCGACGTCGAGCCCGACGGCGCGGACGCCGGCCAGGGTCTCTGGGGCGAGCATGTGAACCTCCTTGGTCACTCCCACGACGACAGGCTATGCCGCCGCCCATGCGCCTAGACAACCATAGACAGGCGTTGACATGCCAGGGTGGGCGCCCTACCTTGCGAGCGGACGCAACGAGGCGACCGCCATCGACAATGAGGTGAGAGAGCATGGCCAGGTACATTCTCGGGATCGACGAGGGCACCACCAGCGCACGGGCGTTCGTCATCGACGAAGAGACCAACGTCGTGGGGTTCGCGCAGGCGGAGATCACGCAGCAGTACCCACGACCGGGCTGGATCGAGCACAACCCCAAGGAGATCCTCAGTACGCAGTTCGAGTCGATCCGTGCGGCGCTCCGGGACGCGAACCTGCAGCCCTCCGACCTCAGCGCGGTCGGGCTGACCAACCAGCGCGAGACCGGCATCGTCTGGGACAAGGAGACCGGGGAGCCGATCTACAACGCCATCGTGTGGGCCTCCCGCCACTCGGTGGAGGTCGTGGAGAAGTGGGTCGCCGACGGCATCGGCGACCTCATCCAGCAGCGCACCGGCCTCATCCCGGACGCCTACTACACGGCGTCGAAGATCCGCTGGATCCTCGACCAGGTGCCCGGCGCCCAGGCGCGCGCCGAGGCGGGCGAGCTGCTCGCCGGAACGGTCGACACCTGGTTGATCTGGAACCTCACCGGCCGCAAGGAGTTCGTCACCGAGACGTCGAACGCGTCGCGGACCATGATGATGAACCTCGAGACGCTCGACTGGGACGACGAGCTCCTCGGCCACTACGGGATCCCCCGCCACATGCTCGCCCGCATCGCCTCCAGCGGCGAGGTCTTCGGCGACATCAGCGCCACCTTCGGCGCGCCGGTGCCGATCGGCTCCAACCTCGGCGACCAGCAGGCCGGACTGTTCGGTCAGGCCGCCTACCGCGAGGGCCTGTCGAAGATGACCTACGGGACGGCCGGCGTGCTCAACATCAACTCCGGTTCGAAGCCGCGCCCGATCGAGGGGCTCACCCCGTCCGTGGGCTGGACGATCGGCGGGGAGACGACCTACGAGATCGAGGGCGTCCTGTTCGCCATGGGCAAGACGATGCAGTGGCTGCGCGACGACCTGCAGCTCATCCACTCGGCGCCGGACTCGGAGTGGTACGCCGGCCAGGTGCAGAGCACCGAGGGCGTCTACCTGGTCCCGGCGTTCACGGGGCTCGCCGCCCCCAACTGGGACCCGCACGCCCGCGCCGCGATCATCGGCATGAGCAACGCAACCACGCGGCTGCACGTCATCCGCGCCGCCGTGGAGTCGATGGTCTTCCAGACCCGCGACGTGGTCGAGGCGGCCGCCAAGGGCGAGCTCGGGGTGAGCATCTCCGAGCTGCGCGTCGACGGCGGCGCGGTACGCAACAACCTGCTGTGCCAGATGCAGGCGAACATCCTCGGCATCCCGGTGGTGCGCCCGAAGAACGCCGAGGCGACGATCTTCGGCGCCATGCTCCTCGCCGGTCTCTCGACTGGCATCTACGCCGACCTCGAGGAGCTGGAGTCGAAGTGGGAGGTCGACCAGGTCTTCGAGCCGACCATGTCCCGCGACCAGGCCGACTCGCTCTACGAAGGCTGGCAGCGGGCGGTCGAGCTCACCAAGGGCTGGAACCGCCCCCGGTCCTGACCAGGAAGGCACTCAGCAGGAAGGCACTCAGATGCGCGCACTGGTCAAGTACGCGTCCGGCCCCGGGAACGTCGAGCTGCGCGACGTGCCGGCACCGACCCTCGCCACGGGCACGGTCCTGCTCGACGTCGACGCCGTCGCGGTCTGCGGCACCGACCGGGCGGCGATCGAGGGCGGTCACGACTTCCGTGTGCCGCGCATCCTCGGCCACGAGGTCGCCGGCACCGTCGCGGAGATCGGTGCCGGCGCGGACCGTCCGGACCTCGCGGTGGGCGACCGGGTGACGGTCGAGACCGACGCATACCTGTGCATGCGCTGCGCGTACTGCCGGGCCGAGCAGTACAACCGGTGCCCGCACCGGCTCGGTATCGGCACCACCACCGACGGCGGGCTCGCCGAGCAGCTCGTCATGCCGGCCCGGGCGCTGCATGCGCTGCCCGAGAACGTCTCGCAGGTCGTGGGGGCGCTCACCGAGCCGACGGCGGTCGCCGTGCACGGGGTCGTCGAGCAGAGCCCCTCCCTGGCCGGCGAGGTGGTGGTCGTCGTCGGCCCGGGGGCGGTCGGCATGCTCACCGCCCAGGTGGCCCGGGCGGTCGGCGCCACGGTCGTCCTCGTGGGCCGAGCGCGGCACACGGACAAGCTCGCCGCGGCGAGTCGGACGGGTATCCAGCACGCCGTCGACGCCGACACCACCGACCTCCCGGAGCTCGTCTCCCGGCTCACCGGCGGCTACGGCGCGCACAGCGTCTTCGAGTGCAGCGGCGGCGAGGGCGTGATCGAGTCGTTGCCGCCGCTGCTGCGCCGCGGGGGCCGGATCGTCCTGCTCGCCTTCTACCGGACCCCGCCGACGCTCGACATCGACCGGGCGACCAACCACGAGCTGGAGGTCGTGGGGTCCCGCGGCAAGCGCGCCTCGAGCTTCCGCACGGCGCTCCGCCTCATGGCCTCAGGCGCGGTCGACCCGGGTGCGGTCGTCGAGGAGGTGCTCCCGCTCGAGGAGTGGGAGCGCGGGATGGAGCTCGTCGGACGAGGAGCCAAGGTGGTGCTCCAGGTCCGCTGAGCGGACCGCCCGGCACACGGCAGCATGGCGAGGGGCCCGACCGGTCGGTCGGGCCCCTCGCCATGTCCACCCGTCAAACCAGCATGGTCA
>NZ_JBUZNK010000012.1:20021-111401 GCF_055326445.1 Georgenia sp. Z2081
CCGGGCGAACCAGGTGGCGGCCAACGCCCCGTCCACGGGCCGGTGGTCGACCGACAGGGTGAGTCCGACGACGGTCGCCGGCTCGAGCCCACCCTCGTCGGTGACGGCCGCGATCTTCCGCGCGGCGCCGACCGCGAGGATCCCCGCCTGGGGCGGGTTGATGATCGCGGAGAACTCGTCGACGCCGAACATCCCGAGGTTCGTCACGGTGAACGACCCGCCCTCGAGCTCGTCCTGCTTGAGTCGACCCTCGTTCGCCCGCTGCGCGAAGTCCTTGACCCGGGTGGAGACGGTCGTGAGCGGGAGCTGGTCGGCCCCGCGGATCACCGGGGTGACGAGGCCCTTGTCGCTCGCGATCGCGACGCCGACGTCGGAGCGCTCGTAGGACCGGACGTAGTCGTCCGCCCACGTGACGTTGACGTCCGGGACGTCCTGCAGCGCGCGGGCGACGGCCTTGACGAAGAAGTCGTTGACCGAGACCCGCACCGGTGCGCCCTCGTTGATCTCCGCGCGGAGCGCGAGCAGCCGGTCCACGCGCACGTCGCCGCGCAGGTAGAAGTGCGGGGCGACCTGCTTGCTCTCCTGCAGGCGGGCGGCCACGAACCGGCGCAGCCGGCTGTGCGGGACATCCGTGTACCCCTGCGCACCCGCCGCGGCGGGTCCCGCCGGTGCCGCTGCTGCCGACGGAGCTGCGGCGGCGGGTGCCTCCGCCTGCTGCCTCGCCTGCGACAGCGCGGCCTCGACGTCCTTGCGGACGATACGGCCGCCCGGACCGGTCCCGGTGAGCGCACGGATGTCCAGGTCGTTCTCCCGGGCGATCTTCCGGGCGATCGGGCTGGAGAAGATCCGCCCGTGCTCGTTGCCGCCGGTCCCCCGCCCAGTGGCCGGGGCCGTGGGAGCCGCCTCGGCCGGCGCCGGTTGCCCCGACGCGGCCTGCGCGTCCGCCGCCGCGGGCAGCGCGGCGGGCTCGGCCCCGTCGGCGTCGGTCTCGGGGGCGATCGCCTCGGCGGGCACCTCGACGTCCGTCGGGGCGGAACCGCTCGGGGCGGCCTCGTTCGCGGCCCCCGGGCTCGCGTCGTCGCCCTGCGCTGCGCCACCGGCCGGCGCGCCGCCGAGCTGCGCGAGCAGGTCCTCGGCCGCGGAGGCGTCCTCGCCGACGTCGAGGAGGACCGCGATGGGGTCGCTGACCCCGACCGTGGCACCGCCGTCGACCAGGAGCGTGTGGACGACCGCGGCGTCGTCGGCCTCGATGTCGACCACGGCCTTCTCGGTTTCGACCTCGGCCACGACGTCGCCGGCGGCGACGGTGGCCCCGGCCTCGATCGACCACTGACTGAGTATCGCGGTGTCGGCGTCGGCGGAGACGCCGGGCATCCGGAGGAACTTCGCCATGAGTTCTCGCCCTCTCTCGTCGGTGGCGGGTCAGACGGACCTGAGTGCGGACACGATGGCGTCCGTGGACGCCAGCGCGGCCCGCTCGAGGATCTTGGAGATGCTCGGCGAGGACTCGCTGCCGTGCACGCGGGTGACCGGGGCGTCGAGCCAGTCGAAGAAGCGGCGCTGGATCTCGTCGCTCAGCCAGCCCCCGTAGGAGGTGCCGATTGGCCCCTGCTCGACGATGACGACGCGGTTGGTCTTGCGGATCGACTCGCCGATCGTGCTCCAGTCGATGCTCGCCATGTCGAGCCAGCGCAGGTCGATGACCTCGCCGTCGACCCCGGCGGTCTCGACGGCCTCGAGCGCCCGGCGGACCATCGACAGGTAGCTGATGACCGTGACGTCGGACCCGGTGCGCCGCACGGCGGCCTGGCCCACCGGGAGGCAGAAGTCGAGGTCGTCGACGGGCGCGGGCCCATCGGTCTTGTACAGGTCGGCGTCGTGCTCGAGCACCGCGACCGGATCCTTGAGGCGCATCGCGCTGTTGAGCAGCCCGACGTACTCCAGCGGGGTCGACGGCGCGATGATCCGCCAGCCGACCGACGTGGCGAGGATGCCGGCGGGGTCCATCGAGTGCTGCGACCCGTAGCCGGTGCCCGTGCCGATCTTGATGCGCATGAGCAGCGGCATGTCGTGGTCGCCGCCGAACATGTGGCGGGCCTTGCCGATCTGGTTGAAGATCTGGTCGGCCGCGACCCAGATGAAGTCGGCGTACATGAGCTCGACGACCGGGTAGTAGCGACCGTCCAGCGCAACGCCGCCGCCGAGGCCCGTGAAGGCGGCCTCGCTGATCGGGGTCCCGAGCACGCGGTCGGGGAAGTCGGTGGCCAGGCCCTTCGTGGCGCCGCGGGACCCTCCGTTGAGCTTGTGGACGTCCTCGCCGAGCACCATGATCGACTCGTCCTCGGACATCCGCCGGTGCATGACCTCGGCGACGACCTCGACGAACTTGCGGTCCTCGACCTCGTCGGGGCCGAAGTCGGCGGTCTCGCGCACCTTGGCCGACCCGAGGTCCTCCGGGCCGCGGATGCCGACGTCGATGAAGTCCGTGTCCGGCCACAGCTCGGGCCGGATGCGCTGCGTGCCCGGCTTGCCGTCCGGGTCGGGCTCGACGAGCTCGGCGGATATCTCGGCCATCGTGCTCTTGGCGCTCGACCGGAGGGCCGCGGTCTCGTCCTCGGTGAGGATGCCGCGGCGCAGCAGCTGGGCGTCCATCTGCCGGATCGGGTCGCGGTCCTTCCAGTGGGTCTCCTCCTCCTTCGAGCGATACCCGAAGGCGCTGCCCGGGAACGGGCCGTTCTGGTGGAAGTGCCGGTAGGTGTCGACCTCGATGACCGTGGGGCCGCCGCCGGAGCGCATGACCTCGAGGGCCTCCTGCATGGCCAGGTAGACGGCGACGGTGTCCATGCCGTCGACCTTCCAGCTGGGGATGCCGAAGCCGGGGCCGCGCCCGGAGAGCCGGGGCTCGCCGGTGGCCTCCTCGGCCGTGGTCGAGACGGCGTACTGGTTGTTCTCGATGAAGAAGCACACCGGGAGCTTCCACGCGGCGGCCAGGTTGAGCGTCTCGAGCACGGAGCCGATGTTGACTGCGCCGTCGCCGAAGTAGGTGACGGACACGTTGTCGGAGCCCGCGTGCTTGTTCGCCCAGGCGAACCCGGAGGCGAAGGGGACGGCGCCGCCGACGATGGCGTTGGTGCCCATCGCGCCGGCCTCCTTCCACTGCAGGTGCATCGACCCGCCGCGCCCGCGGCAGTAGCCCTGCGCGAGGCCGGCGATCTCGGCGAGGCTGCGGCGCAGCACGGTGCGGATGTCGTCCGGGACGCCGTCGCGCAGGTCGAACCCGTCGGGACGCACGAAACCGAACGCCTTGGCGAGGAACTGGTGGTGGCCCCGGTGCGAGCCGTTGATGTGGTCGGCGCCCACGAGCGGGAAGATCGAGCCGACGGCCCCGCCCTCCTGGCCGATGCTGGAGTGCGCCGGACCGTTGATGAGCTTCTGCCCCGCGAGGTCCAGCACCTCCTCCTCGAAGGCCCGCACGAGGTGGAGCTGGGTCGCCATCGCGACCAGGACGTCCGGGTCGATCGCGTCCCAGTCGTCGTCCGTGCTGGTCAGCTCGACCCAGTCGACCGAAGGCTCGAGAGCTGTCTTCTTTGGCATGGTGCACTCTTCTCGATCTGCTCGTGGTGCCGTCGTTGGCCGGTCGCACGCCGCCGCCTGGCCGTAGCATGGCGTTCCGAGGAGGCCCGTGGAACCGGGTCGCCCCGGCACCGCGGCCGCCTCGGTCGCGAGCGCGACATTACCTTCACTATACATCTCTAGACAAGTTGTAAGGAGTGCGTGACGCTTGACCTGTAAGGACACGTCCTGCCCGGCCGTCGTGGGCCGTAGAACTGGAACCGAGAGATGACCGAGACCCTCAGCCGTACCGGCCCCATCCCGATGTACGTGCAGCTGACGAACATCCTGCGCGAGAAGATCGAGGCCGGCGAGTGGCAGTCCAACGAGAAGATCCCGTCGGAGAACGAGCTCAACAGGCTGTACGGGATCTCCCGGATGACGGCCCGCCAGGTGCTCGCCCAGCTCGTCAACGAGGGCCTGCTCTTCCGCGTCCAGGGCAAGGGGACGTTCGTGGCGCCGAGCAAGATCGCCACGCGCTCGCCGTCCTACAAGGGCATCCGCGAACAGCTCGAGCAGATGGGGTACACGACCAGCACCCGCCTGCTCAGCGAGGAGCTCGTCGTCGCCGACCGCCACCTCGCCGAGCGGCTCGCCCTGCCCGACGGCGCCCCGGTGCACAAGATCCGCCGGCTGCGCACGGTCGACGACGAGCCCATCAGCCTCCACGAGTCCTACATCCCCCAGCGCCTGGCCGAGGACCTCCTCGAGCACGACGCCGCCCAGCAGCAGCTGTGCGTCATCCTCGAGCAGCACTACGACCTGGTCATGGGGCGCATCGTCGAGACGCTGGAGTCCGGGACGCCGAGCCCGGCCGACGCGAAGCTGCTCGGCGTGGGGCGCAACGCTCCCCTGCTCGTGCTGCGCCAGGAGATCTCCACGCCGTCGGGCCAGCGGTTCGAGTACTCCAAGGTCACGTTCCGCGGCGACAAGGTGCGGCTCACCTTCGAGTACGAGATCTGACCCCCATCTCGCCCGACCGCCTCAGGGGGCGAGGAGCAGCGCCTCGAGGGAGGCGACGTCGACGACCCCGAGGTTGAGCACGTCCGCGCCCGCACGCACGGCGGTCGCGTCGTCCGGCTCGCCCAGGTGGTCGACGACGACAGAGGCCGCGGGGAAGTCGTCGTCGCGCGTGAAGTGGCTGAGCGTGACGACGTGGGTGAGTCCCGCGGCTGCGGCGGCCTTGGCGCCCGCCTCGGAGTCCTCGACGACGACGGCCTCGCCGCGCTCGACCCCGAGCTCGCGCACGGCGAGCTCGTAGATGTCCGGCGCGGGCTTCTTCGCGGGCACGACGTCCCCGGCCCACACGCCGTCGACGCGCGCGTAGAGGTCCTCCCCGACGACGGACCGCAGGACGGCGCGCACGCTCTTCTCGGCCGAGGTCGAGGCGACGGCGACCTTCCAACCGGCGTCGAGCGCCTCCCCGATGAGGCGGCGCACGCCCGGCCGGCCGGGCAGCGCCCCGGCCTCGACGAGCTCGACGTAGATCTCGCTCTTGCGCCGGTGCGCGGCGGCGACCGTCTCGTCGACGTCCGGCGCGGACGCGACGTCCAGCTCGGGGTGCTCGGCGAGGTAGGCGCGCATGCGCTCCTTGCCGCCGCCGACCTTGAGCAGCCGCGCGTACTCCTCGGCGCTCCAGCGGAAGGGCAGGCCCAGCTCCTCGAAGGTCTGGTTGAAGGCGACGAGGTGACCGTCGAGCTCGGTGTCGGCGAGGACGCCGTCGCAGTCCAGGATCAGCGCGCGGGCCATCACGCGGCCCTCCCCGCGGAGCGGAAGATCTCGGCGTGCTCGGTGAGGACCTTCGCCACGTCCTCGGCGATCGCGGCGAAGAGCTTGACCGGCTCCCACTTGCCCGTGCGCTCGCACTCGGCGAGGTGCGCCTGCGCGCCCTTCATGTAGGCGAGCTTGAGCGCCGTGGAGATGTTGATCTTGGCCACGCCGGCGTCGATGAACGCGTGGAAGTCCGCCTCGGTCAGGCCCGTGCCGCCGTGCAGGACGATCGGCACCTCGGTCTTCGAGACGAGCTCGGCGGCCCGGTCGACGCGCAGCTCCGGGGACGCCGTGTACAGGCCGTGGGCGGTGCCGAGCTGCGGGGCCAGGGTGTCGGCCCCGGTGTCCCCGGCGACCTCGATCAGCTGGTCGACCGTGTAGGCGTGCACGGCCTCGTCGGAGCCGACGCCGTCCTCGACCCCGATGATGTTCTCGATCTCCGACTCGACGGCGACGCCGGCCGCGTGCGCCTCGGCGACGACCTCCGTCGTCTCCGCCCAGGCGGTCTCCAGGGGGCGGTCCGAGGCGTCGAACAGGACGGAGTCCCAGCCGTGCCGGATGCACTCGGTGATGACCGCGCGGTCCGGGCAGTGATCGAGGTGCAGGGAGACCGGGACCGACACGTTGCGCGCCGCGGCGTGCGCGGCGAAGGCGAGCTGCTCGGCGCCGATGAGCTTCACGGTCTTCACCGACGTCTGGAGGATGACGGGCGAGCCGACGGACTCGGCCGCGTCGACCACGGCGCGGATCGAGTGGTCGTCGACGATGTTGACCGCGGGGACCGCGTACCCGCCCTCGCGGGCGGCCCGCACGAGATCGAGCGTCTTGGCGATGGTCATTGGAGTTCCTTCCCGATGGCGCCGGTGCCGGCGCGGCGTCGAGCCGACCCGAACGTTGCCCGACCTCTTGGACTATACATGTCCATACAACTCTGTGGCACCGTTTCGCACCGCCGGGTCAGGGGCTCGGGGCGCTCGCCCGCACCTCGTCCACGCTCGCGAGGAACTGGGCGGGGTCGAGCCCCCCGCGCCCCAGGAAGATCCCGTCCGGCTCCTGCGCGCGGTTCCGGGCCGCGGCGACGATGTCGGCGTACGTCCCGGGCACGGCCGAACCCCCGTAGACGATCCGGAACGAGGACACGGTCGCCTCCAGGACCCCGCGCAGCGCCTCGACCGTGGCGGCGACGTGCTGCGCGGGGGCCGGCTCGGGCTGGCCGATCGCCCACGTGGGCTCGTAGGCGGCGATCACCTCGGCGCCGTCGGGCAGGCCGCCGAAGTAGGTGGCGACCTGCTCGGTGAGTGCGGGGACCGGGTCGTCGTCGCGGGTGGTCTCCCCGCACACGAGGATCGGGACGATGCCGGCGTCGACGGCCGCCTCGATCTTCGCCCGCACGAGCTGCTCGGACTCCCCCAGGTGACGGCGCCGTTCGGGGTGGCCGACCATCGTGTAGCGCGAACCGAGCGCCGCGAGGAGCTCCGCAGTGACCTCGCCCGTGTACGGCCCGGCGGGGAAGGCCGAGACGTCCTGGGTGCCGATCTCGGTGCCCAGCGGTCCGAGCGCGTCCCGGAAACGCTCGACGAGCGGGAACGGCACGCAGATGTAGGTCCCCTCCCCCGCACCCCGACGTATCCCCAGGCCCCGTGCCACGGTCTCGATCCATGCCTCGGCCTGCTCGAGCGTGAGGTAGCTCTTCGAGCTGAAACCGGTCAGTCTCTCGGGAAGCACGGGTCGGGTCCTTTCGGGCGGGACGACGGGTGGGAGGAAGGGGCCTCGGTCAGCTGACGAGCGCCTCGGCGATGACGTCGACGACGATGCCCGCGGAGACGGCGCCGGGGTCCGGCGTGCCCACGGAGCGGTCGGCGAGCGGGCGTGCGCGGCCGATCCTCGGCCGCATCGGCGCGGTCTGCTCGGCGAGCTGCCGGGCCTGGACGGCGGCCCGGGACCAGGCGGATCCCGGGTTGGCGCCGTCGGCGACGGCCTTCTCGAAGGCATCGACGACGGGCACGACGACGTCGACCATCGTCTTGTCGCCGAGCTCGGCCCCGCCGACCCGCAGGAGCGCGTCGGAGGCGGCGCGCAGGGCGGCGACGGCGTCGTCCGAGGCGGGCGCGCCGGTGTCGCTCAGGCTGCCGCCGGCGGCGAGGATCATCGCACCCCACAGGGCGCCGGAGGTGCCGCCCGCGTCGTCGGACCACGCCTGCCCGGCGCGGGTGATCACCGTGCTCAGGCCGGCGCCGGCCTCGGACGCGGCCCGGGCGGCGGCGAGGGCCGAGGTCGCGCCGCGCGACATGCCGATGCCGTGGTCGCCGTCCCCGGCGACGGCGTCGAGACGGCCGAGCTCGTCGGACTCCCGTCGCAGGCGATCGGCGATGGCCGAGATGGCGTCGACGGCGACCGCCCCGGCGGCGCGGGAGGCGTCGTCGGACTCGGGGATCGCGGCCACCTCGTCCTCGGCGACGGCGCGCTCCTCCTCGCTGAGCACCTCGTGCTGCGCCATCGACCCGAGCTTGAGCGCGGGGGTGTCGACGGGGGCGAGCCAGAACTTCTCGAGCTCGTCGTCGAGCCAGACGAGGGTGAGCGAGACGCCGCCCATGTCCAGCGAGGTGACGAGCTCGCCGACCACCTGGTCGACGATCGTCACGCCGGCCTCCTCCAGGGCGTCGCGCACCCCGTTGTAGGTGACGAACAGCTCCTCGTACTTCGCCGTCCCGAGCCCGTTGAGCAGGGCGACGACCCGGCCGTCCGCCCCCTCGGGGCGTTCCTTGAGCAGCTCGGTGACGAGCAGGCGGGCGACCTCGTCGGCGGTGCCCATGTCCATCTCGTCGATGCCGGGCTCGCCGTGGACGCCGAGGCCGAGGGACAGGCGCCCCTCGGGGACGCTGAACAGGGGTTCCTTCGAGCCGGGCAGGGTGCAGCCCGAGTAGGCGACGCCGAGCGTGCGCGTCGCCTCGTTGGCCTTGTCGAACACGCGGCACACGCCGTCGAAGTCCAGGCCCGCCTCGGCCGCGGCTCCGGTGATCTTGAAGACGGGGACGAAGCCGGAGATGCCCCGGCGCCTGGACTTCTCGTCGGGCCCGGCCGAGGCGACGTCGTCGGTGAGCACGAGCACGCTGGCCTGGTGCCCCTCGGCCTTGAGCTGCTCGACGGCCGCCCCGAAGTGCAGGACGTCGCCGGCGTAGTTGCCGAAGCAGATCACCGTCCCGCCGCCGTGGTCGGCGGCCTTGGCGACGCTCACGGCCTGGGAGGCGGACGGGGAGGAGAAGATGTTGCCGGTCACGGCACCGTCGGCCATGCCCGGGCCGACCCAGCCCATGAAGGCCGGGTAGTGGCCGGTGCCGCCGCCGACGAGCACGGAGACCTTGCCGGGGGTCGACCGCGTGGCGCGGGCGACGCCGCCGGGGACCGCGCGCACGTGGCGGCTGTTCGCGGAGACGAACCCGGAGACCAGCTCGCGGGGGAAGTCGTCGGGGTTGTTCACAAGCTTCGTCATCGTCAGTCCTTCGGTGAGGGGTGGCCGGGCGTCGATGCCCGAGGGCCGGGTCGTGGAAGCTGGGTCCTGGAGGCTGCGCGGCGGGGGCGCGGTGCAGCGGGTGGGAACGGACGGTCGGGCTACGCACCACCCCCGGCCCGTGCGGCGCGGTCGAGGACGGCGTCGAGAAGGTCGTCGTCCCACGCGTCGTTCATGACGAGCAGGTCCGCGAGCGTGACGCGGTTGCGCATGAACGGCAGGGCGGAGAGGACCCAGCGGGCGCGCTCGGGCGCGACGGCCGGCTCGAGCTCGCCGAACCGGGTGGGCGCGCCCCACGCGCGCAGTGTGGCCGCCACCTCCTCCGGCGGTCGCAGCAGCGCGCGGAGCCGATCGAGGAACGCGTCGTCGAGCGGGCGTCGCGTCGCCCGGCCCTGCTCCCAGGCCGCGACCTTCTCCCCCACCGAGGCCCGGCAGGTCGCACCCAGGCGGCCCGTCGGGTCGACCACGCGCCACGTGCGCTCGACCCGGTGCTCGACGTCGTCGGGGAAGGCCGTCGCGTCGTCGATCCGCACGAGGTCGCGCTCGAGGGCCTCCTGCCACAGGGCCGTGGACAGGACCGTGGCGACACCGACCTGCCGGCCGTGCAGGTCGTGCGGGGCGTCGGCGGCCATCGCCGCCATGTCGAGGATGTGGCTCGTCAGGTGCTCGCAGCCCGAGAGCGGTGCGGTGCTGCCGACGACCCCGATCGACAGGCCCCCGTAGGTCAGGGCGTCGACGAGCGCGGTCATCGACCCGTCGGCCGACCGGCCCGTGCGGAGGTCCGCGACGGCGCCGAGCAGGTCCGCGAGCACCGCCGGGTCGGCGGGCCCGCCGGCGCCGAGCCGGGCGGCGAGCACCCAGTCGGCGACCGAGGAGGCCACGGCCACGGCGTCGCCGACGCCGGCCCCGACGAGCAGGTCGGGCGAGTGTTCGAGCGCGCCGGCATCGACGAGCAGCGCGTTCGGCCACCGGGTCGGCACCGTCGACTTCGCCCCGCCGCGCACGAGCACGCTCAGCGGGTCGGCGTATCCGTTGACGGACGGCGCCGACTGCACGGCGACGAGCGGGACCCCGGTCGGCGTCGCGGCCTTCGCGAGATCGGTGACGGTGCCGGAGCCGACCGACACCACGGCGCCGGCACCGGCGAGCGCGGCAGCCGCCTCGTCGACGGTGGACTCGTCGAGGACGACGCCGTGCGGCCCCGTGCACGGCGTCGCCCGCGCGACGTCGTACCCGGCGCGGCGGACGGCTGCCACCGCGATCTCCAGGAGGTCGCCGTCGCCGGTGGGTTTGGGCACCGTGTCGGCCAGCACCGCCACCGTGCCCCGGGCCCCGAGCGCGGCGAGCACCTCGCCGGCCCGGGCACCCGCGTCGACCCCGTACTCGAGGTGCTCGAGCTCGCCGCCCGAGGCGGCGGCCGCGACCTCTCGCCTGTGCTGTGCCGTCACGAGACCTCGAGGGCGGTGACGTCCTGCAGGTCGTCCCACAGTGGCTGGAGCGCCTCGCGGGTGCGCCGGTAGAGGGCGAAGTACCGGTCGTACACCGCGGTCTTCGCGCGGTCGGGCTCGTAGGTCCGGACGATCGTCACCGTGGCGTCGACTCCCGCCGCATAGCTCTCGAAGACACCGGACCCGACGCCGGCGACGATCGCCGCCCCCTTGGCGCCGAACTCCGTGCCCGCGGGGACCACGATCCGGCGACCGAGGACGTCGGCGAAGATCTGGCACCAGGACTCGGAGTTCGCCCCGCCTCCGGCCATCCGCACCGTCTCGACGGTGGTGGGGATCGAGTCAAGACAGTCGCGGATGCCGTAGGCGACGCCCTCGTAGACGGCACGGAGCATGTCGTGCCGGGTGTGCGAGCCGCGCAGCCCGAAGAAGGAGCCGCGTGCGCTGGGCTTGACGAACGGCGCCCGCTCACCGCCCGGCGCGAGGTACCCGTGGAAGATGAGGCCGCGCGCCCCGACGGGGGTGTCGGCGAGGACGTCGTCGAGGTACTCGAACAGCTCCATGCCGCGGGTGCGCGCCTCGAGCCGGAGGACGTTGCCGGGCTCGTCGAGGAACCAGTCGAGGTTCGGGGTGCAGAAGTTCATGCCCATCGACCGGATCCACGTGTCCGGGCTGTGCGGGATCACCCAGCCGGAGTCGGCCGGTGCGAACCCGTTCTCGAGGGAGTCGGTGGCGACGGTGACGATGCCGGCGGTCCCGATGACGGCCATGCAGTCACCGGGCCGGGCCACGCCGACCCCGAGCGACGAGGCGGTGATGTCCATCTGGCCCTTGTAGACGGGGGTGCCCGCGACGAGCCCGGTCTGGCCGGCGGCCTGCGTCGTCACCTCACCCGCGAGGTCGGTCGCGGCCTTGATCGGGGGCAGGACGTCCTTGATGCCGTCGATGCCCCACGTCCGCAGCACGTGGTCGGACCACGTCCGCGTGCGGACGTCGATGCCGGCGAGGCTCGCGTCGGAGGCGTCGGTCGACACGTCTCCCGTGAGGTTGTACTCGACCCAGTCCTTGCACCACAGCTGCGTGGCTCCCTCGAGGATCTCCGGCTCGTTCTCCAGTCGCCAGCGCAGGATCGCCGATGCGGTACCGGCGTACGGGCCGAGCCCGCTCGTGTCGAACTGCCTGCTGACCGTGCCGTCCTCGTACCAGGTGTCGATGACCTTGCCCGTGCGCCCGTCCGTCCAGAGGATGGCGTTGCCGGCCGGCCTGCCGTCCTTGCCGATCAGCCAGCTGCCGTCCCCCTGACCGGTGACCGACACGGCCACGATCTCCTGCGGACGGACGGACGAGCCGGTGATGGCGTCCCGGATGGCCTTGGCGGCGGCCGCCCAGACCGTGTCCATGTCCTCCTCGGCCCTGTCCGGGTCCGGCGAGATGATCGGGACGTTGCCCGCACCTCGGCTCATCTCCGTCCCGGTCTCGTTGAACACGGCAGCCTTGATGACAGACGTCCCGGCATCGATGCCGAGCAGGTATCTGGACATGTGCCCTCCACGGTGAGTGCTGATTCGTCAGCGAATCGTGGGTGGACCGTATCGCCTCATGTCCGTACTTGTCTACGCATGTCTGGCAGACCGGACCCGACGCCTCACCGTCGGGCCGGAACCTCGATCGTGCCGTCGTCCGTCACCGGGAAGAACGGGTTGAACGCGACCTCCCACAGGTGCCCGTCCGGGTCCGCGAAGTAGCCCGAGTAGCCGCCCCACTCCACCAGCTCGGGCTCCTTGACGAGGCGGGCGCCGACGCCGGTCGCGTGCGCGAGCGCGGCGTCCACCTCCTCGGCAGAGTTGACGTTGATCGCGAGGGTGACACCGCGGTAGGGCGGGGGCGGACCGGCGGGGATGCCGACGTCGGCGGCGAGGTCCTCGTAGCCGAACAGGCCCACCCACGTGCCCGATGTACGGAACCAGGTGATGACCGCATCGTTGTCCCCGCGCTGCTCCCACCCGAGTGCGCGGTAGAACGCGATGCTCCGCGCGAGGTCGGCGACACCGAGGGTGACGATGACGAAGTTGGCCGGGATGCTCATGCGGTCAGCCTCCACCCGTCGCGCCCGCGGCACAACGGTGTCGGCGCTGATCCGTAGCCTCCGCGGGAGGGGCCGACGCCGGATCTCCCGGAGGGGTCGTGGGCGACCCGACCTCCGCCGCTATGACGGCGGCCTGATCTCACTGCGCAGGAAGTCCTTCTGCCGGTCGTTCAGGTCGCGTTCGGCCAGGTCGAGGATGACCTGCAGCTGCTCCTCGGTCAGCGACGGCAGTCCGGCGGCGACCTCGCCGACCAGTGACTGTGCCTGCGACATGAGCTCGCGGAGCTCGCCGTCGGAGGTGGCCTCGTCGATGGCGTCGAAGCGCTCCTGCAGGGCCACCAGCTCCGACCGCACCTGCGGGTCGAGCAGTGCATCGGTGAGAACCTCGGTCTGCGGATGCTCCCGGAGGAGATGGGCGACCACGACGGTCACCGGGATGTCGGCGGGCGTCAGGCTCAGAGCTGCTGCTGTCCTCGAGAGCCCGACGTGGTGTCCGGCGCGTGCCCGGGCCAGCCGATCGCGTTGTTCGGTCAGGGCCGCGATCTTTGCCTCCAGGGCCCGCGCCGCCTCGTCCAGCTCCTCCTCGGTGGAGGAGGAACCGGGCTCAGCCGCCAGGACTCCGGCCTGCGCCAGCGACAGACCGGAGCTCGTCAGCTGTCTGATCCTCAGCAGGGCCACCAGATGATCCGCGGTGTAGTCCCGATATCCGTTGGACCCACGCGGCGGCTCCTCCAGCGCGCCCATCTGGTGGTAGTAGCGGACGGCCCGGACCGTCACCCCCGCGAGCTCGGCCAGTTCTGAGATGCGCATCAGGGTGAAGCGTGCCCTAGTCGGCGGATGCTCGGACTCAGCAGGGTCGCGGCGGCCGCGCCGATCCACACAAGGACGAGCGTCGTCGTGGCCACGTGCAGGGTGCCGATCTCGATGAGCACAGCAGCCATGCCGATCCCCACCGACGGAACGAGGGTCATGATGGCGTTCTGGCCGCCCAGCACCTTCCCGCGCTGGGCATCTACGACGTTCTCCACGAACGTCAGCCCGACGACGGCGTTCATGCAGCCACCGCCCAGGCCGACGATCGCAGCTCCGGCGAAGACCGACCACACGGGCCCCAGTATGCCGACGACGACGAAGCCCACGGCGACGACGGTGACGCCGGCGGTGAACCACCCCCGGCGCGGGATCCTGGCGCCGAACCAGGCAAAGAGTCCGCCGCCGACGAGCAGGCCCCCGGCCAGCGCGCTGAGCACGAACCCGACGAACCCGGCCTCACCCTGGAACGCGAAGTGCACCGGTATCACCATGCCTTGCAGGGCAGCGAGCACGACCGCCAGCGCCAGACCCAGCAGGACGACGACGCGCAGGAGCGGTGTGCGGAAGATGACCACCAGGCCGGAGAAGACGGACCTGGGGGCCTCGGGCTCGGAATCGTCCTGCGGTGCACGATCCTCCTGCTCTGCACGCGGAAGTCGAGTTGACCGGGAGGGGATGACGAGGGTCAGCAGGGCTGCCGATGCTGCGATGCCCGAGGTGACCCACATGACCGCCACCGGCTCGAGGGAGGCCACGAGTATGCCGGCGATGGCGGGGCCGACCAGCAGCGAGACCCCTGCCAGGGACTCCCGCAGGCCGATCAGCCGTGACGGGCCCATCCCTGCGGCCTGGGCGACGGCAGGGAGCATGGCCTCCCGCGCGGTGATGCCGGGAACGTCACCGAAGGAGTTCAGCACCGCCACGGCGATGAACCAGCCCAGGTTCAGTCCGACGGTGAGTTCGATGACGGGCAGGATGACCAGCGCTACGGCCGAGATCACGTCGGAGAGGATCGCGACGGTGCGGCGGTTGATCCGGTCCATGAGCGAGCCCATCAACAGCCCGGCGACGGCGGACGGCACCGCCGCGGCGATGGCCACGGCTCCGGCCCCCATCGGACTGCCCGTGGTGAACAGGACCAGGAGCGGGAGTGCGATCGCGGTGATCGAGTTGCCGAGCAACGACGTGCCGAAGGCAGCCAGGTAGAAGAAGACGATCCGAATCATGCGCCGAGTCCAAACGATGACGTCGCGTCAGGGTCAAGCCGCGTATGCGTTCCAGCGCGTAGCGGCGATCCGGTCGCGAACGGCCCGTGTGCGCTCGTCAGGCTCGCACCGGCTGCGGAGCCTTCGCGTCGGTAGAAACCCCTGAGGTCGTGCCCGACCCGGACATAGGTGGCTTCCACCGACGCGAACGGAGCGCCGCCGGCAGAAGTCTGTGGGCACGGCGATGACCGGCAGCGACCGGTCGGCCGACCCTCGTCCGTCCGCTACCGCCCGCGGTCGTACAGCCAGTGGAAGGTCTCGCCATGACATCCCCACAACAGCGCGTCGCCATCATCACCGGCTCGGACCATGAGCGGGCGATGGGCGCGGCCACACCTGTCGGCAGGTCCGGCACCGCGGACGAGGTGGCGTACGCGATCGCGTTCCTCGCCGGCGAGGGCGCGTCGTACATCACGGGTCAGCTCATCACGGTCGACGGAGCGAACTCCACCAGCGAGGAGCACGGTAGAGAAGGAAGGTACCGACAGTGATAGACGGATCCGACGAGTTCCTGCTCGCCCTCGCGAGCATCGCAGCGACCCTCGTCGGAACGTTCATCGTGGCGGTGTTCTTCTACCTCGACTCGGCGCTCCACCGGGCCCGCGGTGCCGCAGGCAGCTCGCCGGACCGGTACATCCGGGCAGGCACCCGGTGGGTGCTCATCGCGTACAGCCTGCCCCTGATCGTCCCTCTCGCCCTGGTCGGTGCGGAGCCGGTCTGGGCGACCGTCACGTTCGTGGTGTGCGCAGCGGCGCTGGTGATCGCCACCGTCGACACGTCCCGTCGAATCGTGAAGAAGGGCGCGACGAGGAGGTCTCTCGCGCTCGCCGCGAACGAGATCGTCACCTCGCTGGCCGTGGTTGCCCTGGTGGTCCTGCCGTGGATCCTCGGCGGCTGGATCCCGTCGCCGAGCGACCTCGTCCCTTCTCTCCTTCTCGCCCTCGCCATCGGCTTCACCAGCACCGCGGCGGTCATCATGTCGGTCGTCGACGCCGGGGAGACGTCGACGCCCGCTCCGCAGCCGACAGCGCTGTCGCGACGCTCCGCGACACGTCGCCGGCCACGGTCGGCGACGGCTCACCTCGTGCGCTGATCGGCCAGCACGGCGTTCCCACCCGTGAGCTGCTCGACGTGCGGCCGGGTACGGCCCGACCTCCGCCACCGGTGGGCAGGCGGTTAGTGTGAAGCGACCGCACCCCCGTCTGACTCTGGAGATCGGACCTCTCATGGCCTTCAACGCAATCGCCAACATCGCCCTCCGAGGGATCCCGGGCGCCTTCATCCTCAACTCGGGCATCAGCAAGATCGGCATGGACGACGAGACCGCCGGCTACGTGCAGGCCGAGGCCGAGAAGGGCATCCCGCAGCTGGGTTCGCTGGAGCCGACGCAGTTCGCCAAGCTGCTCAGCTACGGCGAGATCGGCGTCGGAGCGGCGCTGCTGGCGCCGTTCGTCCCCAACCGCCTGGCCGGACTCGCGCTCGGCGGCTTCTCCGCCGGCCTGCTGAGCATCTACTTCCGCGACCCGGCCAAGACCACCGACGACGGCGTGCGCCCGTCCGGCGAGGGAACGTCGCTGGCCAAGGACTCCTGGATGATGGCCATCGCCATCGCGCTCATCGCCGGGGGCTCGCGAAAGAAGGGCTGATCCCGACGAGGGGGGCGGCATGTGGTCGGAGCGGCGGCGCAGGCGCCGGCCGGTCAGGACCGAGCCGGGAGACGGCAGTGCGCTGAGGCCGCACCGTCCCTGGCAGATGCTGACCCGTTCGGTCTTTCAGGTCGAGCTCACCGACGAGGACGGAGTCGCACGCGACTACGCCGTCGACGTCAGGTACTTCAGCTGGGACGGCACGGTCCACTTCTACGTGGACGGTCGACAGGAGCTGGTGTCCGAGCAGCCCACCGCCTTCCCCGTGCCCGGCGGCATCCTCGAGGTCGCGGTCGGGGCCTCCGGGCTCCGGCGGATACACCTGGTGCCCGACGACGGCGGCCAGGAGCGCACGCTGAGGCCGGTCCGGCACAGCGCGGAGTACTGGCGCGCGGTGGCCGAGCATCGGCACCCCGCCCTCAGCAGGTGGATCGGGCGCGCAGCCGTCGTGATCCTGCTGATCGGGCTGGTGCTCTTCGGGCCGCAGCTGCTCGAGGCGGTGACCCAGTGGGACGTCGTCGGCGACCGTGTCGGCACCTACACCTCGCCGATCTCGTTGCCCGCCTGGCTCAACACCACCCTGCTGATCGCCGGCACCGCGGCGTCGCTCGAGCGTGCACTCACGCTGCGCAGTCACTGGTTGATCGACCTCAAACCCTGGTGGCTCGGGTGATGGAGTCGCGCCGGACCGGGTGGACCTCGGTCGGCCGCACACGTTGTCGTCCGGTACGCGCCGCCCGACGGCGCCGATAGGACGGTCGACTGCGTACGTTCACGGCCCGAGTCTCGACAGCAGGTCCTCCAGCTGGTCGAGCTCGTCGAGCGTCAGGCCCGCGGTCGCGGCGTCATCCGCAGCGAGGACACTGTCGACGACGCCCGGCGAGACGACGGCACCGACCTGTTCGGAGGGCAGATGAGCGACGAGCGTCGCACCGCCCTGGTCGAACGGACCCACGACAAGCGCGCCGGCCACCCCGAGGAGGTCGCGTCCCTCGTCACCTTCCTGGCGTCCGACGGGGCGCGCCACCTCACCGGACAGCACATGCACGTCAACGGCGGCGCCCACACCACGCGGTGAGAGGGGGATCCCGGGCGACGCAGGTCGACCCTCGACGAGTGGGCCCGGCCGGGTTCGAACCGGCGACCTACGCGGTGTAAACGCGGCGCTCTGACCAGCTGAGCTACGGGCCCGCGCCGAAGCCTAACCGGCGCCGCGGCGCTACCCTGGCAGTGGAGGCGAGATGGCGACGAAGCCGACACTCATCAACTCGGTCGTCCGCGCGACGCACCTGCTCGACGCGCTCGGGGACGCCCGGTCGCCCCAGCCCGCCAAGAAGCTGGCCCGCGCCGTCGGGATCCCGCTGCCGACGGCCTACCACCTGCTGCGCACGCTCGTGCACGAGGGCTACGTCGAGCACACGAACGAGGGCTACGCGCTCGGCGACCAGGCGGCGGCGCTCGGCCGCGGGGCGGAGCCCCACCGTGTACGGCGCGTGCTGCGCGGGCTGCACGACGCCTTGCACGCGGCCGCCTATCTCTCGACGTACGCGGATGGCGAGGCCCTGCTCACCGAGGTCGTCGACTCGCCCGAGGCGCCACGCATCGACATGTGGGTGGCGTTCGACGAGGCCGCGCACGCCACCGCCCTCGGCAAGGCCCTGCTCACGTCGTTGCCCGACGACGACCGGCGCGAGTTCGTCGCGCGGCACACCTTCGCCGATCTCACTCCGCACACCCTCACCTCCCCGAGGGCGTTCATGGCGCAGATCGGGCGGCAGGTGCCGTTCGCCGTCGACCGGGAGGAGTACCTGCTCGGTGTCGTGTGTGTGGCCGTGCAGGTGCCCGGTCGCGCGCAGGCGGTCGCGGTGTCAGTCCCCGCGGGGCGCGCCGAGCAGGTGCTCGCGCGCATCGACGAGCTGCACCGCACGGCGGGCCTCGTCGCCCTCGCACCCTCCTGATCCTGCTCGGTCCGGACCTCCACCGCGCCGCGGCCCGCGGATTATCACCAACTGAAAACTCGGCGTTGCGACGCGCCCGGGCCAGGCCGATGGTGGGCACCAACGGCACACGAGCCAACGGAGGCACACATGTCGACGACGACGAACCCACCCCCGCAGCCGACGACGGACGAACCACCGGCCGCGGCCCCACCGCCCGACGAGGTCCGCCTCGAGCTGTTCGAGACGATGGTCCGCTCCCGCACCTACGAGGAGGCGATCCTGCGGGAGTACCACGTGGACAAGGGCCCCGGCTTCGACATCGGCAAGGGGCAGATCCCCGGCGAGATGCACCTCTCGGCCGGACAGGAGCCGGTCGCCGCCGGCATCTGTGCGCACCTCACGTCCGACGACGCCGTGACGGCACCCCACCGGCCCCACCATTTCGCGGTCGCCCACGGCGTGGACCTGAGGAGGATGACGGCGGAGATCTTCGGCCGGGAGACCGGCCTGGGACGCGGCCGTGGCGGCCACATGCATCTGTTCGACCCGGCGGTGCACTTCTCCTGCTCCGGGATCATCGCCGAGGGGTACCCGCCGGCGCTCGGAGCCGCCTTCGCGTTCCGGCGGAAGGGCACCGGCGGCATCGCGGTGGCCGTCACCGGGGAGGGCGCCGCCAACCAGGGTGCCTTCCACGAGTCGCTCAACCTCGCCGCGCTCTGGCAGCTCCCGGTCGTCTTCGTCGTCGAGGACAACGAGTGGGGCATCTCCGTGCCCCGCACGGCATCGACGTCCGTCGCGTCGAACGCCGAGCGCGCCGCCGGGTACGGCATTCCCGGGGTACGAGTGGAGGACAACGACGTCGACGCGGTGCACGCAGCGGCCGAGACCGCTGTCGCCCGCGCCCGCGCCGGAGACGGGCCGAGCCTCATCGAGGTCGCCACCGTGCGCATGTGGGGCCACTTCGAGGGCGACGCCCAGGGCTACCGCCCCGAGCTCGCCTCGGTCGCCGACCTCGACCCGATCCCCCGCTATGCCGAGCGGCTGCGGGGCGCCGGCGTCCTGGACGACGCCACGGAGGAGAGCATCCGCGCCCGGGCGAGCGAGCAGGTCGAGGATGCCGTCACGTTCGCCAAGGACAGTCCGATCCCGGACCCGGCCGAGGTCCACCGGTACGTCTTCGCCGAGGAGCAGTCATGACCGCCACCGACACCACCCAGCCCGCCACCACCCGCCGGCTCAACACGTCCAAGGCGATGGTCGAGGCCGTCGCGCAGGAGATGGACCGCGACGACACGGTGGTCTACCTCGGGGAGGACGTCGGCTCCTACGGCGGCATCTTCTCCTCCACCACCGGGCTCCTCGACCGGTTCGGCCCCGACCGCATCATCGACACCCCCATCTCCGAGACCGCGTTCATCGGTCTCGGCATCGGGGCGGCGACCGAGGGGATGCGGCCGATCGTCGAGCTGATGTTCGCCGACTTCATGGGCGTCTGCCTCGACCAGATCTACAACCACATGGCCAAGATCCGGTACTTCTCGGGCGGCCACGTCTCCGTGCCGATGGTGCTGGCGACGGCCGTCGGCGGCGGCTACTCCGACGGAGGCCAGCACTCCCAGTGCCTGTGGGGCACGTTCGCCCACCTGCCGGGCATGAAGGTCGTCGTCCCCTCGACCCCCGCCGACGCCAAGGGTCTGATGACGTCGGCCATCCGCGACGACGACCCCGTGGTCTTCATGTACCACAAGGGAATCATGGGCCTGCCCTGGATGAAGAAGAACTCCCGGTCGATCGGCGACGTCCCCGCCGGCGAGCACCTCGTGCCGATCGGACGGGCGAACGTCGTCAAGGAGGGCAGCGACGTCACCGTCGTCACCCTGTCACTGTCGGTCCACCACGCCCTCGACGTCGCGGAGAAGCTCGAGGGCGAGGGGATCAGCGCCGAGGTGCTCGACCTGCGCTCGCTCGTACCGCTGGACCGCGAGGCGATCCTCGCCTCGGTCGGGAGGACGGGGCGGCTCGTCGTCGTCGACGAGGACTACCTCTCGTTCGGGCTCTCGGGCGAGGTCTCGGCGACGATCACCGACGAGGACCCGCGGCTCCTGACGGCGCCGGTGCAGCGCGTGACGATGCCGGACATCCCCATCCCCTACGCCCACGACCTCGAGTACGCGGTGCTCCCCCTGCACGCGCGCATCGAGGACGCGATCCGCAGGGTCGTGGCATGAGGGAGGTGCTCTTCCCCCGGGTCGACGAGGACGACCCCAGCGCCGAGGGTGTGGTCGCCACGTGGTACTCCTCCGACGGCGAGCAGGTCGCCGAGGGGCAGTTGATCGCCGAGGTACAGGTGGCCAAGGTCTCGGTCGAGGTCACCGCGCCGGCCGCAGGGGTTCTGCGCGTCGTCGCCGAGGAGGACGCCGCCGTCCACCAGGGCGACGTCATCGGTCGGATCGAGGGATAACCAGCTCGACGAACACCCGCCTCGAGGAGCTGCCACGCCGGGGCCGTCCCAGCCCCGGGGGCGTCGCCGTTCCGGGGGCCGTCCCCGCCCCGGGCGCTACTTCCCGCGGGACCGGGAGACCACCCGGGTGCCCGACCACTCGCTCCCCGCCGCGACGGCGGACGTCGCGTTCATGCCGGCGATCTGGGCGGCCTCGGAGATCTCGGCCGGGCCCACGTGCTCCGGCGAGGTCGGCTTGGGCGTGAGCACCCAGATGGTGCCGCCGTCGTCGAGGTTGGCCTGGGCGTCGACGAGCAGGTCGGTCAGGTCCCCCTCCTCGGTGTCCGACCTGCGCCACCAGATGATGGCGCCGTCGCACACGTCGGAGTGGTTCTCGTCGACGAGCTCGGTGCCCGTGTGCTTCTCGACGGCCTCCCGCAGGCCGTCGTCGGCGTCCTCGTCCCACCAGAACTCCTGGACGACCTGGCCGGGCGCGAACGCTCCGGCGACTGCCTCGTACGCACTGGCGTGCACAGCCCGACTACTCCTCCCCGGGCTGACGCCCGAACGATGCGCCCCCGGGGTCCCGGAGGTCGCTGCGGACGCCCCGCGAGCGCGCGACGTCACCCCGCACGGTATCGGGCATCTCACCTCATCGGGTACAGGCGGGAAGTTGGGCCCGCCCACACGGGGCGGCCTACGATGGTGTGGCCCATATGCAGGCGCCGGAGGCCTCGGCGCACACACCCGGGAAGTGAGATGACGTGACTGCCACTGATCACGGACGGCCGCTGATCGACGGCCTGCTGAGCCAGGTACCGGACATCGACAAGGACGAGACCGCCGAATGGCTCGAGTCCCTGGACGGCCTCATCGACGACCGCGGGGGACCCCGCGCCCGCTACATCCTGCTCAACCTGCTGCGCCACGCCCGGCGTCGCGACATCGCCGTCCCCGGCAACCTCACCACGCCGCACGTCAACACCATCGGCGTCGAGGACGAGCCGTACTTCCCCGGCGACGAGCACGTCGAGCGCACCTACCGCGGCTGGATCCGCTGGAACGCCGCCGTCATGGTGGCGCGGGCGCAGAAGCCGGACGTCGCCGTCGGCGGCCACCTGTCCTCCTACGCGTCCGTGGCGACCCTCTACGAGGTGGGCCTCAACCACTTCTTCCGGGGCAAGGACCACCCGGGCGGCGGCGACCAGATCTTCTGGCAGGGCCACGCCTCGCCGGGCAACTACGCCCGCGCCTACGTCGAGGGTCGCCTGACCGAGGCCGACATGGACGGCTTCCGCCAGGAGTACAGCCACCGTGAGGACGGCCGGGGTCTGCCCAGCTACCCGCACCCGCACCAGATGCCGGACTTCTGGGAGTTCCCCACGGTCTCGATGGGCCTGGGCCCCTCCGGTGCGATCTACCAGGCGTGGTTCAACCGCTACCTGGCCGAGCGCGGCATCAAGGACACCTCCGACCAGCGGGTGTGGGCGTTCCTCGGCGACGGCGAGATGGACGAGCCCGAGTCGCGCGGCATGCTCCAGCTCGCCGCCCACCAGGGCCTGGACAACCTCACGTTCGTCGTCAACTGCAACCTGCAGCGCCTCGACGGACCGGTGCGCGGCAACAGCCAGATCATCCGCGAGCTCGAGTCGTTCTTCCGCGGCGCCGGCTGGAACGTCATCAAGGTCGTGTGGGGCCGCGAGTGGGACGCTCTGCTGCAGGCCGACAAGGACCGCGCGCTGGTCAACCTCATGGACTCGACCAACGACGGCGACTACCAGACCTTCAAGGCGAACGACGGCGCGTACGTCCGCGAGCACTTCTTCGGCCGTGACCCGCGCACCAAGGCGCTGGTGAAGGACATGACGGACGACGAGATCTGGGCGCTCAAGCGCGGCGGGCACGACTACCGCAAGATCTTCGCCGCCTACACGGCCGCCACGAAGCACACCGGCCAGCCGACGGTGATCCTCGCGCACACGGTCAAGGGCTACGGCCTCGGCCCGCACTTCGCCGGTCGCAACGCCACGCACCAGATGAAGAAGATGCAGGTCGCGGACCTGAAGATGCTGCGCGACTCGGTGAAGATCCCGATCAGCGACGAGCAGCTCGAGGACCCGTACGACGCGCCGTACTACCGCCCCGACGAGGACGACCCGACGCTGCAGTACATGCTCGAGCGCAGGCGCGAGCTCGGCGGGTTCGTCCCGGAGCGCCGGGAGCCGGAGCCCTCCCTGGAGATGCCCGGGGACAAGCCGTTCGAGGTTCTCGCCAAGGGCTCGGGCAAGCAGGAGGTCGCCACGACGATGGCGTTCGTCCGGCTGCTCAAGGAGCTCATCAAGGACAAGGGCTTGGGCCGCCACATCGTCCCGATCATCCCGGACGAGGCCCGCACGTTCGGCCTGGACTCGATCTTCCCGACGGCGAAGATCTTCAACACCTCCGGTCAGAACTACACGCCGGTCGACGCCGAGCTCATGCTCTCCTACAAGGAGTCCGAGCAGGGCCAGATCATGCACACGGGCATCAACGAGGCCGGCTCGGCGTCGCTGCTGCAGGCCGTGGGCACCTCGCACGCGACGCACGGCGTGCCGATGATCCCGGTCTACATCTTCTACTCGATGTTCGGCTTCCAGCGCACCGGTGACCAGTTCTGGGCCGCGGGCGACCAGCTGGCCCGGGGCTTCGTCATCGGCGCCACCGCGGGCCGGACGACGCTCGCCGGCGAGGGCACCCAGCACATGGACGGGCACTCCCCCGTGCTGGCGTCGACCAACCCCGCGTTCGTGCACTACGACCCCGCGTACGGCTACGAGATCCGGCACATCGTCCGCGACGGCCTGACCCGCATGTACGGCGAGGACGAGCGCGACCCGAACGTCCTGTACTACCTCACGGTGTACAACGAGCCGCTCGTCCAGCCGGCCGAGCCCGACGACGTCGACGTGGAGGGCATCCTCAAGGGCATCCACCGGGTCTCGCCGGCCGAGGGTGACGGGCCCTGGGTCCAGCTGCTCGCCTCCGGCGTTGGCGTGCCGTGGGCGCTGCACGCCAAGGAGATCCTCGCCGAGGACTGGGGCGTGCGCGCCGGCGTCTGGTCCGTGACGAGCTGGTACGAGCTGCGCCGCGAGGCCCTCGAGGTCGAGAAGCACAACTTCCTCAACCCCGAGGACCAGAAGGTCGCGTACCTGACCACCAAGCTCGAGGACGCCGGGGGCCCGTTCGTGGCCACCTCGGACTACGAGCACCAGGTGCAGGACTCGATCCGCCAGTGGGTGCCCGGCGACTACCACACGCTCGGGGCGGACGGCTTCGGCTACTCCGACACCCGGCCGGCCGCGCGCCGGCAGTTCCTCATCGACTCCCACTCGATGGTGGTCAAGGCGCTGCAGGCCCTCGTCAAGCAGGGGTCGATGGACGGCTCCGTGGTGCGCGAGGCGATCGAGAAGTACGACCTGCTCAACCCGCGGGCCGGCCAGTCCGGCACCGCCGGCGGCGACTCCTGACGCACGCTCAGCACACCAACGGGAGGGGCGCCCGGCCGACCTGGCCGGGAGCCCCTCCCGTCGTTGCGCACCCCCTTCGTCGAGCGTGCGGTTTCCGGTCGTCGAGCGTGCGGTTGGCGCTGGTCGAGAGTGCGGTCGGTCGAACCGCGCTCGCTGTGGGAGCGGTGGTGCGACCTGGTGATGCCTGCTGGCACCTCTCGAGCAGTAATTCCGGCCCCGTGCGCGACTGCCGTGGCCGGAGCGGTCGGCCGGCCGATCCGGCGATCGGATCCCGGGGCGTGGTGACGTTCCGGCCAGGTGGTCTGAGCAGCTGCCCAGCGGTCGGGTGGGGCCGGTCGTGACGCGGAATTCTGCGCGTCCGCGACGGTTGAATCTGACGTTGAACCAGGCGGAGCGCGATCCACACCCCGCGCCCCTCGACAAGGAGCACGTCATCGCATGAGCACGTCACCGGGCAGGGCACCTGTTCTCACTGCCGAGGAGCTCGGCATCCGCGGACCGCTGGGCGGGCGTGCCACCCTGGTGCAGTTCTCGTCGAACTTCTGTGCGCCCTGCCGGTCGACGCGCGGACTGCTCGCCTGGGTCGCCGGCAAGGAGCCCGGCGTGCGGCACGTCGAGCTGGAGATCACCCGGCACCTCGAGCTCGGCGAGGCTCTCGGCGTCACCCGGACCCCGACGTTCTTCCTCCTCGACCCCGACGGCGCGGTGCTCGCCCGCCAGGAGGATGCGCCGAGGCTCGCGGGTGTGCGCGAGCTGCTCGACCGGCTCGTTCCCGCACGCGGGTAGCTACCACGTCGGTCCTGCCACACGGGCGGGCTTGCGCGCGAGACACTGGGGTGGCAGCCCGTACGCCGGGCGGCCGACCCGACCGCGAGAGGGACGGAGAGCCGTGTGAGTGACGTCGTCGTAGGTGTGCTCGCCCTTGTCATCGGGCTGCTGCTGTGCTTCCGCGGGCGCGGGGCTATGCGCGTCCTGCTCGCCCTGTGGGGCGCGCTGGTCGGGTTCGGGCTCGGCATGGTGGTGGTTGCCGAGGTGACCGGCGAGGGGTACCTCGCGAGCACGGCCGGCTGGGTGGCAGCGGTCGTCCTCGCTCTGGTCTTCTCCTGGTTGGCCTTCGTCTTCTTCTCGATCGCCGTCGTGCTGGGGTTCGCCTCGATGGGATTCGTGCTCGGCCGGACCGTCGCCGGGGCTCTGGGCGTCTCCGAGCCGTGGGTGATCATGGCAGTGGGCGTGGTCAGCGGCGTCGTACTAGGCCTGCTCGCGGCCGTCACCGACATGCCCGACCTGGTGCTCGTCGTCATCAGTGCGCTGGCCGGTGCGAGCGCCGCCGTCAGCGGTCTCCTGCTGCTGCTCGGCAACGTCGACCTCGACCACTACGTCGACACCCGGGTCGCTGTCGTCGACGAACCGCTGTGGTACGTCGGTCAGTTCGTGCTGGCCGTTGTCGGCATCGTCGTGCAGGTCCGCCATACCCGTCGCGCACGTTCGCTGCGCCAGTCGTGGGGGTAGTGCCGGCGATGCGGTGAGCGGTACGGCGTCCGTCGGACGTCCGGCCCGATCGTCGACGACGACGCACCCCGTCCCTGACGTAGCGCCTGCCGAGCTCGCGAAGATCGGGAGCTCGTAAGCTCGAGGAGGCGCACGACCGCGACTCCGGCCCCCTGCTCGATCGCTGCAGGCGATGAACTACCCGATGGGGCCCGTGACCGGGACGGGGTCAGCAGCGGTCGTGGACGGCGCACTCGGGCACGAGACGCACCTGGCGCTCACGTACCTCGAAGTCCTCCGTGCTGGTGGTGATCGGGATCGTTCCATCGATGGGCTCCCACACGCCCGTGCCGCCCACCTGGAACTCGGCCTCCCAGACGGTGGTGAGCTCGACATGAATCGCCTCATGGCCGTCGGAGTACGGATAGGACACCGTGTGCGCGGGATACGGGGCGCCCGGGTCGTCCCCGCTGGAGAACGGTGCGCTGCCGTCCATCGGGTCCCACACGTGCTCGACCGGCGTGAACCGCACATCCACCTGCTGTCCGAGAAGCTCGGTGGACACGATGTGCTCGTCCGCCGTCGTCCAGAGCAGGACTGGCATGTTCGCCAGCTGCCACCGACCGTCCATCATCGCCTCCCCCGTGTTGACCAGCAGACTCGCCGCCTCGGACCGGGACACCGTCACGACGACGGGGTCCTGCCCGGGTGCCGCAGGCACGTCGGCCTGCGGACGGGAGACCGACCAGGGCGCCTCGAGTGCGCACGTCGAGCCTGTCCCCTGCTCCATCACGCTCGTGCACTGCCCGATCTGCGAGCCGTAGAACCCCGGGTTCCCCTTGCCGAGACCGAGCGCAACGAACGCGCGCTGGGCTTCGGCGGGGGCGCCGTGTCCGCCCGGAGCATCACCAGATCCGCCCGCGGCCCTGCTCGGGTCCCTAGAACTCGTGGACCTCGATCGCTCCGCAACGGCGACGTCCACGCCATCGTCGACTACTCCACCAGTTACCCCATAAGAGTCGCCATCAGCCGCAAGCGCCGTCGCTTGAATCGAAGTCAACGCAAGTAATGTTACGCAACCTGCCGATACCGCCGTCCACCACCTCATGACGGAGTCTCGTCTCCATCTTGCGAGTATCCGCCGGCTACGAACAGCCACTCGCCGTCGACGAGACGAAGGAAGATGTGGAGCGAAATTGCTTCTTCATCCAATGTTTCCAGCTGATCGCCATGAACATCAACTACTGAACGCGCCTCTTCCACAGCTTCGAATTCAACGAACCAGTCAGGGTGGTCCTCGGTAGGCGGATCGACGAACGCCTCGTCGATCCGAACCACGTACTCGTCGATATATCTGCCATCGATCGAAAGTTCTTCGGTCGAATCAACCAATGACGAGCAGTATCCGCACTCGTCACCCGACACTTCCACGAACGGTTCGGTTACGCCGGTTTCAGTCAGGTGCTCGATCAGGTCGACGAAGTAATGCGCCGCCGCCAGCGCGCCGGCCTCGCCGTCGTCGTCCATCTCCGGGGGCGCTTCGGGCGCGGGCCGCGCACGGCGCTCGAGCTCCCACTCGGTCCACTCGATGTCCTCGGTGCTGACCTCGGCCCCGGCTGAACCGGACTCACGACCGCTCGACGACTCCGACGGTGTCTCCGTCATCCCGTCGGACGGTGTCTCCCCGGACTCGGCCTCGTCGTCGGGTCCGACACGCACCGGTGGTCGCTGCGTCTCGTCCGCGTCGTCGTCGCCCTCGCCACCGCAGCCGGCCAGTCCCATCGCACCGACGAGCAGCAGTGCGGTCAACCGACGCCGACGGCGCCCCCCTGGTCGCGTCATGCAGCCGAGGCTAGCGGCCCGGCCCACGCGGTGGGCGGTTACCGCTCACCCTGTGCACAACCTGGGCCGTCCACACCCGCAGGCGCCCGCGCCGTCCCCGCCGAGATGGAGCCCCGACGAACCGCAGGTTCGACAAGCCCAACCGCACGCTCGAGGGTCGAGAACCGCACACTCGATGATGTCGAGGGCTACTGGTTGCGGGCGTCCTCGAGCACCGAGCGCAGCTCGGTCACGACGGCGGCGCTCTCCTCGTCCTCGTGCGCATCCAGGAGCTCGAGGTACTTCTCGGCGTCCTCGTAGCGCTCGGACTCGATCGCGGCCAGCACGATCTGCCGGCCGGCCGCGGGCACGTGCTGCTCGGCGTCCCAGTGAGCGGTCGCGAGCGCATGAGCATGGGTGGGGTGCCCGGACTCCCGGAGCACCCACACGGACTCGGCGAGCGCGAGACCTGTCCCCTCGCGCGCGCAGGCCGCACCAAGGCGCCGGTTGGCGCCGTCCAGGTCGTCCTCCACGGAGAGTCGGGCGAGCTCGATGAGCGGGTACCAGGCGTTCGGCCGACCGGCGAGCTCCTCGGCCAGCGCCCACACGGCGAGGTCGGCCGAGCGCGGGTCCGACTGCGGGACGTCCGCGGTCAACGGGTCCGCCGCGCGGGACTGGGAGCCGTGGCGGCGCACGATCTCCGCGAGCTCGTTGAACGCGACCGTGTCGTTCGGGTCCTCCTCGAGCCGCGCCCGCAGCTGCTCCTCGCGCGGGTCGGGCGCCTGCTCGTGGGCGGGCCGGTGGTGGCCGTGGTCGGTCGTGGCGAGCAGCAGTGCGAGCAGGAGAGCAGGACGGCGCGCGAGGGACATGCTCCTCAGGATAGCGGCCACGACCGAACTCGCTCGGTGAGCGAGTGCTCCCGGTCTCACCCACGGTGTCGCCCGTTCGGAGGCCCGTACCGGTCCCCGCGGCGCAACCCCCTGCGAGGCGTCCGACACGTAGGCGGAGCCCTGACCTGCCGTCGCTCCGGCGGTAGGTTGGCCCGATGATCGCTGTGCTCGCCCCAGGCCAGGGGGCCCAGACGCCGGGCATGCTCGCCCCGTGGCTCGAGGACCCCAGCTCCGCCGCTCTGCTCGACGAGCTGTCCTCCGCCGCGGACCTCGACCTCGCCGACCTCGGCACGCACGCCGACGCGGAGACCATCAAGGACACGGCGCTCGCCCAGCCGCTCATCGTCGCCTCCTCGATCCTCGCGTTCCGGGCGCTCGAGGCCCGCTCGCCAGGGTTCGTGCCGTCACTGACCGCCGGCCACTCCGTCGGCGAGCTCGCCGCACTCGCGATCGCGGGCGTCCTGTCCGACGTCGACGCCGTGCGTCTCGTCGCGGTCCGCGGCCGGGCCATGGCCGACGCCTCCGCCGTCACGCCCACGGGCATGTCCGCCTGCGTGGGAGGCGACGCAGAGGAGGTCACCGCCGCCATCGAGGCGGCCGGGCTGACCGCCGCCAACGTCAACGGGGGCGGCCAGATCGTCGCGGCCGGCACCCTCGAGCAGCTCGCCGCGTTCGCCGAGCAGCCGCCCGCCAAGGCCCGGGTCGTGCCGCTCGCCGTCGCCGGCGCATTCCACACCGAGCACATGCGTCCCGCCGTCGACGTCGTGGGCTCCGCCGCGGGCGGCCTCGCCGCGGCCGACCCGCGCGTGTCGCTCCTGTCCAACCGGGACGGGGTCGAGGTCACCTCGGGCGTCGAGGCGCTCGAGCGCGTCGTCGCCCAGATCGCCCACCCGGTCCGGTGGGACCTGTGCTGCGAGACCATGCTCTCCCGGGGGGTGCGCGCCGCCGTCGAGCTCGCCCCTGCCGGCGTGCTCACCCGACTGGCCAGGCGCACCCTTCCGGGCGTCACCGCCCGCGCCCTGTCCACCCCGGACGACCTGGCCGCCGCCGTCGAGCTCGTCGACACGGACACCGAAGGAGCCTCATGAGCCGCCCCGCACTCAGGACCGCACCGCCGAACCCTCACGCGAGGATCCTCGGCGTCGGGGGCTTCCGCGGCGAGAACGTCGTCCCCAACGACGACATCGTCGAGCCGATCAACTCCTCCGACGAGTGGATCCAGCAGCGCACGGGCATCGTCACGCGCACCTACGCGAACCCCGGCACCACGGTTGCCGACATGGCGTCGTCGGCGGCCGAGGCGGCCCTCGCCTCGGCCGGCGTCCCGGCGACGAGCGTCGACGCCGTCATCGTCGGCACCGTCACCTGGTTCACGCAGACGCCATCGCTCGCGGGCATCGTCGCCGACCGGATCGGCGCGAACCCGGCGGCCTCCTACGACATCTCCGCCGCGTGCGCCGGGTACGCGTACGGCATCGCCCAGGCCGACGCCCTCGTCCGCTCCGGCACCGCCGAGCACGTGCTCGTCATCGGCGTGGAGAAGATGAGCGAGTACATCGACCCCACCGACCGATCGATCAGCTTCATCCTCGGCGACGGTGCCGGCGCCGCCCTCGTCGGCCCCTCGGACACCCCGGGGATCGGTCCGACGGTGTGGGGCTCGGACGGGTCCAAGGCCGACGTCATCGCCCAGACCCACCCCTGGTCCACGTTCCGCTCGGACGACCCGGACGCGGACCGCTCCTGGCCGACGCTGCGCCAGGAGGGGCCCACCGTCTTCAAGTGGGCGAGCTTCGAGATGACGAAGATGGCGGGCCGGGCGATCGAGGCCGCGGGTCTGCGCCCCGAGGACATCGACGTGTTCGTCCCTCATCAGGCGAACATGCGGATCATCGACCACATGGTGAAGTACCTGGGGCTGCGCGACGACGTGGTCGTCGGACGGGACATCGCCGACACCGGTAACACCTCGGCCGCCTCGATCCCGCTCGCGCTCGAGCGCCTGATCCGCGAGGGACAGGCGAGCAGCGGCGACATCGCGCTGCAGATCGGCTTCGGCGCGGGCCTCGCCTACGCCGCACAGGTGGTGGTGGTGCCGTGATCCGGTGCCCGCGCCTGCCACACTGACCCCCGTCCACGTTCAACCCAACCAGGAGAAGCACATGGCACACACGGAGGAGGAGGTCCTCACGGGCCTCGCCGAGATCGTCAACGAGGAGACCGGGCTGCCGGTCGAGGACGTCAAGCCGGAGGCGTCGTTCACCGACGACCTGGACGTCGACTCCCTGTCGATGATGACGATCGCGACCCTCGCCGAGGAGCGCTTCAGCGTCACGATCCCGGACGACGAGGTCGCGAACCTCAAGACGGTCCAGGACGCCGTGAAGTACATCGTCGGGGCCCAGTCCTGACCACCGGTCGGGGGCCCCGCCAGGCGCCCCCGACCGCTCCCCCGCGAAGGGGGCCGAACCATCGCGCCGCTCCGGCGCGCACCCGAGGAGGAACCGTGCCCGAGCAGTCCACCGCACGCCGCCAGGTCGTCGTCACCGGCATGGGGACGACGAACCCCATCGGCGGCGACGTCGCGTCGACCTGGTCCGCCGCGCTCGCCGGCACCTCCGGCGTCGCGCCCCTCGACAACGACTGGACCGAGACCTACGGGACGACCGTCACCTTCGCCGGCACCGTCAAGGTCGACCCCCTCGAGGTACTGCCGCGCCCCGAGGCGCGCCGGCTCGACCCGTCGGGCCAGCTCGCCGTCGTCGCGGCCGACGAGGCGTGGGCCGACGCCGGCGAGCCCGACGTCGAGGGCGAACGACTCGGCGTGGTCGTGGCCACCGGCATCGGCGGCATCCACACGCTGCTGAACGCGTGGGACACCGTCCGGGAGAAGGGCGCCCGCCGCGTCCTCCCGCTCACCGTCCCGATGCTCATGGCCAACTCCCCCGCCGCCAGCATCTCCGTCAAGCGCGGCGCACGCGCCGGTGCGCACGCGCCCGTGTCCGCCTGCGCGTCCGGCGCCGAGGCCGTCGCGTACGGGGTCGACATGATCCGCAAGGGCATCGCCGACGTGGTCATCGCCGGCGGCACCGAGTCCGCGATCCACCCGGTCACCATGGCCTCGTTCGGGAAGATGCAGGCGCTCTCGACGCGCAACGACGACCCGCAGGCCGCCTCACGCCCCTACGACGTCGACCGCGACGGCTTCGTCATGGGAGAGGGCGCCGGCATCGTCGTGCTGGAGTCGGCCGAGCACGCGGCCGCCCGCGGCGCCACGATTCACGCCGAGGTGCTCGGCGTGGGGATGACGGCCGACGCGTTCGACGTCGCTCCCCCCGACCCGTCGGGCCAGGGGCAGGAGCGGGCGATGCGCATCGCGCTGGAGGACTCCGGGCTCGCGGCGTCCGACGTCGTGCACGTCAACGCGCACGCCACCTCCACCCCGGTGGGAGACACCATCGAGGCAGAGGCCGTCCGCCGGCTCTTCGGAGAGCACGTCACGGTCTCGGGCACGAAGTCGATGACCGGGCACCTGCTCGGCGGCGCCGGCGCGCTGGAGACGATCTTCGCCGTGCTCGCGGTCAAGGAGCGCACCGCTCCCCCGACGATCAACATCGAGAACCTCGACCCCGCCGTCAACGTCGACGTCGTCCGTGACACGCCGCGCGACCTGCCCGGCACCGGCCCACTGGCGGCCCTCAACAACGCGTTCGGGTTCGGGGGCCACAACGCCGCGCTCCTCGTCGGCAGCGTCTGACGGCCGGCGCTCACCGCACCTCGCTGTCCGTCCCGACGTCGAACGCCAGTCGGGGCGGCTGGCCGTTCATCACCCCGACGAACCGGACGTCGCCGGACGGTGACCGGCCGAGCCGGCAAGCGCCCTCGACGGCCTCGTCCTCCAGGGCGCGGTCGCGAGCACCGGCCTGATAGAGCGCGAGCACCTTCGGAGCGGCGACGCGCGTACTCGGAAGCTCGATCCGGATGACGGGGATGACCGACCGCCCTTCCTCCTCGAGTTCCGGTCGCACGTCTTCAGGTCGCGGGACGACGTACCGCATCGTACGCTTCCCGGCATGGCCGTCAGAAGCGGTTTTCCCATCCTCACGAGCGACGCCATCGAGCCGCTCGTCGCCTTCTACGAGGCAGCGTTCGAGGCGACGAAGACGTACCGCTACCCGGGCGAGGACGGCCGGGACGTCTACGTCGCGCTCGACGTGGGTGGCATGCAGCTCGGCATCGGCGTCAGCACCGAGCTACCTCCGCCGGACCGGCGCACGGAGCTGTGGTTCTACGTCGACGACGTCGACGAGAGCTATCGCCGGGCAATCGACGCCGGTGCCGGCGACGAGGGCGCACCGAGCGACATGCCCTGGGGCGAGCGCGTCGCCCACGTGCGTGACCCTGACGGCCTGGTCATCCACCTCGGCGCACAGACCGCACCGGCGTGAGGTGCGGAGCGGACCTTCGGACCCGTGGACTCACGACGGCGCCGGCTCCGTACCAACGAGCTCAGCCCAGGCGCGCCCCGGCGTCGAGGGCGTGCTCGATGCCCGTGACGTACCGCCCGCTGTCGGAGACCAGGTAGAGCACCGCCTCGGACGAGTCGTCCGGCTCGAGCGCGGCCGTCGGCATGATGTTCATCTGCCGCGCCGCCTCCTCGAAGTCCTCGCGCGTGGGGCTCTCGAGATCGGGGCGGAAGAGCTTGTACGTCGGGTCGTTGAGAATCATCGGGCTCGCGAGCGTCGTCGGGTGGATCGTGTTGACCCGGATGCTCTGCGGGGCGAGCTCCTTTGCGAGGACCTTCATGAGCCCGACGACGCCGGCCTTCGCCGCCGTGTAGTGGGCGATGTTGGCGTTCGCCTTCATCGACGCGAGCGAGCTCGTGATGACGATCGCCCCACCGTTGCCGCCGGCGACGATGTGCGGCGCCGCGGCGCGAACCGTCTTCCAGACGCCCGTGAGGTTGATGTCGATCATCGTCTGCCACATGTGCTCGTCCATCTCGAGCGTGGGCGACATCGTGTTGATGCCGGCGTTGGCAAGGATGATGTCGAGGCGGCCGAGCTCGGCCACTCCCTCGTCGACGACGGCGGTCAGCGCCGCGAGGTCGCGGACGTCGACCTCGCGAGCGACGATGCGCCGGTCGAGCGCCTCGACCTGACGCACGGTCTCGGCGAGGTCCTCGGCGGTCGCGGTCGGGTACGGGACCGTGTCGATCTGCTCGGAGACGTCGACGGCGATGATGTCGGCGCCCTCCTGCGCGAGACGGACGGCGTGGTTGCGGCCCTGTCCCCTCGCTGCTCCGGTGATGAAGGCGACCTTGCCCTCGAGACGGCCTGCCATGGCGTGCTCCTTCCGTCGGCCCGGCGGGCGTCGGTGCCTGCCGAGGCATGTCCCAGCAGGCTATGGCACGCGGTGCCATTACGGAAGGGCGTCGGCCGCTGGTGCCGGTGCGCTCCGGGCGGCACGCGGCGTCCGGCGGGTCGCCTCACCCGGGGTCACCCCACCCGGTGCAGCCAGCGCACGGGCGCACCGGCGCCCGCGTACCGGAACGGCTCGAGCTCGTCGTCCCAGGCCTGGCCCAGAGCGAGGTCGAGCTCGTGGCGCAGCCGGGAGGGGTCGGTCCCGTGCTCGAGCGCTGCGCGCACGCGGTTCTCGGGCACCACGACGTTCCCGTGTGAGTCCGTCTGGGCGTAGAAGATGCCGAGCTCGGGGGTGTGCGACCACCGTCCGCCGTCGGAGCCCGGTGCGGCCTCCTCGGTGATCTCGTAGCGCAGGTGCTGCCAGCCGCGCAGGGCGGAGGCGAGGCGCGCGCCGGTCCCGACGGGGCCGACCCAGGACCGCTCGGCGCGCAGGAGTCCGGGCGCGGCGGGCTGCTCGGTCCACTCCAGCGCCACGCGCGCGTCGAGGACCTGGCCGGCCGCCCACTCCACATGGGGGCACAGCGCACGGGTCGCGGAGTGCACGAAGACAACGCCGCGGGTGTAGGCACCACTCATGTCGAGCCTCCTGGTTCGTGTGCGAGGGACGTCTTCCCCAACGGCCTCACGAGGAACCGGGCTGAACATGATCCACGGCGGAACAGCACCAGGATGCACGAGTCGGCGGCATTGCGCCAGAGTCGCGACGGACGGGTGTGATGGACGAGGTTGGTGATGCAGGTGTGACGAGATCAGTGCCCGGTCGGGCCCGCAGGATCACCGTGGCCTGCCGGGTCACCCGGGTCACCAGGTGGGACCTGCTCCGCGACGCCACCTGCCGTCCCGGGCACCGCGCCGGCGGCCGCGAGCCGGTCGGCGGTCACCGTCCGCGCCACGTACAGCATCATCACCAGGTAGCCCGCGCCGGCCAGGAGGAACGGCGTGCGCAGCGCCCATTCCCGGCCGAGCCCGGGCTCGAGCCACGTGACGAGCAGCCCGCCCAGGAGGGTACCGATCGAGATCGTGCCCCAGCCGAAGAAGCGGTAGACGGAGTTGACCCGACCGCGCAGGTGGTCCGGGATAATGCGCTGGCGCAGGGTCACGCTGATGACGTTCCACAGCACCACCGCGACGCCGGAGAGCAGCTGCGCCACCCACACGAGCCACGCCGTCGAGAGCAGGCCGACGGCCCCCAGCGTGAGGCACATGACTCCGACGCTCACCAGGAGCGCACGGGCGTCACCGAGCGCCGCGCCGATCCGGTCGGCCGCGAGTGACCCGATGACCGCCCCGACGGCAGCTCCGCTCAGCAGCAGGCCGAACGCCCACCCGTCGAAGAGCCCGAGGACCTCCTGGGCGAACAGGACGAGGACGATCCCGGCGAGTGAGCTCGCCAGGTTCATCGCACCGAGCGCCAGGGCGAGCGACCGCATGACCGGGCGTCGCCAGAGCCACCCGAAGCCGTCGGCGATCTCCCCCCGCCACCGCACGCGTCCCGTCGTCCGCTCGCCCGTGGGCGTGAACGACCCGCGCAGTGAGAGCACGAGGAGGCCCGAGAGGAGAAGCAGTGCGGCGTTTCCCACGAACGGCAGGACCATCGCCACCCCGAGGAGGACCCCGGCGAGCGGCGGGCCCACGAACTGGTTCATCGTCACCTCGGCGCCCCACAGGCGCCCGTTGGCCCTGGCGAGCAGGCGATCGTCGACGATCGCGGGCATGAGGGTCTGCGCCGTGTTGTCCCGCAGGACCTCGGCGAACCCGAGCACGAGGGCGAGCAGGCACAGCCCCGCGACGAGCAGCGGACCGTTCGTGGGCTCGGCCGCCCCGGCGGCGAGCTCCTCGGGTGTGGGCACGCCCTCCTGTGCCACAGCGAGCACGACGGCGAAGAGCACCACCACAGCGCACCTCAGCAGGTCCATCCACCCGACGATCGCTCGGCGGTCGAACCGGTCCGTGAGCACGCCGGCCGGCAACGAGAAGACGAGCCACGGGATCCGGGAGGCGAGGCCGACCAGGGCGATGACGGCGGCGTCGCGGGTGAGCGCGGAGGCGAGCCAGACCACGGCGATCGCCATGAGCCCGTCGCCGAGGTTGGCGGCGGTCGAGGCGGCGAACAACCGGGCGTAGTTGCGCCCGAGGCGTGGCCGCCCGGGCCCGGAGGGATCGCCCGCCGCGGACCCGTCGACGCTCACCGCGCCGTTCCGTCGTCGTCGCCCGTCGAGCGCCGCTCGGTCGGGTAGAGGGCGAACGCGACCCCGTACGTCGTGTCACCCGCGCGCGGTTCGGCGGTGAGCTCGACGAGGAGGTCGGACAGCCGCCGGTACCACTCCGCGGCACGCTCGGCCGGGATCCGCGCGTACCGGACGGCGGCCTGGACCTCCTCCTCCCGGCCGGACGGGACGGCGTCGACCTCGGCGGCCACCCTCGCCACCGTGCGTCCGGCCTGACCGACGGCCTCCCCCACCGAGTGGTAGTAGAAGGTCCGGGCGGTACGCCCGTAGTACTTCGCCTTGATCGCACGGACCATGCGCGTGCGCACCACGCGCACGAGGCCGGCCCGGGCGAGCACGTCGAGGTGGTACCCCACCGTCCCCTTCGGTCGACCGAGCACGTCGGCGAGCTCCGAGGTGGTGGCCGCGCGCTGCAGCAGGTGGTTGACGATCTCGGCGCGCGTCTCCTCGAACAGCGCCCGGTACTGGGCGGGCGTGCCCAGCTCGAGCGAGTCCGGCAGGTCGTAGTCGGGCGAGCTCGAACGGTCGGTCATACCCGTATGGTCGAGTAAACCCGACCATTGGTCAATGCGGACCCGAACCTGGTCGCCACGGTGATCGCCCACGCGGCTGCACACCGCTTCGGCCGCCCGTGCGTCGGCGGTCCGTGCGTCGTCGGTCCGTGCGTCAGGTGTCCGAGTGCCCGCGGTCGGGCGGGCCGTCGTCCCGAGCCCCCGCCAGGTCGATCATGCGCGCGACGAGCCGCTCCCACACCGGCGGGGTCAGCTCCTCGGCGGTCAGCGACTCGTAGAGCCAGAGGCCGTCGGCGGCCAGGCGGGCGACGAACCGGTCGACGGCCGCGTCGTCGTCGGGGTCGGGTACCCGGGGCGCCCAGTCCTCCAGCACGCGCCGCCACGGCAGCAGCAGGCCGCCCTCGTCCGCGGACTCCAGGAGCAGGCGCAGCTCGGCGCGCGTCGCGGACGCGGCCGTGCTGCGGACGTAGGCGCCGAGCCTGGCCGCCTCGGTCGGCGTGGCACCCGCGACGTCCTCCGCGTGCCGGCTCATCTCGGTGTGCCACTGCTCGCCGACCCTCTCGTGCATCGCCTCGAGGAGGGCCTCTCGTGAGGGGAAGTGGTAGAGCAGGCCGCCCTTGGTCAGGCCGGTCTCGACCGTGAGCGCCTCGTAGGTGAGCGCACGGACGCCGTCGCGGCCGACGATCGCGAAGGCGGCGTCGAGGACGGCGGCACGCTTGCTGGACCGGGACATCACTCGTTCCCCTCGTAGGTGCTGGCGCGGGAGCCGCGGCCGTGGTGACGCAACATCCGCGCCGTCGCGACCGCGGTCGTGGCGAGGGCCAGGGTGACGACGGCGAGCACCACGGCGTAGGCGTCGTCGAAGGCGGCGGAGGCGGCCTCCATGAGGCCGGGGGTCGTACCGGCGACCTCTCGCGCCTCTCCGATGCTCGATCCGGCCGCCTCGGGCGCACCGGCGGGCAGGGAGACGCGCGCCGTGTAGAGCAGGGAGGACAGGCTGCCGAGCACGGCGACGGCCACCAGTCCGCCGAACTCGTAGCTCACCTCCTCCACGGAGGCGGCCATGCCGGCCCGCCGCGGCGGGGCGTTGCCGAGGATCGCCGTCGAGGCGACGGACATCGAGGCGCCGAGCCCGAGGCCGGTGATCACGAGGCCGACGACGAGCAGGGCGAGGCTCGAGCGGGCCCCGGCGATCGTCACGACCAGGCCCAGGGTGGCGATCGTGAAGCCGCCGGAGATCAGCAGCCGGAGCCCGGCGCGGTGGAGGATCATGCCGCCGAGAAGCCCGGTCGGCAGCGAGCCGGCCGCGACGGCGGTGACGAGCAGCCCGGCCTCCAGCGGCGAGTAGCCCGCGACGAGCTGGAAGCGCTGCGTGGTGAGCAGCTGGACGCCGCCGATGACGAACATGGCGGTGACGGCCGCGAGCACCCCGGCGGAGAAGGCCGGGTTGCGGAACACCGTGAAGTCGAGGAGCGGGTCGGCGAGGCGCCGCTGCCGGCGGACGAACAGCACACCGCCGACGACGGCGACGGCGGCCGCCGCGGCGACAGTCCCCCAGGCCTGGGGCTGGTGGAACGCCTCCTTGATCGCGAGCACGGCGCCGCTGAGCATGACCAGCGCCAGGATCGAGGAGGGGACGTCGAACGACTTCGACGGGTCCCGCGGCGCGCGCGGGGCCACGAGCGGGGTGACGATCAGCGCGACGACGACCACGGGCACGTTGATGAGGAAGACCGATCCCCACCAGAAGTGCTCGAGCAGCAGGCCACCGATGATCGGGCCGATGCCGAAGCCGATGATCGAGATGCTGCCCCAGACGGCGATCGCGAAGTTGCGCTCTCGGACGTCGTCGAAGCCGAGGCGCACGAGCGCGAGAGTTGCCGGCATCATCCCCGCGGCGCCCACCGCGAGGAAGGCCCGCGCCGCGATGAGGACGCCCGCCGTCGGGGCGAAGGCGGCCGCGAGGGAGGCGACGCCGAAGACGACGAGGCCGCCGAGGAACATCGTCCGGTGGCCGATCCGGTCCCCCAGCGCGCCGGAGCCGAGGAGGAGGCCCGCGATGACGAGCGGGTAGGCGTTGATGATCCACAGCGCCTGCGATGCAGACGCGTCGAGCTCGGCGGTCAGGGTCGGCAGCGCCGTGTAGAGCACCGAGTTGTCGAGCGTGATGAGCAGCAGGCCGACGCTCACGGTGGCCAGCAGGAGCCAGCGCCGCGAGGCTGCGGTGGTGGAGGTGCGTCCGGTCATCGTCACGACCTAAAACTGTACCGTCCGTACGGTTCAGATCACCGTGTGGACCCAGTCACGGAAGCCGGGGGCGGGCCCGGGCGACACCGGGCTTGTCAGACCATCATCTCGCGCACGGCCTTCATGGCCTTCTTCTTCACCGAGCGCTCGAGGCGGTCGAGGTACAGCATGCCGTCGAGGTGGTCGAGCTCGTGGAGGATGCAGCGCGCCATGAGCTCCTCCCCCTCGACGACGACCTTCTTGCCGTCGACGTCGATGCCCTCGGCACGCGCGTACCAGGCACGCTCGGTGGGGTACCAGAGGCCGGGGACCGACAGGCAGCCCTCCTCGCCGTCCTGGTAGTGCTCCTCGTCGACGGCGACGAGCGTGGGGTTGAGGATGTAGCCGATCTCGTCCTCGATGTTCCAGGAGAACGCCCGCAGGGAGACCCCGATCTGGTTCGCGGCCAGGCCGGCGCGCCCCTCGTCGTCGACGGTCTCGCACAGGTCCTCGACGAGCTGCTTGACGGTGTGGTCGATGTCCGTCACGGGGTCGCACACGGTGCGCAGCACGGGGTCGCCGACGGTCCTGATCTCACGCATGGCCATGGGGCTCATTGTTTCACCGGCGCGGGGGCGCGCCCGGCGCTCGTCCCCCACCCCCTGGGTCCGGCTCGGTGAGTCTGCCCACAGGTCGCCCGCGGGGCGGGATTCTGCCCCTGGGGCCGCCCCCGGGTTTGTTAGAGTCGGTCGTCGCACGATCCCGCGTAGCTCAATGGCAGAGCATTCGACTGTTAATCGAACGGTTGCTGGTTCGAGTCCAGCCGCGGGAGCCGAGAAGGCCCGGGACCACCACGGTCCCGGGCCTTTGTCGGTGCCCGGCCCGGAATGTTCTCGCCCCGCCATCGGTTCGGTCGTAGGGTCGTCCGCGGCCCGCCGGTCCGTGCCCGGCTCACGCCCCGCACCTATCGGGCCACCACCGTCCGTCGACGTCCCGCGCCGACCTCCGACGCCTTGCCGCTCCCGGCCACGAGCGGCGAGCGCCGCTCCGCACCGCCCGTCCTCCTGGAGGTCCCATGTCACCCGCCGCCACCACCTCCTCACGCCCGGACGAGGCCATCGACCCGCAGGGCATGAAGGTCATCTGGCTGCTGCTCGTCGCCGCCTTCGTCGCCATCCTCAACGAGACGACGATGGGCATCGCCGTGCCCGACCTCAACAGGGACCTCGGCCTGGACCCCGAGCTCGGGCAGTGGCTGACCAGCGCGTTCATGCTGACGATGGCGGTCGTCATTCCCACCACGGGGTTCGTGCTCGAGCGGTTCACCACCCGCCAGGTGTTTCTCGCGGCGTCGAGCCTGTTCGCGCTCGGCACCCTGATCTGCCTCGTGGCACCCGGATTTCCGCTGCTGCTCACCGGCCGCGTCGTACAGGCCACCGGCACCGGCATCATGCTCCCCTTGCTGATGACGACGATCATGAACGTCGTCCCGCCGGGCTCCCGCGGGCGGATGATGGGCCTGGTCGGCATGGTCATCTCGCTCGCCCCGGCGATCGGCCCCACCCTGTCCGGCGCCGTGCTGGAGGCGCTGAGCTGGCGCTGGCTCTTCGCGATCGTCCTGCCCATCGCCCTCGTCTCGCTGTTCCTCGGCGCCCGCTGGATGACCAACCTCGGCGAGACGTCGAGGCCGTCGTTCGACCCACTGTCCGTCGTTCTCACGGCCCTCGGTTTCGGCGGCACCGTGTTCGCGCTCAGCCAGTTCGCGGCCGAGGGCGAGGCGGGGCTCGCCGCTCGGGTCGGGATGTCGACGACCGGGTTCGCGCTGACGATCCTCGCCGTCGGGCTCGTCGTGCTCGCCCTCTTCGTGTGGCGCCAGCTCGCGCTCCAGCGGTCGGACCGGGCGCTGCTCGACCTGCGGGTGTTCACCTCGCGGAACTTCACCGTGGCCGTGGCCATCATGGCGATCGTCGCGCTGGCCATGTTCGGCACGCTCAACCTGCTGCCGCTGTTCCTGCGGGACGTCGCCCAGCTCGACGCCCTGCAGTCCGGCCTCGTCCTGCTGCCGGGCTCGCTCGTCATGGGGCTGCTCGCGCCGGTCATCGGCCGGGCGTACGACGCGCGCGGCCCCCGCGCGCTGCTCGTCCCGGGCACGACCCTGCTGACGGCCGGGCTGCTCTTCTACGGGACCATCGGCCAGGCCACGCCGGTGTGGCTGATCGTCGTGGTCCAGACCGGCATCTCGCTGGGCCTGGCCATGTCCTTCACGCCGCTGTTCTCGGCGTCGCTCGGGTCGCTCCCCCGCGCGCTGTACCCGCACGGTTCGGCGGTGCTCAACACTCTGCAGCAGGTGGCCGGTGCCGCGGGCGTCGCGGTGCTCGTCGGCCTGTACTCCGCCGTCCTCGGCGCGGGCACGGACGACGGGCTCCCGAAGGCCGCCGCAGGCGAGCCGGGCGCCCAGACGGGCTTCCTCGTGGCCTCGGGCTTCGCGCTCGTCGCCGCGGTGCTGGCCTGGTTCATCCGGACCCCCACGGACCAGGAGGAGCACGACGACGCCGGACGAGGCGAGGGATCGCCGATCGCGGAGGGCGGCCCGGCCCCGACGACGGGCCCCGCCGGGAACGCGGACGTCCCGCACGGCCCGACCGATCGAGCGCGTGCTGACCGTCCGCGCGACCCGACCGACCGGGGGCCGGCCGACGAGCGTCACGTGCCGGCCGACGTCGTCGGCTGACCTCCCGAACGCAGCGCGACGGACGGCCCTCGGTGCTCCGGTTTCTACCGGGGCACCGAGGGCCGTCCGCTTGCCGGCCGCCCAGCTGACCGGTCGCGTGCTACGCCAGGGCGTCGAGCCGCGCGCGGATGTCGTCCTTGACGGCGGGCGGCGCCCAGGAGATGTCCACGGCGTTGCGCTCCAGCTGGAGGAGCTCGGCTGGCGTGAACCCGGCCTCCTCCGCCAGCACGGCGAGGTTCTCCTGGACGTAGCCGCCGAAGTAGGCCGGGTCGTCGGAGTTGATCGTGATCCTGATGCCGAGCTCGAGGCAGCGCCGGATCTCGGCGGCCTTGGTGCCGTCGCCGCAGAAGGTGTTGGAGATCGGGCACGAGGTCAGCCCGATGCCGCGCACGATCACCTCCTGCGTCAGCTCCTCGTCCTCGAGCACGTTCGTCCCGTGGTCGATGCGCTCCACGCCGATCTCGTGGAGCACCTGACGAATGTGCTCGATCGAGTTCTCCTGGTCGACGTCGCAGTGCATCGTCAGCCGGTACCCCTCGCGGCGTGCGCGAGCGAACACCTTTGCGAACTTCTCCGGAGGGTTCCCCTTCTCGTCTGAGTCCAGGCCGACCCCGACGATCCACTCGCGGTACGGCAGCGACTCGAGCAGCGTCGCCATCGCGTAGCCCGCCTCGAAGTCCCGCAGGAAGCACATGATGAGCGCGCTACGGACGCCGAGACGGTTCTCGGCATCCATCTGCGCACGCCGCAGACCCCGGATCACGACGTCGAACGGCACGCCCCGCGACGTGTGCGCCTGCGGGTCGAAGAACATCTCGACGTAGGCCACGTTCTGCGCGGCGGCGCGTTCGAGGTACTCCCGTGCCAGGTCGTAGAAGTCCTCCTCGGTGAGCAGCACGTTCATGCCCTCGTAGTAGACGGCGAGGAAGGACGGAAGGTCGTCGAAGTCGTAGGTCTCGCGCAGCGCCGCGGGGCTCTCGAACGGGTTGGCCAGGTTGTTGCGCTCGGCGAGCCGGAAGCGGAGCTCGGGCTCGAGGGTGCCCTCGATGTGCAGGTGAAGCTCCACCTTGGGCAGGGCGGTGAGGAAGTCGTCGTCGACAGTCATGCCTCGTACTTTCGCGCTCCCGCGAGCCGGTGTCGAGCCGACACGACAGGTGGCAGCCTCACTCACCCAGGCCGACGGCGCCGCGCGCCTCCGCCTCCGCCGCGAGGATCGCCTCGGCCTCCGCGGTGTCACCGGCAAGCGGGCCGGTGGTCGTCGTCTGGGAGATCAGCTCGCCGGCCTCCCCGCGCCGGACGTGGACCTGGACCTCGGAGCGGTTGGGCAGCTCGCGGCGGACCGTGTGCACCAGCGAGGAGGTCACTCGTTCGCGGACGGCGTCGGCGAGGGCCTGGACGTCGTCGTCCTTGGTGCGCAGCTCGGCGGCCGGGGTCGTGGTGTCGACGTAGGTCACCGTGAAGACGCGTGTCTCTCCGTCCCAGCGGGCGTGGAGGATCTCGTGCCACGGCGTGCGCGAGCGGACGGCCTCGGCGTCGACGAGCGTGAGGGCCGACGGCGTGGCGACGGCCCAGGTGCCGTCCTCGAGCTCGGCGGCCGAAAGGACGGGGGCCTTGGTCAGGTGGGCACGGATCTCGGCGGGCGGGAGCGGGCGACGACGGCGCATGGTCCCAACCTACGTGGCGCCGGCGTTGCCGGCGGTGCCGGTGCGGCGCCGCACAGCGCCGGGACCTCACGACGAGGGGCGGGCCTCCGCCGCGGCAGCGATGTCCACGAGGTCCTGCCTCATCATCTTCTTCGCCATCATCAGGCCGAGCCGGTTCGGCACCGTCATGAGGACGCGCTTGATCAGGCCCCCGTCCGTCTCCTCCCCGCCGAACTCCATGGTGAGCCGCGTGCCCGTAGGGATCGGCTCGAGGTGGAAGGTCGTCCCGTAGGTGGCGCCGCGCGCTTCGGCGGCGAGGACGGTCGAGCGCGGCTCGTCGACCGCCGTCACCCACATCTCCTCAGTCTCCGAGCCGCCCATGAAGGAGCGGGTCTCCTTCCAGCGGGTTCCCACGCGATAGGGACCGTCGGTGAGCATCTCGATGGAGCTGACGCCGCTGAGGACCTGCTCGCTGCCGGCGGGGTCCGTGAGGATCTGCCAGACGGCGTCGGGCGGCGCGGCGATGTCGCGCGTGAGCGTCAGGGTGCGGGTAGCCATGTCGGTCTCCGTCCAGGTCTCGGGCGCTCTCGCGTGGACGCCCGGCGCTCAGAGTAGGCCCCGACGACGGACCGGAGCGGGCCCGCGTGGCCGGACGTGGCGCGGGGCCAGACGTGGCGCGGCGTCGGACGTGGCGTGCAGGGCCGGGGTCACCGCGCGGGGCCGGACGCGGTGCGCAGGTCGTCGCACAGGAGTCCGTCGAGGTGGGCGCCCGGACCTCCGTCGCCGAACTAGGATGGGCCGCCGTGGCCGACGAGGTCCGCTCGCGCGGATCGGTGGCGGCCATGCGCCCCTGTAGCTCAGCCGGTCAGAGCAGCGAACTCATAATTCGTCGGTCGCGGGTTCAAGCCCCGCCGGGGGCACCGGTTTCTACGACCCGCTGTAGCCACCGGTATAACCACGGCGCGTCCGCGGCCCTCGTGTCGGCCACGGTCGACCGCTACGACCGCTCGAGCAGGCGGTCGAGCCCCTCGCCGCGGGCGTAAGAGGCCTGAGTCCCACGGCGAGTGACGGAGTCCGACGCCAGCGTCGTGCCCAGCCTGATCGCGTCCGCCGGCGAGGCGCCCCCGGCGAGCGCGTACGCGAACCCGCCGCAGAAGGCGTCCCCGGCACCGGTGGTGTCCACCGCGCGGACCGCGGGCGCCTCGAACCTCTCGGCCACGCCGTCGCGGACGAGCAGCGCGCCCCGCTCCCCCAGCGTGACCACCAGCGACGCGTCGATCCGGTCGGCGAACGTGAGGGCGTCGGCCTCGAGGTCGCCCACGGTCCGCCCCGTCTCGGCCTCGAGGAGGATGGCGAGCTCGGTCTCGTTGGGCACCACCCAGTCGGTCACCCGCAGCAGCTCGGGATCGACCGGGGCGGCGGGGGCGGGGTTGAGGACCGTGGTCGCACCGCTTCGACGGGCGCGCTCGAAGCCGCGGCAGATCGTCTCCTGCGGGACCTCGAGCTGGCTGAGCACGAGATCGGGGGCCGGCGAGCCGTCGAACGCGGCATCGACGTGGTCCGGGGTGAGCAGCTCGTTGGCACCGGGCGCGAGCACGATCCGGTTGTCGCCGTCGGGGTCCACGAGGATCATCGCCAGCCCGCTGTGGGTGTCGTCCACCTCGACGATGAAGTCCGTGCCGATCCCGGACGACCGGAAGTTCTCGATCGTGTCCCGGCCGAAGGAGTCCGTCCCGACGGCACAGACCATCGTCACCTGCGCGCCGAGGAGCGCGGCCATCACCGCCTGGTTGGCACCCTTTCCGCCGAAGCCCTGCGCGAAGTCCTTGCCGAACACCGTCTCCCCCCGGTCCGGCATGCGATCGAGGTAGGAGACGAGGTCGGTCATCGTGCTGCCGACGATCATGATCCTTGGTCCGGGCACGGCGTTCTCCTTGTCGTCGTCGACGATCGATGCACCTCGCACGGTAGCCGCGGCGGGGGCGGGCCCGCAGCGCGACGAGACCCACGGGACCCCGGACGGGAACATCCCTGCGGCGCTGGTCAGCGGCACATATCGTTGGCAGGCATCCGTTGCCGACGGGGGCCGACCGGAGGGCCGGGCTCGGGTGCAGCACACGACGACGTAGGAGGGCACGATGTCGAACGACGGGTCGTGGGGCCAGCCCGGCGGGAACCCGCAACAGGGCGGCTTCGACCAGGGGGCCGGGTACCCGGCCAACGGTGGATGGGACCAGGGCGCGGGCGCTGCCGGGCAGGGCGGCTATGGGCAACAGCCCGGGTCCGGCCAGCAGCCCGCGTACGGCCAGCAGCCCGGGTACGGCCAGCAGCCCGCGTACGGCCAGCAGCCCGCCTACGGCCAGGCCGGAGGCTATCCGGCCCAGGGCGGCTACGGGCAACCCGGCTACGGGCCCGGACCTGGTGGGCCCGGTGGCCCCGGCAGCCCTGGTGACGACGGGCCGGATTCTGGGGGCTCAGGCGGCAAGGGCTGGCTGTGGGCGATCATCGGCCTGCTCGTCGCGGCCGCGCTCGCCGTCGGCGCGTACTTCCTGTTCTTCTCCGGCGACGACGACGAGAGCGCGACCGGCGGGCCGACCGACGAGGCCACCTCGTCGGCGCCACCGGAGGAGGGCACGGACGAGCCGACCGACGAGACCGAGGAGCCCACCACGGAGGACACCGAGGAGCCCACCACGGACGAGACCGAGGAGCCCACCACGGACGAGACCGAGGAACCGACCACGGAGGACACCGAGGAACCCACCACGGAGGAGACCGACGCACCGCAGGGCGGCACGTCGACCGTCCAGCAGTTCGAGGTCGGTCAGTGCCTCGACATGGACGCAGCAACCAGCGGCGGGGAGGGCACCGTCTCCGAGCTCCCCGTCGTGGACTGCACCGAGGAGCACACCGGTGAGGTCTACGTCGTCCACACCTTCGAGGGCGACGAGTTCCCGGGTGCGGAGCAGGTCGCCAGCGAGCTCGAGGCCGAGTGCGAGGCGGCGTTCGAGGAGTACGTCGGCATCGACTACGCCACCAGCGTCTTCGCGGCTCAGCTGCTCACCCCCACCCAGGAGACCTGGGACCAGGCGAACGACCGTGAGGGCATCTGCATCCTCACCACCCCCGCGGGAACGACCGGTTCGGCCGAGGGCAGCGCACGCTGACCCGTACCCGACCATGACATCGGCGCCGCACGCCCAGCGTGCGGCGCCGACGTACGTCCGGGCCCGCCGCGGGTGAGGACTCCCCATCGGGCTCCGGCCCCCGCCACCCGGCGCAGACATACCGTGGCGCTGTCCGCCGGGAACGGTGGGCGGCGTGCGACGGGCCGAGGCCCGGCCACGGCACGACGAGGTGTGGAGGACCAGACGTGTCGAACGACGGCCAGTGGGGCCAGCAGGGCGACTACCTGCAGCAGGGCGGGTATCCCGACCAGAGCGGCTATCCGCAGCACGGCGGCTACCCGCCGCAGGGCGGCTATCCGCCGCAGGCCGGGCCGGGCGGCCAGCAGCCTCACGGGTACGGTCCCCCGCCCCAGGGCTACGGGCAGCCCAGCGGCTACGGGCAACCCGGCGGCTACGGGCAACCCGGCGGCTACGGCGGACCCCAGCAACCCGGAGGTCCCGGGTCCGGCGGATCGAAGAGCTGGCTGTGGGTGCTCGTCGGGGTCGTCGTCGTCGCGGCCCTCGGCGTCGGGTCGTACTTCCTCTTCTTCGCGGGTGACGACGAGAGCGCGCAGGAGCCGCAGCAGGAGGGCGGTCTCCCCGCGCTGCCGGAGGATGGGGTGCCGGAGGGCGAGATGCCGGAGGGCGGGATGCCGTCGATGCCCGACGACCTGCCGACCGACATCCCCGAGCTGCCGGGCGGTGACGGAGGGGACGGCAGCGACGCCCCGTTCCCGGAGATCCCCGGCGGCAGCGGCGAGTCCGAGGCCACCGTCGTCGACGTCGAGGTCGGCGCACCCTTCGAGACCGCCGAGGGCCACACCATCACCCTGAACTCGTTCGAGCGGGACTTCCAGTGCGACGGCCAGCCGCTGACGACCGACTCCTTCGTGGCGCTGGAATTCACCGTCACGGCCGCGGGCTCGACCCAGGCGACCTCCCCGTCGGCGGGACTCACGCTGCAGTCGCCCGAGGGCGACATCAACTCCTTCGACGCGATCGGATGCCTGAGCGACACGAGCCAGGAGCTCGAGCCGTTCGTCGACCCGGGCGCCACCGAGACCGGTCTCGTCCTCCTCGTCCCGCCGGCCGACGGGCCGTTCACCCTCGAGTACGACCCGATGATGGGGATCGCCATGCCGGGCACCGACCTGTCCGTCGCCCGCTGGACGATCGACTGACCCTGCGCCGTCCAGAGCCGTCCAGGAGCGTCGAGATCCGGTCGGACCAGGCCGGTCCCCGGCCCCACGTGAGCCACACCGGGCTAGCGTGGCGGCGCCACCCGCCGCCCGGCGGGCCGCACTGCGAGAGGATCGCGGTGCCGGAAGCGTCGGCGCGGAGGTCGGCATGGTGGACGAGGAGCACCGGCTGGCCCGGGCCGGCTATCTCGAGGAGTTCTTCCACGACCAGGACGGGCCCGGACGGTACGCCGACGGCCGGTTGCCGCCCCACCTCGACTTCCACGAGGGCCACCTGACACAGACCGGTCCCGACCGAGCACGCCCGGACCCCGCCACCGCCACCGCCCCTGTGGGAGCGGGGGGTGGTCGGCACGTCGCTCGTTCGCACGACTGGCCCTGGCTCGTCGTCGGGGCGGCGACGGTCGTCCTCGCGGCCGTGGTCGGCTACTGGGTCGTCGATACCGCCGAGCGCGACGGGCTCCCCCTGGACGCCGTACGACCGCCACCCGCCATGACCGCGAGTCCCGCGCCGACAGTCCCACCCACCGCACCACCGACCACGCCCGCGCCCGTCCCCTCACCGACGCCGTCGCCCACGCCCCCGCCGGACGGCCCGGACTCGCCGTTCCCCTTCCCCTTCCCGCTCCCACCGGGGACGCCCGGAGCCGGGGGCGACCTGCCCGCCGGCATCGCCCACGCGTTCCCTCTCACGCAGGGCTCGGCCGCCGCCGGGGACGACGCCGTCGTCGACGTCGTCGCCATCGGCGAGACGTGGACCGGGCCGGACGGGACCACCCTCACGATCGACGACGTCGAGCGCGACCTGCAGTGCTCCGCCGCCTGGGCGCCGTCCGGAGAGGTCGTCGCGCTCGAGGTGACGATGACCGTGCCTGCCGACACCCGGGCACCCGCCCTCACCCTCGTCCCCGGCGTCACCCTGAGCTCGCCCGGCGGCACGCTCACGGCCGTGACGCCCGCATGCCTGGCCGGCGGCTCGACGGCCCTCCCGAGCACGGTCTCCCCCGGCGAGACGGTGTCGGGCACGGTCCTCGTCCTCGCCCCCGGGCCGGGGCGGTTCGACGTCGAGCTCGAGCCCGGCATTCTCGACGACGCCGGCCCGCAGACCTTCGTCCGCTGGACGATCGACTGAGATCGGTCCTCCGACAAGAACCCGGGCACCCCTCCCCGTTTCCGGTCGCGCTGCCGGGGCGCACCGCGCCCGTAGGCTGACGCGCATCGCCCGGCCGGGCGGCAGACCTGGGAGGACACGATGAGCAACGAGGGACGCTGGCGCCACGAGGGGAACGCGTTCGAGCAGCCTGGGGCCGACGCCACCCGGCCCGTCCACGCGGGCGACGCGCCGCGCGCCGACGGCCCCGGCGCCTACGGTCCGGTCTCCGGCAGCCAGGGCTCCGCGGGGCACGGCACCTCGGCGTACGGCTCCGACCACGGGCGCGGAGCCCAGGGCGCGTCGGCTTACGGCTCCGACCGCACGGGCGGAGCCCAGGGGGCCTCGGCCTACCGCGGTAGTGAGTACACGGCCAGCGGGGCCGGAGCTGCCCCCACCTACCAGCCCTCCTACGGCGGCGGATCCGGCGGCGACCTCCCCCCGGGCGACGGCGGGAGGACCCCGCGCGGCGGAGGATTCCCCTGGCTGGCCGTCATCCTCGGCGTCCTCGCCGTGGCGGCGGCCGCCGTCGCGGTGTGGTTCTTCCTCCTGCGCGACTCCGGCAACGAGGAGGCCGCGACCGACGATGCCGACGTCGAGGTTCCCAGCGGGGAGTCCGGCTCCGACTCCGCCCCGCCGACCGACGAGGACCCCTCCGGCGACGAGACGCCGAGCGACGACCCGACCGAGGAGGGGACCGGGCCCGGGGACGAGTCCGACACCGACTCGCAGGACGAGTCCGAGACCGACGACGGGTCGGAGGACGACACCGGCGGCGCGGAGTCCCCGAGCGACGACGACGCCGACGGGCCTGGCACCCCCGACGACGCGACGCTCCTCGAGATCGGCGAGACCCACACGCTTGAGAACGGCATGGAGGTCACCCTCGACGAGGTCGAGCGCGACGCCGAGTGCGCCACCTCCCCGGGCGACCCGTTCACCGCCCTGACCTTCACCGTGGTCGCGCACGACGACGAGCTCGTCCCCGCCGTCCCGCCGCTGCCGGGCATCACGGTGTCCACCTCAGAGGGCGACATCAACGCGGTCGACGTCCTCGGGTGCATCGACGACTCCGAGTCCCTGCCCCCGGTGGTCGGCCCCGGCGAGGAGGCCACCGGCACCGTGCTCGTGCCCGATCCCGTCGAGGGTTCCTACGACGTCATCTACCAGCCCGTGACGAACATCGTCTCGGGCGGCGAGACCGAGGCCCTGGCCTGGACGATCGACTGACGCTCCCGACCGCGACGCTCGCCGGGTGCGCTACTGCGGGCCGCGGCGGGCTACGGCGGGCCGAGCGAGCGTCGCCTCGACTCCAGCTCCATGAGGGCGGCGAACCGCTCCGCGTAGGCAGCGTCGTCGGGGTCGGTGCGCTGCAGCGCACCCTTGGCGTCACCGATGAGCCGGGTGAGCCCCATGCGTACCAGCGCGACGACGACGCCGCGCGCGTAGTCCTTCAACGCCTCGGGGCGGTCCTCCGGGAGCGGGGCCACCGCCATGCCGGTCACCGAGTCGGCCACCGGTCCGACCGCGTTCTCCCGCACGGCCTCCACCCAGTGCGCGGCAGCCTCGCGCTGGGCCGCCTGCTCGCCCGCCCCGGCGCCGCGCCGCTCGGCGAGGTGCGTCGCGAAGGTCGCGACCCCGCCGGCAGCCCGGATCGCGTCGTGCGCGGCACGGTAGGAGGGGACGGTGAAGGTGTCGGCCGAGAGTGAGTCGAAGCCGGCTGCGGCCGCGTCGGCGGGCAGCTGGAGCGCGACCTCGAGGACCTGTCGCTCGAGCCGCGCGACCGGGTCCTCCGGGCCACGGTGCCCGACGGCGCCGCCCGCCGTCGCCCCCCACGAACCACCCTGACCGGCGAGCTGCCCGTCGGGACGGCCTCCGCCCGGTTGCCCGGGCCCGCCGTCGTACGCGGGCGAGGCTCCGCCGTCGGGGCCCGGTCTTCCTTGTCCTCCCTGTCCCCCCGGTCCTCCTTGTCCTCCCGGGCCTGACCGTGCCGGCGGGGCCGCGCTGCGCCGCGCGCTGCTCTCCGCGGACCGGACGGCCTGGCGGACGCTCACGTCGTCCATCCCCAACCAGCCGGCGAGCTGCCGGGCGTACTCGCCGCGCAGGGCGCGGTCGCGGATCGCGGCGACCACCGGCGCGGCCGAGCGCAGGCCCGCCACGCGTCCCTCGGCGGTGCCCAGGTCGAGGGAGGCCAGCGAGGAACGGATGACGAACTCGAACAGCGGCTCGCGGCCGGCGACCAGGTCACGGACCGCGGCGTCGCCACGCTCGAGCCGCAGGTCGCACGGGTCCAGGCCACCGGGCGTGACGGCGACGAAGGTCTGGGCGGCGAAACGCTGGTCCTCGTCGAACGCGCGGATGGCAGCCTTCTGCCCGGCGGCGTCGCCGTCGAACGTGAACACCACCTCACCGCCGCGCGCGGACCCGGCGGTCATCACGCCGGACGCGGCGTCGCCGACGTCCCCGAGCAGGCGGCGCACGATGCGCACGTGGTCCTCGCCGAACGCGGTGCCGCAGGTGGCCACGGCCGTGGTCACGCCGGCCAGGTGCGCGGCCATGACGTCGGTGTACCCCTCGACGACGACGACCTGCCGACCGCGCCCGATGTCCTTGCGCGCGAGGTCGATGCCGTACAGGACGTGCGACTTCCGGTACAGCTGCGTCTCGGGGGTGTTGAGGTACTTCGGCCCCTGGTCGGACTCCAGCAGCCGGCGCGCGCCGAAGCCGAGTACCTCCCCCGAGGTGGAGCGGATGGGCCAGACCAGGCGGCCCCGGAACCGGTCGTACACACCCCGCTGCCCCTGAGAGACGAGGCCGGCCGCGAGGATCTCCTGGTCGGTCAGCCCGCGGCTGCGCAGGTGCTTGAGCAGGTGGTCCCAGCCCTCGGGGGCGAACCCGACGCCGAAGTGCGCCGCGGCGGCCTGGTCGAAGCCCCGCTCGGCGAGGAACGCGCGGGCGGGCGCGGCGCCGGGCGAGGAGAGCTGGTCGACGAAGTACTCGGCCGCGATCCGGTTGGCCTCCACGAGACGGCGACGACGGCCGGGCTCGGTGCCGGACGACTGACGGGAGCGACCCTCGCCGTCCTCCCGGCGCAGCTCGAGGCCGACCCGGTCGGCGAGCATCTCGATCGCCTCGGCGAACGACAGGCCCTCGATCCGCTGGACGAAGCTGACGACGTCGCCACCCTCGCCGCAGCCGAAGCAGTGCCAGACGCCCACCTGCGGGCGGACGTGGAACGAGGGGGTGCGCTCGTCGTGGAACGGGCACAGGCCCTTCATCGACCCGACGCCGGCGGACCGGAGCGTGACGTGCGCGCCGACGACCTCCTCGATGCGGACCCGCTCCTTGACCGCCTCGATGTCCTCGCGGCGGATCATGCCCGCCACTCAGTACACCTCGGAGAGCATCCCGCACAGCCGGGCGTGCCACTGCTGCGCGGACGTGTCGGTGAGCGACGCGATCTGGTCGACGACCACGCGCAGGCGCTCGGCGTCCGAGCCGACGGTTCGCCAGCGCTGCGCCAGGTGCGGCTCGAGATGCTCGGCCCCGCCCGCGCTCAGCGCGTCCGCGAGGTCGAAGAGGATCGTGCGCTGCGCCAGGTAGAGCGGCTCGGTCTCCCGCGGCGCCATGACGTAGTGCGCCGCGACCCCCTTGAGCGCGAGGATCTCGGCCTCGGTGCCCGGCGGGACGACGAGGTCGGCGGCGTACCGGGTGAGCGGGTCCTCGCCGTGGCGCTCCCGGGTCGCGTCCTCGGCCGCGGCACAGAACCGGCCGATGAGCTGGCTCGCCATGTCCTTGAGCGCCGCGAGGCCCGCCCACGAGTGGTCGAAGCTCCGCGGGACGACCGGAAGTGCGAGGACGCGGTCGAGGGCGGCGCCGATCTCGTCGTCGCTCAGCGCCGGGTCGTACCAGGAGCGCACCTGGGCGACGACGCCGTCCTGCACGCGGTCGGCTCGGACGCCCGCGATGTCGACGCGGCCCCCGGCCACGGCATCCTCGACGTCGTGCACCGAGTACGCGACGTCGTCGGCCAGGTCCATGACCTGGGCCTCCAGGCAGCGGCGCCGATCGGGGGCCCCGTCGCGCAGCCAGGCGAACGTCTCGGCGTCGTCGGCGTAGACACCGAACTTCGCCGTCGTCGTGCCGTCGGCGCGGCGCGGGCCGGCACCCGTGGCCCACGGGTACTTCACGGTGGCGTCGAGCGTGGCGCGGGTGAGGTTGAGGCCCACGCCGGTGCCGTCGTCGGTCATGATCTTCGGCTCGAGCGAGGTGAGCAGCCGCAGCGTCTGGGCGTTGCCCTCGAAGCCGCCGATGCCGGCGGCCACCTCGTGCAGCGCGCGCTCGCCGTTGTGGCCGAACGGCGGGTGACCGAGGTCGTGGGAGAGGCAGGCAGCGTCGACGACGTCCGGGTCGCACCCCAGCGCCTGACCGAGCTCGCGGCCGACCTGCGCGACCTCGAGGGAGTGCGTGAGACGCGTGCGGACGAAGTCGTCCGAGCTCGGACCGAGGACCTGGGTCTTTGCGCCGAGACGGCGCAGCGCCGAGGAGTGCAGCACGCGGGCGCGGTCCCGCTGGAACGGGGAGCGACGCGGATTCTTGCCCTCCTCGGGCCACCATCGGTCGGCGTCGGTGGCGGTGTACGGGGCCGGGACGGACCTCGTCCGTGCGACCTGCTCCGCCGATGCGCTCACGGATCAAGTCTAGGTGGCCCGGTCCCGCGCTGCTCCCGCCCTCCCCAACCCGGCGAGTGAGCGCGGTACTGCCGGCGCTTATGACGAGTGAGCGGACCTCTGCCCGTTCCGTGTGGCGAGTGAGCGGACTTCTGCCCGCTGGGGAGCGGATTCCGGTGTCGCGCCGAGGCGCCGTTGCCCAGTCAATCGGGTAACCGTCGAGGCAGGCCCCCGGGGGCACTGCCTCGATGGTTACCCCATTGACTCACCGACCACACCGAGCCGAGCACCGAGCATCGCGACGACGACGGGCGGGCCCCGCACCCCACCAGGGTGCGGGGCCCGCCCGACAGGTGAGCGCCGCCCGGACCTCGGTCCGGGCGACGCTCACCGGCGGAGCAGAACTCCGCTCACTCGTGGAGCAGAGCAGAGGTCCGCTCACTCGCCGATGATCGGCATCAGGTTCTGGTCAGCGGCGGACTCCGAGGGTGTCGGAGCCGTCGCCGTCCCAGTCACCGACGTACACCTCGTCGCCGGCCCGGCCGTACCGGACCTCGGTGTCGGCCACCGTGGAGGTCAGCGAGTTCGACACCAGGTAGAGGTTCCCGCGGCGCACGGCGAAGGTGTCGACCGCGTCGCCGTCCCAGTCACCAACCAGCACGTCATCACCGGCCCGGCCGTAGTCCAGCTCGACGTCCGCCCAGCCCGTGCTGAGCGAGTTCGAGACGAAGTAGGTGTTGCCGCGGCGGACGGTGAAGGTGTCGACGGCGTCGCCGTCATAGTCCCCGACCAGCACGGTGTCGTCGGCGCGGCCGTAGTCCAGCACCGCATCCGCGTTCCCACCGGTCAGGGAGTTCGACAGGAAGTAGCTGTTCCCACGACGCACCGCGAACGAATCCGCGCCGTCCCCGTCCCAGTCACCCACCAGCACCGCATCGTCCGCACGCCCGTAGGTCAGCTCGACCTCCGCCGCACCGCCATACAGCGAGTTGGACAGGAAGTAGGCGTTACCCCGACGCACGGCCAGCGTGTCGGACCCGTCGCCGTCCCAGTCACCGACCAGCACCTCATCACCCGGACGACCGAAGCTGAACTCGTGATCGGCCCAGATCCCCCACCCGTCGTTCAGGTAGAACCCACGCCCCGGTGACGGCGGCACCGGCTCAGGCTCCGGCTCGGGGTCCGGACGAGGCTCACCCGGCTCCTCGTCGTCGCCCGGCACCGTCACCTGGCCGGCCACGGCCTCCGAGCGACGCTCGCCGAACCCGTGGGTGAGGCCGAACTCGTGGGTGCCGGTCGCCGTCGGGTCCGCGAGGGCACCCTCGAGGGTCCAGGAACCGTCCTCCGCCACGACGGCCTCACCGGTGACCGCGCCGGTGGCGACGACGGTCGCGCCCGGCTGCCCGGTGCCAGTGAGCGCCGGGAGGACGCCGTCGGCGCCGGACTCGAGCTCCGCCGTCGGGGCCGTGAAGGCCTCGACCTCCGGGCGGTCGATGAGCCACTCGCCGGGCTCGGTGGCGCGGTCGATGACGCGGACCTCACCGACGCCGCCGTGCCAGCCGGCCCCGACCTCGTCGTCGCTCAGGGCGGCGCCGATCATCCACGGGTAGCCCTCCTCGAAGGACATGCCGTTGCCGTCGCTGATGTTGCGCAGGATCGGCATGCCGTCCACGTACATCGTCACCGAACCGTCCTCGGGGTCGTTGACCATCGCGAGGTGGTACCAGTCGTCGGAGGTGATCTCGCCGGACCATGCGGTGCGGTCGCCGGTGGTGGGGTCCTCGGGGACGACCGTCCACTGGAACTCGCGCAGGTTGGAGAAGCCGATCGACGCCGGCGAGTCGGTGTAGTCCCAGATCTGCGCCATGTCCGGGATGCGGGAGCGGTTGCCGGAGCGGGCCAGCGCGCGGGTCCACGCGTTCTCCTCGGCGGTCCACTCCTCCGAGATGTTGATGAACGCCTCGATCGTGTAGCCGTCGTCGAACTCGACGTTGGTCACGGGCACGCCGTGCTCGGTGCTGAAGTAGCTGAACCGGTCGTCGCTGTTGGACGAGTTGTCGAAGCAGATGCCGCTCGCGGAGGAGGAGAAGGCGTGTCCCTCGCACAGGGAGACGTCCGCCTCCTGCGCCGTCGGGGAGGTGTCGATCGGACCGCGGGTCATCGCCTGGTCCTCACGGATGACGTCGGGCAGGATCGCGCCCTCGGGAAGCACCTCCCCGATCTCCGCGTCGACGAGGTTCGGCCGCCAGTGCGCGACCGTCCCCTCGGTGCGCACGAAGTCCTCGGTGGAGCCCGGAACCGCACGGTCGACCGGCGGCACGCCCTCGAAGCCGTCGAGGATGAGGCTGCGGGCGCGCTCCGTGAGCGAGGTGTCCTCGCCGTCGCCCGGCTCCCAGTCCGGGTTGAAGCCGGAGAACCGCTCGGCGAAGTCGATGTCGACCGTGTACTCCTCGTTGGGAGCGTCGAGCATCGGGCGGTCGTGGACGGTCAGGTCCTCGGGGTCCTTGCCGACGACCCACGGCGAGGGCGCCGACACGTGGATCGCGTCGCTCTCCAGGTCGAACTCGAGCAGGCCCAGGTAGCCGTTGCCGCCCTCGTAGTGCATCTGCCAGTCCTGGAGGATCTGGATGACCCCGTTGCCGTTGTCGTTCTCCACCACCCGGTGCGTCGACCCGTGGTTGTGGCCCGAGAGCGTGAGGAAGATCTGGTCGTTGTCACGGATCAGCCCGTCCCACAGCCGCTCCCCGTTCCCGCCCGTCACAGCGGTCACGCCGTCCGAGTCGACGCCGAGGATCTCGTGCGAGACGAGGATCGTCGGGAGCGTGGGGTGCTCCGCCATGACCTGGTCGGCCCACTCGAGCGTCTCGTCCGAGGTGCGCCAGGCGAGCGAGAGCACGAGGTACTCCTGCCCCTCGGCCTCGAAGACGTGGTACTCGCTGAAGCCGGTGGCGTCGCGGCCCGAGTCCGGGGACTGCGCGGCCGAGCGCTCCGGGGAGAACCACTGCAGGTAAGGCTCGTCGGGACTCAGCTCGGTGTCGTTCGACCTCGAGTCGGTGAGGTCGTGGTTGCCGGGCAGCACCGAGTACGGAAGGCCGGCGTCTTCGAGCACCTGGTGGGCAGCGTCCGGCGTCTCCCACTCGCGCTCGACGCCCGCACGGTCGACGACGTCGCCCACGTGCGTGACGAACGGGATGTTGAGCTCGTCGCGCACCTCGGCGAGCCACTCGGTCTGCGCCTGGTACGGGTTGCTGCCGTAGCGCGGCTCGAACTGGTCGGCCGCGTAGCGGGAGTAGAACTGGGTGTCCGGCAGGTTGGCGAGCGTCCAGCGGGACCCCTCCGCCGCCTGGTCGTTCTCGTCGGTCTGATCGTCCTGTGCCGCCGGGTCCGGGGGCGCCGGCTGCGCGAGCGCAGGTGCGGCGAGCGTCGCGGCGAGAGCGGCGGCGAGCATTCCGGCCGCCGCGGTGGACATTCTTCGAGCTCGTGCGCGCACGACTCTCCTCTTCCTCGCGTTCAGGGGGATGGTGGGTGCGCCGAGGGCGCATCCCTGCGGAGCAGACCAGCGCCCGGTGAACGGTGGCTGGATCTCCGGCGGCCGCCAGGTGAATCGCAGCCGCCGGTGCCGGGATCGCTCATCTGCGGGTACGCCGTGATGTCCGAGCACGACGGGCATGCCGGCGGCTGCTCGCTCGCCGGGCAGAACCACGCTCGCTCGCCGGGCAGAACCGCCCTCTCGCGCCGTGTGGGCTTGGTGGGCCGCCCGGGCGGGGCCACAATGTCCGTCTATGGCTCTCGCGACGATCACCACCGACGCCGCCACGACCGGTTCGCGCGCCACGCGGATGCTCCACCGCAGGCCGACGGACCCGCTGCCGTGGTGGTCGACGGCCGCGGTCTACGAGACCGCCGAGGTCCGCACGGTCGACGCCCTCGACGACGTCGCCGCTCACGTGCCGCACGTCGCCTCGCTCGGGTGCGACGCGCTCCTGCTCACGGCCCCCGAGCTCGATCCCCGGCACCCGCTGGTCGCCGAGGCGGTGGCCGCCGTGGTCCGCCGCGCGCACCGTCGCGCGCTGAAGGTCGTGGCCTCGGTGCTGCCGATCGAGATCTCGGACACGAGCGCCTCCCACCTCGCGCGGGTGGAGCGCTGGCTCGCCCTCGGGGTGGACGGGATCGACCTGGGCATCGCACGCGGCACCACCGACGCCCGCGCGCTCGGCCTGGACGAGCGGGAGACCGCCTCAGCCGGCGCACCCGCGCCCCGGACCTTGCTGCGCCACCCCCGCGGAGCGACCCCCGGTGCCTTGCACGCGGTCGTCGCCGAGCACGACGGCGCGCTCACCGGCGGCGTCCGGGCCCTCTCCCTCGAGGCCTACGCCGAGGTCCTGCACGAGGACTGGCTCCACGCCACGCGGGACGACCGGCTCGCGCGCACCGGCTGGGACACGGCCGCGATGGGTGAGGCGCTCACCGGGGTCTTCGGCGTCCACGAGCCGCTCGGCGCACGCCCGGCCTGGGCCCTGGCCACCGGTCGCGCCGCGGCCCCACCCCCGACCTGGGCCCACGCGCGCGACGCAGCCGAGAGCGCCCGGCGGGTCCGCTCCATGACGGCGCTGACGCTCATGCTGCCCGGTGCGGTGTACCTGCGTCAGGGCGTCGAGCTCGACCCGGACGACTCCCCCGCCGGCGGCTCCGCCGAAGCGGGTAGCTCGACCGGATCGCTCGGGGACCTGGTGGCGGCCCTCGCGCCCGTGCGGCACCAGGACGACTCGACCTACGAGCGCCTGCGCGCGTGGCTACGGCTGCGCCGCGAGCTGGGCACGGCGTCGGGCTACCTCGGGCTGCGCGACGTCGACACCGACGCGTTGGTGCTCGTGCTCGACTCCCGTCACCTCGTGCTCGCGCTCGGTCCGGATCCGGTCGAGCTCCCGCCCAACGCGCACGTCACCCACGCGTCGGCCGACGTGCGCGACGTCGACGGGGGGCATGTCCTCGAACCCGGCACGGCCGCACTTCTCCGCCTCGGCTGACGCGGCTCCTCGCCCGGAGGCCGAGACGGCTCGGACCGCCCACGCCGCCCGGCCCGCCCAGGCCGCCCACACGGAGGGAACAGCCGGGGAGAGCTGCCGGCGAGGGCAGCCGGAGACACGCGAAGGGCGGGCGAAGGACCCGTCAGGTCCTCCGCCCGCCCTCGGCTCCGCCCGCGTTACTCGGCGGGAAGGACGAGCTCCTGGCCGACGTGGAGCAGGTCGGGGTGGGCGACCGTGTCCTGGTTGACGGCGTAGATGCCCTGCCAGCCGCTCTCGATGCCGTGCGCCTCGGCGATGTCGAACAGGGTGTCGCCCGCGACGACCGTGTAGGTCTCGTCGGACGGCGCCACGTCGGGCAGCGCCGGAGCGGGCTCGGCCTGCTCCTGCGGGGCGGGCTGGGCCGGTGCCTGCTGCTGCGGAGCCGGCTCGGCCTGCGGTGCCTGCTCCTGCGGGGCGGGCTGGGCCGGTGCCTGCTGCTGCGGAGCGGCCTCGGCCTGCGGTGCCTGCTCGGCCGGTGCCTGCTCCTGGGGCGCCGGCTCGGGCGCGGGCGTGTCGCGAGGCTCCGCCTCGCCGGTGGCCCCGATCTGTGCGGAGCACGCCGGCCATGCGCCCCAGCCCTGTGTGGCCAGCACGTTCTCCGCGACGCGGATCTGCTCGGCGCGCGACGCGTCGGCCGGGTTCCCGGTCCCGCCGTTCGCCTCCCAGGTCGACTGGAGGAACTGGAGGCCGCCGTAGTAGCCGTTGCCGGTGTTGATCGACCAGTCGCCGCCCGACTCGCACTCGGCGAGAGCGTCCCAGGTGGCGTCGTCAGCCGCGTTCGCGGCCGTCGGCATGAGCATCGCCCCGGCGAAGGCCGCGGCACCCGCGGTGGTCATCAGTCCGCCGCGCAGGAATCGCTTCGATCGCCGTGCGCCGCTGGTGGTGGTCTGCTGCTGCATCACACTGAACTCCACGGCCCCGTCCCGGGATGCGCCGTCGACGCGCCCGACCGCCCGACCGGATCAGATCGATTCCATGTCACGAAGGACTCGCGGGGCGGATGCGACGGCCGTCCTTCGCAGTTCAAGGTCCCGACGCTACCCGCACATCACGAAATGGCAACAGTCGGCCGGCAGCTCCACGCGCACCCGGTCCGGGGCCTCGGACACGTGCCGCGACAGCAGGTCCGCCCGCTGCCGGTCCGCGGGGCGCAGCGCCGTCGGCCCTCGAAACGGCGCGGTGGCGCGGCATATGCCGGTCCGGCCGCCCCCTGCCTGCTGCGCCCCCGCCCGCTCCCCGAGGCACTCGTGCGGTCCGGTCGAGCGAGTTTCCGTGAGGATGAGCACGCCTGTGCCCGTCCACCGCGAATACCACCCGCCCCACTCCGCTCAGATGAGCATCTCTTCCCGGCCCACTGCACCGCCCCTCTCCCCCGGACAGCACCCCGCGTAGGCTCAGACTCGCAGCGCACGGCGCTGAGAACTTCTCACATCGCGGTGAGCACGCGCTCGTCGGGGTCGGTCCCCTCGCCCCCGTCGACGCCGCCTCCGCACGACGACGACGAGGTGTGGAATGACCAAGGCGAAGAAGATCATCAACGACCCGGAGAACCTGGTCGACGAGGTGCTCGACGGGCTCGTGCTCGCCTCGCACGGGTCCCTCACGCGCGCTCCCGGCTCCCGGGTGCTCGTGCGCGACTCGATCGAGGACGGCAAGGTCGGGCTCGTCATCGGCGGCGGCTCGGGGCACGAGCCGATGTACACGGCCTACGTCGGCGAGGGACTCGCCGACGCGAGCGTGGCCGGCAACGTGTTCGCCGCCCCCGCGCCGCAGCACGTCCAGGAGGCCATCGCGGCCGCCGACCGCGGCAAGGGCGTCCTCCTGCTGTACGGGAACTACGCCGGCGACGTCCTCAACTTCGACATGGGTGCCGAGCTCGCCGAGGACGACGACGAGATCGACACCCGCACGGTCCTCGTCAACGACGACGTCGCCACCGACGACCCGGACACCCGCCGCGGCATCGGCGGCGCCTTCTACGTCGTCAAGATCGCAGGCGCGGCGTGCGCACAGGCGGACTCACTGGAGGAGGCCGAGGCGCTCGTCGTCAGGGCCCAGCAGGCCACGCGCACGCTCGGGGTGGCCGTCCGTGCCGGCTCCCTGCCGGAGACCGGCGAGCCGACGTTCGAGCTCGGCGACGACGAGATCGAGATCGGCCTGGGCATGCACGGCGAGATGGGCGTCGAGCGCTCGGCGATGATGACCGCCGACGAGCTCACCGAGAAGATGGTCGACAAGCTGGTCGCGGACCTGCCCTTCTCCTCCGGCGACCGCGTCGCCCTGCTCGTCAACAACCTCGGGGCGACCACGCTCATGGAGCTCCTCGTGGTCAACCGCAGGGCCCGTCAGCTCCTCGAGGACAAGGGCATCGAGGTCGTGCGCACCGACGTCGGCTCGTACTTCACCTCCCAGGAGATGGCCGGCTTCTCGCTGACCCTCCTGCGGCTCGACGACGACCTCGAGCGTCTCCTGGCCGCGCCCTGCCGCTCGCTGCCCTACTCGCAGGCCTGAGCGATGGCGGACCAGCTGACGACTGCCGAGGTGACGGCCGTGCTCACCGCCGCGTGCGACGCGATCGTCGCGGCGAAGGACCGGCTCACCCAGGCGGACCAGGCCATCGGCGACGGCGACCACGGCGTCGGCATGGCGCGCGGGTTCACGGCCGGGAAGCAGGCCCTGGCCGAGGCCTCGCCCGGCACCGCGGGCGAGGCGTTCAAGGCCGTGGGCTCCGCGGTGCTCGCCACGAGCGGCGGGGCCTCGGGCGCGATCTTCGGCACCCTGTTCCGGGCACCGGCCAAGGTCCTCGACGGCGACACCCTCGACGCCGAGGGGTTCGCCTCGGCGCTCGAGGCCGGTGCCGAGCAGGTGATGCGCCGCGGCAAGGCGCAGGTCGGGCAGAAGACGATGCTCGACGCGCTCGTGCCCGCCGCCGAGGCCGCCCGCTCGGCGGTCCCGGACGGGCTCACGGCGACCGCGCGCGCCGCGGCCGACGCCGCCGCGGAGGGCGTGGAGCGCTCCGCCGAGCTCGTCTCCGGGTTCGGCAAGTCGAAGTCGCTGGGCGAGCGCAGCGTCGGCCATCCGGACCCGGGCGCGATCTCGGTGTCCGTGCTGCTGGCAGCGATGGCGGACGCGATCGACGCGAGCTGACCCTGAGGAGCACGACGCCGGGGGGCGAGGTCCGTACGGACCTCGCCCCCCGGCGTCGTGCGGGCCCGTTCTTCCGGCCGGACGGATCAGGGCAGCGTGAGGATCTCGGCGCCGTGGTCGGTGATGGCGATCGTGTGCTCGGTGTGCGCGGTGCGGCAGCCGGTGGCGCTGCGCAGCGTCCAGCCGTCGTCGTCCATCGCGAGCTCGTCGGTGTCGGTCATCACCCACGGCTCGAGCGCGAGCATGAGGCCGGGCCGCAGCGGGAAGCCGCGGCCGGGCCGGCCGGTGTTCGGCACGTGCGGGTCCTGGTGCATGGTGCTGCCGATCCCGTGGCCGCCGAACTGGGTGTTGACGGGGTACCCGGCGTCGGACAGGACGGTACCGATCGCGTGCGAGAGGTCACCGATCCGCTGCCCGGGGCCCGCCGCGGCGATGCCGGCGTCGAGCGCGCGCCGCGTGGCGTCGATGAGGCGTTCGCTCTCGGGGTCGGTCGACTCCCCGACGACGAAGCTGATCGCCGCGTCCGCCGCCACGCCGTCCTTGAGGACCGCGAGGTCGAGGGTGAGCAGGTCGCCGTCGGCGAGGACCTGGTCGTGGGGCAGGCCGTGGAGCACAGCGTCGTTGACGGCGGTGCAGATGTGGTGGCCGAACGGGCCACGCCCGAAGGACGGCGCGTAGTCGACGTAGCAGGACGTCGCGCCGGCCATCGCGATGAGGTCGCGCGCCCACTCGTCGATCTCGAGGAGGTTCGTGCCCGGCACGGTCCGTTCCCGGACGGCGCCGAGGATCCCGGCGACGATCGCGCCGGTCACCCGGCCGCGGGCGATCTCTGGGGGTGTGAGGATCTCGATCATGTGCTCGCGATCCTACGGCTCAAGCACGAGCTTGAGGCTCTCCCCCGCCGCCGCACGGGCGAACCCGGCGGGCGCGTCGGCCAGCGGCACGCGGTCGGTGATGAGGCGGCGGAAGCGCCGCGGGTCGGAGGACACGATCTTCAGGGCCTCCGCGTTGTCCTCGGGCGTGTTCGCGGTGGACCCGGTGACGATCAGCTCGCGGTAGTGGACGAGGTTGGCGTCGAGGGCGATCTCACCCTTCCCCGAGGGCAGGCCGGCGAAGAAGTTCACCCGCCCGCCGACGGCGGCGGCGCGCAGGGCGTCGCCGAAGACCTCGGCCACCGGGGTGGCGACGACCACGCAGTCCGCGCCACGACCGCCCGTCAGCTCGAGCACGCGCTCGGTGAGGTCCTCGGCGCGCGGGTCGACGGTGTCGTCGGCGCCGAGGGCGGCGGCCAGCTCCCGGCGCGGCGCGGACGTCTGGCTGACGATGATGCGCTCGGCCCCGCGCATCCGCGCCAGCAGCACGGTGGTGAGCCCGATCGGGCCGGCGCCGCAGACGAGCACCGTGTCGCCCGGTCCGGGGTCGAGGGGGCGCAGGCCCCGCACGACGGCGGCGACGGGCTCGGTCATGACGACCTCGACCGGCTCGAGGCCCGCGTCGACCACGAGGACGTTGCCGGCCGCCACGCCGCGCGCCGGCACGCGGACGACCTCGGCGAACCCGCCGTCGAAGGTGAGGCCGACGCCGGCGTAGTCCGTGCACAGGTTGCTGCGGCCGCCCGCGCAGGCGTGGCAGGTCCCGCACCCGACGTTCGGGGCGAGGGCGACGAGCGTCCCGGGGGCGAACCGGTCGTCGCCGGAGCGGTTCTCCCGGACGTGGCCGACGACCTCGTGCCCCGGGACGCGCACCGTGCCGGGCGGGAAGAGCCGGTGCTGCCCGCGGGCGATCTTCAGGTCCGTCCCACACACACCGGTGGCGGCGACGTCGATCGTCACCTCGCCGTCGTCGGCGACCGGGACGGGCCGCTCGACGAGCCGCAGCTCGCCGTCAGACTGGAACTCGTAGGCCAGCATGCGCTCATCCTCTCGCGGCCCTACGGCCGTGGTGACCGGCGACGCCGGGACGCCGCCTGTCGTCGGGCCCCCGACGCCGTGACGCCGCCAGTCGTCGAGCCGGCGACGCCGTGGTACGCCGGTTGGTCGGCCGTCCGGCCGCCGCGTTCCTCGCAGCGGCCAAAGAGCCCGTCGTGGGGTCCGGGTCAGGCGTCCAGTCCGTCGAGGACGGCCGCGGTGCCGGACAGGCCGAGGCGCGTGGCGCCGGCCTCGATCATCGCCAGGGCCTTCTCCGTGTCGCGGATCCCGCCGGAGGCCTTGACGCCGAGGCGTCCGCCCACCGTGCGCGCCATGAGCTCGACGGCGTGGGTCGTGGCCCCGCCGCTGGAGTGGAAGCCGGTGGACGTCTTGACGAAGTCGGCGCCGGCGCGCTCGGCGGCCTCGCAGACGGCGACGATCTGCTCGTCGTCCAGGGCGCCGGACTCGATGATGACCTTGAGCACCACGCCCGGAGCGGCGTCACGGACGGCCCGGATCTCCGCCTCCGTCTCGTCGTAGCGTCCGGTGAGCGCGAGCGCGAGGTTGATGACCATGTCGATCTCGTCGACACCGTCGGCGGCGGAACGGGCGGCCTCCGCGGCCTTGACCTCGGCGGCGTGGGCGCCGGAGGGGAAGCCGCACACGACGGCGACCTTGAGGCCGGCGGGCACCTCGAGCGGGACGAGGTTCGGCGACACGCACACGGAGTAGGCGCCGAGCTCTGCGGCGTCACGCACGAGGGCGGCGACGTCGTCGGGCGTGGACTCGGGCTTGAGCAGCGTGTGGTCGACGAGCTGGGCGACCTCGGCGCGGGTACGGGTGGTCATGACGTGCTCCTTGTCGTTCGGGATGGTCGTGGGGGTTCGGGTGGCAGGGAGGCGAGCAGGCCGGCGGCGAGGTCCTCGTCGGTGACGAGGATCTTGCACAGGCCGTTGGTGACGGCTGCGAGCGCGGCCGGGGTCTTGGCGACGCCGGCCGCGACGGCGATCGGCAGCCGGGACGCGCGCACCTCGTCGAGCGTGAGCCCGACCGTACGCGCGTCGATCGCCGGGTCCGCCGGGCGGCCCCGGGAGTCGATGAACCGGCCGAGCACGTCGCCGACGGCGCCCTGGGCGACGAGACGCTCGACCTCGGCCGCGCTGAGGTAGCCGGCCTCCACGAGGACGGACGTGCCGACCGGCTCACCGAGGGAGAACAGGAGCGCGTCGGCCTCCCGCGCCTGGTCGAGGACCCGCCTGAGCGAGGCGTCGCCCATGAGCGTGGCGGCCAGGTCCGGCGACTCGACGATCGCCGGGGCCTGGAGGAACACGGCCGTGCCCCGTGCCTGGCGGGCAAGCTCGGCGACGACCTGCCCGGGGTTGCTCGCCCCGGGCAGGGGCAGGCCGGCGTTCGCCTGCACCACCACCGTGCCGTCGGACCACGACGGCGGGATCTGCTCGGCGAGGTCGATCATCGTGCGCCCCCAGGACACCGCGAGCGTGCCCGGGGACTCCTTGAGGTCGGCGAGCAGCTCGCCGGCGGCACCGGCGACCCGGGCGCGCGTGGCGACCGGGTCGCGCTCGGGCGGGACGACGACGGCGGCGGTGAGGCCGGTGCGCGAGACGAGCTCGGACTCCAGGGCGTGCGAGCGCGCCCGTGGATGCACGATCTCGATCCGGACGATGCCGGTGCGGCGCGCCTCCTGCAGGAGGCGGCCGACCTGCCAGCGGGTGAGGTGAAGCCGTTCGGCCACCTCCTGCTGGGTCAGCTCCTGCTCGTGGTAGAGCGTGGCCACCCGCAGCAGGAGCAGGTCGCGCTCCTCGTCACCGCTGCGCACCGGCACCGTGCCTCCCCGTCGTCGTCGTCCTCGTCCGCGTCCGTGGTCCTGCCGGGCTCACAGCCCGTGCGGCAGGAACAGCACCTTCGAGCTGTGGATCGTGCGGTTGTACATCGCCTCGATCGTCTCGCCGACCTTCTCCAGCGGGAGCTCGTGGGTGATCATGAACTCCCACTTGAGCAGGCCCTGGTGCATGGCCTCGACCGTGGTCGTCCACTCGGTGCCCGGGAACGGCGCCGAGAACGAGTTCCACGAGCCCAGGATGTTGATCTCGAGGCGCATCATGCGCGCCCAGTTCGTGTCGCTGATCGTCACGTCGGCGTTGGGGATGCCGATGAGCACGACCTCGCCGTGGCGTCCGGCCAGGCCGACGGCCTGGTTCTCGGCGATCGGGTTGCCGGAGCACTCGACGACGATGTCGTAGCCGAGCCCGGCAGCCTCGGCGGCCTGCTCCGGGGTGGTGGCCGTGGCGGTGGCCCCGGCCTCGCGGGCGAGCTCCGCCTTCTCCGGGGAGACGTCGACGGCGAGGACGTCGAGCGCGCCGCCGAGACGTGCCCACTGGATGGCGAACAGGCCGATCGGGCCCCCCGCGCCGACGACGGCGACCCGCTTGCCCGGCGCGAGCTTCGTCCGCAGCAGAGCGTGCAGGGCGATCGCCGACGGGTCCACCATCGCCGCGGCCCGCGGGTCGAGGTCCGAGGGCACCTTGAGCAGGAGCCGCGCCGGGCCCGCGACGTACTCGGCGTAGGCGCCGTGGCGGCGCGAGCCGTAGTAGTCGTAGTCCTCGCACAGGCTGTAGTGGCCGGCCACGCAGGGAGCGCACTCGAAGCAGGGCAGCATCGGCGGGACCGTGACGAGGTCGCCGACGGCCACCTCGGTGACACCCTCGCCGAGCTCCTCGACCCACGCGGAGAACTCGTGGCCGCAGATCAGGGGGAGCTTGTGCGCCCCCTTCTTGAACATGCGGTCCAGGTCGGACCCGCACACGCCGCACGCGGCGACCTTGAGGAGGGCCTCGCCGGGTCCCGGGGTGGGCTTCTCGACCTCCTCCAGGCGTGCGTCGCCGACGGCGTGGAGCTGGACGGCCTTCATCGTCTCGGTCATGTGTGGCTCGGGTTCCCTTCTGGTGGTCGGGCGCTGCCGCGGGCGCGGCGCTGCCGGTGGTTCTGCGGTGGGCGTCAGGCCTCGTCGACGTGACGCGACATCGAGTTGGTCAGCTCCTTCATGGCCTCGTACGTGTCGATGTACGCCTCGAGGTTGTACTGGTAGGCCTCGTGCGCCTCGGTGTCCGGCTCGATGACATCCACGGTGCGGACCATCTCCCGGGCCGCGGTCGGGAGGTCGGCGTGGACGCCGGCGCCGACGGCGGCCATCATCGCGGAGCCGAGCAGGGGCCCCTCGCTCACGTCGGTGAACGTGATCGGCACGTTCGAGACGTCGGCGTGCATCTGCATCCAGAAGCGGCTCTTCGTGGGACCGCCGGAGACGACGACCTCCTGCGGCGGGAAGCCGCCCGCGCGCATGGTGCGGAAGATGTTCTCCGTGCCGAAGCAGATGCCCTCGAGGATCGCGCGGAACATGTGGCCCTCGGTGTGGCCGAGCGTGAGGCCCCAGAACACGCCGCGGGAGCGCGGGTCGGAGTAGGGCGAGCGGTTGCCCTGGAAGTGGTCGAGCAGGACGAGGCCCTCCGAACCGATGGGGACCTCCGCGGCGAGCTCGTCGAGGACCTCGTAGGCGGAGCGGTTCTCCGCCGCCGCGCGGTCGTTCGCCTTGCGGGCGAGGTGGTCGCGGAACCAGGCGACGACGGACCCGGTCGAGACCTGTCCGGCCTCGACGGTCCACTCGCCGGGAATGACGGCGTCGGTGTAGGAGCCCCACAGGCCCTTGGCGTGCAACGGCACCGGGGACTGGCCGATCATCACGTGGCTGGAGCCGGTGATGAGGGCCATCTTGCCGGGCTCGACGACGCCGAGCCCGATCGCTCCGGCGTAGGCGTCGATCGCGCCCTCCGCCACGGGCGTGCCGGCGGCGAGGCCGAGCTCGTCGGCGATCTGCGGGCGCAGGCCGCCCACCGCGGTGCCGACGGGCAGGACCCGCTCCGGGAACTTTTCGAGCAGGTCGGCCGCGCCGACCGCGTCGTAGAGGGACGTGGGCCAGCCCCCGACGGAGGTGTCGTAGAAGTACTTGCCCGCCGCGTGGTTGAGGGACATGGTCCACTCGCCGGTCAGGCGGTGGACGAGCCAGTCCGTGCAGTCCACGAGGAGGTCGGCCTCGGCGAAGATCTCGGGCTCGTTGTTCTTCAGCCACATCGACTTCGGGGTGCCCCACTCGGCGGACACGGCGCCGTGCCCGGAGTACTTCAGGGCCGGGTCGCCGGCCCGGGAGAGCTCCTCGGCCTCGGCGGCGGCCCGGACGTCCATCCACAGCAGGGCGGGTCGCAGGTGGCGGCCGTCCTTGGTGGCGGCCACGAGCGTGGAGCTGGTGGCGTCGACGGAGATGCCCGCGATGGCGTCGGCGGGGACCTTGGCCTCGGCCAGCGCGCCGCGGACGGAGGTGACGATGGACGACCACCACGTGTCGGGGTCCTGCTCGGCGCGGCCGGGCCGCGGGAAGGACGTCTTCCACTCGGTCGAGGCGACGCCCTTGAGCGCGCCGGCGGCGTCGAAGATCCCGGCGCGCGCACCGCCGGTACCCATGTCGATGCCCAGCAGGTAGGGGCCGTCAGTCATCGGGAACTCCCATGTTCTCGGGGGCGCACCGCGTCATCGACTTATCGACGACCGGTGCTCGGGTGCGTTCAGCCTGCCAGCGGCTCGCGCATGCGCGCAAATGCGGCGCGCTGTTCGCTCATCTGAGCACCAGGAGTGCGGGGAGTGCTGGGCCTGCGCCGGCTCGTGTCCCGGCGCGCTACCCCTTGACCGAGCCGGCCGTGAGCCCGCCGACGATGTAGCGCTGAAGGAAGAGGAACAGCAGGAGCACCGGGACCGCCGAGATGACGGCGCCCGCGGCGAACACGCCCCAGTTCTGGTTCGTCAGCGAGGAGACCAGGCCGTACAGCCCGAGCGCGAGGGTCCAGTTCTGCTCGGACTGCAGCACCACGCGGGCGATGACGAAGTCGGAGAACGTGGCGACGAAGGACAGCAGGCCGACGACGGCCAGCACCGGAGAGACCATCCGCAGGATGATCGTCCAGTAGATGCGGGCGTGGCTGGCGCCGTCGATCTTGGCCGCCTCGTCGAGCTCCTTGGGGATCGTGTTGAAGAAGCCGTACATGAGGAAGGTGTTCGTGCCCAGCGCCCCGCCGAGGTACACGCAGATGAGCCCGACCCGCGAGTTGAGCCCGAGCGCCGGCACCACCTCGCCGAGCGAGAGCAGGAGGAGGAAGACCGCCACGAACGCGAGGAGCTGGGGGAACATCTGCAGCACGAGCAGGGTGTTGAGGCCGAACCCGTGCCCCCGGAACCGGAACCGGGAGAACGCGTACGCCGCGGCGGCGGCCATGATCACGGTACCGATCGCCGTCGAGAGGCCGACGAACATCGTGTTGCGGAACCAGGTCCAGAACAGCGTGGTGTCGGACAGCTGCGCATAGCTGCCGACGTCGAGGGACGTGAACAGCGAGTTCGAACCGGTCAGCGTCGCGCCCTGCCCGGCGAGGGAGGCCGAGAGCACGTAGACGATGGGGAACGCGGCGTAGACGACGAAGACGATGCCGACGACGTGCCGCACACCGAGCTCGGCGAACCAGCGACCGAAGCCCATGCGGCGCTGCGGGGCGATCTCCTGGCCCTTCCGGTCGACGACCGGGTCGGCGTCGGGGGTCGTGGTGGTCATCAGTTGTACTCCTCGAGCTTGCGGGCCTGTCGGAAGCCGATGACCGAGATCACCGCGACGATGACGAAGATGAGGATCGAGAGCGCGGACGCGAGCCCGTAGTCCTTCTGCGCCCCGCCGTCGATGCCGGCGATGTTGTAGACCATCGAGATGAGGATGTCGGTGTGCCCGACCGGCACGCTCGCGTCGTCCATGCGCGGACCGCCGCCGGTGAGCATGTAGATGAGGTTGAAGTTGTTGAAGTTGAAGGCGAACGAGGCGATGAGCAGCGGGGCCGTCGCCACGAGCACGAGCGGCATCGTGATGGACCGGAAGTGTTGCCACACGCCCGCGCCGTCGATCCGCGCGGCCTCCTTGAGGTCGCCGGGGATGGACTGCAGCGCGGAGGTCGCGATGAGGAACATGTACGGGAAGCCGAGCCAGAGGTTGACGCCGAGGACCGAGAGCTTGGCCAGCCACGGATCGGTGAGCCACGGGATCTCGGCGCCGAGCAGGAGGACGTTGTTGACGAAGCCGAAGCGCTCGTTGAGCAGACCCGACCACAGCAGGGCCGCGAGGAAGCCCGGGAACGCGTACGGGAGGATGAGCAGCGTCCGGTAGATCTTCTGCCCCTTGAGGCGCGGCTCGTTGAGGACGACCGCCAGGAAGAGACCGAGGAGGAAGGTCGTGACCACGGACAGGGCGGCGAACGCGACCGTCCACGCCAGGACCTTGAGCAGCGGGCCGGAGTACCTCGAGTCGGCGAACGCGTCGATGTAGTTCTCGGGGCCGACGAGCACCCGCCAGCCGGGGGTCAGCGCCTCGCCCTCCGCGGAGACGAAGCTGCCCCGGTCGTCCGGCCGGTACTCGACCCCGGACTCGACGTTCGTCACGACGTCGGCGTCCTCGTCGTAGACCAGGCGCGAGGTGGCCTGGAACGCGTTCGAGGCGTCGGTGGTGCGCAGCGACCCGTCGTTCGGGTCGTCCGAGAACGGGATGCGGATCTCGAGGATCTCGGCCTGATGGTCAGAGATCTGGTCGCGCGGGAGGATCTGTGCGCCGGGCACCTCCGTGATCAGGGGACGCGTGGCGTCCAGGTCGACGACGGCGTCCGGCACGTCCTCGAGCTCGCCCTCGTGGACGCCCATCCGTACGGTGCCCGACGCCTCGTCGTAGATCGCCAGCCCGAGACCGTCATCGGTCTCGACGACGACGGCGGGGAACGTCGTCGCGTCCGGGAGCCGTCGCTCGTTCTGCTCGAGCATCCGCTCGATCGCCGTCGGCTTGTCGAGGATGTGGCCGTCGCCGTAGTTCGTCAGCGAGACGTACCCCGTGTAGACGATGGTGAACACCTGGTAGATCGCGAGGAAGATCAGTCCGGGCAGGAGGTACTTCAGCGGGACGACCCGGCGCGAGAAGTACACCCAGTTGACGACGACGAGCACGACGACGGTGCCGCCCAACAGCCACCAGGACTCGGCACCGACCGCCTGGATGACGATCGTGATACCGAGCGCGTCGACCAGCGCGACGAGCGCGAGCTTGACGAAGAACCAGACGTTGACGTCACCGCCGGCGGCGGGACGGGTGCGGGTGCCGCCGGTGCCGGGCGACGGGGCGGCCACCGGGAGCTCTGTCGCGGTCATGGGGCCCTTTCGGGGACGTGGGCACGACGTCGTGCCGACCTACGGTGCGGAGAGGAGTGCGATGCGCCGTGGGGCGCGAGGTGGGAGCGGCGCCGTGGCGCGCGGGGTGGAAGCGGCGCACCGCATGGAGCGGAGGTGGGAGCGGCGCACCGCGGGGCGCGGGGTGCGAGGTGGAGAGGTGCGAGGTGGGAACGGCGCACCGTAGCGACGCGTGGCGGGCGGGGCCATGCTGCGGGGCGGCGGCAGGTCGGCCGCCGCCCCGCACGGGCAGGGTCTAGCCGGCGTCGATCGCGCCCTGGATGTCGGCCACCATGGTCTCCCAGGCGGCGGCCGGGTCGGCCTCGGCGCCGGAGACGATGCCGGCCTCGGTCACGCCCCAGAACTGCCAGACCTGACCCATCGCGGGCAGTGCGGGCATCGGGGCCGCGTCGGCGCCGACCTCGCGGAAGCCGGCCTGGATCTCGTCCTCCGCCGCGGCGTCGGCCGACGCGGTCAGCGCGGGCAGGCGACCACCGGTCTCGAAGATCGTGGTCTGCGCCTCCTCGGTCGACATGTAGTTGACGAGGAAGTCGTTGGCGTTGAGCGCGTCCGCGGACTGCGCGTTGACGAAGAACGCCTGGACGCCGGCGAACGGCGTGGCGGCCTCGGGACCGGGCGCCGGGATCGGGTCGATCGCGACGTCGATGTCCGCGAAGGACTCGAGCATCCACGGGCCACCGACGATGAAGGGTGACTCGCCGTTGGCGAAGGCCTCGACGGCGACGTCGTAGGTGACGTTCGTGTCGAGGGCGCCCGTGCCGTTCTCGCCCTGCTCGGCGAGCCACTGCGCGAACGCCGCGCCGCCCTCCCCGCCCAGGCCGAGCTCCTCGGTGTACGCGCCCGCGTCGTCGGTCTCGAAGACCGGGGCGCCGAAGGACATCTGGAGCGGGTAGTACGTGTAGGGGTCGCCCTCGGTGCTCGTCTGGATGAGGATCGGGAACTCGGTGCCCGCCTGCTCGCCCGCTGCGAGCGCGTCGTCCCACGTGGCCGGGGCCTCCGGGGCGAGCTCCGTGTTCCGGATGAGCGCGATGTTCTCGATGGCGAACGGCAGCCCGTAGACCTGCTCGTCGTACGTGACGGCATCGATGGCCACCTGCTCGAACACGTCGGCGTTGGTCAGCTCCAGCGGCGCGACGACGCCGTTGACGGTGAGCTCGCCGAGCCAGTCGTGCGCACCGACGGTGATGTCCGGGCCCTCGCCCGTGGGCACCTGCGTGACGAAGTCGGCGCGGATGTCCTCGAAGTTGCGCAGCACGGTCTGGACCTCGATGCCCGTCTCCTCCTCGAACGCCACGGCGGCCTCCTCGACGGCTGCCTGGCGCGTCTCGTCGACCCAGACGACCAGGGTGCCGTCCTCGTTGGGCGTGACCTCGCCGGCCTCGGCGACCTCGTCCCCACCTGCGTCGTCGGAGGACGCCTCGTCGGAGGAGGACTCGCCACCGGCGTCGTCGGAGGACGCCTCGTCGTCGGTTCCGCCGGCGTCCTGGGCGGGCTCCTCCTCGGTACCGGTCGACTCGTCGTCACCGCCTCCGCAGGCGGCGAGGGTGAGGGCCACGGCAGCTGCTGCCGCGAGGGTGGTGATGCTCCGTCGCATCTCGGTCTCCAGGTGTGTGAAGGTGACGGGGATGTCTCCGCGGACGTGCTCATCGCTGCGCACCTCGCGGATCGAGGCACACAGTACGCAGCCGACTGGCGATCTGCAACCACTTGCAGTAACTTTCAGGAATCCAGACGGTGCCGTTGCACCTCTTCCCCACGACCGCGCGAGCGGGACGCTCGACGAGGAGCGCACGATGACCCTCCACCGCCCTCCACGGGGCCTACCGACCACGTCGACGACGGAGAGCGTCGCATGACGCCCCGGACGCGGCTGACCGACGTCGCCGACCAGGCTGCCGTCTCCACCGCGACGGTCTCCCGGGTGCTCAACGGTCGTCCGGGGGTGGCGGAGGCCACCCGGCGCGAGGTGCTCGCCGCCCTCGACGTCCTCGGCTACGAGCGGCCCTCGTCGCTCCGGCAGCGCTCGGCCGGGCTCGTGGGCCTGATCGTCCCCGAGCTCTCGAACCCGATCTTCCCGGCGTTCGCCCAGCAGATCGAGACGCTGCTGAGCAGCTCCGACCTCACGCCGCTGCTGTGCACCCAGTCCCCCGGTGGGACCACCGAGGACGACTACGTCGAGATGCTGCTCGAGCACGGCGTCGACGGGATCGTCTTCGTCTCCGGCCTCCACGCCGACACCTCTGCCGATCCCGCTCGCTACCACCGGCTCGTCGACCGGCGCGTCCCGTTCGTCCTGGTCAACGGGACGAACCCGGACATCTCGGCGCCGGCGTTCGCCGCCGACGACGCCGACGCCATGGATCTGGCCGTGCGGCACCTCGCCGCGCAGGGGCACCGTCGGATCGGCCTGGCGGTCGGTCCGACGCGCTTCGTACCGGTCGCCCGCAAGATCGACGGCTTCCGTGCGGCGGCGGCCCGGTACGTCGACGACCCGGACCCGGCGACGGTCTCGACCCTGTTCACGGTCGAGGGCGGCCGCGCCGCCGGCCTCGAGCTTCTCCAGGCCGGCTGCACCGCCGTCGTCGCGGCGTCGGACCTCATGGCGCTCGGGGTCGTGCGCGCGGTCCGCGCGGCGGGCCTGCGGGTGCCCGAGGACGTGTCGGTGGTGGGCTACGACGACTCGCCGCTCATGGGGTTCAGCGACCCGCCGCTGACGACCATCCGTCAACCGGTGCCGGCGATGTGCCAGGCGGCGGTGTCGACGCTCGTCGCGATGATCCGGGGCGGTTCGCCGAGCGCCGCCGAGCTGACGTTCGTCCCTGAGCTGGTGGTGCGTCGTTCGACCGGCGCGGCTCCGCCGGAGTCGCCGGCCGCGGCGACCGCCTCCCCGTCGCCCGCGTACCCGTCGCCCGCACCGGGCGCCGAGGCCCCACCCGCACCACCGACGAACCCGGCACAGGACGAGGACGGATGACCGACGCAGCCGCACCCCACGACCGCCCGGCGGGCACCCTCCTGCACGCCGCCGGCTCCGGCGGCGGTGACCACTGGTGGCGCGACGCCGTCGTCTACCAGGTCTACCCGCGCTCGTTCGCGGACTCGGACGGCGACGGCATGGGCGACCTGCCGGGGATCACCGCCAGGCTCCAGCACCTGGCGGACCTGGGCGTCGACGCGATCTGGCTCTCGCCCTTCTACCGGTCGCCGCAGAAGGACGCGGGCTACGACGTCGCCGACTACCGCGACGTCGACCCCGTGCTCGGTTCGCTCGACGACGCCGAGATCCTGCTGGTCCGGGCGCACGAGCTCGGGCTGCGGGTGATCGTCGACCTCGTCCCCAACCACACCTCCGACCAGCACTCGTGGTTCCGCGCGGCCCTCGCCGCGGGTCCCGGTTCGCCGGAGCGCGACCGGTACCTCTTCCGGGACGGCAGGGGCGACGACGGCGACCTGCCCCCGAACGACTGGACCTCGGTGTTCGGCGGCATCGCCTGGACCCGCGTGCGCGACCGGACCGACGCCCCGGGCTCCGCGTGGGCCAACGACCCGCAGTGGTACCTCCACCTGTTCGACGGCTCGCAGCCCGACCTCGACTGGGACCACCCGGAGGTCCGCGCGGAGTTCCTCTCGATCCTGCGCTTCTGGCTCGACCGGGGCGTGGACGGGTTCCGGGTCGACGTCGCACACGGCCTGGTCAAGGAGGCGGGGCTGCCCGACTGGCCCTGGCACCTGCGCATGGTCTCGGGCTCCGACGTCGACCCGGCCGACGTCCCGCCCGCGCCGATGTGGGACCGCGACGGCGTCCACGAGATCTACCGGACCTGGCGGCGCGTCCTCGACGAGTACTCCCCCGCGCGCATCCTCGTGGCCGAGGCCTGGGTCGACGACGACGAACGTCTCGCGCGGTACGTGCGGCCCGACGAGATGCACCAGGCGTTCAACTTCCGCTTCCTGTCCACCCGCTACGACTCAGGGTCGTACGCCGCCGCGATCCGGGGGTCGCTCGCCGCGGCGGACCGCGTGGGCGCGCCGTCGACCTGGGTGATGTCCAACCACGACGTCGTGCGGCACGCGAGCCGGCTCGGCCTCGCCCGCGAGGACACGGGCAAGGGTCCGAACGGGATCACGGCGGACGACCCGCAGCCCGACGCCGCCCTGGGGCTGCGCCGCGCCCGCGCGGTCACGCTGGTCATGCTCGCTCTGCCCGGCTCGGCGTACCTCTACCAGGGCGAGGAGCTCGGCCTGCCCGAGCACACCCACCTGCCGGCGCAGGCCCGTCAGGACCCGGCGTACGCGCGCACCGCCGGCGCCGAGGCCGGGCGCGACGGCTGCCGTGTGCCGCTGCCCTGGGAGGCCGACGCACCGGCATTCGGCTTCTCGCCGTCGGGCGCCTCGTGGTTGCCCCAGCCCGAGGAGTTCCGCGCGCTGGCGGCGGACCGGCAGGCGGGCGTGGCCGGCTCGACGCTCGAGCTCTACCGCGAGGCGCTGCGGTTGCGCCGCAAGCTCGGTCTCGGCCGCGCGTCGCTCGAGCTCGTCGACGCCGGTGGGCCGGGAGAGGTCGACCTGCCCGCGTCGGGCCGCGCGGCGGGCACGGCCGGCGACCAGGACGGGCTCGGCGCCGACGGCGTCCTCGCTCTGCTGTCCCGATGTGCCGACGGTCGCGAGGTCCTCGTCGTGCTCGTCACCGACGGCGAGCCGGTCCACCTGCCCGAGGGCTGGCGGGTGGTCCTGGCCTCGCAGCCCCAGGCCGGCGTGGACGGGACGGTCCCGGTCGACACCGCCGTATGGGCGATGCGGGAGAACCGCGCGGACTGAGTCCTGGCGGCTCCGGCTCGCCGGGTCCGCGGTCGGGACGCCGGCGACGGCCGCCGGCGCGGGGAACCGCGAGTCAGCTGCCCCAGTACTTGTGCTGGACGGCGGCGATCTTGTCGTACGCGCCCGACTCGGTGAGCGCGTCGAAGGTCGTGAGGAAGACGTCGTATAGCTCGTCGTAGAGCTCCCGGTTCGCGGGGTCGGGCTCGAGGTGGCCCACGGGATGGACCATGTGCTCGACCGCCTCCTCGATCGATCCGAAGACCCCGGTGGCTGCCGCGCCGAGGATGGCCGCGCCCAGCGTGGTGCACTCCGGCACGCGGAGCAGCTCGATCGGCCGGCCGTAGACGTCCGCCTGGATCTGGTTCCACAGGTCGCTCGTGGCGCCGCCGCCGGAGAGCCTGATCGACTCGAACGGCTGGCCGATCACGTCCTCCATCGCCTCGACGATCATCCGCATCTCGAAGGCGCTGCCCTCGAGCACGGAGCGGGCCACCATCGCGCGGTCGTGCATGAATGACAGCCCCAGGGCGCCGCCGCGGGCGTTGTGGACGTACCGCGGCGTCACCTGCCCGACGAAGAACGGGAAGAACAGGGCGCCCTTGCACCCGGCGGGCGCCTGGGCCGCCTGCTCGGTGATGAGGTCGTAGGCGCTCACGCCGCGCGCGGCGGCGGCGTCCTGCTCGGCCTGGGCGAAGTTGTCCCGGTACCAGCGCAGGACCGCGCCGGAGCAGTCGGCCTCCCCCTCGAGCTCCCACCGGCCCGGCACGGCGTGCCCGCCGTGCAGGACCTGACAGCCCGGGTCCGCCCTGCGCGAGTCGACGTGCGCCACCATGACCGACGCCGTGCCCACGGTGATCTCGGCCAGCCCCTCACGGACGACGCCCGAGCCGACGGCGGCGCACTGCTGGTCGCCGCCGCCCACGCAGATCGGGGTCCCCTGGGCGAGGCCCGACGCCGCCGACGCCTCGGCGGAGACCTGGCCGACCTGCCTCATCGGTGGCTCGATCGGAGGCAGCAGCTCCGTCGGGATCCCCGCGAGGTCGCAGATCCGCTGAGACCACTGGAGCGTGTCGACCTCCATCATGCCGCTCAGCGTGAGTGAGGACGGGTCCGAGAACAGCTCCCGGGAGCCGAGCCTGTGGAGGAACCACTCCTGGCCGTTGACGACCTTCCAGGTCTTCTCCCACACGTGCGGCCAGTTGTTCTTCACCCACATGATCTTCGGGAGCGACCAGTTGGCGTACAGGGCCGTGCCCGTGATCGCGTGGTACTCCTCCGGGGAGATCCGTGCCCGCAGGTGCTCGATCTCGTCGTGCGACCCGCGGTTGTCGTTCCACACGATGGAGTCGTGGAGCGGGCGCCAGTCCTCATCGATGCACACGAACGTCCCGCGCTGGCTGGAGAATCCCACCGACTCGATGTCGCGCGGATCGATCTGCGTCGCCGCGAGCACCTCGGTGCTGGCATCGCAGATCCCCTGCCAGACCACGTCCATGTCCTGCTCCACCCGGCCGGCCTGCGGATAGCTGCACGGGTACTCGCGGTAGCCGGTCCCGGCGACGTGGCCCTCGAGGTCCACGATCATGACCGTGCACCCCGTGGTCCCCGCGTCGATGCCGCACACGTATCTAGCCATTGCTCATACCTCCTTGTAATGAACCCATGGTGATGCTGCTCTCCGGGGCCACGACCACGTGGCCCCGGATCCTGCGGGCCGGGCCGGGACGCCATCTGGTCCCGGAGCTCCGGCCCGTACCGGGACGCTCTCAGCCGTCCCGGAGCCTCGGACCGCGCCGGGCCGGCCCGGTCACGTCGTTCGTCCGCCCGAGACGAGCACGGTCTCGCCGACGACATAGCTCGCGAGGTCGGACACCAGGTAGAGGACGACGTTCGCCACCTCCTCGGGCTGGGCGACCCGTCCGAGGGGGATGTCCGTCACCCGCCGGGCCCGGACGTCGAGGTCGGGGTTGGCCTCGTAGTACATGTCGGTGTCCATGTAGCCCGGCGCGATGCAGTTGACCTTGATGCCGTCCTGGGTCAGCGTCCGTGCGGAGTACTTGGTCAGCGCGACGACCGCAGCCTTGGCGGGACCGTACGCCGGTCCCATCGTGCCGCCGGTGAGCCCGGAGGTCGAGGAGACGTTGACGATGTGGCCACCGCCCTGCTCCCGCATGACGGGGACGACGGACTGGGTGCAGAGGAAGGTCGAGCGCACGATCGTCCGGTACGCCAGGTCGACGTCTGACACCGGGGTGTCGTCGAACGTGCCGATCGGGCAGCTGCCCGCGTTGTTGACGAGGATGTCGATGCGCCCGAACCGTTCGCGGGTGCGGTCGACGAGCTCCCGGACGTCGTCCTCGTCGCCGACGTCGGCCTGAACGAGGAGCGCCTCGGCCCCGCGCTCCTCGAGCTCGCGGCCGACCGACTCCGCCCGCTCGCGGCTCTGGTGGTAGTTGACGGACACCCCGCTGCACCCGGCCTCCGCGAGCAGCAGGCTGATGCTCCGCCCGAGCCCGCGCGACGCACCGGTGACGAGCGCGACCTTGCCCGAGAGATCGATGCCGATCATCGCGTCCTCACTGTCGTCCTGGACCGGCAGTGCCGGCTCGTGGTCGTCAGCCGGCAGTGCCGGCACCGCCCCGACGCGATCGTCGTCCACGGGTGAGGTCGACGGGCCGGCCGGAGAATCTGATCGATGCTAGGACGGTGCCGGCGACACCGAGAAGCCGGCGCAGGTACTTGCTCAAGTGAGCGCGGTGCACAGCCGCCGTGGGCCGGGGACCGAGGACGACGGCACCGTCCCGGTCGACACCGCCGTCCGGGCGGTGCGGGAGAACAGCGCGGACTGAGTACTGCCGGCTCCGGCACGTCGACGACGCGGTCGGAACGCCGAGGGCGCGGTCAAGGCGCCGAGGGCGCGGTTCGTCGTCGACGACGCGGTCGGGACGCCGAATGGACCCCCGGCGGGTGTCCACTCGGCGCCCCGACCTGACTCTCGGCGCGTCAACCGCGCTCTCGGCGCGAGGTCCGTCTCCTCAGCTCGCTCCAACCACGATCTCGACGCCGAGTCCCGCGCCTCGCCTCAGTGCGCCGTGCCCGCGTGCCGAGCGATCGTGCGGACGACCAGCGCCGCGGAGACCGCGCCGGGGTCCGCGTGCCCCACGGACTTCTCCGCGAGCGGACGCGCGCGCCCGAGCTTGGGCCGCATCTGCTCGGTCGACTCCGAGCCCTGCTGGGCAGCCACCGCGGCGGCCGCCCAGTCGCCCTCGCCGAGGGCGTCGATCGCGGGCAGCAGTGCGTCGAGCATCGTCTTGTCACCCGCGACCGCCCCGCCCACGCGGGCGACGGCGTCCACCGCGGCCTTGGCGGCCCGAACGAGGTCGGCGTTGCTCGGCGACCCGGTGTCGGACAGCTCGCCTGCGGCCGCGTTGAGCAGTGCGCCCCACAGCGCGCCCGAGGTGCCGCCGGCTCGGTCGGACCAGGTCTCGCCGGCCCGGCCGAGCGCGGTGCGCAGGCCCGCTCCGGCGTCGACGGCCTCCCGTGCCGAGGCGAGCGCCTCGCTCGAGCCGCGCGCCATCCCCGTGCCGTGGTCGCCGTCGCCCGCGAACGTGTCGAGCTCACCGAGCTCCTCCTTCTTCGCGGCGAGCGCCTCGGACACCGACGAGAGCACCTCGACGAGGCGTGCCGCGGCGGCCTTCCCGGCGTCGTCGGCGTCGGGGATCGCCTGCTCGGCGGACTCGACCTGCTGGATCTCCTCGGCGCTGAGCTCCTCGCCGGCGATCTGCCCCATCTTCACGGTCGGCGTGTCGCAGGGGGCCTTCCACAGCCGCTCGAGCTCGTCGTCGACCCACACCAGCGTCAAGGAGACCCCGCCCATGTCCAGCGAGGTGACGAGCTCGCCCACGAGCCGGTCGACCACGGTGAGGCCGGCGGCCTCGAGCTGGCTCTCGATGGTGCGGTAGGCGACGAACATCTCCTCGTACTTCGCGGTGCCGAGCCCGTTGAACAGGACGACGACGCGTCCGTCGGCGCCCTCGGGACGCTCCTTGAGCACGGTGTCGACGAGGGTGGTGGCCACCTCGTCGGCGGTCCCGAGGTCCGTCTCGTCGATGCCGGGCTCGCCGTGGACGCCGAGGCCGATGCCGAGCCGGCCCTCTGGCACGGTGAACAGCGGCTCGGACGAGCCGGGCAGGGTGCAGCCCGAGAACGCGACGCCGAGGGTCCGAGTGCGGTCGTTGGCGTGGCGGAACACGCGCTCGACCTCGTCGATGTCCATGCCCTCCTCGGCCGCGGCGGAGGCGATCTTGAATACCGGGAGGTCGCCGGAGATGCCGCGGCGCTTGTCGATCTCGTCCTCGGTCGCGGAGGCGATGTCGTCCGTGACGACCAGCGCGCGGGCGTCGATGCCGTCGGCACGCAGGCGCTCGACGGCGTCGCCGAAGTGGAGGACGTCGCCGGCGTAGTTGCCGAAGCCGATGATGACGCCGCCGCCGCGCTCGGCCGCCTTCGCGACCGACACGGCCTGGGCGGCCGACGGCGACGCGAAGATGTTCCCGGTGACGCCGCCGTCGGCGAAGCCCGGGCCGACCCAGCCCATGAACGCCGGGTAGTGGCCCGTCCCGCCGCCGGTGAGGACGGCGACCTTGCCCTTCGGGGTGCGGGTGGCTCGGACGACGCCGCCGTACACCTCACGGACGTGGTGGGGGAACGCGGCAGCGAATCCGGCGACGAGCTCGGCCGGGAAGTCCGACGGGTCGTTGACGAGCTTGGTCATGACAGCTCCTTCGGTGTCGATCTGGTGGGGGTGATGGGTAGATGGGTGGATGGGTGGACGGACGTGCGGGGGCGGGACGTGGCTGGTCGGGGCGGGTCTGGTCAGGTCGGGTGTGCTCGGGTCGGTCAGGGCGCGGCGCCGGATCAGGTCGCAGCGGCGGTCGTCCCGCCGGGGACGACGGCGACCTTGAGCCCGCCCCGCTGAGCGGTGAGCTCGACGGCGTCGAGCGCGTGGTCGAGGTCGAACCGGTGGGTGACGTAGCGCGAGCCGTCGACGGCGCCGGACGCCAGCAGGCCGACGGCCTCGTGGTAGTCGGACCGGCGGCAGTTCGAGCCGCCGGTGACGGTGAGCTGGCCGTAGTGGATGTCGTTCGGGTCGATGACGGCGGTCCCGCCCTTGGGGAACCCGGCGAACGCGCTCACGCGCCCGCCCACGCGCACGAGGCGGGAGGCCTCGTTGAACAGCTCGGGCGCACCGATGGAGATGACGGCGACGTCGGCGCCGCGGCCGTCGGTCAGCGCCCGCAGCTCGGCGTCGAGGTCGTCGGTGGCCGGGTCGAGGGCGAGGGTCGCGCCCATGTCGAGCGCGACCTGGCGCCGCTCGGCGGAGCGGTTGGTGACGACGACGTGGCGCGCGCCACGCAGGAGCGCCACCTGGAGGTGGAGCAGCCCGATCGGGCCGGCCCCCATGACGAGCACCGTGTCGCCGAGCTCGACGGTGTACTCGCGCAGCCCGTTGAGCACGCAGGCGAGCGGCTCGGCCAGCGCGAGGTGTGCGGGGTCCATGCCCGACGGGGCCGGCACGAGGTTCCCGCGCGCGACGGCGTCGGCGGGCACGAGCTGGTACTCGGCCAGGCCGCCGTCGACCTGGTAGCCGAACAGCCGGGCCTGCTCGCAGTGGTGCTCGAGGTCGCGGCGGCAGTAGAAGCACGAGCCGCACGAGATCGTCGGCAGGACCGCGACCAGGTCGCCGGCCTCCACCGCGGTCACTCCGTCGCCGACCTCGGCGACGACGCCGGCCGCCTCGTGGCCGAGCACGACCCCGGGCCGGGCGTCCTTCTCCCCCCGCAGCAGCCGCACGTCGGTGCCGCACACGGTGTTCGCGGCGACCCTCAGCAGCACCTCGCCGGGGCCCGGGCTCGGGGTCGGCACTTCCGTGAGGACGACGTCCCCCTTCCCGCGCAGGACGACGGCCCTCATCGGGCGGCCCTCGGGTCGGTGAGGATCTGGTGCGTCGTCGGCATCGGGATCTCCTTGGGTGACGGGGACGGGGCGGACAGGATGGTCAGGGCCGGCGGTGCGCCGGTGGTCGGCGGTCCCGCGGTCGTACCGTGGCCAGACGGCGCCGGGACGGCCCTTCGTGCGGCGGTCATGACACGTGGACCCGCAGGCCGAGGTCGCGCAGGTGCTCGACCCGCTCGGCGGACAGGGCGGAGGGGACGACCACGTCGTCGACCTGGGCGAGGTCGGCGACCCGGTGCATCGCGCGCCGGCTGAACTTGCTCGAGTCGACCACGAGGATCTTGCGCACCGACCGCGCGAGCATGGCGCGCTTGACCTCCGTGACGTCGCCGTCGGGGTGGTGCATCGCGTCGTCCCAGATCGCGGTGGCCGACATGACGCAGCAGTCGGCGCTGAGCTCGCGCAGCGCCGCCACGGTCGACGGGCCGTGGTAGGCCTGCGCCCACGGCGTCCAGCGTCCGCCGACCATGTGCAGCCGCACCCCCTCCATCGCCTGGGCTGCGGTGGCGACGAACTGGCAGTGGGTGATGACCGTGAGACCGCTCGTGGCGCCGAGCGCGCGCAGGACGTGCAGGCCGGTCGTCGAGTCGTCGAGCATAAGCACGCTGTCCGGGGCGACGAGCCGGGCCGCGACGGCGCCGAGCTCGTCCTTGACCTCCGTGTCACGCGCGAGCCGGTAGGCTGCCGACGCCTCGACGAGCGAGGTGACCACGGACGTCACCGTGCCGCGCGAGCGCGCGAGCAGGCCCAGCTGCTCGAGCGCCGCCAGGTCCCGGTAGACGGTCATCGCCGAGACGCCCAGCTCGGCGACAAGCTCCTCGACCTGGACGGAGCCGCGCTCGACCACGATGTCCGCCAGGCGGTGGCGGCGGCGGTTGAGCTCGCCGGCGCCCCGCGCGTCCTCCTGCGTCATCGGCCGCGCGCACCGGTCGCCGCGGGACGACCCGGGAGCACCCGGCTCACGACAGCACCGCGGCCGCGACGCGTCCGGCCGGGTCCTCGGCGCCGCCGATGACGTCCGCGACGGCGAACAGCAGGGGCATGCGCTCGGGCAGCCCGCCGCCGACCTGCCGGGCGAGCCGGACCGCGAGACCGGCGGCGGGCACGCCCTCCACGGTCTGCTCGGCGGCCTCCATCGCGGCGAGGGCCTCCGTGGCCTCCTCGCCGGCGCCGATCCGGGAGCCGTAGACCTTGTTGCGTCCGGACAGACCGGTGACCTCGAGGTCGCCGACGCCGGCGAGCCCGTAGACGGTCTCGGCGCGGCCGCCGAGAGCCTGACCGAGGAGCGCGATCTCGCGCACCGCCTGGGCGAAGGTGGCGGCCTTGAGGTTGTGGAACGGCTCGCCGTGGGCCTCCTGGAGACCGTCGGCGAGCCCGAGGGCGATCGCGTAGACGTTCTTCATCGGCGCGCTGACCTCGAGCCCCACCTCGTCCGCGGACGGCTCGATCCGGTAGGTGGTCGAGCTGAGCGCCGCCGCCACCTCACGGACGACCGCCTCGTCCTTCCCCGCGTAGAGGGTCGCGGTCCAGCGGTCGGCGGCGACCTCGTTGGCCTTGCACGGGCCGCCGACGGCGACGATCGGCGGCAGGGGCGTGCCACTCGCCGCGGCGACGCGCCGCACGGCGTCGGGCAGGAGCTCGATGCGCCCCTCGGCGTCCGGGGCGAAGCCCTTGGAGGTGAGCAGGAGCACCCGTGCCCGTGCGATGCCGGACAGGGCCAGCTCGGCGACCTTCTCGACCCCGACGGACGCGACGGCGAGGACGACGTACTCGGCCCCGTCGAGGGCGGCCTCGATCTCGCCGGACCGGAAGAGCCGGGTGCCCTCGGCCACGGGGACCTGCGTGCGCGGGTGGGGCTCGCCCGCCTCGACGGCGTCGAGCAGGTGGTCGTCGAGCCAGGTCCCCCACAGGCGGACCTCGTGGCCCTGGGCGCGATAGGGCGTGGCGAGCGCGGAACCCATGGCCCCTGCGCCGAGGATGGTGATCGTCGTCATGTCGCTGCCTCGATTCGTCGGTGAACCTCGTCGGCCCAACCGCGAGCCGCCCGCATCATCCCACACTTCGGATGTGACAAACAACAGGCATCCCGTGAATCGGGTGGGCCCGTGGAGGCCGAAGCCGCGGGCCGGGACACTCCTGCCCCGGCCCGCGTCCGTTCACTCGCCCCCCAGCTCCCAGAGCCGCTCGTAGACCGGCTCGAGGTGCTCGTAGAGCGTGGCCTGGGCGTCGCCCCAGCGCGCGTACTCCTCGCCGCGACGCTCGTCGGGCTCGGTGACGTGGCCGGTCCTGGCCATGGCTCGGGCGGTGGCCGCGACGTCGCCGTGGACCCCCGTGTGGGCCATCGCGAGCACGGCGGCGCCCTGGGCGGAGACCTCGTCGACGCCGGAGGCGACGATCGGCAGCCCGACGGTGTCCGCGAGGATCTGCGTCCACAGGTCCGAGCGCGACCCGCCGCCCGTGGCCCGCAGCTCGGTGAGCCGCGTCCCGGTCCCCCGCTGCATGCCGGCGAGGTTCTGCCGCAGCTCGTAGGCCGTCCCCTCGAGGATCGAGCGATACATGTGGGCGCGCGTGTGGCTGCCGCCGAACCCGACCATCGCCCCGCTCGCCACGGGGTTCCACCACGGCGACTGCACGGCGTTCCAGTACGGGAGCGTGAGCAGGCCCTCGGCGCCGATCGGGACCTTGGCGGCCGCCGCCTCCAGCTCGGGGTCCGGCCGGCCGTCGAGCTCGGGCCGACCGAGCTCGGAGCGGAACCAGTTCGCGAGCACCGAGCCGGAGTTCTGCACGATCTCCAGGACGTACTGCCCGGCGAGCCCGGCGGCAAGGGTGCGGTACTCGCGCCCGTAGCGGTAGTCCGCGGAGTGCACCCCCGCGACGATCGACGTGCCGATGTTGATGTACGCGACCTCGGGCTCGATCGCGGCGGTGCCCAGGCCGGAGCCCTGCCCGTCGCCGAGACCGGAGATCACCGGCACGGTGTGCTTGAGCCCCCAGTGCTGGGCGACCTCGAGGTCCAGCTCGCCGACCACCTCGCCCGGCGCGGCCAGCTCGGCCATCTGCTCGCGCGTGACGCCGGCGAGCTCGAGCAGCTGCTCGGAGTAGTCGAGCGCCTCGATGTCGAACAGCGCGAGCGTGTCGGCCGACGCGTGGGAGGAGACCCACCGTCCGGTCATCGCATGGACGAGGTAGGCGTGTACGTCGACGACCTTCGCCGCGCGCTGAAAGATCTCCGGCTCGTTCTCCTTGAGCCAGATCATCTTGTACAGCGCGGGCGTCGTGTCGCCGGGTTTGCCGGAGAGCCGGTGGATCTCGTCCGAGCCGTGCTCGCGGATCTGCTTGGCGGCGCGCGAGTCGAGCCACAGCACGGCGTTGCGGATCGGACGGCCGGACGCGTCCACCGGCACGAAGCTCTCGCGCTGGTGAGTGATCGCGACGGCCGCGACGCGTGCCTTCTGATCGGCGCTCAGCCCGCCGACGGCCTTGCCGACCGCCGCGTCGGTGGAGAACCACCACTGCCGCGCGTCGTGCTCGTAGTGGTTCATCCTGGGCTGGAGCAGGTCGATGTCGGCCCGGCCCTCGCTGACGGTGGTGCCGCTGGGGTCCACCACCACGGCCTTGGTGGCCGACGTCGAGGAGTCGATGGCGATGACCAGCGGGTCGTCGGTCATGACCGGCCCCCGAAGAACTCGTCCCAGGGCAGCGAGATCGGCTCGTCGCGGGCGATGATCCCGTGGAGGTGGCGCAGCAGCGGGAACTCGTGCGCCTCGAGGACGCCCCGATCGATCTGCTTCTCGATCGCCGCGCCGACCACGCGGATGGCGTTGACGCCCTCGAGGGTGACGCCCTTCATCAGGGAGTCGCGCACCTCGGAGAACGGGACGCCGGAGCCGACATAGGTGCCGGCCTTGACGTTGCGCCCCCCGGCCGAGGTCACGTGCATGTCGCCCACGCCGGGCAGCCCCCACACCATCTTCGGGTCGCCGCCGAGGATCTCGTAGAACCGGTGCATCTCCTGGGCGCCCTGGGCGAAGATCGCCGCCGTGAGGTTGAGGCGGCGGTAGCGGTCGTTCGCGTCGTCGCCCTCGGCCCGCTGGAGGCCCTCGCCGAACCCGGCGGCGAACGCGTAGATGTTCTTCGTGGCGGCGCCGATCTCGGCACCGAGGAAGTCGGTCGACGTCCACACGTGGTAGTAGTCCGTGCGGAACATGTCCGCCAGGCGCTCGACGACGTCCTCCTTGTCGCCGCAGAACACGACGGCGGTGTCGTGGCCGACCGCCAGCTCGCCGGCGATCGACGGGCCGACGATCGCGGCCCAGTCCACCTGGCCGGCGAGCTCCTCGCCGACGATCCGCTTGAGGGCGTCGGGGATCATCTCCAGGTTGCCGTCGTCGTCGGCGAGCATGCCCTTGGTGACCGACAGGACGGTCTGGCCGGGCCGCAGGAGCCGGGCCAGCTGCTCACCCACCCAGTCGACGCCGAAGGAGTTCACCCCCGACATCACCACGTCCGCGCCGTCGAAGGCCTGCTCGGCCTCCTCCAGCTGGTAGGCGGCGATCCCCTCCTCGACGACGAGGTCGAGGTCGGGGTGCCGGCCCGTGGTCCGGATCGACTCGATGATGTCCCGGTCCAGGTGCGTGCCGACGAGACGGACCTCGTGGCCGTTCTGGCGCAGCGGGTAGGTCAGCGCCGTGGCCATGATGCCGGACCCGAGGACGACGACGGTGGTCATGTGGGTGCTCCTTCGCGCGGGTGGTGGGGTTCTCAGTTCTGACCGTAGACGCCCTGGTAGCGCTCGTAGAGGCGCGTGACGGCGTCGTCGGGCACGGGCACGGGCTCACCGAGCTGGCGCGACACGTGGACGGTGCGCGCCACCTCCTCGCACATGACGGCCGCCTTGACGGCCGCCCGTGCGTCCTTCCCGATGGTGAACGGACCGTGGTTCTGCATGAGCACGGCCGGCGAGCGGTGGTCGCGCAGGGTCTCGACGATGCCGCGACCGATCGAGTCGTCGCCGATGATCGCGAACGGCCCGACGGGGATCTCCCCGCCGAACTCGTCCGCCATCATCGTGAGCGCGCAGGGCACGGCCTCTCCCCGGGCGGCCCACGCGACGGCGTAGGTCGAGTGCGTGTGCACCACTCCCCCGACGTCGGGCATGTGCCGGTAGACGTAGGCGTGCGCGGCCGTGTCCGACGACGGGCTGAGCACTCGGGACGCGTCCGGCTCGCTCAGCGCCCGGCCCCACAGGTCGGTGACGACCATGAGCTCCGGAGCGAGCTCGTCGTAGCTGACGCCGGAGGGTTTGATGACCATGAGGTCCTCGCCCCCCTCGACGGCCACACGTGCCGAGACGTTGCCCGCGGTCCACACGACGAGCCCCCAACGGGGCAGCTCGGCGTGCAGGGCAGCGACCTCCGCGCGCGCCCGGGCGACGTCGTCGCGCACCTCGGCCGGGAGGTCCGCCAGGGCGGGGACCTCCCCGCGCGGGGTGTCGACGTCCGCCACGGTCACCTCGTGGCGCCCCGGGCGGCCGCCCGGGCGCGGATCGCCTTGAGCCGGTGCATGAGCTCGTTGCCGCCCCGGCCGAAGTAGTCGTGCAGGGTGACGTACTCGGCGTAGAGCTCGTCGTAGAGCTTCGCGCGCGCCTCGCTGGGCAGGTAGGCGTTGCGGACCTTGCCGCCCATGGCCTCCGAGGCCTCCTGGATGGTGCCGTACTCACCGGCCGCGACGGCCGCGTGGACCGCCGAGCCGAGTGCCCCGGCGTGCGCCGCCGTCGCGACCGAGATCGGCAGGCGGGTGACGTCGGAGAACAGCTGCATGAGGAACTTGTTCTTCAGCAGGCCGCCGGCGGCGACGAATTCGGTGAGCTCGACGCCGTGCTCCTTGAAGGTGTCGACGATCATGCGGGCGCCGAACGCCGTCGACTCGAGCAGCGCGCGGTACTGGTCCTCCGGGCGCGTGGTCAGCGTGGTGCCGATCATCAGGCCGGACAGGTCCGTGTCCACGAGCACCGACCTGTTGCCGCCGTGCCAGTCAAGGGCGACCAGACCGTGCTCGCCGATCTCCTGCTTCGCCCCGAGGTCGGTGAGGTAGTCGTGGACCGACTTCTTCGCCTTCTTCGCGGCCTCGTGGTACTCGGGCGGGACGCTGTGGTCGACGAACCAGCCGAAGATGTCGCCGACGGCGGACTGGCCGCCCTCGAAGCCCCACAGGCCGTCGACGATGCCGCCGTCGACGACGCCGAACATGCCGGGCACCTCGACGAGCTCCGGTCCAGAGACGACGTATACGGCGGAGGTGCCGAGGATCGCGGTGAGCTGGCCGGCCTCGACGGCCTTGACCGCGGCGGCGGTGACGTGGGCGTCGATGTTGCCGACCGCGACCGCGGTCCCGGCGTCGAGGCCCATGAGCTTCGCGAACTCCTCGTTCAGCTCGCCGGCCTTCGACGCCAGCGGCGCGACGGGCGCGGACATCTTCTCCTCGAAGACACCGCCGAAGTCGGGGTTGAGCGCCTCGAGGTACTCGCGCGAGGGGTACTGCCCGTCCTGGTACATGCGCTTGTAGCCGGAGTCGCCGGCGGACTGGACGAGCGTGCCGGTCATCCTCCAGACGATCCAGTCCAGGGCGTTGACGAAGACGTCGGTGGCCGCGTAGACCTCCGGGTCCTCCTCGAGGGTCTCCAGGACCTTGGGCAGGAGCAGCTCGGAGGAGATGGTGTTCCCGTAGCGTCCGAGCCAGGTCTCGCCGCGCTCCTTGGCCACCTCGACGATGCGCGTGGCCTGCTCCTGGCCGCCGTGGTGCTTCCACAGCTTGACCCAGGCGTGGGGCCGGTTGCGGAACTCCTCGAGCGTGCACAGCGGGGTGCCGTCCTCCTTGGCGGCGACGACGGTCGCGGAGGTGAAGTCGATGCCCACCCCGACGACCTGGTCGGGCGTGATGTCGGCGTCGTTCATGGCCGCGGGCACGGCCTTCCTGAGCACGTGGATGTAGTCGTCCGGGTCCTGCAGCGCGAACTCGGGCGGGAGCTTCGAACCGTCCGCGGCGTCGAGCGTGCGGTCCATGACCGCGTGCGGGTAGTCGACGATGATCGAGGAGCCCTTCTCGAGGCCGTCGCTGACCCGGATGATGCTCGCGCGTCCGGAGAGCGTGCCGAAGTCGATACCGATGACGAACTTGCTGTCCTTGGTCACGATGATGCCTTCCTCCCGGCGCTCAGGATGACGCCGACGTGGGTGGCGGGAGCGGACGAGCGCGGTCGGCGGGGCCCGGCTCCCGCCGGTCCGGGCCCCCGACCGTTCAGCGTGCGTCGTCCCGGGCCCAGTAGCCGTCCGGCCCGAAGAGCTCCTCGACGCACTCCTCGAGCAGGCCGACCTCGAGCAGGAGGTCGAGGATCGTGTAGCGCGAGCGGATCGTCTGCGCGCGGTAGTAGGTGAGCCGGAACCGCTCCATGTCGATGTCGATCTGCTCCGGGTGGTAGACCGCCCCGACGGCCCGGAGCATCTCGCGGGCATCGGCGGCCGGGACGAGCTGCTCGCGGCAGCGGCTGACGATGGTCGGCCACTGCTCGACGACGAGCTCGAGCCGCGCGCGCAGCTCCTCGGGCTCGAGGTACTTCTTCAGCGTCTGCTCCACGGCCGGCTCGACGAGCGGCGCGGCGCGCTCCGCCGTGTGCATGGCGCGCACCCGGGCCTCCATCTCCTCGCGCGAGGGCCAGGCGGTGACCAGGGCGTCGATGTTGATGCCGGGAACGTCCTTGGTGAGCGCCACCTCGAACAGGGCGCAGATGGCCACCGTGCCGAGGCCGACCTTGAACCCGTGCGAGAGGGGCGGCTCCCAGTCCAGGCCGTGCCCCTCCATCTCCCAGGTGTGGGAGAACTGGTGGCCCGCGCCGGAGGCCGGCCGCGAGCTCTGGTGGGCCTGCATCGCCAGGCCGGACATCAGCAGGCCCTCGGCGAGGCCGGCGAGCGCGTCGGGGTCGGAGGTGGCCAGGTCGGCGGGACGCGAGAGGGACTCGCGCAGCGGGCCCTGGACCAGGCCCCACACGTACTCGTCGACGGGCTCGACCCCGAGGATGTCGGAGATGATCCAGTCGGCGCCGGCGGGGACCTTCTCGACGAGGTCGCCGAACCCGGTGGCGGTGAGGCGCTGCGGGGCCGTCGCCATGAGGTCGAGGTCGGCGACCAGGGCCGTCGGTGCCGGGCAGTTGCGGGTGATCTTGAAGCCGTCCTTGGTGATGGACGAGCCGAACGCCGCGTAGCCGTCCATCGAGGCGGCCGTGCAGACGTTCATGTAGGGGCGCTCGAGCTCGCCCGAGGCGAGCTTGACGATGTCGTTGAGCGTGCCCGCGCCGATCGAGCAGGCGACCGCGTCGGTGCCCCGCAGGTGCTCACGGATCAGCTCGACGTTCTCGTAGCCCGCGTACAGGGTCGGGACGCCCGGGAACACGTAGGGCTCGTCGAGGTCGATACCGGCGGCGCGCAGCGACGCCGTCACCGCCTCCCCGGCGAGGTCCCACGTGTTGCCGTCGGCCACCACGATGCCGCGCCGGCCCGGGAACTGCTCGGCGAACACGTCCCCGGTCCGGTCCACCACCCCTCGTCCGTGGACGATCGCCTTGGTGTCGGTGGCGGTGCTCAGTGCGGTGGCGATCAGGTCCTCGGTCATGACAGCTTCTCCTTCTCGGCGTGGGCTTGGTGGTGCGCGGCGGTTCAGCCGGCGACGTGGTCGACGGTGTCGTGGATGAGCCCCTGCAGCGCCGGGTACTGCTTCGCGTACTGGTCGACGTAGAAGGAGTACTCCTCGTGGCGGGCCTTGTTCGGCTCGAGCCGCGCGCGCGTGTGCACCATCGCCTCGGCGGCCTCCTGGACCGAGGGGTGCAGGCCTGCGCCGGTCGCGGCGAGGATGCAGGAACCGAGGGTGACGGCGTCGCCGACCTCGGTGAGCGTGATCGGCACGCCGGTGACGTCGGCGTGCATCTGGATCCAGTCCCCGGACTTGAGCGCGCCGCCGGCGGCGACGAACTCCTCGACCTCGAGGCCGCCCTCGCGCAGCCCCCGCATGTTGAGCTCGACGCCGTAGGCGACCGACTCCTGGACGGCCTTGTACAGGTGTGCCCGGGTGTGGGAGAGCGACAGGCCGGAGACGGTGCCGCGCGCCTTGGAGTCGGAGTACGGCGTGCGGTTGCCCTGGAAGTACTCGGTGAAGATCACGCCGTCGGACCCGGGCGGGATGTCGCGCGCCTGGGCGTTGAGCACGTCGTAGGGGTTGAGGCCGGTGCGCTCGGCGGCGTCGACGATGTCCTGGCAGAACTCGTCCCGGAACCACTTGAGGACGGAGCCGGAGGACGTCAGCGAGGTCTCGACCGTGTACTGGCCGGGGACCACGCCGTCGACGTACCCGCCGAAGAACCCCGGTCCCGAGATCGGCTCGGCGCTCTGGCCGGACATCACGTGGCTGGAGCCCGTCACGAGGGTCATCTTGCCGGGGCTGAGGACGCCCAGGCCGATCTGGCCGTGCCAGGCGTCGCCGCCGCCCTGCGCGACGGGCGTCCCCGGCGTCAGCCCGAGCTCCTCGGCGGCGTGGGAGGTGAGGCCGCCGACTGCCACGCCCAGGTCGTTGACGGTCTCGGGGAGCTTGTCGAACACGTCGCCGGCGCCGGCCGCCTCGTAGAGGTCCACCGGCCAGCCGCCGTTGTCGCGGTCGTAGTAGGACCGGTGCGCGGCCGTGTTGATGTTGAGGGTCCACTGGCCCGTGAGCTGGTAGGTCAACCAGTCGGGCGCGTCGATGAGACGGTACGCGGCGTCGTACGTGTCGGGCTCGTTCTCCTTGAGCCAGGCCGCCTTGAACGGGTACCACTCGGCGGTCGGCGGGAGCGTGCCGTCACCGGTGTACCGCGTGGCCGGCGAGGGGTGCC
>NZ_JBUZNK010000013.1:0-104356 GCF_055326445.1 Georgenia sp. Z2081
TAATGCTGGCCTGCTGGAGCCCAACAGCGAGAAGAAGGCGAGCAGGCTCTATATGACGCGTAACGACCGGGCGGAACTGATCCGTCTGCAGCAGGAGAACGCCCAGCTCAAAGCTGATCTCGAGCAGGCCGAGAACACGGTCGAGGTCCTGGGAAAAGCATCCGCGCTCTTGGAGTCCCTGGCCAAGAGCGCGGCACCGGGGAACGTGGACAGCGCCCAGCCACCGAGCCAGGAGCCCAAGCAGGAGGAGACGGATTCGCAGCAGCGGTACAACGCATAAGAACCGATCTGGTCGCCGAGCTGCGCAAGATCAAGGTGAAGATCAACCGGGCCTGCTATCTCGCGGGATACCCCAGGGCGTCGTACTACCGGCACCACATCAGCCCGCCGCGGCCGATGCGGGCACGCATCCCGCAGCGTGACCGGCCCCAGCCCGCAGCGCTCAGCGAGGACGAACGCGACCAGGTGCGAGAGGTCCTGGGCAGCCAGGAGTACGCGGACCTGTCGGTCTCCCAGGTGTTCTACCGCCACCTCGATACCGGCCGCTACATCGCCTCACGTTCGTCGTGGTACCGGATCGCGCGGGATCATGCTCTGGTCGGGGACCGGCGCCGGGTCGCCCGGGCCAACCCGAAGACGATCCCTGAGCTGAGCGCGAGCGCGGTCGGTCAGGTCTGGTCCTGGGACATCACCAAGCTCAAAGGACCCCGCCGGGGGCAGTGGTGGAACCTCTACGTCATCGTCGACATCTACTCCCGGTACGTCACCGGCTGGTCGATCCACCCCGTCGAGAGCGGGGACCTGGCACGAGACCTCATCCAGAAGGCCTGCCAGGACAACGGCGGCCCGCCGGACTTCCTTCACTCCGACAACGGTCACCCGATGGTCTCCACGCCGGTGTCCGGCCTGGCCCGTCTGCTCGGGGTCGATCTGTCGTTCTCCCGCCCGAAGGTCTCCAACGACAACCCCTACTCCGAGGCCTTGTTCAAGACCGTGAAGTACGACCTCGCCTTTCCCATCGAGTTCGACTCGATCGAGACCGCGACCCGGTACTGCGAGCAGTTCTTCACCGCTTACAACACCACCCACCGTCATTCCGGGATCGGATTCCACACCCCGTTCGATGTCCACCACGCGCGCACCACCCGCATCGATCAGATCAGGCAGCACGCCCTGGACACCGCCTACCGCACGCACCCCGAACGATTCACCCACCGACCCCGACCACCACGCCTACCCCCACACGCACACATCAACGGAAAACCCACCACCACCCTGTCTCACACAGGTTGACAACTACCGCATCGAGCTCGAGCCGGTGAGCAGCCACCCGAGGAACTTCGCCACGGCGATGCCGAGGTTCGCGACGAGCGCGGTGACGATGGACTTCATGCCGGATCCTGCGGCCATGGTCTTCCGTTCGTGGCTGGGCGTGTCGCCGAGACGGCACCGAGCGGCACGAGTGTAGGACTCCGTCGTGCCACCGCCGCACAGGGTGCGAGCCTGGTCACATGGGCTGAACTCCCCGGCCGTCACGCTCGACTCGACGGTGCACCGTCCAGCATGGTGTGCGCATGCGCTCCATGCCGCGGGTCGTCGTCGTGCCTGCGGGCATGCTTGCGCTCGCCCTGACGCTCGGCGCCTGCTCGGACGGGCCGTCGGTCAGCTCGCAGGCTCCCTACGCGCCGCCGCCCGCCACCTCTGCCCCCTCGGGCCCGGACGACGTCCCGAGCGACGAGGCCGACCCCGGCACCGGCGAGGAGACCCCCTCGGAGGGTCCCTCCGACGACACGGCCGAGGACCCCTCCGAGCAGGAGAGCGGCACCGACCGGCCCTCGGACGACCCCGACGACACCGACGAGGACCCGACCGGCGGCGCGGCTCCCACCGAGAGCCCGACGACGCCGCCGCCCGCGCCCGACGAGCCGACGGAGCCCACCACCGAGACCCCGACGACCGGGGACCCGGACGACCCCGACGACGCCCGCCCCGGCGGGGACGACATCCGTGCGGCCGCGGACGCCGCCCGGAACGTCTACCCGGGCTCGGTCCTCATCTCCGTCGTCCACCTCGACGACAACTCCGGGCAGACACCGCCGCCGGACACCGGATTCGTCGTCGTCCTCGTCGCCGGCCCCGACCGGGTCGAGGTCACCCTCGATGCCGGGTACCGCGTGACCGGGGAGAACGCGACTCCCGCGGACGACGCGCTCCTCGCGCTCTCGCAGGAGAGCGTCATCGACGCCGGCCGCGCCATCGACCGGGCCGCCGCCCAGGGGATCCTCGACGGCAAGGTCGTGCGGAGCATCGAGCTCGTCGACTTCTCCGGCTCCCTGACCTGGGACATCCACGTCTTCGGCACGTCGGAGCGCGTGGCCTCCATCGACGCCGGCGGTGGCGACAGCGAGTCGTCGTCGCAGGAGAGCGTCACGACCGACCCCGCGGCCGAGAGCACGACCGACTGACGCTCGGGCGGGCCGGCGATCGGTCTACGGACGCAGTGCCCGCGCCTCGCCCTCGAGCAGCACCGGGACGCCGTCGCGCACCGGGTACGCCAGGCCCGAGTCGGCCGAGCGCAGCTCCGGGGTGCCGTCCGGGGCGACGTCGTCGGTGAGCTCGCCCCCGCTGACGGGACACCTCAGCAGCGCCCGCACCCACGGCTCGAGCCCTCCGCCGCCGACGGACGCGCCGTCGGCGCGCACCGCGCGGACGGGCTCCTCGGGGCCGGCGTGCTCGTCCTGGACGACGGGCGCGTCCGCGCGGGCGTGGCGCGGGCCATGGTCCTCGCTCATCTCGGCTCACTCTCGTCCGTGGTGGTGTCGTCGCCGCCGCGCAGGAGGCGCAGGTGCCCGCGGCGGGTGATCTCGTGCTCGCGCGCGGGCGGCTCGCCCGTCACCGGGGCCGGCGTCCCGCGGCGCACGGCGACGGCCCGCTCGGCCGGCCGGTGCTCGCGCGGCCCGCGCCTCGCGGCGGCCCGGACGGCGTCGGCGAGGGCCTCGATGTCGTCCGACGACGGCGGGGCGGCCTCGAAGGACGTGCTCAGCCGGACGACGTCCCAGCCGCGCGGCACGGACAGCCGACCGGCGTGCACGTCGCACAGGTCGTAGGCGTGGGGCTCCGGCGTGGCCGAGAGCGGGCCGAGCACGGCGGTGGAGTCGGCGTAGACGTAGGTGAGGGTGGCCGCGGCCGAGCGGGTGCACGACGGCTTGGTGCACTGGCGGACGGCTCTCACACCGGTCGACGCTACCTGGTCCGGGGCGCCGGGCGCGGGCGGGCGCGGCGTTCCCTGCGCCACTGTCCCCGTGCCGGCCCGCCCGTACCGACCTGCCCGTACCACCGCGTCGCGGCGCGCCGACCTAGGATCGAGGCGTGCCCGAGTCGACGAGCCCTCCGGCGGGCCCGCAGCTGCCTGCGCTCCCCGCGCGCCGCGACGGCCGGCGCCGGGACCGCCACGGCAGGGGGCCGCGCGGCCCCCTGCTGCCGTGGCAGCTGCCGGGCTGGCGCACCCGCGCCGACCGGTTCGACGACCTCCTGCTCGACGCCGTCGAACGCCTGGAGGCGGGCTGGGCGGACGAGCTCGCGGGCGTGGAGATCGCGGTGGAGGACGTGCCGCCGTCGGACCCGGCGCCGTGGGAGCACCGGGCGATCGCCCTGGGTCGTTACTACCCCGGCGACCGGGCCGCCGGTCTGCCCCGCCGGATCGTCGTCTACCGGCGCCCGGTGGAGTCGCGCGCGGCCGACGCGCAGGACCTGGGCGACCTCGTCACCGCCGCGCTGGTCGAGCAGGTCGCCGCGATGCTCGGCCGTTCGCCCGGCGAGATCGATCCGGACCAGCCGGGCACCTGACGCCCCGGTTCCCGGCCCGGCCGCCGGGGCGGCGCCGGCGGCGGCGTCACCGCAGGAGGACGTCGACCTGTCCGGCCGCGCGCGCGTCGGGGACGGCGCCCAGCACGCCGACGAGGCGGCCCGTGGGCACCTCGGCGTCGAGGAGCACGGCCGAGAGCACGCCCCCGACGTCGGCCGGGTCGTCCGCCGGGTCCTCCCCCGCGGCGCCGACGGGCTCGGCCGTGACGCGCACGGCCGTGGCGCCCTCGGGGGCGGGCAGGAGCTCCGTGGTGCCCGCGGCGACCTCGACCTCCTCGCCCCGCCCCGTACGGGCGAGGTCCCGCACCGAGACGCGCTGCGGAGCGTCGCCGGGGTTCGTCACGGCCACGCGGGACCGCACGTCGAGCGCCGCGTCCGGCAGGACGTGCTCCGCCGAGCGCGCCGGCTCCCCGGCACCGGTCCAGGCGAGATCGACCGCGAGGTCCCCGCTGCCCTCCGGCGCGGTGGCCTCCTGGGCGGTGACGGCAGCAGCGGCGACGGCGCCGTCGGCACGCACGCGCACCCCGTGGATCCCGTCCTCCACGCCGGTGAGTGGGACGTCGAGGACCACGCCCGGGTCGAGGACGACCTCCTCGGCCCCGCCGAGCGGCGCCCAGCCGCCGGCGGTGGTGAGCTCGATCGAGGCGGTGACCTGCTCGTCGTCGGGGTTGACGAGGCGGACGCTCCCCACGGCCCCCGGGGCCACCTCCACGGCCGGGACGAGGACCTCGTCGTCGGGCCCCGCGCCCGCGGTGACGATGTCGAGCCCGGCCGACGCCAGCCCCTGCGTGCGCAGGTCCTCCAGCGAGGCGACGACGCGGCCCCCTCGCCCGTCGACGCGCAGGGCGAGCGCCGGGGTCTCGACGGAGGCCTCGACGGGCACGGCGACGGTCGACCGCGCCGGGACGACGAGGTCGCTCAGCGCGGGTGCGTCGACGACCCCGACGGCCGTGTGGACCGTGACGTCCGCCGTCACCGGCACGGGTCCCGGGTTGGTGAGGCTGAGCCGCGCCGTCGACCCGAGCTCCGTGGAGCCGCCGACGAGCCAGGCGGACGACGCGGGGGCCTGGCAGGTCGACGCGGCGATCCCGCGCAGGTCGCCGGCGTCGGTGCGCACGACCACGGCGCCGCCGCCGCTGCCCGGCACGGTCTCCCCGTCCTCCTCGACGGGGGCGATCGTGAGGACGCCGGGGTCCGCCGACGCGGTGGCCAGGGTGCGCACGGCGGAGTCGCCGGCGGCCACCTGGTCGAGCTCGACCTCCTCGCCCGCGCCGGAGTCCTGCGCCCACCACGCGCGGGCGACCGGGGCCCCGCCCACCGTCCAGGCGTGGAGCTGGGTGGTCGAGCGCACCGTGCGGTCGCCCTCGTCCTGCTCGGGGTCGGCGGGCCCGGTGTCCTCGGTCGTGGGCACGGGCACGGGTGCGCACACGAGCGGGGTCTCGGCCGCCGGCAGCGCCACGGTCGTCGCCCCTGGCGCCTCCTGGTCGGGCACCGGCAGGACGCTGCCCGCCCACAGCGCGCCCGCCGTCAGGCCCAGCACGGCCACGGCTCCGACGGCGGCGCCCGTGGCCCGCACGGCTGTCCCTCGGCTCACCACTCCTCCTCCCGGCGCACGCGCAGGGGCAGCGCGAGGAGCGCCACGACCCCCAGCACGACCGCCTGGCCCGCACCCATCCACACCGACCACGACTCCCGGTGCGTGACGACCAGCTCCCCACCCGCGCCGGCCGGCACGGTGAACGCCTGGAACCCCTCCCGCTCGACCGGGGCGAGCGGGGCTCCGTCGAGGGTGGCCTCCCAGCCCTCGTCCGCGGTCTCGGCGAGCACGAGCACGCGCTCGGCCTGACCGGCGTCGATCGTCGTGGTCACGTCGATCGCCTCGGCCGCCACGTCGGTGACGGCACCGCCGGCGTCCAGCCCCGACGGGCCGTCCCCGGCCGTGTCCGCAGCCGTGCCTGCCTCGGGCCCGCTCTCCTCGACGAGCCGGGCCCGCGCGACCGACGTGGCGCTTCCCTCCACCGCCGGGTCGCGGGACAGGCGCAGCACGGCGCCGGAGTCGTCGTCGGTGATGATCTCGAGACCGGGCACGGACTGCAGGCGGGCGACGAGCGCCGCGCGGTCCGCGTCGGTGCCGCCCGGGAGCGGCTCCGGGTCCACGACGACGACGCCGACGGCGTGGTGGGACAGCTCCTCGACCGCGCCGGGCCGGCCGCCGTCGGTGAGCAGGGCGACGGCGCGCGCGAGGTCCTGCTCGAGCGCCCCGGTCGCGGTCCCGAGCCGGACGGCGGCGGCCGCGTCCGCCTGGCGCCTGCCGTCGCCGCGCCAGACCTCGGCGGCGACCTCGTCGCTGCCGGCGCGCAGGTGGAGCACCCGCGAGCGCTGGCCGGAGCTCTGCTGCTCGACCGACAGCGCCGGGACGGCGCTCCCGGCGCGGGGGGCGAGCTCGCTCCAGGTGCCCGACGACGCCACCCACGTGCCCACCGAGGCGAGTGGGACGAGCACGAGGGCGACGGCGCCGAGTGCTGCGAGGCCCTGGCGCAGACCGAGCTCGGTGCCGGAGAGGGCCTCCGGGATGCCGTCTGCCGCGGCGGCCACGGCGATCAGGAGGCCGAGCAGCGCCAGCGAGACGCCGGGCCCGGCCCACCCGGTGAGCGCGGCGCCGTCGGCGACGCCGCCCGGGACGCGGGTGGTCGCGGCGGCGGTGGCGAGGCCGACCGCCGCGACGAGCCAGCCGGCGCGGACCGCCCGGGCCCGGCCCAGGCGTAGCAGGGCGAGCAGGGCGAGGACGAGCAGGACCGCGCCGGGCACGAGCATCAGCAGGTCGCGCCACGGCAGGTCGAGCAGACCGGGCAGATCGGCGAGCGCGGTCGGCGCTCCGCCCGGCAGGTCCCGCGGCAGGCCGAGCAGGGCGAGCCAGGTGGGTCCGGGGTCGGACGGCAGGCCGTGGCCGGGGTCCGCGACGGCGACGGCGAGCGGGCCGCGCTCGAGCGCGGTGACGATCGTCGGCGCGAGCAGGGCCAGCGCCGGCACGGGCACGAGCAGGAGGAGCCCCCGGCGGCGCGGGACGAGCGGGGCCAGCAGGATCAGGGTGAGCGCCGCGGCGGGCAGGAGGATCGGCGCCCCGGCGCTCGCGAGCGCGAGCGCGAGCCCGGCACCCGCGGCGCCCGTGATCGCTCCCGCCCGGGTGGTGCGGCGGCTGCGGGCGGGGGGTGCGTCGTCGTGCAGGGGTGCGCCGTCGTCCCGGCGGGCGTCGACCATGCCGGAGCGGACGACGTCGCGGCGCCGCACACCGGCGATCCACGTGATGCCCAGGGCGACGAGCGGGAGGACGACGTGGGCGAGCACCGCGCCGAGCCGCCCCTGCCCGAGCGCGAGCCACAGCGTCGGTGCGGCGGCCCAGGCCAGGGCGGCCACGGCGCGCACGAGGAGGGAGCGGGTCGCGGCGCCGGCGGCGGCCCAGGCCGTGAGAGCGGCGGCGGGCACGGCCAGCAGCACGGTCAGGGTGGCGACCCAGGCCGGCGAGAGCCCGACGAGGCCGACCACCCGGGCGGCCGCGGCGACGACGGTGGCCAGCGGGTCGGCCGGGCCGGGTGCGCCGACCCCGGCGTCGACCCAGGTCGAGCGCGCGGTCGTCCACAGCTCGCCGGCGGACCGGCCCAGGTGGGCGAGCGCCCCGCCGACGGGCTGGCCGCCCCCCACGAGCGGCAGCACGAAGGGCAGCGCGACGGTGAGCGCGACGACCAGCACCAGGCCGAGGGTGACCCGGCGCCTGCGGCCGAGCTCGGCGCGCTCGGCCAGCTCGAGCTCCGAGGGCGCCTCGGCGAGCCGACGGGCAGTCGTCATCTGGCGCCGGACGGCGCGGCGGGCGGAGCGCACGTCGCCCGGGGAGGCCTCGAGCTCGCGCAGCGCGGCGCGCGAACCCCGGCCGGCGGCGGCGATCCGGCGCCGGCCGGCGGACACCCTGCCGAGACGCCCGAGCAGCCTGGTGACGGAGGAGAGCTCCGCGAGCGCCAGCGGGGTGTCCTTGCCGAGCAGTCGCCACACGGCGCGCAGCGGGCCGAGGAGGACGTACCCGAGGGCGAGCAGCGGCCATGCGCCGCGGGCGGCGAGGAGCGCGTTGTAGAGCTGGGCAGTGCGGCGGGCGGAGAAGGAGCGGGCCGGGTGTCCGCGGCGGGCGCCGGCTCCGGCGGCGCCGGCCTCGTCCGGCCCGCCGGTCCCGGCGGCGTCCAGATCGGCGTCCTCGGCCGGGAGGTCCTCGGCCGCGGCGTCGTCGGCCGACCCGGGTGCCGCGACCCGCACCCCGCCGTGACCGGCGTCGCGCAGCCCCAGGTAGGTGGCTCGACGGTGCAGCACGTGGGCCGTGGGCTCGACGACGACCCGGTAGCCGGCGGCACGCACGCGGCGTGACAGCTCGAGGCCGTCCCCGAACGGGCCGAGCGCCGGGTCGGTGCCGCCGAGCCGGTCCCACACCTCGGAGCCGACGAGCATGCCGGCGGTGCCGACGGCGAGGACGTCCTGGCGGTGGTCGTGCTGACCCTGGTCGATCTCGCGCGGCTCGATGTCCGAGACCCGTCGGGCGCGACGGGTCGCCTGCACCCCGACCTCCAGGAGGCGGCCCGGATCGTCCCAGTCGACCTGCTTGGCGCCGACCACGGCGAGCGAGCGGCCCGCCTCGGCGGCCCGGAGCTGGCGGTCCAGGGCGCGGGGCGCGGGCGCGGAGTCGTCGTGCAGCAGCCACAGCCAGTCGGGGTGCGTCGCGGCACCCGGGTCGAGCACGCCGTCGGTGACGGCACGCATCTCCCCCGTCGTCACCGGCGAGATCTCGCCCGTGGCGGCGCGGAAGCTCGAGCCGGTGGTCGGGGCGGCGCCGGACCCGTTCTCCTTCCGGCCGGCCCGGCGCGCGGCGCGCTCGACGAGCCGGCCGTACGCGTCCAGCCCGGCGCTGACGGCCGCCCCGAAGGTCTCGGCCTCCGGGGCGGTGACCAGCCGGACGCGCGTGGCGTCCTCGAGCCCCGAGCGGTGGACGACCTCGAGGAGCGGCTCGCCGGTGCCGATGTCCCGGCCCGGGGCGGCCACGTCGACGACGAGGACCACCTCGGGGTGGTGGGACTGCCCGGCGACGGCCGAGAGAGTCTGCTCGAGGTAGGGAGTCACCCCGCAGGTGACGACCACGGCGAGCGTCGTCGCGCGCGCGGGTGCTGCGGTGGGGCGCTCGACCACCTGCTAGACGGCGAGGCGCTTGACGCGGCGGCGCTCGCGCTCCGAGAGCCCGCCCCAGATGCCGAACCGCTCGTCGTTCTCCAGCGCGTACTCCAGGCACTCGGCGCGCACGTCGCACGACGAGCACACCCGCTTGGCCTCCCGGGTCGACCCACCCTTCTCGGGGAAGAACGCCTCGGGGTCGGTCTGCGCGCAGAGCGCGCGGTCCTGCCAGGACAGGGGGCCCTCGCCCCCGGTGTCGAGGTGCTCGAGCCCGGAGAGGTCGGTGTCCTCCCAGGACGTGGTCAAGGGTCCGTCACCCAGGATGTTCCACATGATCGTCAATGCTCCTGTCGCCGCCGTTGGCGTGAATTACACCCGTGTCATCCGTGCCCAGTCAAGGGGAGGGAGCAGGATCACGGCGCGTCGCCCGGCGTGTCGCCCGCCGACGTAGCCTGGTCAAGTGCACGATGCCCTGCTGGTCGACGACCACCTCGCCTCGCTCGGGGCGGCGCCCGCCCTCACCGCCTACGGCCCCGAGGGGCGGCTCGAGGTCTCCGGCCGCGTCGCCCGCCAGTGGGCCCAGAAGATCGGGGGCCTCCTGCGCGACGAGCTGGACGCCGAGCCCGGCGACTCCCTGGCGATCGACCTCCCGCCGTCGTGGCGTGCGCCCCTGTGGACGCTCGGCGCCCTCCTGGTGGGTGTCACCCCCGACCTGACCGGCGGCGGATCCGTGCCCGGCACCACCGGTACCGTGGGCTCCCTGGGCGTCGTCACCCACGATCCCACGTCGGCCCTGGCCGGTGGGGCCGCGGTCCTCGCGCTCGCCGCGCCGTCGCTGGCGATGCGGTGGCCGGGCGACCTGCCCTCCGGGAGCCTCGACGCCGCCGCGGAGACCCTCGCCCAGCCCGACGAGCTCGTCCTCCCGCCGTCCCCCGTCGAGGACGACCCGACGCTGGCTCGGGGCCTCGACGTCGGGCGTGGCCTGGCCGCCGGGGCACGTCTCGCGCGCGTGGCGACCGGGACCGCCGAGGACGTCCCGTGGGTGCTCGGCACCTGGCTCGCCCGCGGTTCCGCGGTCCTCCTGGCGCCGGGGACGCGCGCCGAGGAGGCGGCGCGACTCGCCGAGGTGGAGCGGGCGAGCCTGGAGGCGGCAGACTAGGGCGATGCGCGGAATCATCCTGGCCGGCGGCGCCGGCACCCGGCTGCACCCCGTCACCATCGGCGTGAGCAAGCAGATGGTGCCGGTCTACGACAAGCCGATGATCTACTACCCGCTCACCACGCTCATGCTGGCGGGGATCCAGGACATCCTCGTCATCACCACCCCGCACGACCGGGCCCAGTTCGAGCGCCTGCTCGGCGACGGCTCGCAGTTCGGGATCAACCTCGACTACGTGGTCCAGGAGGAGCCCAACGGCCTGGCACAGGCGTTCGTCCTCGGCGCCGACCACGTCGGCACCGACCACGCGGCGCTCGTCCTGGGGGACAACATCTTCTACGGCCCGGGCATGGGCACCCGGCTGCGCCGCAACACCGAGGTCGACGGCGGGGCGGTGTTCGCCTACCACGTGGCCGACCCGACGGCGTACGGGGTCGTCGAGTTCGACGAGGACCGCCGGGCCGTCTCCATCGAGGAGAAGCCGGCGCGGCCGCGCAGCTCCTTCGCCGTGCCGGGCCTGTACTTCTACGACAACGACGTGCTGGAGATCGCGAAGAACCTCGAGCCGTCCGCCCGCGGCGAGTACGAGATCACGGACGTCAACCGCACCTACCTCGAGGCCGGCCGCCTGTCGGTGGAGGTCCTGCCGCGCGGCACCGCCTGGCTCGACACGGGCACGTTCGACTCCCTCGCGGACGCGACCGCGTTCGTCCGCACCGTGGAGGCCCGGCAGGGGCTCAAGGTCGGCTGCCCGGAGGAGGTCGCCTGGCGCATGGGCTTCCTCTCCGACGACGAGCTGCGCGAGCGCGCTGAGCCGCTGCGCAAGTCCGGCTACGGGGAGTACCTGCTCGGCATCATCGAGCGCGGTCGCTGAGGTACGGGCGCCGGGGCGGCGGACGACACGCCTGACGCGCCTCTCCCCCGGTTGTCATGACTATCTCATGACGTCGTGCTGGGATGTCGTTCATGGTGACGACACCTGCGGGACACCTCGAGGCTGCGGCGCCCTCGCCGGCGCGCGTCCCTTCCGCCGATCCGCACGGCGTCGACGAGGTGCGTGGCCCCGCCGGCGACGCGGCGCAGGACCCGACCGACCTCGTCGTCCCGCCGTGGCGACGTGTCGCCGTGGCGATCTCCGTGGTCTCCGTCCTGGTGACGATCGCCAGCTACATCCCCACGCGGTGGACCGGGGGCGGGCTGTTCTACGGCGGCGGCGAGTGGCACCACATCTTCGACGTCGCACTCGAGAGCTCGGTGGCCACCACCTGGTCGACGATGCTCATGACGGCGGGCGCCGTGCTGTGCGGGGTGTGCGCCTGGCTGGTGCGCCGGCAGCGCACCGGGGCCGCCTGGCCCTGGGGGCTGCTCGCGCTCGGGCTCGCCGCGTTCGCCGTGGACGAGGCCTCGAGCCTGCACGAGCGGCTGCCCCTGGTCGTCGACCGGATCGGCATCGACGCCTCGCTGAACTACGTCTGGCTCGTGCTCGGGATCCCGCTGGCGATCGCCGTCGTCGCAGGGGTGGTCGTGTGCGGCCTGCGGCTGCCGCGGACCGCCCGCCGCCTGATGGTCACCGGCATCCTCGTGTTCTTCGCGGGCGCGATCGGCGTGGAGATGCTCACCGGGGAGCTCGTCACGCTCGCGCCGGACGTCCACAACCGTTACCTGTCCGAGCTCATCCACACCGAGGAGCTGCTCGAGCTGATCGGCATCGGCATCGCCGCCTGCGCGCCGCTCAGCGCGCTGCGGGTCACGCCCCGCCGCGCTGACCCGGGCGAGCTGCGGCTCGTCGTCGTCGGGCGCTGACGGCCCTCTGCGCGGGAGCGCGCATCATTGCTGCGCGACCACGCCCACGTCGAGCTGCCCCGGAAAGTCCTCGAACCAGCTCCCGGGCTCGACACTGCAGCGCAGACGGACCGTCATGCCGTGCGCGTCGAGGTTCGCCGGGTGCCCCGGGTGGGCGTCGCAGGGCGGCACAGGGACCCCGTACAGCTCGCCCTCGTCCAGGTAGTTCTGCACGTCGTCGAAGATCGTGGCTGCCGCGTGGCTCGCCGACATGCTCCCGACCAGACTCCGCACGTACTCGAATGGGGCGTCGAGGCGCGGTCCTCCTACGGCGACCCGCACGTCCGGATGGTCACCGGGCGTCGGACCCGCGGCGGACACGGCCACGGTCACACCGACCGAGCGGAACGCCCAGGTCAGGCACACCTCGAGCAGCGCCGTCACCGCCGGGTCGGCGGTCACGCGCCGGGGCACGGCTCAGGCCCCGAGGACCTCGGGGGCGGCCGCCCGCCAGCGGTCCGCCCAGTCGCCGATCGGCTCCACGCCGGCGGCCCGCACCGTCTCGTGCCCGAGCACCGAGTACGCGGGGCGCGGCGCCTTCGCGGGGAACGCGTCCGACGACGTCTCCCCCACCATCGCCGGGTCCTTCCCCAGCGCCTCGACGACGAGCCGCGTGAAGCCGTGCCAGCTCACCTGGCCCGAGCTCGTCGCGTGGTACGTGCCCGGCGCGGCGTCGGCGGTGACGAGCCGGTGGACGAGGTCGGCGACGTCGAGGGTCCAGGTCGGCTGGCCGACCTGGTCGGTGACGACCGACAGCGAGTCGCGCTCGCGGGCCAGGCGCGCCATCGTCCGTGGGAAGCACGACCCGCCCGCGCCGTAGAGCCACGCGGTGCGCACGATCAGCGCGCGCGGGTCCTCGGCGCGCACGGCCCACTCCCCCGCGGCCTTCGTCCGGCCGTAGGCGGAGGCCGGCGCCATGGGCGCGTCGGCCGGGTACGGGGCGCTCGCGACGCCGTCGAACACGTAGTCGGTGGACACCTGGACGGTGCGGGCGCCGGCAGCGGCGGCGGCGCGGGCGACCAGCTGCGGGCCGACCGCGTTGAGCCGGAAGGCCGCGGGCTCGGCGTCCTCGGCGTCGTCCACGGCGGTCCAGGCCGCGCAGTTGACCACCGTGTCGACGTCCCGCACGACCTCGGCCACCAGCGTCGGGTCCGTGATGTCGAGGCCGTCGCGGCCGAGCGGCGTGACGTCCTCGCCCCGCTCGCGCAGCAGGCGGACGAGATCCTGGCCGAGCATCCCGGCCGCCCCGGTGACCATCCAGCGCACGTCGTGCCTCCCTCGGCCCGCCCGGCCCCTCCGCGCGTCGACCACGGCCAGGGTAGTGGCGCGCCGGGCGACTAGGCTGGCCCGGCACGCGGCCCGGCCGGGCCCACCACCCGCGCGACGGAAGGACTTGGCGATGGAGATCCGCGAGCTGAAGGTCGGCGGCGCCTACGAGATCACGCCGAAGCAGTTCACCGACCCACGCGGGACCTTCTTCGAGGCCTACAAGGCCAGCGCGTTCGAGGAGGTCGTGGGGTACCGCCTCGAGCTCGCCCAGACCAACAGCTCGGTGTCCTCCGCCGGCGTGCTGCGCGGCATCCACTTCGCGCAGCTGCCACCGTCGCAGGCCAAGTACGTGTGGTGCCCGCGCGGGGCGCTCCTCGACGTCGTCGTCGACATCCGGGTCGGCTCGCCCACGTACGGGCAGTGGGACTCGGTCCTGCTCGACGACGTCGACCGGCGCGCCATCTACGTGGGCGAGGGGCTGGGCCACGCGTTCTGCTCGCTCGAGGACGGCTCGACCGCCGTGTACATGTGCTCGACCCAGTACGCTCCGGGCCGCGAGCACGGCATCCACCCGCTCGACCCGGAGATCGGCATCGAGTGGCCCACCACGGACCGCGCCGGGAACCCGATGGAGCTCCTGCTCTCGGACAAGGACTCGGCGGCGCCCACCCTCGAGGAGGTCGCCGAGCAGGGGCTGCTGCCCACGGCCCAGGAGGCGGCCGACTTCTACGCGAGCCTGAGGTGAGCGCCGGGCCGGTGCGCCCTGGGGGCGACACCCCGGCCCCGACGTCGACCGCGGTGTGCGCCGTCGTCGTCACCTACTCCCCCGACCTCGACCGGCTCGACCCGCTGGTCGCCGGGCTCGGCGAGCAGTGCGCGAGTGTCGTCGTCGTCGACAACGGTCCGGGCGGGTCGGGACTCGCGGACCTGTGCGAGCGTCGCGGCGCCGAGCTCGTCGCGCTCGGCGGGAACACCGGGATCGCGCACGCGCAGAACGTCGGGATCGAGCGGGCGGTGTCGGCCGGGGCCACGCACGTGCTGCTCAGCGACCAGGACTCCCTGCCCGCGCCGGACATGGTCCCCGAGCTGCTCGCCGGCCTCGAGCGCGGGGCGGAGCAGGGGCGGGGGCCCGTCGGGGCGGTGGGGCCGGTAGCGGGCGACGTGCGGTCCGCCTCCGAGGAGCTGGTGTACGTCCCGCGCCGGTGGGGGCCCCGGCGTGCGCTGCCGACGGACGTGGACGACGACGGCCTGATCGACGCCGCCTTCCTCATCGCGTCGGGGTGTCTGCTGCCGGCGGCCGCGCTGCACGACGTGGGGGCGATGAACGACGACTGGTTCATCGACCACGTCGACCTCGAGTGGGGCCTGCGCGCCCGGCGGGCGGGCTACCGGCTGCTCGCCGTGACGTCCGCGCGGCTCGACCACTCGCTCGGGGACAGCCTGGTCAAGCTCCCGGGTCGCGCCCAGGAGGTGCACGTGCACTCCGCCTTCCGCACCTACTTCCTCGCCCGGAACACGGTGCTGCTCCTGCGCTCCGGGCTGCTTCCGCCGGCGTGGGCGGTCGGCTACGCGGTGTGGCTGGGCAAGTACGTCGCGTTCAACTCCCTGGTCGTCCCTGGCCGGATCGACCGGTTTCGGAGGATGATGCGCGGTGTGGCCGACGGAGTGCTCGGCCGCACCGGTCCCGCTCCGACGTAGTTCGGCGCGGGCGGCAGCCTGACACCGACGCCCGCGCCCGCGCCCGCCCTCGCGCTCGCGGTCACCCGATACGCGTCCAGGTGCCGCAGCCGCTGGTCACGAAACCCTGGTCGCTGGACCGGATGGTGGCGGTCTGGGCACCGTTTCCTCCACCCCACCCGAGCTGTTCGTCCCACTCTCCGCTGAAACCGGCTCGCCGTTCCCAGAAGCAGTACTCGCCCCCGGAAGTACGGTACGTACCGGGTGCGATGTGCTCGCCGACGACGTAGTGGCCGTCACCGAAACGAGTCGCCGGGCTCGCCGGATATGTCTGACCGACCGGCACCCATGTACCGCACCAGTCGCTCTCGAAGCCGACGTCGGCGGACTCGATCCTGACGATCGGACGAGCTACGCCCAAGCCGTTGACAATGATGTCGGAGTCCGAGCCGGAGAATCCGCTGAGCCGCGCCCAGTAGCAGCTGCCGTCCGTCGACGTCGAGCGGTAGGTCCCTGGCGCCACGCCGTTGCGGCCGACCGAGTGCGTGCCGTCCCCGAACGTGCGCGCCCCCGCCGATGGAGGCGTCGAGGACGCTGCTGCGCGCCGGACGCCGAGGGTGTCGGTGCCGTCGCCGTTCCAGTCTCCGACGAGAGTGACGTCGGTGGTGCGGCCATAGACGAGCGTCAGGTCGGCCGCGCCAGCCGAGATCGAGTTCTTGACGAAGTATTCCGCACCTCGACGCACCGCGAACGTGTCCCTACGGTCGCCATCCCAGTCGCCCACGTACACGGCGTCCCCCGGCCTGCCGTAGACGACCTGGTCGTCGGCCCAGCCGTCGGCGAGCTCGTTGCGCACGAAGTACTCGGCGCCACGACGGACCGCGAAGGTATCCGTTCCGTTACCGTCCCAGTCACCGACGAGGACCGTGTCGCTCGACCGGCCGTACATGAAGATCCGGTCGGCGGCACCGCCGGCCAGCTCGTTGCGCACGTGGTACTCGGCGCCACGACGGACCGCGAAGGTGTCCGTGCCGTTGCCGTCCCAGTCACCCATGAGGACCGTGTCCCCCGGGCGCCCGTACGTGACCTGGACGTCGGCCGGGCCGCTCGAGTTGGTGTTCCTGAAGTGGAAGGTCGCGCCTCGACGGATCGCCAAGGTGTCCGTGCCGTTGCCGTCCCAGTCACCGACGTACACCTCGTCGCTCGCTGCGCCGTAGGTGAAGCTGATGTTGGCGGTCGCTGTCCACTGGTCGTTGAGGAAGTACTCCTGGCCGGAGCCGCCGACATCGCCACCCTTGGCGACCGCCGGTGCACCTGCGCCCACGAGGCCGGCACCGGCGAGCATCGCCACCGCGGCGGCAGAGGCCACCGTTCTCCATCTCATGTCAGACGACTCCGATCTCGGTGCGGCGACCCGACGTCGCCGGACGGTAGGAGAGTATGGGCGAACACTGACATCCGGACGAGTTTCACGGAACCGTTGGACAGGGCGCCACGGTGGGAGACAATCCTGCAGGTGACGCCCGACCGGTCGTCCCGCTCGTTGAGGAGCTCACGATGTCCTTCCCCCGTCGTCGCCGTGCCACCGCGTGGCTCGCGCTCGCCACCGCGGGCGCGCTGCTCGCCCTCCCGTCCGCCGCCGTCGCGACGCCCGACCCCGTAGAACCGGTCGGCGTCGCCTCCACCGACGGGGCTGCCTCGCCCGACGGCGTGGGGTCGCCCGACGGCGTGGGCGCGCCCGACGCCGGCGCCCTGCCCGACGCGTCCGCCGACGCGAGCACCACCGCCACCGAGGTCTACCCGCGCCCCGCCGACGGCACCTGGGAGATCGAGGGCCACGGCTGGGGCCACGGCATCGGGATGTCCCAGTGGGGCGCCCAGGGAGCGGCCCTCCAGGGCGTCTCCAGCTCCTCGATCCTCGCCTTCTACTACCCCGGCACCCGGCAGGCGAACATCGGTGACCCCACGATGCGCATCCGGCTCCTCGGGCTCTCGGGGCGCACCTCGGTGACGGCCTGGGCGCCGTCCGGCCAGACCCTGCGCGCCACCGCGGGCGGCGCGAACCTCGGCGTGCCGACCGGCGGGCGGCTCACCGTCACCCGCACGACGGCCGGGTTCCGCCTCGAGCACCGGACCACCCCGGGCGGCAGCGTCGGCTGGTCGACGACCACGACGGCCCCGGTCAGCCTCGCCACGAACGACGGTGTGGTCCTCGGTGCCTCGACGACCGGCGGCGGCACCTGGTACCGCGGTCAGGCCGCCGTGCAGCCGACGTCCGCCACCCTCGACGTCGTCAACCACGTGGCGATGGAGGAGTACCTGCGCTCCGTGGTGCCCCGCGAGTCGCCGGCCTCCTGGCACCACGCCGCGCTCGAGGCCCAGTCGGTGGCCGCCCGCACGTACGCCCGGCACGAGACGCGGTCCGGCGGCACGTACGACCTGTGCGACACGACGTCCTGCCAGGTCTACGCCGGCCGCGCCGCCGTGACGGCCGCCGGCGGGGTCACGGGCCACGAGCACCCGCGCACGGACGCCGCCATCGCCTCGACGCGCGGCAGGATCCTCGAGGGGCAGACGACGCCCGGGGGCGCGTGGGGGCCCGCCTTCACGCAGTTCTCCTCCTCCAACGGCGGCCACTCGGTGGCGGGCTCGCGCCCCTACCTCGTCGCCCGCCCGGACCCGTGGTCCGGCACCGCGCCCGGCGACCCGGTGACCAGCTGGTCGACCACGCTGTCGGCGACCGCCGTCGACTCCCGGTGCGCCGCGGGCGGACGGGTCGAGGCCCTGGTGATCACGGCACGCGACGGCCGCGGCGACCTCGGCGGGCGCATCACCGGCCTGCGGCTGGACTGCACGACCGGCAGCGTCGACGTCGGCACGGAGTTCGCCCGCCGCCTCGGGATGCGCTCGAGCTGGTGGCGCCCGGTCCCCGAGGAGCACCCGTCGGTGTTCTTCCTCAACGACGCCTGGAGCGCGTGGGCGAACCACGAGGTCCCCCTCGGCGCGGCCACGTCCTCCCCGCTCGCGGGCGACTGGGAGGGCGACGGCACCGACACGGTCGGCGTGCGCGACGGCAACCGCCTCACCCTGGCCGACGACCACACCGGCGTCGGCACGACCGTCCTCGACTACGGCCGCGCCGACGACGCGCTGCTCGTCGGCGACTGGGACGGGGACGGCGTCGACAGCTTCGGCGTGCGCCGCGGCTTCACGTACTTCCTGCGCGACGCGCTGACCTCCGGGGTCGCCGACACCGTGGTGGACTACGGCCGCGCGGGCGACGAGGTGTTCGTCGGCGACTGGGACGGCGACGGCGTCGACACCATGGCCGTGCGACGCGGGAACCGCTTCTTCATCGCGAACTCCCTGACCTCGGGCCCCGCCGACCGCGAGCTGACCTACGGCCGGACCGGCGACGTGGTCCTCGTGGGCGACTGGGACGGCGACGGGATCGACACGCTCGCGGTCCGCCGCGGCAACACCTACCTCGTCCGCAACGAGCTGACCACCGGCGTCGCGGACATCGAGCTCGACTACGGGCGGGCGAGCGACTCGGTCGTGGTCGGCGACTGGGACGGCGACTCCGAGGACACCCTCGGCGTGCACCGCGTCGAGACCTGGTAGCCGGGCGGGCGCGCCGCCCCGCGCCCGTCCACGCGCCTCAGCGCTCGGTGGGGCTCTCCGGCGGGACCGGCCCGGCCTCGTCCACCGGCACCTGCGCCGCGTCGTCGGGGGCTCGGCGCCTGACGAGTACCCCCGTGCCGAGGCCGAGCCCGAGGTCGACGACGGTGAGCAGGACGCGGGACATGAGCACGGTGACGAGCACGCCGCCGGAGCTCAGCAGCCCCGCGAGCATGATGCCGAGGATGCTCTCGCGCACGCCCACCCCGGCGGGCACGACGACGACGAGGAACCCCACCACCCAGGCCAGCGCGTAGCCGCTGACGGCGCGCGCGAACGTCCCCGGGGTCGGGTCCAGCCCGACGGCGGTGGCGATGAGCCAGACCTGCGTGCCCGCGAGCAGCCAGCCGACGACCGCCCAGAAGGACGCCTTGAGCACGCCGCCCGCCGAGAGCGGGTGCTCGAGCGGAGGTCGGCGGATGAGCCGCAGGGCGACGCCGAGGATCCTGTTGAGCACGGGCGGGAGCAGCACGACGACGAACACCGGCAGGAACCAGACGACCCAGCCGACCTCGGAGCGCACCGCGGGGTCGAAGGCCACGGCCCCGGCGGCCAGGGCCAGGCCCGTGACGATGGAGACCAGCAGGGAGACGACCATGCCGGACACCGAGCGGCGCCGCGGGATGTCGATGTCCTTGCCCATCTCGGCGGCGGCGACGATGTTCCACACGCCTCCGGGCAGGTACTTGCCGACCTGCGAGACGAAGAACAGGCGCGCCGCGGGCGCGAGCCCGAGTCGCGAGCCGAGGTCGATCAGCACCTCGCGCCAGGAGAGCATCGTGGCCACGACGTAGGTGATCGAGACGAGCAGGCTGACCCCGATGATCCACCAGGGCATCTGGCTCAGAGCGTCGCTGACGAGGTCCCACTGGTTGGCGACCGCGAGCACGGCCGCCCCGATGGCGGCCACGAGGAACAGTCCGCGCACCCACGGGGACCGCAGCGCCGCGAGGATCTTCTTCACGCGGTCAGCACGTCCCACAGGGGCCCGACGACGGCGGACGGCGTGAGGTCGCGGGCGCGCTCGCTCGCCCACGCGCGCAGGTCGGCGACCGCCGCCGGGTCGTCGATCAGGGCGCCGAGCGCGTCGGCGAGCGCGGCCGGGTCGCCGGGCGGGACGAGGAGGGCGGCGTCGCCGAGGAACCGGCGCTGCGGCGGGGTGTCGGAGGTGACGACGGCGCAGCCGGCCGCCAGGGACTGGTAGACCTTGTTGGGCACGACCCGCAGGCCCTTGTCGGTGTCACCGAAGATGCCGAGCCCGATGTCGTGGGCGGCGACGAGGTCCGGCAGCTTCTCGGGCGCGACCCAGTCGAGCCACTCGATCCCGGGAACGCCGGCGAGGACGGCACGGGCCTCGGCGTGGTCCTGGCCCGTGCCGACCATCGTCACCCGCAGCTCCGTGCCGCGCCGGTGCAGCTCGGCGAGCGCCCGGGCGATCGTCACGGTCCCCTGGAGCGGGGTGAACAGGCCGTAGAACGCGATGCTCGGGGTCCCGCCGGAGGAGCCGGCACGGTTCCGGCCGGCCTCGGCCCAGGCGTCCGGGGCGCCGACGGGGACGACGACGGTGCGCTCGCGCACGGCGGGGGCCGCGAGCTCGGCGTGCTCCTCCGTGTCGACGACGACGACGTCCGCCGCGCCGGTGGCGACCCGGTCGAGGGCGGTGAGCGCCCCGCCGCGCAGCCGGCCGTCGACGCCGCGGTCGCGGGCGGTGCTCGCGGCGAAGATGAGGTGGTCGAGCACGAGGGTCGCCCGGGGGAACAGCGCCCGCGCGAGCAGCACGTCGAAGTGACCGAGATACCCGACGACGACGACGTCGGGCGCACGCTCGCCCGCGAACGCGAAGGAGCCGTCGACGAGTCCGGCCCAGCGGGAGGCCAGGCGGGCCGCGAGCCGGGGCAGCAGCCACGGCCGGCGGAGCATGTCGACCCGGTCGGCCGTGCTCAGCCCGAGCGGGCGGTCGAGCTCGCGGACCGTCGCGCCGCGCTCGGCGAGTCCCTGCAGGAGGACCCCGGCGCGGGGATGGACGGACGTGTCGTACGTGCCGAAGCCGAGGACCCTCACCGGCCCGGACGCCCCTGGGACAGCTCCTCCGGCGTCACCTGGTAGTCGTGGCCGTTCGCACGTGCCGGTCCGGCGCCGATGTCCGTCGGGACGCCGTTGCGGTCGACGCCGGGCGCCACACCCACGGGGCGCGCGTCCGCCCGGGGGGCGGTGTCCGCGGAGGGCGCGACCTCACCGAGGCGCTCGCGCCTGCCGGTAGCACCGGACCCGATGTCTGCCCGGCCGCGGACCTCCGCCGAGCCGACCGGCATCGACGACGGGTCGGGTCGCCCGTCGAGCACGACCGACGGCCCGTCCGTCACGGCGGTCGGCCGCTGGCCGAGCCGGGCCGCGATCGCGTTCTCGGAGTACTGCAGCGACTTCACGCGCTCCAGGCTCTCCTCCATGAGCACGCGGTTGGTCCGCAGCAGGTCGGCGATGACGGACAGGGCGATGCTCAGCAGGGCCCCGACGAGGGCCGCCGTGCCGAAGATCAGGGACTGGACGTGCCCCCCGGCGTCGCCCATGAGGAACAGGACGAGGAACCGGACGAACGGCACGAGCCCGGCGATGAGCAGGATCGCACCGACGGTGCCGAGGATCGCGTGCGGCTTGAACATGAGGTACGAGCGGACGATCGCCGTGCCCGACTTGAACATGTGCTGCCAGATGTTCTTGAACAGCCGGGACTCACGGGTCTTGGGGTTCGTGGCGATGGCCACCGAGGCGATCCGCAGGCGCTTGTTTCCCGCCTGGATGATCGTCTCCATGCAGTAGGAGAACTGCGTGACGACGTTGAGCCGGATGAGCGACTCCTTGGAGTACGCCCGGAACCCGGAGGCGGCGTCCGGCAGCTTCGTGCCGGCGGCGAGGTTGACGACGTCGGAGCCGACCTTCTGCATCGCCTTCTTGAACGGTGAGAAGTGGGCGATCGTCGCGGTCTGCCGGTCGCCGATGACGATGTCCGCCTCGTTGTGGACGATCGGCTGGACGAGCTCGCCGATGACCTCCTGCGGGTACTGGTTGTCGCCGTCGGTGTTGACGACGATGTCCGCACCGTGCGCGAGCGCGTAGTCGACGCCGTCCCGGAAGGAGCGGGCCAGTCCCTGGTTGCGGGCGTGTCGCACGAAGTGCGTGACGCCGAGGTTGCGCGCGACCTCGACGGTGCGGTCCGTCGACCCGTCGTCGACGACGAGGATGTGGACCTCGTCGATCCCCGGGATCTCCCGCGGGATCGTGGCCAGGACGAGCGGGAGGGTCTCCTCCTCGTTCAGGCACGGGATCTGGACGAACAGCTTCATGGGTACCTCGGGTGTCGGTCGCGGCGCATCCGCGGCTGCCCCGCGAGGCAGCGGTCGGGCTGGCCCGGAACGACGCCAGGGTACCGTAGGGGCCGCGCGAGGCCGGGACGACCCCTCGGCGTGAAGGGGAGATCACTGGTGGCGCGAGACGTGGATGACAGGGGTGCCGAGGAGCCGGCTACGGACAGCCGTCCCTGGACCGCCCGCCTGCGGCCCGAGCTGCCCTGGGCCGGCGGCGTCGGCGTTCTCGCCCTGCTCATGAGCCTGACGGCGATCTTCTTCGGCACCTCCCTGTCGGCCCTCGACGAGCAAACGCACCTGGACTACGCCTACCAGGTGGCGCACGGCAACCTCCCGGCCGACGGCGACCGGCTCTCCGACTACGTCCTCGACCAGTGGTCGTGCCGCGGCCAGTCCAACCTTCCGGACCTGCCCTCCTGCGAGGACGCGCTCGCCGACGAGGTCGAACCCACCGAGTACCCGGCGCTGGGCCAGAACTACAACTCCTTCCACCCGCCCGCCTACTACGTCACACCCGCGGCCACCGGACTGGTCGCCGAGGCGGTCGGGCTGGAGTTCTCCACCGGCGCCCGGCTCGCCAACGCCCTGTGGCTGGCCGCCGGCGTCGTCGCCGTCTACGCGGCCCTGCGCACGTGGCGACTGCCGAGACCCTGGGCCTTCTCCGCGTCGGCGCTGCTGCTGGCCTTCGAGCCCGTCATCGTCTCCGGCTGGCAGGTGACGAACGACGGACCGGCCATGCTCGTCGGCGCCGGCGCCCTGTGGGTACTCGGCCGGTGGGCGCTCCACGGCCGCATCGGCTGGCTGTGGCCCACGCTCGTCGCGCTGCTGGCGGCGAGCACCAAGGTGATGAGCGCGGTCGGGCTCCTCGCCGTCGTCGGGCTCATCGGCCTCATGGCCGTGGCGGACGTGCGGCGCCGCGACTGGCGCACCCTCGGCCGACGGGCGGCCACCGTCCTCTCCCCGATCGCCGTCGTCGGCGCGTGCATGCTCGCCTGGTCCCGCTTCCAGGACGGGCGCGGCTCGCAGGCCTGGGACAACCCGCTGTACGGGATCAGCACCCGGCCGGTCGAGGGCAGCCCGTGGGACGAGACCGTGCCGACGCTGCTCGACGCGTTCGGGCTCGTGAAGTCCTCCCAGTTCCCCGGCGAGCTCACCGGCTGGCAGCTCGACACCGTCACCGCCGTGTGGTGGGTGCTGCTCACCGCCGCACCGTTCATGGCGATCGTGGCCTTCGGCACAGGACGCGCCGAGCGCCTCCTCGGCCTCGCCGCCGTCGCGGGGACCGTCGGGGCGGGCATCATCGTCCAGGCGCAGGAGGTGATCACCTCCGACCACGCCTTCCGGCTCATCTCGGGCCGGTACGCGATCACGCTGCTGCCGATCACCGTGGCAGCGTTCGCGGTGTCGCTGCACCACCGGCGGCTGGCCACGGCCCTGCACGTGGCCGTCGGGCTCTCCGTCGGCATCATGTGGCTCTCGCTTGGAGGAGTTCTATGACCACCACCCCGCGTCGGCGTCCGAAGGACGTCTTCACCGTCGCGGTGGTCGCCGTCACCCTCCTCGTGGCCGGCATCGGTGCGCTGTGGGCCGTGCTCACGCCCGGGTTCCGTGCTCCCGACGAGCCGCAGCACGTCAACACGGTCCTGCGCCTGGCGGACGGCGGCGGGTGGCCCGCGCCCGGCGAGCAGACGTTCCTCCAGGGCATGCATGTCGCCGCGGACGAGGCGGGCTGGGTCGACACCGGGCTGGAGCTCATCCGGCAGAACTCCCACTCGCACCCGGGGGCGTCCGTCAGCACCGGCCAGGAGCCGTTCGTGCTCCTTGTCCCGGACCCCGTCGATGTCGAGGACCGCACGGTCATCCTCGACGTCGACAACCGCGTCACCCTGTTCGAGCAGGTCGACCAGATGACGCAGCACCCGCCCGGCTACTACGCGCTCGCCGCCGGCTACCTCACGGTCCTGGGCGCCGACGGGTGGACGTGGGACAGCCAGCTCCTCGCGCTGCGGCTCCTCGACGTCGTGCTCATGTCCGGGATCGTCCCGCTCGCGGTGGTCGCGGCCCGGCGGCTCGGGGCCTCCCGGTCGGACTCGCTGGTCGGCGCGTTCGCCGTCACGGCCCCCTCCCAGCTGCTGTTCGTCGGCTCCGCCGTGACGAACGACGCCCTGCTCAACCTGTGCGGCGCCGGCGTCCTCGCGCTCAGCGCCGTGGTGCTCACGAGCCGCTGGGACTGGCGCCACGTGCTCGGCCTGGGCGCCGTGCTCGGCGCGGGCCTGATGACGAAGGGCTTCATGCTCGGGTTCATCCCGATCGTGGCGCTGGCGTTCCTGCTGTCCACCGGCACGGACCGGGCGCTCGGGCGGAGGGCGCTCGCGGCGTTCTGGTCGCTGGCGGTGGCCTTCGTCATCGGCGGCTGGTGGTGGCTGAAGAACCTGGTGGTGCACGGGACGTTCCAGCCCGACGGCTATCCGGGGCGCGAGCCGCTGGACGACACATCCCACCTCGGCCTCAACCTGTGGGACTTCGCGATCGGCGCCGAGCGCAGCATCGTCAACAGCTCGTGGGGCAACTACGGCTGGCTCGAGTCCCCGCTGCCGGAGTGGTTCCAGCACGTGCTCAGCTACGTGACGATCGCGCTGGTCGTGGTCGGTGTCGTCCTCGCGGGCCGGTTCCGGCGCCACCTGCTCGTCCTGGTCGCGGCGAGCGTCGGCGTGCTCGGTGTCGTCCTGTACGGGGCGCTCAACGAGTACTACTCCACCGGGCTGCACGCCGGCCTGCAGGGCCGCTACCTGTACGTCGCAGTCGTCGGGCTGATCGTGGCCGTGACGATCGTCCTCGAGCGCACGACCCGGGGCCTGGCCGTCCGCCCGATGGTCGCGGCCCGCGTCGGCGCCGCGCTCGTGTGCCTCGCCCTCGCCGTCTACGGCCTGTGGTTCGGGTTCAGCGCGTTCTACGTCGAGTTCTACGAGACGTTCTCCACCGGCCTGAGCCGGTGGAACAACTGGAGCCACGTGGGCGTGCCGAAGCTGTTCGCGCTCACGGCCGCGACCCTCGCGGCCGCGCTCGGCTCGCTGCTGCTCCTCGGGGTGCAGGCCGCGCGCGACGCGCGCGACGGCGTGGCCGGCCCCGGCCTGGTCGGCTCGGCGGAACCAGCCGGCCTGGCGGCCCCGGAGGCCGGCTCCGCGGACGGTCCCGCGGGCTCAGCGACCGAGCCTGCCGCGAACCTTCCCGACCCCGCGGCGCAGGACCTCGCGGGTGCCGGCGTCGCGCTGGACGCGACGGGCGGAGCCGAGCAGACGGACGGCCCTGCTCCCGGCGAGCGCCGCGGGGACGCGTAGCCCCGAGCGCGGCAGCGCGTACGGCTCCACGTGGGCGCCGGCCGCGTCGAACGGCTCGTCGTCGGTGACCGGCTTCCACCCGACCGACTCGCGCGGACCGTCCGAGCGCACCCGTGCCGCGGCGTCGACGAGGAGGTCGAGGTAGGTGCGCCCCTGGACGTGCGGCGACCAGGCGAGCAGGGCCTCGCGGCGGGCGCGGGCGCCGATCCGGCGCCGCAGGGCCGGGTCCGTGACGAGCGCGTCGAGGGCCGCGGTCCAGCCGTCGACGTCGCCCGGGAGGAACCCGGTGATGCCGTCGGTCACGGACTCGCGGAACGGCTGCGTCGGCGACGCGACGACCGGCGTCTCCACGAGGGCGGACTCGAGCCACTTGATCGCCGACTTCGCCTCGTTGAAGATCGACCCGGGCGTGAGCGGGGCGAGGCTGACATCGACGTCGCGCAGCAGGCCCGGCAGGTCGTACCAGGGGACGAACGGCAGGCGCCGCACGCGCTCGGCGTGGGCGGCGAGCGCCCCGGTGGGCCGCAGGTGGCCGCCGAGCCACAGCTCGACGGACGGGTGGCGCTCGAGGATGTCGATGACGGCGGGCTCGACCATCGCCCAGTCGGCGTCGTGGGTGGTGGTGCCCGAGAAGTAGCCGATGCGGACCGGCCCCTCGGTGCGCTCGCGGCGCAGCGCCCGGTCCGAGCGGCGGGCGAGCAGGGTGCCGACGCCGTTGGGGAACCGGTAGGACGGCATGGTCGTCACCGCGGTGGCGTGCTCGCACAGCGTCTGCGTGGAGCCGACGTAGGCGTCGGCGAGCTCCATCGAGGTGCGGTAGCGGCGCACGCCGCGCCACCACAGGGCGAGCTCGTCGGCGGGCATGCCCTCCAGCCCGTCAACCTGGCCCTCGAGCGCGGGGTCGAAGATGAGGTCGTCGATGTCGAACAGGACCGGGACTGCGCGGGGCCGTGCCCGGACCTGGGCCACCAGGTCCACGATCTGGTCGGTCGCCGGCACGCGGTAGAGGACGAGGGCGTCGCAGCGGCGCGCCTCCTCGATCAGGCGGGGGTCGCGGTAGTGGCGCACCCGCGCGGAGACGCCGTGCAGCCCGAGCGCCTCGGCGGCGAGCTGGGTGCGGTACCGCTGGGGCGCCCCCTGGATGCCACTGACGAACAGGACGCGGCGCATGAGGGCGTGCTCGGCGTCCCGCGCCCCCGAGTCCGCCGTCGCCGAGAGTGCGGTTCTCGGTCCTCGAGCGTGCGGTTCGTCGTCGGGCACGTGGGCCTCCTCCCCCGGCGACGCCGGCGACACACCCGGCGACGCCGCCTCCGCCGTCCCGGCCGGCTTCCCGCACATCGCCGCGTAGCGCGCGATGAGGCCGTCGACCTGGTCGGACAGGGCGAGGACCGGGCTCGCCGATCCCTGCCCCGTGCGGGCACGGGCGCGGGCGGGGTCGGCCACGAGGCCGCGCAGCCGGGCGAGCAGCGTGTCCTCGTCGCCGGCGGGGACGATCCACCCGTTGACGTCCTCCGCGACGGCCTCCTCCGGCCCGAGGGTGTCGGTCGCGAGGACCGCGAGGCCGGCCCCGAGCGCCTCGCGGGTGAGGATCGAGTGGGACTCGCGCATGATCGAGGGCAGCACGAGGACGTCGGCGCCGGCGAGCACCCCGGCGCGGTCCTCGGGGGCGAACGGGGGGCGCAGCCGGATCTGCGGCGGCACGGGGCCGCCGGCGTCGGCGTCGGCGCGAGTGCCGTACATGTCGAGGGTCCACCCAGCCCCAGGGTCCTCGGCGGCGAGGCGGCGGGCGGCAGACAGCAGGAGCGGCCCGCCCTTGACGGCGTCGTTCCCGCCGGCGAAGAGCAGGCGCAGCGGCCCGTCGCCCGTCCGCGGCTCCGGCGCCGGGTCGCCCGCGCCGACGCCCTCGCCGACGCCGGGCAGCCCGTTCTCGTCGACCTCGAGCAGCTCGGGGGCCACGCCGTTGGCGAGGAACGTGGCGGCGGCCGAGGCCGACGGGGCGAGCACGACGTCGGCGTGGGCGAGCTCGGGGGCCAGCGCCGCGAGGCGGGCGTCGGCGTCGTCGCGGCCCCGCTCGCACCGGCACACCCCGCAGCCGACGACCAGCGAGCACGGCCTCAGGTCGCGGTCGACGAGGAACTGGCGCGTGCACTGCCACCACCAGTCGTGCGCCGTGACGACGACCGCCGCGCCCGACTCCTTGGCCGCCCGGACGAGCGAGCCGCCCAGGGTCTGCAGGGAGTGCAGGTGCACGACGTCGGGCCGCACCTGCTCGAGCCAGCCGCGGAAGTCGGCCTCGACGGCGGGGTTGGCCCAGTTCTTCCGGTCCGACCAGGAGGTGTAGGGGTGGGTCTCGATCCAGCGCACCCGCACCGTGCCGTGCTCGCCGGTGTCGGTATCGTCCCAGGTCGACAGGGCGCGTCGGGAGTCGTCGAGGTGGCCGGCGTAGACGTGCGCCTCGTGGCCCGCGGCGGCGAGCGCCCGCGCGATGCGCCGCGGGACCAGCGTGCCGCCCGAGACGAAGTTCGGCGGGTAGTGGGCCGAGACCTGGGCGACGCGCATGATCTCGATCCTAGGCAGGGGTGCGGGCGGCGGCCGGACCGGCGCACTAGCGTGTGGCGCATGGCCGAGACCCCTTCCACCTGGCTCGACGACCTCGCCGCGACGGACGCCGAGCTGCACGCCTCGCTCGCCGGACGCATCGAGCTCCTCGGCCGGGACGCCTGGTCGCGCCGCACGATCGAGGCCGAGGCCGCGCTCGGGCAGGCCCGCGCGACGATCACCCTCCAGGACCGGCTCCTGCGCGACCTCGCCGCTCGGCACGTCGAGCTCGAGGACGACATCCGCGAGCTCCAGAACCCCGGGTCGACGGCTATGCCGGGGGATGCCGCGGCGCCGTCGCGGGCCCGCCGGTTCGTCGCCTCCGTGCCGGGCCGGGCGAAGGTCGCCGTCACCGATCCGGCGCGGGCGCTGCGCGCGGTCCGCCGCCGGCTGCCCGGCGGCGCCGCGTGACCGGGACGACCGCCGAGCCCGGCACCGGCACCGGCACCGGCACCACGGCGGAACGCACCACGCCGGAGCAGGCCACGACGATCCCCGACGGCGACGCCACCGCCGACGCGCCCCCGCCGCGGATCTCGCTCCTCGTCCTGCCCGGCACCGAGGACGAGCTGATCCACACCCGAGCCTCGCTCGAGGCGCAGAGCGAGGGACCGTGGGAGCTGTTGGAGACCGGCCCCGCCGCCGACGCCCCGGCGAACACGGACACCGCCGACGACACGATCGGCGCCGACGACGAGGACGCTCCCCCACTGCCTCCTCGCCACCCCGACCTGCCGGCCGCGGCCGCGGCGGCCCGCGGTGAGTGGATCGGTGTCCTCGGCGCCGGTGACTCCCTCGAGCCGGGCGTGCTCGCCACCATCCTCTCGGCGATCGACGCGGCGCCGGACGTCCGCGTGGTCCACGCTGACGAGCGCCTCCCTGACGGCCGCACCCACGCCAAGCCCTCCTGGATGCCCCGGGCGCTCGAACAGCTCGACGTCCTCGGCCGCCTCACCCTCGTCCGCGCCGACCTCATGGCCGAGGTCGGGGGCCTCACCGACGAGGAGGCCGCCGAGTGGGACCTCCACCTGCGCCTCGCCGAGCACCTCGGCGCGGGCGACCCGCTCGCGCCGAGCCCCGACGTCCTCCACCTGCCGCTGACCTCCCTCGCCCGGGCCACGGACCCGGCCGACCTCCTCGACGCCGGCGCGGCCGCCGTCGAGCGGTCGCTGGCCAGGCGTGGCTCGTCCGCCGTCGTGGTGCGTCCGCACGCGACCGCGCCGGACAGCACCGACGAGCAGGCGCCCGTCGACACGGCGCCGGCCCCCCCGCCGTCGGACCACCTCGTCCTCGAGCGCCCGCTGCCCCGCACGCCGCGCGTGTCCGTCGTGATCCCCACCGGCGGCGGACACCGCGAGACGCCCGCGCGCACGGTCCGTTCGGTCGACGTCGTCCTGGAGACGCTCCTGGCACGCACCGACTATCCCGACTACGACGTCGTCGTCGTGACCTCCGAGGGGACCGAGGCAGGCGTCGCGGAGGACTGCCGCGCCCTGGATCCGCGCGTCTCGGTGGTCGAGGCCGGCGGGCCGTTCAGCTTCTCGCGCTCGATCAACGCCGGCGTCGGCGCGGCGGGCGGCGAGCTCGTGCTCCTGCTCAACGACGACACCGAGATCGTCGACCCGGCCTGGCTGCGCGACCTCGTGGCGATCGGGCTCGAGGACGGGGTCGGCGCCGTCGGGGCCCGGCTGCTGTACGGCGACGGCACGATCCAGCACGCCGGGATCGTCATGAGCGCCGACCGCACGCCGTCACACCTGCTCGCCCACGAGCCCGACGGCGTCCCGCGCCTCGGGGTGGGCAGCGCGGACCTCGAGCACCTCGCCGTCACGGCGGCCTGCCTGCTCACGCCGCGGGCCGCGTTCGAGCAGGTCGGTGGACTGTCGGAGGAGCTCCCGCTCAGCTACAACGACGTCGACTACTGCCTCAAGCTGCGCGCCGTCGGGCTGCGCACCGTGTGCGCCGGCAGCGTGCGGGTGATCCACCACGAGTCCGTCACGCGCGACGCGACCGTCACCGACCGCGAGCACGCCGCGGTCACGTGGTGGTCCGGGATCACGGCGCTCGACCCCTGGTACTGGGGCGTGTGACCAGGCGCGTCACGCGAAGACGGCCAGCACGTAGACCGCGAAGAGCACGAGGTGGGCCGCGCCGTGCATCGCGGTGACGCGCCGCCCGGAGAACGTCGTGACCGACAGCGCCAGCGCGACGCCCACGAGCAGGAGGTTCGCCGGCGACTCTGCGAGCACCACCTGCTGCCCCGTGACCGCGCCGATGACGAGGACCGCCGGGATCGTCAGCCCGACCGTGGACACCAGCGCGCCGTGGCAGAGGTTGCTCACGCGCTGCACCTCGCCGGCGAGCGCCGCTCGGACCGAGGTGATCGACTCCGGGAGGAACACGATGCAGGCGATGAGCAGTCCGGACAGGGCGACGGGCGCGCCGAGGCGGCCCAGGCCGTCGTCGAGGAGCGCCGCCATGTCGTGCGAGAGCAGGACGATCGGCAGGACGGTGACGACGAGCAGCGCGAAGCGCAGGAGGATCTCGGTGCGGTGCGCGGCGAAGGTCTCGGCCAGGTTCGACGGTCCGCCGGCGTCCCGGTGCGCGCCGGCGTCCCGGTCCGCCGCGGGCCGTACGCGGGGGTCGACCTCCCGGAAGTCGTTCGCCTGCGCACCCGTCTGGCGCCAGAGGAAGAACGCGTAGAGCACCACCGTCAGCCCGACGACGACCACCGCCTGTCCGCCGGTGTACGACCCGCCGTCGCCGATCACTGCCGGTACGGCGAACGCCAGCGCCGCGAGCACCACGAGCATCGCCAGGTACGCGGACGTACCGGTGCGGTTGTGCTCGAGGTCCCCGTGCCTCAGCCCGCCGGCGAGCAGGGACAGCCCGACGACGGCGCACAGGATGATCATCGCCACCGCCATGACGGAGTCGCGGGCGATCGTCGTGTGGTCGCCGGGGCCGAGCATGACGGCCGAGATGAGCACGACCTCGATGACGACGATCGACAGCGTGAGGACGAGCGAGCCGTACGGGTCGCCGAGGCGCCGGGCGAGGTGCTCGGCCTCCCGGACCACGCCGAACGCGCACAGGAGGATGACGCCGACGATCGCCGCAAGCGCGCCGGCGAGCAGCGGGGCGGGGACGGGTGGCTCGAGCAGGGGGCCGGCGAGCGCGAGAGCGACGACGGCGAACCACCCGATCGCGAGGCGCCCGATGGCGGTGGGGGTGAGGACCGTCCGGACCGTGGTGGACATCAGCTGATCTGTCCCGTTCCACGGGGCCGTCCCCGTGCCGTGCGACACCGACGGGCCGTCCCGTCCGTGGCCGTGCCTGCGCACGCACCGGGCAGGTTACGACACTCCCGCGGAGGTGTCCGTATCGCCGGTCACCACCGGCTGCGCGCAGGTACGGCCTCAGCGCCATGCGCCCAGCCCCCGGGCCCGGGCCCCGGGCCCCGGCGCCGAGTTCGGTGATCCGCCCATGAGGTAGGGGATCCGATCCCCGCACTCGTCGGCAGACCCCCGCACTGGTCGGAAGCGAGCCGCCGGATCCCCTCACTCGTCGGAAGCGAGCCGCCGGAGCCGCTCCCGCTCCCGCTACCGCCCGAGGCGCCGCCGGACCTTCCGTGCCACGCCGCCCACTCCGTCGCGGCGCAGCGTCCGCCACGCTCCCCCGGCGTCGGCACGAAGCCTGGTGGCCCGCGAGACCTGCCCGGGCTCCACTCCGGCGGCCCGCTCGGCCGCGAGCCGCTCAGCGTCCGCGGAACGGCGCGGGTCCCGGCAGAACTCCACGAGCGGGGCGAGCGCGTGCTCCCACGTCTGTGCCTCGGCCACCCGCCCGACGGCGGCGCGCACCTCGGCCGCGCGCGCCTCGTCGGTCAGCAGCCCGCTCAGGGCGTCCGCGAGCGCGCCCACGTCCTCGGCCGGCACCGCGGCGCCGAGACCCTCGGCGGTGACGAGCGCCCCGAAGTGGTCGCCGTCGGTGCACACGATCGGCAGGCCCGCCCACAGGTAGTCGAGGATGCGGGTGCGGAAGCTGAACGCGGTCTCGACGTGGTCGAAGTGCGCGGAGACGCCGACGTCGGCGTCGAGCAGGTAGTCGGCGCGCCGCTCGTAGGGCACCCAGTCCTCGTTGAAGAACACGTGGCGGCCGCTGAGCCCGAGCTCGTCGGACAGCTCGCGGGTGCGGACGGCCATCGCCATCTCGGGCACGTCCGGGTTGGGGTGCTTCATCCCGAGGAAGTACAGCCTGACGTTCGGCACGGCCTCGCGCACGCGGTCCACCGCCCGGATGACGGTGAGCGGGTCGAACCAGTTGTAGACGCCGCCGCCCCACAGGATCACCGGATCGTCGGCCGCGATACCGTCGACCGCTCCCTTGATGCCGTGCGCGCGCTGCACGGGGGCCGCGGCGTCCATGCCGAACGGGACGACGGTGATGAGGGAGCGCAGGGAGGTGTCGGCGTCGTAGGTGTCGGGGCTGACGCGGCCGGCGGCCGCGAGGTGGCCGATCCACAGGTCGCGCTGCTTGTCCGACGCGCACAGGAACAGGTCCCCGCGCCGCGCCTGGGCGCCGAGCTCGGTGAGCGCGCGGGCGAGCGCCGCGTGCCGCTCGGCTGCGGGCCGGAAGCGCTCGACCTCGAGGGACTCCAGGTGGAACGGGTCGTAGAGGTCGACGACGAGGACCACGCCCGAGTCCTGCAGCCAGTCGAACGTGGAGACGACATACCCCTGGACGACGACGACGTCGGCCGCCTCGACCTCGGCGCGGAAGCCCTCGACGGTGGTCCGCGCCGTCTCGAACCCCTCGCCCTCGCGCGAGCACCCGCCGAACGTGAGGAGACGGACGTCGTGCTCGCGGCCCAGCGCGCGGGCGATCTCGAACGCCCGGATCGCGGGGCCGGCCATCCGCTCGGCGAGAGTGTCCAGGGTGACGACGAGGATGCGTCGGCGCTCGGTCATCGCGTCTCTCCGCTCTCTCGGGCCCCGTCCGCGGGCAGGTCGGGGGTCGGGTCGACCGATTCCATGGGCACGACCGGCGACGGCCCGCTCGACCCCGACGGCCCGCTCGACCCGGCCGGCTCGAGCGGCTCCGGCGCCCCGTCGGGGACCCGCCACCCCGAGTCGGACTGGATGTAACCGCCCCACCAGCGCTCGGCGCCGTTCTCGACGACGAACCGGGCGGAGTCGCGCACCTGGTCGTAGGTGTGCTGCGTCGTCGAGTCGGTCAGCGAGGTGACGACCACGTAGCCGCCGGGCGCGAACGCCACGCGTGGCGCCACGCAGTCGATGACGCCGCGGCCGCGCACGGTCCCCAGGCGCGGGCCGTGGTCGAAGGTGTTCGACGCCCACAGGTACGTACCGTCGGTGTGCTCGACCCCGATGCCCATGACGGGGTCGGTGACCGGCTCGTGCGCGTCGTAGTGCACCCGGACGGTCATGTCCTCGCCCTGCTTGACGGGGCTGCCCGGGCCGCCAGGCCCGAAGACCTCGACCTCCTCGATGGTCAGCTCGCCGGAACCCCAGTGGGTGCGGCCGTGCTCGTCGAGCCGGGTCGAGGCGTGCGTGGAGTCGAGGTAGCGCTCGAGCACGTGGGAGGCCGGGCCGACGGCGCGCAGCTCGCCGTGGTCGAGCCACGCGGCCTGGTCGGCCATGGTGCGCAGGGTGGGCATCGAGTGCGAGACGACCACGACGGTGCGGCCCTCCCGGCGGAACTGCGCGAACTTCGCGGCGCACTTCTCCTGGAAGGCGGCGTCGCCGACGGCGAGGACCTCGTCGACGACGAGGATCTCGGGGTCGACGTGGATCGCCACGGAGAACCCGAGCCGGACGTACATGCCCGAGGAGTAGTTCTTCACCGGCTGGTCGATGAACTGCTCGACGCCGGAGAACTCGACGATGTCGTCGAACTTCTTGTCGATCTCCGGCCTCTTCATCCCCAGGATCGAGCCGTTGAGGTAGATGTTGTCCCGCCCGGACAGCTCGGGGTGGAAACCGGAGCCGACCTCGAGGAGCGCGGCCATCCGTCCGCGGGCGGTGATGCTCCCCGACGTCGGGTAGAGGATCTTCGCCAGGCACTTGAGCAGGGTGGACTTGCCCGAGCCGTTGTCGCCGACGAGCGCGAACGTCGACGCCTCGGGGATCTCCAGCGAGACGTCCTTCAGCGCCCAGAAGTCCTCGTGGACGGAGCGCCGGCGGCGCATGACGGCGGCCTTCAGCGTCTGGTTGCGCTCGTGGTACACGCGGAACCTCTTCGAGACGTCGTCGACGGTGATCGCGGCGGCGCCGCCGGTCGGGATGCTCACAGGGCCTCGGCCAGTCCCTTCTCGTGCCGGGAGAACAGGTGCGCGCCGACGACGAAGGCGCCGACGGCCCAGGCCAGGACCACCAGCGTGGTACTCAGCTCCGGCAGGCGGTTGTCGTACAGGAGGTTGCGGAAGACCTCGGCGAACTGGACCAGGGGGTTGAGCAGGTAGAGGTCGAGGATCGACACGGGCCCGACCAGGTCGCCGATCCGGTCCGACTGCTCGGCCACGAGGCGCACCGGGTAGACGATCGGCGTGAGGTAGAACCACATCTGGAACAGGATCGTCACGAAGTGCTGGGTGTCCCGGAAGTAGACGTTGGCGATCGACGCCAGCAGCCCGGCGCCCGTCGCGAAGACGGCGAAGACCCCCATCGCGAGGATCACGAGCGGCAGGAGCGGCAGCGGGTTCGCGCCGACGACGAGCAGCACGACCGTGAGGACACCCATCTCGATCGACCAGGTGAACATCCACGACGCCACGGTGGACACGATGAGGGCGCCGCGGGGGAAGTGGACCTTCTTGATGAGGTTCTCGTTGCCGACGAGCGCGTTCATCGAGCCGGTGACGACGTTGGTGAAGAACGTCCACGGCAGGAGCATGCACAGCAGCCAGATGGCGAAGATGTTCAGTCCGGACGGGTCGCCCGGGTCCGGCTGGATGCGGATGATGAAGGCGAAGACGACCGTGTAGATCGCCATGGCGGCGAGCGGGTTGGCCAGCGACCACAGCTGGCCGAGCGCCGTCCGGCTGTACTTGCCCTTGACCTCTCGCATCGTGAGGTTGACCAGCAGCTCCCTCGAGCCGCGCAGGTCGGTCAGGAACCGCACGTGCGTCCGTCCTCCCGTGGTGCCGCCGGTGCTCCGCGGGCGCGGGGCACCGACCAGGGTAGACCAGCGCCCCGCCGCACGGCTGCGACGGGGCGGAGGTCCGGTCGGGCGCCCGCGGGCGGCGGCGGCGCGCCCCGGGCGTCGGGCCCGCGGGTCAGGAGCGCAGGGCGGTCAGGAGGGCAGGACGCGCAGGTAGACCGGCTCGCCGCCGACCCACGAGTTCGGCCCCTCCCGGGTACCCATGTTCGGGTTCCAGGCGGCGACGTTCTGGCCGTCGCCGAGGTTGATGGCGACGTGGCCGGGCCACCAGATGAGGTCGCCCGGGCGCGCCTCGCTCGCGGGCACCTGCTCGTAGTGCGCGAAGGCGCCCCACATGGTGGTCCGCGGGATGGTGACGCCGAGCTGGGCGTACACGTAGTGGGCGAACCCGATGCAGTCCCAGCCCGCGGGCGTGGTGCCGCCCCAGCGGTACGGGGCGCCGATGTAGGAGCGCGCGATGTCGACGACGCGGTCGCCCCGCCAGTCGGTGGCGGGTGCCTCCTCGCGCTCCTCGCTGCGCGACGGCGGTGCGGCGGTGCGGGTGTCCCGGCGCACGCCGAGCGTGTCGACGCCGTCGCCGTCCCAGTCGCCCACCATGACGACGTCGTCGGTGCGGCCGTAGCTAACGACCTGCTCCGCGACGCCGTTGCTCAGCGAGTTGCGCAGGTGGTACTGCACGCCGCGCCGCACACCCAGGCCGTCGACCCGGTCACCGTTCCAGTCGCCGACGACGACCTGGTCGTCGGACCGCCCGTAGTCGACCACCGCGTCCGCGACACCCGTGGTGAGGGTGTTGCGCAGGAAGTACTGGTTGCCGCGGCGCACGGCGATCGAGTCCACGCCGTCGCCGTTGAAGTCGCCCACGAGCACGTCGTCGCCCGCGCGGCCGTAGTGCACGACCTGGTCGGCCGGGCCGGAGGTCACGGAGTTGCGGATGTGGAACTGGTTCCCGCGGCGCACGGCGAGGGTGTCGACGCCGTCGCCGTCCCAGTCGCCGACGAACACCTCGTCACCCGCGCGGCCGTAGTAGATCGTCGTGTGGGCGGGACGGGAGGTGTTCGACGTCGTGACGGCGAACTCCGCACCACGGCGCACCACCACGGTGTCGACCCCGTTGCCGGTGAAGTCGCCGACGTACGCCGCGCCGTCGGGGTGGCCGAACGTCATCGTCACGGCGGTGGTCCCGGGCGTGGAGCCGCTGAGGTGGTACTCGGCGCCGCTGCCGCCGATGTCGCCGCCGGCTGCCCCGGTCGCTGCGGGGGCCAGGACGACGGCGGCTGCCATCACGGTCACGGTGGCTGCGGTGAGCCGGCTCGACGTTCGCACCAGAGACACTCCTCGTTCCGGCGACCTCGTCCGGGGCGGACGTGGTTCACGCAGTGGCGGTCCGGGCACGGATCTGGTCGTCCGGCTCGGCATGGGGGGATTTCGAACGTGACCCTACGGTGATACTTCCGTGACTGGTGGTGTTCGTGAGGAGGATCACGAAAAAGTATCGGCGTGTCACGCGGCGGACACTCCGATCCGCGGTAATGGACCTCCACTACACCACCGGGGCTCATGAGGCAAATGGGACTCGTGTGGGAGGCGCGGACCCACCGCGAACGACGACGGCGGCCCGGCAGGAGCTGCCGGGCCGCCGTCGTCGCGGGAGGGGCTGCGCGTCAGCGCACCACCCCGAGGGTGTCGGTGCCGTTGCGGTCCCAGTCGCCGACGACGACCCGGTCGGTGGCCCGTCCGAACGTCACGGTGCGGTCCGCCGTGCCGGAGGTCAGGGCGTTGCGCATGAAGTACTGCGCGCCGCGGCGCACCGTGAACGTGTCCGTCCCGTTGCCGTCCCAGTCGCCGACGACGACCTGGTCGCCGGCCCGGCCGTAGTCCAGGACCGTCGAGGCGGGGCCGGCAGCCAACCCGTTGGTGAGGAAGTACCGGTTGCCCCGGCGCACGGCGAACGTGTCGCGGCCGTTGCCGGTCCAGTCGCCCACGAGGAGCTCGTCCCCGACCCGGCCGTAGGCGAACTCGACGTGCGCGGCCCCGGACCGGAGGTCGTTTCGCAGGTAGAGCACGTTGCCGCGGCGCACGCCGAGGGTGTCGACGCCGTCGCGGTCCCAGTCGCCCACGAGGAGCTCGTCGCCCGGTCGGCCGTAGTCGAGGACGATGTCCGGGACCGGGTCGTGGCCGTTGGTCAGCTCGATAGTGCTTCCGTGCCGGACACCGACCGTGTCCCGGCCGTTGCCGGTCCAGTCGCCGACGAGCACCTCGAGCCCGCGCTCGCCGAACTCGAACTCGACGTCCGCGGTCGTGGACCACGAGTTCGACAGGAAGAACCGGTTGCCCACCATGTCGCGGATCTCCGCGATCATGCCTGGCAGGGCCGCCGCCACGTAGGGGCCCGGGCAGATGGTGCGGGTCTGGTAGGCGACGTCGCGGTGGCCCATGATCGCCGGCATCGGCTGGCCGGCGTAGGCATAGGCCGTGCCGCGCGAGGTGATGCCGGTCGGGGCGTCGACGTCGACCCCGGCGAGCGAGAAGCGCCATGCGATGACGTCGCGGACGGCGTCCATGGCCGCCTGCGGCGCGGGGCCGTAGCTGAAGTCGCCCATGATCGAGACGCCGACCGTGTTCTGGTTGGCCGGAGCCGCGTGCGCGCCGATGGTCATCCGGTCGGGCGCTGCCGCGAGCGAGCCGGTCCGCCCCTCGTAGGTCCGGCCCCAGCGGTCGACGAGGAAGTTGTAGCCGATGTCCCCCCAGCCGCGGGTCTGCGCGTGGTAGTAGTAGATGCTCCGCACCACGCCCGGCGCCTCGGCGTACGTGTACGTGTTCGTCCCTGCCGTGTGGTGGACGACCGCCGCACGCAGCTCGGCGTACACGGGCGGCCAGAAGAAGTGGGCCGGGTCGGCGCCCCATCCGGCGCGGGAGATGATCGCGGGCCGGGACGCGATGACGTCCGGCTGGGCGAGGGCGTCCGGTGCGGCCTGGGCGTCCGGGGCACTCTCCGCGTCCGGGGTGCCCGGCAGGCTCTGCGCGGAGGCCGGCGCGCCCGAGACGGACTGCTCCTCGACGGCGACGGCCGGCGTGCCCGGGCCCCCCGGGGCGAGCTCGACGGCGCCGTCCACGTCGGTCGGGACGAGCGTGAGCCGCAGGTCGGCGGGCAGCTCGCCCGAGCCCGGGTCGACCTGCACCTGGACGCCGTCGGACTCGGTCGTGAGGAACGGCTCCGTGCCGCCGGGCAGGGTGTCGTCGCCGGGCGACTCCGGCTCGAGGTCGGACCACGAGGACCACTCGCCGCCCGCGCGCGTACGGACGTAGATCGAGGCGTCCTGGGCGATGGTCTCGCCGGCGGCCCAGGTGACGCCGGCCAGGTTGAAGCCCTCGGTGTCGAGCTCCTCGGTGAGGACGCTGAGGTCCCCGGACGCCTGCGCGTCCGCCACCTCCGCGTCGACCGCGTTCGGTGCGCCGCCGGGCAGCGCGCTCGCGGAGACGCGGGAGGGGTCGGCGACACCGGCGTCGGCCGAGGCCGTGGGCGCGCCGGCGTCGTCGGTGAGGGTGAGCACCTGGAGCGGGGTGGGGTCCGCGGCAGGCTCGACGGGCGCGTCCGGCGCGTCCGGCGCGTCCGCGGTGGAGTCGTCGGGCTCGGCGACGGCGGGGCTCAGGATCGCCGGCACGCTCAGGGCGGTGACCAGGGCGGACGCGAGCACCGCCCGTCGTGGTCGTCGTCGAAGGAGAAGGGCAGGGCGCTGCGCAGCAGACATCGGTACGACACCTCGGGGGAAGGACGGGGTGGGATATGGCGGTTGCCGCGCGCGACGGTACCGTGCAGACATGAGAATGTCAGTAGTCGGAACGGGTTATCTGGGCGCCGTGCACGCCGCCTGCATGGCGAGCCTGGGGCACGAGGTCGTCGGCCTCGACGTCGACGAGGCGAAGGTGGCGCTGCTCTCCTCGGGGCGGGCGCCGTTCCACGAACCGGGCTTCGACGAGCTCCTCAAGGAGCAGGTCGACTCCGGCCGGCTGACGTTCACGACCGACCCGGCCGACGTCGCGGGCGCCCGGGTCCACTTCATCGGCGTGGGCACACCCCAGGTCGAGGGCGGCTACGCCGCGGACCTCACGTACGTCGACGCCGCCGTCGACTCGCTGCTCCCCCACCTGGCGCCGGTCGACGGGCACCGTCCCCTCGTCGTCGGGAAGTCGACCGTGCCGGTGGGCACCGCGGAGCGGCTCGCCGCCCAGGTCGAGCCCGCGGGCGGCCTGCTCGTGTGGAACCCGGAGTTCCTGCGCGAGGGCTTCGCGGTCAAGGACACGATCGATCCCGACCGGATCGTCTACGGGCTGTCGAAGGACGAGACCGACGCCGCCGAGTCGAGGGCCGTGCTCGACGAGGTCTACGCCGACCTCCTCGCACGGGACATCCCGCTGGTCGTCACGGACTACGCGACCTCCGAGCTCGTCAAGGTAGCCGCCAACTCGTTCCTCGCCACGAAGATCTCCTTCATCAACGCGATGGCCGAGCTGTGCGACGCGACCGGGGCGGACGTCTCCACGCTCGCCGAGGCCATCGGGCACGACGACCGGATCGGGAGGAAGTTCCTGCGGGCCGGGATCGGGTTCGGCGGCGGCTGCCTGCCCAAGGACATCCGGGCGTTCATGGCGCGCGCGGGCGAGCTGGGCGCCGACCAGTCGCTGACGTTCCTGCGCGAGGTCGACCTCATCAACGACCGGACCCGACTGCGCGCGGTGGACCTGGCGCGCCGCGCGGTCGGCGGCACCCTGCGGGGCCGGACGGTCGCCGTGCTCGGCGCCGCGTTCAAGCCCGACAGCGACGACATGCGCAACTCACCCGCCCTGGACATCGCGCGCCGGATCCACGACGAGGGCGCCCACGTCAAGGTCACCGACCCCGCCGCCGGCCCCGTCCTGCGCGAGCGCGGCACGCGCCTGGAGGTCGTGGACTCCGCCCGCGAGGCCGCCGACGGCGCCGACGTCGTCATGCTGCTCACCGAGTGGAAGCAGTTCAAGGAGCTCGACCCCGACGAGCTCGCCGAGGTCGCCCCCGCGCGGACCATCGTCGACGGCCGCAACGCCCTGGACCCGGCCCGCTGGCGCGCCGCCGGCTGGACGTACTACGGCATCGGTCGTCCCTGACCGCCCGCCACCGAAGATCAGGAGAGACCATGCAGATCCTCGTCACCGGCGGAGCCGGCTTCATCGGCGCGAACTTCGTGCGCAGCACCGTCGCCGAGCGGCCCGACGCCGAGATCACCGTCCTCGACAAGCTCACCTACGCGGGCCATACCGCCTCCCTCGCCGGGGTCGAGCGGACCCGTCTGGTCACGGGCGACATCGCCGACCGGGACACGGTCGACCCGCTCGTGGCGGAGGCCGACCTGGTAGTGCACTTCGCCGCCGAGTCGCACAACGACAACTCGCTCGGCGACCCGAGCCCGTTCGTCACCACCAACCTCGTGGGCACGTTCCAGCTGCTCGAGGCCGTGCGTCGCCACGGTGTGCGCCTGCACCACATCTCGACCGACGAGGTGTACGGCGACCTCGAGCTGGACGACCCTGAGCGCTTCGTCGAGAGCACCCCGTACAACCCGTCCTCCCCGTACTCGGCGACGAAGGCGGGCTCGGACCTGCTCGTGCGCGCCTGGGTACGCTCCTTCGGCATCACCGCGACGATCTCGAACTGCTCGAACAACTACGGGCCCTACCAGCACGTCGAGAAGTTCATCCCCCGCCAGATCACCAACCTCATCGACGACGTGCGCCCACGCCTGTACGGCGCGGGGGCCAACGTGCGCGACTGGATCCACGTCGACGACCACAACGCGGCCGTGTGGACGATCATCGAGAAGGGCACCCCCGGGGAGACCTACCTCATCGGGGCCGACGGCGAACGGTCGAACAAGGAGGTCGTCGAGCTCATCCTCACGCAGATGGGCCGCGACTCCGGCGACTACGACCACGTCACCGACCGGCCCGGGCACGACCTGCGCTACGCCATCGACTCCACCCGGCTGCGCACCGAGCTCGGCTGGGAGCCGCGGTTCACGAGCTTCGAGGAGGGGCTGCGCGCCACGATCGACTGGTACCGGGACAACGAGGACTGGTGGCGGCCGCAGAAGGCGGCGGTCGAGGCGAGGTACGCGGCGCAGGGCCACTGACCGCGACCTCCCGACGAGTGAGGGGATACTTCCTCACGAATGAGGGGAGTCTTCCTCACGGTCGACGCAGCCGGACCGTTGCTTCGGCCGGCTCCGCGGCGCACCACGCGTGGGAGACCGCTCGGTCCCGTGTGGTTCGAGCTCGACGACGCGCGTTGGTCAGTCCTGGCGGAGGACGATCGGTTCGGGAGCCGTCCACCGCGTACGAGCAAGCTGGGACCGGCGCGGTAGTAGATCGGCGACGGGTTCGAGCGGATGCTCGAGCGAGTGCCGGAGCGTCGCTCTGATGCGTCGAACTGCGTCGGTCGCCGAGATGCCGTCGTCGCGATCGAACCGGACGACATCGTGACCGAGCGCGGTGATGGCGCGCTCACGGCGCTCCTGCTCGTGGAGCACGGTCCGTCGCTCGAGCCCGGTCATGCCGAACTTGCCCTCGCCGTCGTACTCCTGGTGGGACCATCGCGGAGATCCGTCCGGCAGGAGCCCGTCTCGGAGGGCCAGGTCGGTGAAGTAGGTGGTGCCGGGCACGACGACGGGGCACTGGGCGACGACGTCCCGACGCCCCCAGGTGAGGACCACCCATCGCAACCACGTCTCGCGCGCGGACTCGGACCACGCGACGGACCAGTCGATCACGCTCCGTGCGGACCGGGCGCCGCGGGCGCGCACCGGGAGGTTCTCGAGGCGGCGACGCCACCGGGTGCGGATCGCTCGGGCGCGACTCTCGGTCCCGGCCCGGTCGAAGCGGTCGACGGCGCTGCCGAGGGCGAGGGCGTGGTCGGCGCTGACGAGCGCATCGAGCGGGACGGTGAACCGGGACAGGTCGATGATCGTGCGGTCCATCGAGGTGACAGGTACGCCGTCGATCTCGACGATGTCCTCGTCGGGCAGCGGAAGGGTGTGCCGCACATGGTCCGGAGTGTCCCGGGTGCTCGTGTGACTCGGCGCGGTGAGCTCCGGGAGGACCGGGAACGAGCGGATGCGTAGACCGTGGAGAAGGGCGGCCGACGTGTGACTCAGGGCGTGCCTCGTCGTGGTGCGCCGGCTGACGGCGACTGCTCGTGCGGCGATGATCGAGGCGCGGCGTTCGTACGTCGGTTGGTCCTCCGGGAGGTCGACCGCCGTCGCGCGTCGGACCAGGAGGCGCTCATGGCCTGGCTCCGGCGGAGCCAGGGTGGAGCCGATCCGGTGCCGATGCTCGGAGAGCAGGGTCGGGAGATGGAGACCGCGTCTGTCGTCGAAGAAGGGCACGGCGAGACACTTGCGCGCACGGGCCACCTGCTGCCCGCCCGTGCCTCGTGGCTGTGGACGGACATGCGTCGGGCGGGCCTGAGGAGCTGGCGCGACGTGAGGCCGGTCAACGGGTGCGCCGAGCCCAGCGACCGATCAATGACCGAAGAACCCCCCTCATTCGTGAGGAGAACTCCCCTCATTCGTCACGAAGAATCCCCTCACTCGCCGGAGTGGCGGGTGAGGAGGCGGGCGCGGGCGCGCAGGCCGCCCGCGAGGGCGGCCCGCACCGGCAGCTGCCACCAGGCGTCGTACCGGGCGCGCAGGTAGCGCTCCGCGCTGCGGTGGTGCGCACGCACCATGGGCGCCGGCCGCTCGCGCCAGCTCGCGCCCTGGTCGTGGACGACGCGCGCGGACGGGACGTAGACGTTGTCCCAGCCGGCCCGCGCGAGGCGGTCCCCGAGGTCGGTGTCCTCGAAGAACATGAAGTAGCCCTCGTCGAAGCCGCCGACCTCGACGAACGCGGAGCGCCGCAGCAGCAGGCACGCGCCGGAGAGCCAGCCGACGGCCCGGTCCTCGCGGGCTCCCAGCCCGGAGCGCTGCTGGTACCGGGAGGTGAACGGGTTGCCCGGCCAGACCGGCGCGAGCACCGCGTGACCGCCACCCACCACGAGGCTCGGCAGCGCGCGCGCCGAGGCGTAGACCGTCCCGTCGAGGTTGAGGATCGTCGGCCCGAGCGCCCCCGCGCGGGCGTGGCGCTCCCCCGCCGCGAGCAGCGCGTCGAGCGAGCCCGCGCGCCACTCGACGTCGGTGTTGACGACGACGAGCCACGGCTCCTCGCCCCCGCGCGCCCCGAGGTTGGCCGCTGTGCCGTACCCGAGGTTGGCGCCCGGGCGCACGACCTCGGCGCCGTGGGCCGCCGCGACCTCGTCGACGACCTCGGGGGCCCGCCCGTTGTCGACGATCGTCAGGCGCACGCGCGCGGTGGTGGCGCCCGCGAGCGTGGCGGCGAAGGTCGCGAGCTCGTCCGGCTCGGGGTGGTAGGCGATCGTCACGACCTGGACGTCGGCCCTCGCCGCGCCCGCCGGGTCGTCCCGGCCGCCGTCCCGGTCACCGGACCGGCCGGCGCTCACCGGCTCCGCCACGCCTTCCAGGCCGACGCGACCATGTCGTCCAGGCCGAGCTCGGCGGTGAAACCGAGGAGCTCACGGGCCAGCGTCACGTCGGCCACGGACCTGGGCGGGTCGCCCGGACGCCGCGGGGCCACCACGGGCTCCGTCTCGTCGCCCGTCACCTCGCGCACCGCGGCGAGCACCTCGCGCACGGAGCTGCCCACCCCGGTGCCCACGTTGACCACCGTCGGCGAGGCGGGCTCCCCCGCCGCGCGCCGCTCGTCGGCCCCGGCGAGGTGGTCGAGCGCGAGGAGGTGGGCGCGGGCCAGGTCGACGACGTGGATGTAGTCGCGCACGCACGTGCCGTCGGGCGTGGGGTAGTCGTCCCCGAAGATCCGCGGCGGCTCGCCCGCGTCGAGCCGCTCGAGGACCATGGGGATGAGGTTCTGGACCGCGGTGTCGCCGAGCAGCGGCCCGGCGGCGCCGGCGGCGTTGAAGTAGCGCAGCGACATCGGGTCGAGCGTGCCCGCCGTGGCGGCGTCGTCGAGAATCTGCTCCCCGACGAGCTTGGTGCGGCCGTAGGGGCTCAGCGCCTGGGTGGGCGCGGTCTCGGTGAGCAGGTCGTCCTCGGAGATGCCGTACACCGAGGCCGAGGACGAGAAGACGATCCGCCGGCAGCCGCTGGACTCCATCGCGCGCACGACGGTCAGCAGGCCTCCGACGTTCTGCTTCCAGTACCAGGTGGGGCGCTCGACGGACTCCCCCACCTGCTTGCGGCCGGCGAAGTGCACGACGGCGTCGATCTTCCGCTCCGCCATCACCTTGGCGAGGAGCTCCTCGGCCCCGTCGTCGGCGAGGTCGAGCGTGACGAGGGTGACGCCGTCGATCCGCTCGGCGATGCCGGTGCTCAGGTCGTCGACGACGACGACGTCCTCACCGCGCTCCCGGAGCTGGGCGACCACGTGCCCGCCGATGTAGCCGGCACCGCCGGTGATGAGGACAGCCATGGTGTCAGGCTATCCGCGCGGACGCCCCGCGCGTGGCAGGCGCAGGCGCATGGCAGGCGTAAACGCGTGGCAGGCGTATGCGCGTGGCAGGCGTATGCGCGTGGCAGTGCCCTGGTCAGGCGCAGGCGGTGATCTCCCACAGCTCGCCCAGCCCACCGGTGTCGAGGAGCTCGAACCCCTCGCCGGGGCGGAAGTTGAACAGCGTGGCGTCTCCCAGCGGCGACATCTGGTGCCAGGGACCGGGGCCGGTGTCCCGCGTGTTCGTGTAGAGGTGGGTGACGCCGAGACGTTCGACGGCCGCGCACACCTCCGGGTCGGTGCCGATCTGGTCGATGCCCGCCTGCAGCAGCCGTCCGTCCGGGGAACGGGGGCCCGCCAGGTGCGGGTAGACGACGTCGACGCCGCCCAGCGAGTACAGGTAGGGCGTCCCCCGGAACCGGGCCCCGAGGACGACGGCGTCGTCCGGCAGCTCCTCCCCCGCGCGCCGGAAGAGCTCGAGCTCGGCGTCGCTCGCGAGCATCCGGAAGGTGAGGTGCTCGGGCACGAAGCTCTCGACCGCGTGGTAGGTGCGCACGGTGCTGCGCAGGCCGTCGGAGGCGAGAACCATCGCGAGGACGACCACGCCCGCCACGACCGCCTCGCGGAGCGCCGCACCCTGCCGGACGGGCGCACCCTGCCGCGCGGTCCCGCCCTCCCGCTGGCGAGCCCCGCGCACCAGAGCGACGCCGTCGCGCACGAGCACGGCGAGCGCCGCCGCGGCCAGCGGCGCGGCGCAGACGATCACGAGCGCGTCGAGCCGCATGGTCTCCGAGTACCAGACCCCGGTCGCCCAGCGCAGCGGGTGGTCCGCGGGCCCCCAGGAGATCGCGGTGAGCGCGACGCTCGTGACGAGCCCGACGGCGAGCCACCGCCCGCGGTGCAGCCACCACACGAGGACGGCGCCGCCGATCGCGAGGCCGGCGACGACCACCTGGACCACGGTGGCGACGCCGCCGAGGTCGTACCCGCCGAAGGACCGCAGGGGTCGGTCGACGAGCAGGGAGGTGAGGATCCACCGGTAGCCGTCGTCGCCCTCGCGCTCGAAGGCCTGCACCGACTCCACGACCTCGCCGGCGAGCAGCGGGACCGAGGCAAGCACGGCGATCCCCAGGGCGGACCACGCGGCGACGGCGAGCGGGAGGCGCGCGCCGGTGTGCCGCAGGCGCCGGAACGCCCCCGCAGCCGTGGCGACGAGCAGCGGGGGGATGAGCAGGAGGGTGGAGAACCAGACGGAGCCGTGGACCAGCGCGAGGCCGAACGCCGCCACCGCCGCCGGGAGGGCGGGCGCGGCGGTCGCGCGCACGTCGGGCAGGTTGCGCACCGCGAGCACCACGAGGGTGAGGAGCCCGGGCAGCAGGACGTGGGCGTACGTGTAGGGGAACTGGCCCATCTGCGTGATGAGCCCGACGGGCAGCGCGAGGAAGGAGTGCGCGAGCGCGGGCACGAGGGCGGCCGCGACGGGCAGGCGCGGCCAGGTCGCTCGCACGAGGCCGGTGATCGACAGGGTCCACAGCACGCCGACGACGAGGATCGAGGCGTTGACCGCCGCCGGGACCGATCCGAGGAACGGGACGACGGCGACGATGCCGTGCCAGCCCGCCGGGTAGAACGGCGCGTACCCGTAGTCGTACAGCGGGGCCAGGCCGCCGAAGGAGGAGGCGTCGCCGTGCTCGCGGACGGCCTGGATCGCGCTGAGGTGGAACACCCCGTCCCACACCTGGCTGGGCCGCTCGGGGACGCCGATGCCGCGGGCCATCGCCAGCACGTACAGGCCGGTGGCGACGGCCGCCACAACGAGGAGCAGCAACAGGTGGGGCCGCGCCAGGCGCAGCGGCTGGAGGACGACGCCGCGGGCCGGGAGCAGGACCGTCGCGCCGCCCGGCCCGCGCGGTCGCCCCCGCCGTGCCACGGGCGGGGTGCGCAACCCGCGGGCCTCGGGCGCCGGCCCCGCCCGCTCGGTCTCCTCCGCCTCGCCCGCGCCGCGCCACGGCGCGGTGCCGAGCAGGTGCCCCAGGCCCGCGCACGCACCGGCCGCGAGGAGCAGACCGACTGCGAGGGTGCCGAGGCTCCAGGGGACGCCGACGGCCCCGAGGACGACCGCCCACCCGGCCGACAGGGCGATCGTCAGGGTGGCGGCGGGGCCGAGCGCGACGAGCCCGCGCAGGCCGAGGAGGCGCAGCATCAGCCACCCGGGGGCCACCATGAGCACTGTCATCGCGATCAGCCCGGGCAGCATCTGCGCCCAGGTCATCCGTCGTCGGCCCCCGCGACCGATACGTCGTCGCAGTAGGTGAGTCGCCAGATCGACGTGCTCCCGGCGCTGTCGACGAGCTCGAAGCCCTCGGCGGGCTGCACGTAGGCCAGCCCCTCGGTCCGGTAGGAGTACTTCTGCTGGTCCTCCTGGGGGCCGCGCGGGTCCGTGTCGGTGTACACGTGGGTGACGCCGAGGTCGCGGACGATCTCGCAGATCTCGGGGTCGGTGTAGATGTCGTCGAAGCTCGACCCCAGGGTGGTGAGCTCCTCGCTGTCCCACTGGCCGAGCTGGCGGTAGAGCACGTTGACGCCACCGAGCGAGTAGAGGTAGCCGGCACCGGAGAAGGGGTCGCCGATGACGACGGCGTCGTCGGGCAGCACGTCGCCCGCGCGCGTGACGAGGTCGATCTCCTCCTGGCTGAGCATGGTGCCCCAGGCGATGCGGTCGGGGACGTAGGCGTTGACGATGTTCTGCGTCCTCAGGTCGGCGCGCAGGCCGCCGGTGGCGAGCACGACAACGCCGAGGACCGCCACCAGCGCGACGAGCACGGGACGGGACACCGAACCGCGCCCCCGATCGTTGAGGGTCCCGGCGGTGCGATCGTCCGCCCGTCCGGCTGCCTCGACCTCGGCGTCGACCTCGGCCAGGTCGACGTCGTGCAGGGTCGTCCCGCGGCCGGTCGCCGAGGCCCACAGCGCCGCGAGCGAGCGCGCCACGACGGAGGCGCCGAGCGCCGCGAGCGGCACGGCCATGAGTGCGACGAGCACGACGACGCGGCTCGGCTGCGTGTACCAGAACCCGCCGATCGCGCGCAGCGGGTTGTCCTCCGGGCCGGCGGTCAGCAGCGTGAGCACGATGGCGCACGCCCAGCCCACGGCGACCCAGCGGCCCGATCGCAGACCGAACGCGGCGACGACGCCGACCACGGTCAGGGCGGTGACGACGACCTGGCCGAGGGACTGCGCCCAGTCGTAGCTGTAGACCATCGGGTTGTCGATGAGCAGCTGGCCGACGACGGGCCAGTAGGAGTCCTGCCCGCCGCGCTCGAAGCCGAGCACCATGTCGAGGACCGGGAAGACGGTCAGGGCGACCACGACGGCGACCAGCCCGGCGGCGAGGACACCGAGCGTGATGTACACCGGTCTGCGGTGGCCGGCGAGCCACGCGTGCCTCGACGCCCGGTAGATGCCCACCGCCACGAGCGGCCCGGCGAGCAGGATCATCGTGAACGCCGCTGACCCGTGCGTGAGGCCGACCCCGAGGAAGCCGACGAGGGCGGGCACGGCGAGCGCCGTCGTCGGGCCGGCGTGCGGCAGCTGCCGCACCGCCAGGGCGACGAGCGCGAGCAGGCCGGGCATGCCGACGTGGGCCGCCGCATAGGGCCAGAGCGAGACGACCCCGAGCAGGACGACGGGCGTCGTGACGAAGGAGGCCGCCACCAGAGGGGCGGCGACCGCCGCCGCCGGTCGGTGCGGCCACACGACGCGGGCGAGCGCGGCGCTCGAGAGGAGCCAGATCGGGCCCATGACGAACGAGGAGGCGTTGGCCGCGGTGGAGGGGAGGTCGAACCCGGGGGCGACCGCGACGAACCCGTGCCAGACGGCCGGGTAGAAGGGGCTCGTCAGCTCGTCGTACATGGGGGCGAGCCCACCGAGGACCGAGGCGTTGCCGGTGTCGGCGATCGTGCGGATCGCTCCGAGGTGGAAGACGCCGTCCCAGGTCTGGACGGGCTGACCGGGGGCGACCATGCCGCGGGCCAGGCTCACGCAGTGGACGATCGTGCCGACGATCACCATGGCGGCAAGGACCGCGGTCGCGGTGCGGCCGAGCGGGACGGGCTGGACGATCGGCCGGGCTCGCGGGCCCCGGACCCACGGTGCGGTGCCGAGGCCGTGCCCGATGGCGGCGGCCAGACCGACGCAGAGGAACAGCCCGATCGCCTGGGTGCCCGTCGTGTACGGGACGGCGATGAGGTCGTAGACGATGCCGAGCCCGCCGGCCGCGGAGATCGTGAGGACGGCGCCGCCCCCGACGGCGAGCAGGCCCCGGACGCCGACGGCGAGGAGCATGAGGGTGCCGGGCAGGATCGACGTCACCAGCATGAGGGTCGTCGGCGCCGCGAACTGTGCCCAGGTCATCGCTCTCCTTCTCGGTCGGCCTCGCCATTGTGGGGCGCGGCGCGCGCGCGGACGTGCCGGGGTCCGGTCGCCTTGATCACACCGCCCGCCGTCCGGGGGTCACTCGCAGGCGGCGATCTCCATGAGCCGGGCGTCCTCGTGGGCGGCCACCGTGCGCAGCGTGCCGTCGGGCAGGCTGCGCTGGTCCGGGTAGCTCCAGCCCAGGAGCATGTGGCCCGGGGTGTCGAGGTAGACGTGGGTGATGCCGAGCTCGGCGACCTGCTCGCAGACGCCCGGGTCCTCCCCCAACCGCTCGAGGTCGTACAGGAGCTCGTCGGCCGGGTCCCCGGCCACCGGGTACAGCGGCCGGGGCACGACGTCCCAGCCGGCGAGCGCGGGGGCGAGGACGGCGCCGCTCGCGGGTGCGCCGAGCACGCGGGCGTCCTCGGGCAGCTCGCCGGCGAGCGACCGGAGCCACGCGGCCTCGCCCACGTCCATCGAGTACGGCCGGTCCGGGACCGCCTGGCGGGGCCCCTGCCGGACGGTCTCGGCGGACACCGGTGCGTGCAGGCCCCCGGTCCCGAGCACGACGGCGGCGGTGACCGCGGTCAGGGACAGGGCAGTGACGGCCGGGACGGTCACCTCGCTCTGCTGCCATGCCACGCCGTGCCGACCCACGCCGTGCCGTGCGACGCCGCGGCCGCCGAACCCCCTGGCGACGAGCCTCCGGACGATGGCGACGAGGCCGGCCCCGCCGGCGCCGGCGAGCACCGCCATCGGGGCGACGAGGAGCGCCTCGAGGCGGTCGTAGTCCTTGTACCAGAGCGCCGTGAGGTCACGTAGCGGACCGTCGGGCCCGGCGGCGAGGACCCGCAGCACGAGCAGGAGCACCGCCGTCGCGACGATCCACCGGCCCCGCACGTGCTGCACGAGGACGAGCAGGCCGAGGGCGGCCAGCGCCGTGAGCACCCAGGCCGGGTCCTGGACCCCGGTCAGCGGCGGCACCGGGACCGCGTACTGCAGGGTCTGGGTCACCTCGCCGCGCTGGTCGAGCGAGATCCGCTCGAAGTCGCCCATCGAGGACAGCAGCGGCACCGTGGTCACGGCGATCCACGCGAGCGCGGCGACGAGCAGCGGGAGCGCGAGAACGGCGAGGCCGGAGCCGACCCGGTGCGGGGCGGGTCCGCGACCGATCCCGCGGGCGAGCAGCGCCATGCCCCACGCGGTGGCGCCAACGACGACGACGGCCGGCGCCGAGCCGTGGGCGAGCGTGGCGCCGAGCCCGGCAACGCCGAACGCCACCCAGGCGCGCGCGTCCCGTGGGCGGGCGGCGCAGCGCAGGCCGAGGACGAGGGTCGGCAGCGTGAGGACGAACGACAGGGCCCACGGCCACTGGCCGTGGAAGTGCATGGAGTAGTAGGGGAAGGCGACGGACGCGGACGCGACGACGACGGCGAGGCCGGCGGCGTAGGGCACGCGCGGCGCGGCGGCCCTGGCGAGGGCGGCGACCCCCACGAGGAACGACCAGGCGACGACGAGCACGACGACGTGGGAGGCGACGACGGGGTCGGACGCGAGAGCCGGCAGCGCCACGAGGCCGTGCCACAGCGAGGGGTAGTAGACGCCGCTCTCGCCGGGGAAGAGCGCGTCCAGCCCGCCCAGCGGGAACGGGCTGCCGTCCCCGGAGGAGACGAGGGCGGTCGCGGAGTAGTGGAAGATCGCGTCGCGATGCTCGATCGGCTGCCCGAGACCGAGCCCGCCGAGCCCGGAGGAGACCACCGCCAGCAGGACGACGAGTGCGCCGACGAGCGCCAGGCCGGTGACGAGGCGGTCGCCGGGACCGAGGTCCGGGTCAGGGTCGGCCGCCCCGAGCGGCCCTCCCGTGATCGTGCGGCGTCGTCGGACGCGCGTGGAGACGGCGGCGATCGCGACGGCGAGCAGGATGAGCGCGGTCGTCGCCGTCCACGGCAGACCGAGCGGGGGCACGAGCAGCGTGAGCACGCCGACGAGCCCCGACGTCAGCGGCAGCGCCGCGGCGAGGAGCGTGAGTCGGCGCAGCCCCAGCCACGCGTGGCCGATCGCGAGGCCGGGGCCGAGCAGGGCGAGGAGCGCGAGCGCCGAGGTTCCGGCGATCCCTCCCAGCGTGGCTCCGCTGGGGTCCAACTACTGCCCGCCGCCCACCGTCACGCGAGGGGTCCCGGCCCAGAGCGCGGGGTCGGTGACGTTGCGGCCGTCGGCGAGGATCCGCACTCCCGGCAGGTCCGCCGGGGTCAGGTCCTTGTACTCGGCGTGGTCCGCCTGGACGACGGCGGCGTCGACGGTCTCGCCCAGGTGGAAGGGCGTCCAGCCGAAACCGGCCAGCTCCTCGTCGGTGTACATCGGGTCGTGGACGCCCACCTCGGCCCCGCGGGCGCGCAGCTCGGTGACGGTCTCGAAGACGCCGGAGAACGCGGTCTCCTTCACCCCGCCGCGGTAGCTCGCGCCGAGGACGGCGACGCGGCGGCCCGTGAGGTCGCCGAGCATGGACTCCAGGCGACCTACGACGTAGGCGGGCATCGAGGCGTTGAGCTGGCGGGCGGTGCGCACGATGGTGGCGTCGGCGTCGGTCGACAGGTACAGGCGGGGGTAGACGGGGATGCAGTGGCCGCCGACGGCGATGCCCGGGCGGTGGATGTGGCTGAACGGCTGGGAGTTGCACGCCTCGATGACCGTCATGACGTCGATGCCGACCGTGTCGGCGTAGCGGGCGAACTGGTTGGCGAGGCCGATGTTGACGTCGCGGTAGGTCGTCTCCGCCAGCTTGGCCATCTCCGCGGCCTCGGCGCCTCCCATGTCCCACACGCCGTTGGCGCGCGCCAGGTCGGGGCGCTCGTCGAAGGTGAGGACGGCCTCGTAGAACTCGATGGCGCGGCGCGTGCCCTCCTCGGTCAGGCCGCCGACGAGCTTGGGGTAGCGGCGCAGGTCCTCGAACACGCGGCCGGTGAGCACGCGCTCGGGGCTGAACACGAGGTGGAAGTCGGTGCCCTCGGTGAGGCCGGAGAGCTCCTCGATGAGCGGCTTCCACCGGTTACGGGTGGTGCCGACCGGGAGCGTGGTCTCGTAGGAGATGAGCGTGCCGGGCGTGAGGTGCTCGGCCAGCGAGCGCGTGGCGGCGTCCATCCAGTCGAAGTCGGGCTCCCACGTGGCGTCGTCGACGAACAGCGGGACGACGATCACGATCGCGTCGGCCCCGGGGATCGCCTCGGCGTAGTCGGTGGTGGCCTTCAGGCGGCCGGCCGGGACGAGCTTGGTGAGCTTGTCCTGGAGGTGCGCCTCGCCGGGGAAGGGCTCCCGTGCGGCGTTGACCGCGTCGACGGTGGAGGAGCTGATGTCGACGCCGATCACCTCGTACCCGGCGTCGGCGAACTGCACGGCGAGCGGCAGCCCGATCTTTCCCAGGGCGACGACGGCGATACGCATGAGGGTCCTCTCGAGTCGGTGCGGCGAGGCTCCCATGGTAGGCGCCCCGGGCGGTGTCAGCCCCGCCGGTCGAGTCCCGCGAGGTCGGCCGCGACCTCGCGCGCACGGGCGGCCCACGTGTGCTCGTGGCGGGCGTCGCGCACGTGCGCGGCCACGGCGTCGAGCTCGGCGGGGCCGTCGCGCAGACGAGCGAGGACCGACCCGAGGTCCTCGGCGTCGTAGTCGGCCGTCCAGCCCAGGCCGCCGCCCTGGACGGTGCGTCCCGCGAGCGTGCCCGTGGTGGCGAGCACCGGCTTGCCGTGGCCGATGTACTCGTAGAGCTTGACCGGGGCGGCGAAGTCCCGGTACTCCGACGGCTCGACGACGATCGAGCACAGGTCCGCCCGGCCGAACAGGGGCAGGAGCCCGTCGCCGCGCTCGTGGACGACCTCGACCCGGTCGCCGAGCACGTCGGCGTACTCCGCGCGGGCCGCGGCCCACGAGTCCTCGGGCGTGCACAGCAGGAGGTGGACGCCCTGGGTGTCCCGCACGGCCCGGAGCAGCTCGTGCATCCGGTAGTAGGAGGTGACGTTGCCGACGTAGAGGATCGTCAGCGGGCCGTCGGTGCGGGAGACGTCGGTGCGCGGGACGTCGCGGATCGCGCCGCCCGGCGGCAGCGGCGCCATCTGGTCGGGGCGCAGGTGCGGGACGTGCGCGGCGATCTCCCGCGACGGGACGTAGACCCGGTCGAGCAGCCGGCGGTAGGCCCGCAGCTCGGCGTGGTAGAGCGTGCGGGTCCCGGCCGCGACGACCGGGTGCACGCGCTCGGTGTACTCGGGGTAGCGCCAGTAGATGTCCCGGTAGAAGACGCTCGTCGGCACGCCGTGACGGCGCAGCAGCCGAGCGAGCCGCAGGTCGACGACGGGGTGGGTCGGCAGGTGGTGCGGCTCGGTCAGCACGGTCGGCATCGTCGAGGACTCGCCGTAGGCGAGGTCGACCCGCAGCCCGCCCCTGAGCCGCCGGGCGAGATCGCGCACGGCGGCCGCGCGCTCCTTGCCGTGCCCGGTCACCTCGATCACGTCGTACCCCAGCTCGCGGAACGCACCGAGCATGCGCACCGGACGGATGCCGGAGCCCGACGTCGAGCCCTCGCCGAGCGGGTAGGGCGCGTGGAAGACCATCGTCCGGCCGGCGCCGGGCAGCTCGGAGCTCATCGGCCCGCCCGTGCTCATCGGCCGGCGCGGACGTCCGCCGCGAGCGCGTGGGCGCCCGCGTAGCCCGTCGCCACGGTGGGCACGGAGAACCTCTCCCCGATCGTCGCGGCGACCTCGGCCGCCGTGAGGTCGGCCGTGCGGTCGTGGACGTCCTGGACCGCGTCCGCGTACGCGCCCGCCTCCTGGCGGTCCACCAGCTCCCCGACGCGCGGGTCGATGTACTCCCCCTGGCCGCCGGTCGAGCCGACCACGACGGGGCGGCCCGCGACGAGGGCCTCGGCGCAGGAGACGAAGAAGTTGTCCCCTCGGGTCGGGCCGAGGAAGAGGTCGGCGGCGGCGAGCTGCTCGAGCACGCCGTCGCGGTCGAGGGTGCCGGTGAGGTGGATCCGCTCGGCCACGCCGACCTCGTCGGCGCGGTCACGGACCGCGCCGGTCAGCGGACCGTCGCCGACGAGCGTGAGGTGCGCGGGATGCCCGCGACGGCCGAGCTCGGCGACGACGTCGACGGCGAGCAGCGGGTCCTTGCGCTCGACGAGCCCGCCGACGCTGACCAGCCGCAGCTCGCCGTCCGGTGCGGGCCGCTCGGGCACGTCTGCGAGCGGCGGCACGATGCAGGGCACGACGACGGTGGGTGCCTCGCCCCGCACGGCGCGGATCGGGCGGGCGAGGAAGTCGCAGACGGCGGTGACGACGTCGGGCCTGCCCAGCAGGCTGCGGACGAGCGGGAGCACGGCGCGGGTGCCGAGCCCGAGGTTCTCCGGGCTGGTGAGACCGGAGTAGTGCTCGGTGTGGACCCAGGGCGCGCGCGGGCGGCCGACCGAGAACGGCAGGAGCGCGGAGATCGCCGTGGTGTGGACGACGTCGGCGCCGTCGAGGATCGCGGGCAGCGCGGCCGCGACCTGGGCGATCTGGTCGGGGCGCGAGGGGGTCATCGGCAGCCGCAGCACCTTGAGGCCCTCGTGGCGGACGTGCCGGGTGCCGTCGTCCTGGTGCGCGGGCACGAGGTGGACGACGTCGACCGTGTCGCCGCGCGAGGCCATCGCGTGCGCGTCGCGCACGACGAACGACCCCGAGCTCGGGGCGAGGGAGGTGGGGAACCAGGTGGTGACCACGACGACGCGCATAGGTCGAAACTACCTGGCCGGCGGCCCCGCCCGGTCCCGTATCGCCTCTCCGGCGACCTGCGCCCCTGGCTGCCCTCGGAGCTCCGCCGCACGCTTGCCGCATGACATCGAAGCTGGCCGGCCACATCGAGGCGGGCACGTCCCTCGATGCCGAGGAGCGCCTGGAGGCTGCTCACCAGCTCCTGCTCAGCGTGGATCAGGAGGCGGGTGCGGACCAGGCCACCATCGACGCCGAGTGGGACAAGGTCATCGACCCGTCGATCACATGGGGCTTCTACCGAAACCACAGACGCGCACCGCAGATCTACTCCCGTAGCGTCGCGGGCTTCCCCTACGACATCAGCTGTGCTGTTGACCGACGACGAGGTCGTCGTCGTGGCCTACGCCCACGAGAGGCGTCGCCCCGGCTACTGGGAGCACCGCGTGGACGACTGAGAGCGACGATGCTCCCGCACGCACCGGGCCGATGCGCCGACCAAGGGCACCTCACCCCGACTCCGCCCGGCTACGCTCGGTGACCGTGAAGATCCTCTCCGTCGTCGGTGCCCGCCCCCAGTTCGTCAAGCTCGCCCCGATCGCGCACGAGTGCGCGCGCCGCGGGGTCGAGCACGTCATCGCGCACACGGGCCAGCACTACGACCCGCTGCTGTCCGACGTCTTCTTCTCCGAGCTGGAGATCCCGGCACCGGACGTCCACCTCGGGGTCGGGTCCGGCAGCCACGGTCAGCAGACCGGAGCGATGCTCGCCGCGATGGACGAGGTCCTCACCGAGCACCGCCCCGACTGGGTCCTCGTCTACGGCGACACGAACTCCACGCTCGCCGGCGCCGTCTCGGCCGCGAAGCTGCACGTCCCGATCGCCCACCTCGAGGCGGGGCTGCGCTCGTTCAACCGGCGCATGCCCGAGGAGATCAACCGCGTGCTCACCGACCACGCGGCCGACCTGCTGCTCGCACCGACCAAGGTCGCCGCCGGCCACCTCGCCGACGAGGGCCTGGCCGACCGCACCGTGGTGGTCGGCGACGTGATGACCGACGTGCTGCTCGCGACACGCGCCGCCGTCGGCGACGCCCGGCCCGGTGCCCTCGAGGACGAGGGCCTCGACGACGGCGCCTTCTACCTCGCGACGATCCACCGCGCGGAGTCCACCGACGACCCGGAGCGGCTGCGCGCGATCGTGGCGTCGTTGGCCGGGCTCGACGCGCCGGTCCTGCTGCTCGCGCACCCGCGCCTGGTGGCGAAGGCCGAGGCGGCCGGCATCGACCTGTCAGTCGGCTCGCTGCGGACGCGCACCCCGCTCGGGTACCGGGACCTCGTGGCGGTCGCCGACCGGGCGCGCGGCGTGGTCACCGACTCCGGCGGGCTGCAGAAGGAGGCGTTCCTCCTGCGCACCCCGTGCACGACGGTGCGCACCGAGACCGAGTGGGTCGAGACCGTCGAGCTCGGCTGGAACGTGCTCGTCGAGCCGGGCGACGCCCTGCTCGCCGCCGCCACACGCCCACGCCCGGCGGACACGGACGCCACCCCGTACGGCAACGGGGACGCCGCCGCCCGCGTGCTCGACGCGCTGACCACGCCCCGCTGACAGGAGACCGCCATGACCACCGGAAACGACCCGCTCGACAACTGGGGCCCCGACGCGCCCGTCCACCGCGGGCGCGCCGACGGGTCGCACCCGTCCACCGGCGGCGGCACCGACCCAGGCAGGGCGGGTCACACCCCGGTCGGAGGGTCGGGCGCCGCGCATGCGCCGGCGGGCCGCGCCGCAGCCACCGGTTCCACCGCCGTGCGGAGGCGCACCAGGAACTACATGGTGGGTGCGATGGTCGTCGGCGACCTCGTCGTCATCGCGCTGGCCCTGCTCGTGTTCGAGCCGCCGGTGCGGTGGGTGCTCCTCGCCGTCGGCGTCCTCGGCCTCGGCGTGGCCGCGTACATGTGGAACATGGTCGGCAGGCAGATCCGGGGGCTCGAGGAGGACGAGCGCGCGCAGGGCGCGAACCCGCACTACCCGGACGCCTGACCAGGACTGACGCTCAGGACCATCGCGAGCAAGGCCGTCGCCGCCGTACCGGTCAGCGTCCTCAGGACGTTCCACCGCCGCCACGGCCGGTCGAACGCGGTGCGCGCGGCGGCGAGCTGCGCGGGGCTGCCGCCGGACGCCCGGTCGAGCGCGACGTTGAGGGGCACGTTGCGCGCGAAGGTGATCGTGAGCGTCGCCGCCGTCGCCACCAGGCCCGCGAGGAGCCAGGGCGATGCGGGGCGCGCAACGGTGGCCGCCACGATCGCGAGCGGCGTGCCGACGAGCACCAGGCCGAACAGCGGGTTCTGGATCGCCCGGTTGATCGAGCGCATCGAGGCGACGAACGCGGCGTCGTCGACCCTGGCCAGGCCCGGCATCACCGCGCAGGTGAACCCGAGGAACAGGCCGGCCGTCAACCCGTTGCCCACCGTGGCGGCGACGAGCGCGGCGGAGCCGGCGCTCACGGGACGACCACGCCGACGAGGGCGTCGATCGTCGCCCCGACCGGCGTCGTCACCCGGACCGTGCGGTGACCGCGGGGCGCCAACAGCCCGCGCGCATCCGCGCGGTAGAGCTCGGCGAGGCTCTGCGCCACGTGCGGCGCGAACCCAGCACCCTCGAGGGTGTCCGCCCAGGCGGACTCGGGCACGAGGGCGACGTGCAAATCGCGCCCGAGGGCCCGACCCAGCTCGGCGGCGACCTCCCGCTCGGTGACCTCGGGCCCGAGCACGTCGACCACCTCGCTCGCCCCGATCGGCGCCCGCAGCAGATCGGCGGCGACCTCGCCGAGATCCGCGGTCGCGCCCATCGCGACGGGCACGTCCGCCGAGCGCGCGAGGACCGGACAGACACCCTCGGCGCGCGCGACCTCGAGGACGTCGGCGACCTTCTCCTGGAAGTGCCCGGAGCGCATCGCCGTGAGGATCGTCGCCCCGCGCAGCGCCTCCTCCAGGCGGTGCAGCCCGGCGATCGGCCCGGTCCCCGAGGGGAGGTCGGCGCCGCCGGAGGAGAGCATGACGACGCGCGGCACGTCGGCGTCGGTGACGGCCCCGGCGATCGAGCGGACGAGCGCGTCGGCGTGACTCTCGAGGTCGTCGGCCCCCAGGTCGAACGGCAGCAGGACGAACATCGCGTCCGCGCCGCGCAGGGCGTCGGTCAGGCCGGCGCGGTCCGCGAGGTCGACGAGCCGGACGTCGGCGCCCGCCGCGCGCCAGCGCGCAGCATCGGGCTCGCGGCGAACGAGCACCCGTACCTCCTCCCCCGCCTCGAGCAGGCGGCGCGCGGCCGCTCCTCCGACGCGTCCGGTCACTCCGGCGATGACATACATGGCGTGCTCCCTCGTGGTGGTCGGCGCCCCGGCGCTCCCGGGACGGCGACCTCGACGCTAGGAGCCGACACATGGCGTTCCCAGCCCCGTTCCGCCCGTTTCCTTGCCCGATCGTCCGGATGCGCCCACAGCCCCGGGCGGAATGCGCAAGGATCGACGCCATGACGACGCGGCCCTGGGAGACGCACGACCGGCTGGCGCGCGCCCTGCAGACGCTGCGGATGCGCGGCCTGCTCCACACGCGCTCCGACCTGACCGCACCCTGGGCGCTACGGATGCCGACGGTCCCTGACTCGCTCAGCTTCCACGTGGTCACCTCGGGGGCGTGCCGGCTCGAGCTCGAGGGCGGCGAGACGGTCGAGCTCGCGGCCGGGGACCTGGCGCTCGTCCCGCACGGTCGGGGGCACGTGGTGGCCGGCGTCGATGGCGCCGGCACGCCGCGGCCCGTCGAGGACCTCCCGCAGCGCTGGTTCGGCGAGCACTACTCGGTGCTCGAGCACGGTGGCGGCGGCGCGCGCACACAGCTGGTCTGCGGCGTCGTCGCGTTCGACGAGCCGGCGGCGCGCGAGCTGACGACCAGGCTGCCGGCCGTACTGGTCGCCGAGGGGGACGGCTCGCCGATCGGATCGGCGATCCGGGACACGCTGCGGCTCATGGTCGACGAGCTCACCCGCCCGCGCCCGGGTGGCGAGGCGGTCGCGACGCGCCTCGCCGACATCCTCGTGGTCCAGGTCATCCGGGACTGGCTGGCCCGCGACGACGCCGTGCGTGACGGCTGGCTCACCGCCCTGCAGGACGAGCGGATCGGGCGGGCCCTCGACGCCGTCCACGCCGACCCCGGGGGGCACTGGAGCGTGGAACGGCTCGCGCGCACGGCGACGATGTCCCGGTCGACGTTCGCCGCACGGTTCGCCGAGCTCGTGGGCGAGACCCCGAACGGCTACGTCACGCGGTGGCGGATGCGGATCGCGCAGGAGCGCCTGGCCTCGGGCACGGCGACGGCCTCGCAGGTCGCCACCGAGCTCGGCTACCGCTCCGACGCGGCGTTCAGCCGGGCGTTCGTCCGGACGGTCGGGCAGACACCAGGTTCGGTCCGGTCCGCCGCGCGAACGTCCTCGTCCTGAGGCTCGCAGCGGCGCTCACCGCGGCCCGGGGGCGTCAACCGGACGGGGGGCCCCGTCGCTCGCGAGTTGCCCGGTCGGCCGCGTCGGGCGAGCTGGCCGCGTCGGGCGTGTCCGCCACGTCGGGCGGGTCCGCCGGTGCGGACGCGACGACGCGAGTCGACCGGGCGGACGCCCCACTGCCCCCGTCACCGAGCACCAGGCGGCGCAGCCACCGCGGCTCGGCCAGGATCCCGTCGAACGGCAGCCTGTCGCACACGACGTGAAGCAGCACAGAGAGGCCGACCGCGTATACGACGAGGACGACGAAGACGAGTCCGGGGCGCGGCTCGGCGAGGGGGTACGCCGGCCCGACCAGCAGCCACATCGCCACAAGAAGCAGCGGCATGTGAGCCACGTAGATCGCCAGGGTGCGCCGCCCCAGCCAGCTCCACATCCCGCCCCCGGGGAGTCGGGACAGCACGATCCCCAGGAGCGCGACCGCCGGAAGTCCCAGGACCACCAGCAGGAGGCCGTCAATCTGGACGGTAGTGAGCACGAGACCGAACTCGTTGCGGGCGACGGCGAGCGGGACGAAACAGAGCACGGAGAGGGCACCCGCCAAAGCGAGCCACCGCTGCCGAACACGCAGGACAGGCGCAACGAGGAAGCCGACGAAGAAGAAGGGCGCCTGCGTGAAGAACGGCTCCGTCTGCCTGCCGAGGTCCGGGTAGACCGGGATCAGCACCATCGCCACAGCTACGGCCCCGAGGAGCACCGGGTGGGAGCGCAGGAGGCGCGCCACCAACGTCATGACGGCGAGCGACCAGATGAACCACAGGTAGTCCTCGGGAAGCAGGACCTGGTCGGCCATCCAACGCACGGGCCCGTACGGCATCGCCACGTCGGCCGAGAAGCGCGAGCTTCGAACCAGGAGCTCGACGAGCAGCCACACGCCCAGCACCCACACCATCGGAACGATCCGGGTACCGAGAACCGTCCGCCACGAGCGCGTGGCGGCGTGACGGAAGAGGACCCCGGAGAGGAGGAACAGGGCGGGGATGCGGATCACCTGCGCCACTCGCACCGCAGGCTCGAGCTCGGGGACCGCCATGTCGTATCGGCCAATGAAGAAGAGCGCGTGTCCCACGACGACGAGGATGACGAGAAAGCCTCGCGCGGAGTCGAGCCACTGCACCCGGGGGCGAGCAGGCTGGACGGATCCGGGGGGCCAGGGCCGAGTCGGCTCTGTCGCCGCGCCCTCCTCGGCCGTCGGTGCGGGAGACTGTGAGTGTTCTGCCCGCGAGGATCGGCCGGATGAGTCGTCGTGAGTCACGCGGCCAAGAACTCTCGCGGCAATCGCACCGGGGTCGGGCCTACCGCCCGCACGCCTCCGATAACGATGCTCATCGTGCGAGCCTAACGAACGCGACCGGCTGTCGGCCGTGGGAGCGATGATGCCGACCCGGGCCGAACTCCCCGTCCGGACGGCGCCGCGGAGGACGACGATCCACGACGATCGTGGCGTCCACCCGCCCGAACGCCGTCCCTGAGAGCCGGAGCGCCATGGCCCCCTCCCCGCCCCCGCACGCCGGTCCCCCCGCGCACGAGCGAGACGGGCTCCGTGAGCCGTGCCCGGCGTCGCCACCGGGCCGCGGGCACGTCATCGCGGGGCTGGGCCCGGACCGGGAGGCGACCACCGGCCGCATCGTCCTCTACGCCATGCTCCTGGTCCCCGCGCTGGTGCTCACCGCGCTGCTCATCGGCGCCCTCGTCGACGCGATCGACCCGCCGCCCGTCGGCCCCCTGCAGGTCGAGATGCCCTGGTCCCCCGTACCGGTGCTGGTCATCGGGACCGTGCTCCTCCACGTCGTCGGCGCGATCGGGGTCCTCGGCGTGGGGATCGTCCAGCAGGCCCGTCGACGCACGCTCGGCGAGGAGGCGATCCAGCTGCTCGTCACCACCGCCGGCGTGACCGGTCCGGGTGGGATCGACATCCCCTGGGAGGAGATCAGGGGTGTGCGCGTGGGCGCGCTCCCGGTCGCGCACGGTGCCGACGTCGTCGAGGTCGCCGGCATCTGGCTCCTCCGGAACATGGGCCGGTCCGGGCGCCAGGGGCGGCACCTCGCGGAGCGCGCGGTGACGGGCTCGGTCCGTCGACGCCCGCCGGTGGTGGTCCTCGTCGACCTCGTCACGCCCGGCGGCGTCGTCGAGCGTGCCCGCACGGACCGACAGCGCCGGGCGGTCGACGTCCTCGGACCGTCGCCGCACGTGCGGATCGAGCTCGTCGACCACCCCGCCGAGCGTCTCGGCATCGTCGTCCGCGTCCTCGCCGAGGAGCTGGGTCGGCGCGGGCTCGGTCTCTACGAGATGTGACGACGAGTGAGCGGCAATCTGTCTCGACATAGAGACAGATTGCCGCTCACTCGTCAGGTTGATCGGCACCTCACCCGCCGGGCCGGAGCCGGCAGGCAGCGTGGACGTCAGTCGAGCAGGGCGGTCGCCGTGGGCGAGTCCGTGGCCGACAGCGAGAGCTCCTCGAACTCGTTGACACCGTCGAGCTCGGCCCCCATGGAGATGTTGGTGACCCGCTCGAGGATGACCTCGACGACGACGGGCACGCGGGACTCCTCCGCCATCGCCTGCGCCTTGGTGAACGCGGACTCGAGGTCGTCGGGGTCCGAGACCCGGATCGCCTTGCAGCCCAGCCCCTCGGCCACCTTGACGTGGTCGACGCCGTAGCCGCCGTGCTCGGTCGAGTTGATGTTCTCGAAGGCCAGGGACACGTGGTAGTCCATGTCGAACGCGCGCTGCGACTGGCGGATGAGCCCCAGGTAGGCGTTGTTGACGACCACGTGGACGTACGGCAGGTGGTGCTGCGCGCCCACCGCGAGCTCCTCGAGCATGAACTGGAAGTCGTAGTCGCCCGACAGCGCGACGACCTTCTTGTCCGGCACTCCGGTCGCGACCCCGAGGGCGGCGGGACCGGTCCAGCCCAGCGGGCCGGCCTGTCCGGCGTTGATCCAGTGCCGCGAGGCGTAGGTGTGGAGGAACTGGGCGCCGGCGATCTGCGACAGGCCGATCGTCGTCACGTAGACGGTGTCCCGGTCGAACGCCCGGTTCATCTCCTGGTAGACGCGCTGCGGCTTGATGGGCGTCTCGGGGAAGTTCGTCTTGCGCTGCAGCGTGCTCTTGCGCTGCTGCGAGTCGGCGACCCACGCCGCGTAGTCCGGCAGCGAGCCGGCGGCCCTGCGCTCCTTGGCGATCTCGACCGCGCTGCGCAGGAAGGCCCCGGCGTCGGACGTGATGCCGTAGTCGGGCGCGAAGACGCGGCCGATCTGCGTCGGCTCGATGTCGACGTGGACGAACGTGCGACCGCGGCGGTAGACCTCGAGGCCGCCGGTGTGCCGGTTGGCCCACCGGTTGCCGACCCCGAGGACGAAGTCGGACTCGAGGAAGGTCGCGTTGGCGTAGCGGTGCGACGTCTGGATGCCCGCCATGCCCGCGGACAGCGGGTGGTCGTCCGCGATGGCGCCCCACCCCATGAGGGTGGAGACGACCGGGATGTTCAGCGTCTCGGCGAGCTCGACGAGCTCCGCCTCGGCGCCGGCGTTGACGATGCCCCCGCCCGCGACCACGAGCGGCCGCTCGGCGGCCTGCAGCATGTCCAGCGCCTTGGCCACCTGGCGGCGGGTGGCGGCGGGCTGCTGCACGGGCAGCGGCTCGTAGGTGTCCGGGTCGAACTCGATCTCGGCGAGCTGGACGTCGAGCGGGAGGTCGATGAGCACCGGGCCCGGACGACCGGAGCGCATGAGCTGGAACGCCTTGGCGAACACGCCGGGGACCTGTGCGGCCTCGAGGACGGTCTTCGCCATCTTCGTCACCGGTGCGGCGATCGAGGCGATGTCGACCGCCTGGAAGTCCTCCTTGTCGAGCTTCGCGACGGGCGCCTGGCCGGTGAGGCACAGGATCGGCACCGAGTCGGCCCACGCGGCGTACAGGCCGGTGATCATGTCGGTGCCGGCCGGGCCGGAGGTGCCGATGCAGACGCCGATGTTGCCGCGCTCGGCGCGGGTGTAGCCGTCGGCCATGTGCGAGGCGCCCTCGACGTGGCGGGCCAGGACGTGGTGGATGCCGCCGTGCTTGCGCATGGCGTCGTACAGCGGGTTGATGGCGGCGCCCGGGAGGCCGAAGGCCTGGGTGGCGTTCTCCTTCTCGAGGATGGCCACCGCGGCGTCGACCGCTCTCATTCGAGGCATGACGTTCTCCTTGTGGTTCGGTGGGTCACTCGCGCCCGGACAGGCGGGCGATGGTCTGGAACAGGCCGGAGTGGTCGAGCTGGCCGTCCCCGGCGGCCCGGGCGGCGGCCATGAGCTGGCCGACGAGCGCGCCGACGGGGGCGACGACGCCCTCCTCGCGCGCGGCGGACGTGAAGATGCCCAGGTCCTTGTGGTGCAGGTCGATCCGGAAGCCGGGATCGAAGGAGCGGTCGAGGATCTTCTGCGCCTTCTGGTCGAGCACGGCCGAGCCGGCGAGCCCGCCGCCCAGCACCTCGATCGCGGCCGTCGTGTCGACGCCGTAGGCCTCGAGGAAGACGACGGCCTCGGCCAGCAGCGCGATGTTGCCGGCGACGATGAGCTGGTTGGCCGCCTTGACGGTCTGGCCGGAACCGGACGGTCCGACGTGGACGATCGTCTTGCCCACGACGTCGAAGATCTCCTTGGCGGCGGCGAAGTCCTCGTCCGCACCGCCCACCATGATCGACAGCGCCGCGTTCTTCGCGCCGGCCTCGCCGCCGGACACCGGGGCGTCGAGGAGGCGGATGCCCTTCTCGCGGGCCGCCTCGGCGAGCTCGACGGTGACGTCGGGGCGGATCGAGGAGAAGTCGATGACGAGAGTGCCCTGCGCGGCGTTGGCGTACACGCCGTCCTCGCCGGTGAGGACGTCCGTCACGTCGGGCGAGTCCGGGACCATGACGGCGACGACGTCGGCACCGGTCACGGCCTCTGCCACCGAGGAGGCGGCGGTGCCGCCGGCCTCGACGAGGGGGGCGGTCTTGTCGGGGGTGCGGTTGTAGCCCCGCACGTCGTGCCCGGCGTTCTGCAGGTGGACGGCCATCGGGCTGCCCATGATGCCGAGGCCGATGAAGGCGATGGTGCTCATTGGTCTCTCCCCTTGTCGGAGGTGGTGGGTGGTCAGGCGGAGCGCTGCTCGCGCGGGAGCCAGGCGAACGGGTCGGCGTCGGAGGTCTTGTACTCCAGCCCGACCGGGCCGGCGTAGCCGGTGGCGCGGATGTCGTCGATCCAGCGCGTGATCGGCAGCTCGCCGCTGCCGGGGGCGCCGCGCCCGGGGGCGTCGGCGATCTGGACGTGGGCGACGCGGTCCGCGTACCGGGCGATCTCGGCGTCCACGTCGGCCCCGTTGACGGCCAGGTGGTACACGTCGAGGAGGAGGCCGAGGTTGGTCGCGCCGTGCTCGTCGCGCACCCGGTCGAGGACGCCCACGACGTCGGCGGACGTCTTCAGCGGGTAGGCGTCCGCGCCGGAGACGGGCTCGAGGAGGACGGTGCCGCCGATGCGGTCGACGGCCCGGGCGGCCAGGGCGAGGTTCTCGGCACCGAGGTCGTCCTGGGCCGCCGGGTCCTCGCCATCGACCCGGTTGCCGTACAGCGCGTTGAAGGCGCGGCAGCCGGTGCGCTCGCCGATCGTGGTGACGACGTCGAGGTTCGCGCGCAGCTCGTCCGAGCGCGCGGGCCAGGAGATCAGGCCACGGTCGCCGCCGGGCATGTCGCCGGCGTTGAAGTTGAGGCCCGTCAGCTGCACGCCGGCGTCGGCGAGCGCGCGGACGAGCTCGTCGACCTCGGCCTGGTCGGGGGTCGAGGTGGGGAACGGCCACCACAGCTCGACGCCGGTGAAGCCGGCGGCCCGCGCGGCGGCCGGACGCTCGAGGAGCGGCAGGTCGGTGAGCAGGATCGAGCAGTTGACGGTGTACAGGACGTCGTCGGCCATCAGGTTCCTTTTCCGCTTTGTGGATGTTTACTTCCTGATGTCGAAAACGCTAGCAGGGTGCCCGAGGGTGGTCAACCGTCAGTGCACGGCTCCGGTGAGCTCGGGGCTCAGCGCGCGCGCCAGCTGCTCGGCCGCGTCGTGGAGCAGCGGCACGGCCCGCCGCCCGAAGGCGTCGTCGACCCGGGAGGTGGGACCCGAGACCGAGATTCCGCAGCGCACGTGGTCCCCCGGCACGGCCACGGCGTAGCAGCGCACGCCGATCTCCTGCTCCTCGTCGTCGACGGAGTAGCCCTGCGCCCGCACCACGTCGAGGCGCTCGACGAGCTCCTCGAGCGTCGCGGATGCCCGTTCCGTCGGCCGGTCGATCTGCCGGCCGACCACGCGCTCGACCTCGTCGTCCGGCATCGTCGCCAGGATGGCCTTCCCGACCCCGGTCGCGTGGGCGAGCGCGCGGCGCCCGACCTCGGTGAACATCCGCATCGACCGGGTGGACTGCACCTGGCCGACGTACACGATCGTCTGGCCGTCGAGCGTGGCCATGTTCGCGCTCTCCCCCAGCTCCTCGGCGATCCGTTGGAGCACCGGCCGCCCGACCGCGCCGAGCCGCCGGTTCGCCGCCTCGCCGAGCGGGACCAGCCGGGCACCGAGCGTGTACCGGCGGTCCGGCGACTGGCGCACGTAGCCGAGCCCGACCATGGTGCGCAGGAACCGGTGGATCGTCGGGAGCGGCAGGTCGGCGGCGGCCGAGAGCTCGCTGATCGTCGCCTCGCCGCCCGCCGCCGCGATGAGCTCCAGCACGTGGAAGGCGCGCTCGACGGACTGCACGCCCCCGCTCCTGGTCGTCGCCATCGAGCGCCTCCCTCAGTGCCGCCGGCCGGGGGGCCGGCCGGCGAGCGCGTCGACCTCGTCCGCACCGGCGCCGACGGACCCCTCGACCTCGGCGGCGGAGATCGCGCCGCAGTCGAGGCCGCGGGCGAGGAACCACGCCAGCGCGCGCGCCGTCGCGGGCTCGTCCATCACGGCGCCCTCCTCCTTCGAGAGGTAGGCGCGCAGGCGCTGCGCCGCGGACAGGAATCCCTCGCGGTAGTAGGCGTAGGTCACGGCGAACCGTCCCGGCAGGTGCCCGGGGTGCATGTCCCAGCCCTGGTGGTAGCCGCGCTCGAGCGAGCGGCGCACGAGCCGGCCGTGCAGGGACCACGCCGCGCGCACCTGGTCCGCGTCGCCGACGGGCAGGACGTTGGTCGAGCCGTCCGAGAGCCGCACGCCGGTGCCGGCCGCGGCCAGCTGCATGACCGCCTTCGCGTGGTCCGCCGCCGGGTGCTCCATCGACTGGTAGCGGGCGGCGATGCCGAGCGAGGCGGAGTAGTCGTACGTCCCATAGTGCAGCCCGGTCACGCGCGGCGCACCGGCGTGGATCATCCGCGCCACCAGCGCCGTGCCGTCCGCGCCGAGGACCGCCTGCGGCGTCTCGACCTGGATCTCGAACCGCAGCCGGCCGGCGGGCAGGCCGTGGACCGCCTCGAGCCGCTCGCACAGCACCACCATCGCCTCGACCTGCTCGACCGACGTGACCTTCGGCAGCGTGAGGACAAACCCGTCCGGGAGCGGGCCGGACGACGCGAGCTCGCCGACCACGAGATCGAGGGTGCGCACGCCGCGCGCCCTCGTCGCGCGCTCGAGGCACTTGAAGCGGATGCCGACGAACGGGGTGGACGTCCCGGCGTCGATCTCGGCGCGCACCGCGCGGGCGGCCGCGAGCGCGTCGTCGTCCTCGGCGTCGCCGTGATCCCCGTACCCGTCCTCGAGGTCGATGCGCAGGTCCTCGACCGGCTCGGTGGCCAGCTTGTCCGTCACCAGGGCGCCGACGCTCTCGCGCAGCTCGTCGGGCACGCCGACGGCCTCGAGCAGCGCGGACGTCCCGCCGCCGCGCTCGATCACCTCGAGCGACTGGGTGCCCCATTCGCGCGCGAGCCCGGCGCGGAAGCGGTGCGCCGGCACGTACACGGTGTGCACCGGCTGGCGCGTGCCGTCGTCGCCCGGGTAGTCCGCCTCGAGGCGCTCGTCGGCTCCGGCGAGCATCGCGTCGACCTCGGCGAGGGTCTCCGGCGCCAGGGAGGGGCTCGAGCTGGTCATGGTTGCACTCCGATCGTTCGGACGGTGAGTTCCGTCATATGGAAGTATGGAGAGGTCGACGGGCGGTGCGGCAGCCCCGGCCCGTCCTCGGCAGCACCCTCACAGACCAGGAAGAGATGATGGCCTCCAGCTCCGGCGTCCAGTCCGTGGACCGCGCGATCGACCTCCTCGAGCTCCTCACGGACCTGGGGGGTGACGCGGCGCTGAGCGAGCTCGCCGAGGCCTCCGAGCTGCCCCTGCCCACCATCCACCGCATCCTGCGCACGATGGTCGACCGTGGGTACGCCCGGCAGCTTGCCTCGCGGCGCTACACGCTGGGCCCGCGCCTCATCCGGCTCGGCGAGAGCGCAGGCCGGCAGTTCGGCGTCGGCGCCCGCCCCCACCTCGAGCGGGTGGCGCGCGAGCTCGGCGAGAGCGCCAACCTCGCGATGATCGACCGGGACATGGCCGTGTACGTCGCCCAGGCGGCCTCCTCGCGCTCGATGCGGACGTTCACGGAGGTGGGCCGCCGCGTGTACTGCCACTGCACGGGCGTGGGGAAGATGGTCCTCTCGGAGCTCCCCGAGGTGACGGTGCGCGAGATCGTCGGCCGCGTGGGCATGCCCTCGCACACGGAACGCTCGATCGAGTCGCTCGAGGATCTGCTCGTCGAGCTCGACACGATCCGCGACCGCGGCTACTCGATCGACGACGAGGAGCAGGAGGCCGGCGTGCGCTGCTACGCCGTCTCCGTACCAGGGGCACCGACGCCGACCGCGCTGTCCGTCTCGGGTCCGGCACCCCGGGTGACCGACGACTTCGGCCGCCGGGCGGTACCGATCCTGCACGAGGTCGCCGCGGCGATCGCCACCGACCTGCTCCCGTCGGCCTGACGGAGGGGCACGATGACCGACGACGACCTGCACGACCTGCGTCCGGCACTCGCGGACATCGCCCGCGACCTGGGTGCGCTCCCCGCACCCGAACGGGTCCAGCTGCTCGTCGAGCTGGGCGACGACCTCCCGGAGCTCCCCCAGCGGCTCCGCGACCACCCCGAGCTGCTCGAGGCCGTCCGCGAGTGCCAGGCCCCGGTCTTCGTGCGCGCCGAGGTGGCAGGCACCGGGACGGACGCCCCGGTGACGATCCACGTCTCCGCCGCGCCGCAGGCCCCGGTGACGCGGGGCTTCGCTGGCATCGTCACCGCGGGGCTCGCCGGTGCGACCGCGGGCGAGGTGCTGGCCGTGCCCGCGGACCTGCCCTCCCGGCTGGCGCTGGCCGACGTCGTCAGCCCGCTCCGGCTCCAGGGGATGGCGGGACTGCTCACCCGGGTCCGCCGGCAGGTGGCCGAGGCGGCCGGGCTGCACCGGCCGGCCGACGGCACCGACGGGTGACCCCCGGCCCGTGACCGACCGGCGCCCGGTCATCGTCGCGGTTCGTCCCGCAGGTGCGGCCACGCGAGCTCAGCGTCGCTCGCCCGGTCGGCCTCGCGGTCGATCGCCGAGGCGGAGCCGGAACGCCGCCCGTGCCCGGACCGCCGGCGTACGGTCCGTTCCGCCTGCTCCCGCGCCTCATGCTCGGCCTTCCTGCGCCGGTCGAGCTGCGCGAAGTAGGCCGAGCGCCGCTCCTGGACGTCGCCGGCGACGTTGGCTCGGGCGGTCGAGCCGGCCGTGAACACCGAGGGGTCCTCGCGCCGGCCCCAGCGGAACTCGTTGAAGAACAGGTTGAGGATGACCGCGACGATCGCGGCCGCGCTGATGCCCGAGTGGAAGATCATGCCCACCCAGGTGGGGAAGTCGTCGTAGAAGCTGGGCATCGCGATCGGGATGACACCGAAGGCGAGCGCCGTCGCGACGAGGGTGAGGTTGAGGTTGCCGTCGTACTTCACCTTCGACAGCGTCCGGATGCCCGCGACCGCGACCGAGCCGAAGAGCACGACCCCGGCGCCTCCCAGGACCGGGTTGGGGATGGCGGCGACGACTCGGCCGAGCAGCGGCACGAGCCCGAACAGCACGAGCACGCCACCACCGGCGGCGACGGCGAACCGGCTCTTGATGCCCGTGATCGCGACGAGCCCGACGTTCTGGGAGAAGGTCGTCACCGGGAAGGTGTTGAGCACCGGCGCGACGACGGTCGTGATCATGTCCGAGCGCAGGCCGTCACCGACGCGGCGTGAGTCGGCCTTGGTGTCGATGATCTCGCCGACCGCGAGGATGTCCGCCACGGTCTCGGTCATCGCGATGAAGATGACGACGGTCATCGAGATGATGGCCCCGACCTCGAACGTCGGCATGCCGAAGTGGAACAGCGAGGGCAGCGCGAAGGTGTCGCCGTCCCCGACCGCCGAGAAGTCAGCCATCCCGATGGCGGCGGCGAAGGCCGTACCGATGACGAGCCCGAGCAGGATCGACAGTCGGGAAAGGGTGCCCGAGGCGAACCTGCTGAGCACGAGGATGACGATGAGCGTGAACATCGCCAGCCCGATGTTGCCCGCGGAGCCCCAGTCCGGGTCTGCGTCGCTGCTGCCCATCATCCAGCCGGCCGCCACCGGGAGCAGCGAGATGCCGATGGTCGTGATGATGGTGCCCGTGACGACGGGCGGGAAGAAGCGGACGACCTGGGAGAAGAACGGGGAGACGATGAGCCCGATCGCCCCCGCCACGAGGACGGAACCGAAGATCGTGGTGATGCTGCCCCCGCCGGAGACGACGGCGACCATCGTGGAGACGGAGACGAACGAGATCCCCTGCACCACCGGCAGCTGCGAGCCGAAGAACGGCAGCCCGAGCGTCTGCAGCAGCGTGCCGAGACCGCTGACGAGCAGTCCTGCGGAGATGAGGATCCCCATGTCGGTGGCGCTCAGCCCGGCGGCCTGGCCGACGATGATGGGCGGCGCGACGATCCCGCCGAGCATCGTCAGGACGTGCTGCAACCCGTACAGCAGTGTCCGTCCGGGCGGGTAGGTCTCGTCCTCGGGGCGCTGGCCCTTCACGACGTCGTCGGACGTGGTCGTATTCATCCTGGCTCCCTTGCTCAGGTGGGTGGGTCGCTGCGTGACGCTCGCAGGTTTCAGCAGAAGCCCGCAGAGGTGGCCCAGGCGCGCGGCTCGGGGGCGACCCCGTCGCGGCGGACCTCGGCCTCGATGAGGCCGTAGGGGCGGTCGGCGGCATAGAAGACCTCGTTCGGGTTGTCGAGCCCGTACTGGTCCAGGTCCACGAGGAAGTGGTGGAGGTTCGGCATGGAGAAGCGGAACTCCGCGATCTCCGGGTGCGCCTCGAGCGCACGCCTGCCCATCTCGAACAGGGTCTGCTGGAGCGCGAGCGAGTGGACGTCGGCGAAGGTCTCGAGCAGGATGCGGCGCACGTCGTCGTAGACGGCGTTGAAGTCGATCGCGGTGTCGAGGTAGCGCCACTTCGCGGTCACCGAGGTCGCGAGCACGCGGTCGGTCGTCTCGACGAGCGAGGTGAAGCGGTCGCGCGGGAAGCCGTGGAACTCCGACCCGGTCGACTTCAGCACCGCCAGGTCCTCCAGGCCGGCCACGACGAACGTGTCCGCGCCGTGGCGCTGGACGAGGGCGGTCCGGGTCTCGACGTCGGTGCGGACGAAGGAGTGGTTGTGCTCACCGTCGGTGGAGTTCCGGTCCAGCGAGGTGGGGATGTGCTCCCACGTGTGCTCCTTGACGAGCCAGCGCCCGCCGGAGACCCAGTCGAAGGAGCTGGTGAAGTGCTCGGCCAGGCGCAGGCCGAACGCCTCGGGCGAGCCGATGCCGTCGCGGGCCAGGCCGAAGACCGTGTTCTTCTGGGTGTCGGTGGCCACGACGGGGCTGTTGTCGCCCTCGGTGTGGGCCACGGTGAAGTCGCCGCGGAGCTGGGAGGTCACCGACAGGTCGGTGATGCAGTGGCGCGCCTCCTGGCGGTCGACCTTGACGAGGCGGACCTCGGCCTTGCCGTACTGGTTCTCACCCAGGACGATCCGACCGGTGTCCGTGGTGGCGGTGGTGCTCTCGGTCATGCCCAGCTCCCTCGATGGTGCGTGCGGTGCCGTCCGGGCGGCGGTCGACCGGACGCGATCCACCCGCGCGTCGCGTCCGGGCGAAGATCGTCGGTGTCGGGCGGCCCCGCTGACGACAATGTCATTTTCATGTGGCGGAATAACTAGTCCACCATGCGGCATCAACCTACGGGGGTGCCGGGGGCGTGTCAAGACCGCGGGCAAGGGCTCCTCGAGGGCCGTTACGGTGGCGGACGACGCCCCTACCGACCGCCGCGAAGGAGCCAGACATGACGTCGCCCAGGGCGAACGCCCCGGCCACCCCCGAGGACCTGCGCCGGCTGCGCGAGGCCGTCGACCGGTCCGCCGCGGCCCGCGCGGACGGCCGGCACCCGTTCGCCGCGACCGTCGTCGCCGCCGACGGCCGGCCCCTCGCCGAGGCCGCGAACCGCTCGACCGGCCCGGACGGGGACCCGACGCAGCACGCCGAGCTGCTCGCCGTCGCCTCGGCCGCCCGCGCGGTGGGCCCCGAGGGCATGCGCGGCAGCACGCTGTACACGAGCGCCGAGCCGTGCGCCATGTGCGCCGGGGCGGCCTACTGGACCGGGATCGACCGCGTGGTCTACGCGCTGAGCGAGTCCCGCCTGCTCGAGCTGACCGGGTCCCATCCGGAGAACCCGACGCTCGACCTGCCCTGCCGCGAGGTCTTCGCGCGCGGCCAGCGGGAGGTCGCCGTCTCGGGCCCCCACCTCGAGGACGAGGCCGCCCGGGCGCACGCGGGATTCTGGTCCTGACAAGACGCGGACGCGACCACCGATCGCTTCCGCGTTCCGAAAGTTCCCTTCCATAACCTCTTGCGTGTCGAGCGCCGCCCCGCTAACGTCCCTGCACGACGCGTCGTTGTTCCCGGCATGGATAACCATCGGCGCGGTGCAGACCTCAACCGTGCCGCTGCTGCAGCCTCCGCCCTCGGGTGACGCCGGCTGCGTACAGGAGCGAATGGCGATGGCGCCGACACGACACTCCCCTGCCTGCCTCGACCACGAGGCGGTGCGCACGTGACGATCTACCGCGCACTGGTCCTCGACACCCCGGGCGACCCGACCGCGACCGACCGACCCGCCGAGCTGCGCTCCCACGAGGACTGCGCGCTCGTCGTCGAGGGCGGCACGATCGTCGCCCGCACCGACTACGCGACCGCGCGGGCCGAGCACCCCGAGCACGACGTCGTCGACATCCGTGACGGCGTGCTGCTGCCCGGACTGGTCGACACCCACGTCCACTACCCGCAGGTACGGGCCATCGGCGGCCTCGGGATGCCGCTGCTCGACTGGCTCGATGCCTGCGCGCTGCCCGAGGAGGCCCGGCTCTCCGACCCGACGTACGCCCGCGGGGTCGCCCGGGACTTCGTCGACGGCCTGCTCGGTGCGGGCACGACGACGGCGCTCGTGTTCGGCTCCCACTTCGAGGGCGCGGTGGACGCCCTGTTCACCGAGGCCGAGGCGACGGGGCTGCGCGTCACCTCCGGGCTCGTCGTGTCGGACCGGACGCTGCCGGGCGAGCTCCTGACGACCCCCGAGGAGTCGCTCGCGGCCGGGCGGCGCCTCGCGGAGCGCTGGCACGGACGGGGACGTCTGCGGTACGCGGTCACGCCCAGGTTCGCCCTCTCGACGACGGACGAGATGCTCGCCGCGTGCGGGGAGCTCCTCGGTGACGACACGTGGTTCACGACGCACGTCAACGAGAACGTCCAGGAGATCGCCGACGTCCGCGAGCTGTTCCCCGACGCCCGGCACTACGTGGACACCTACGACCAGCACGGTCTCATCGGCGAGCGCTCGGTGTTCGCCCACAACGTCCACCCGACGCCGCACGGCCTCGAGGTGCTCGGCGCGGCGGGAGCCGCAGTGGCCCACTGCCCCACCTCCAACGCGGCGCTCGGCAGCGGGCTCTTCCCGCTGCGCGCGCACCTCGCGGCGGGCGTGCGCGTGGCGCTGGGCTCCGACGTCGGGGCCGGGACCGGTTTCAGCCTCCTCAAGGAGGGGCTGCAGGCCTACTTCGCGCAGCAGCTGCTCGGGGCGGACGGCGTGCCGCTCGCGGCCCCGGACCTGCTGCACCTCGCCACGCGCTCGGGAGCCACCGCGCTCGGCCTGGACGAGAGCGTCGGCGACCTGTCGGTCGGCAAGCAGCTCGACGCCGTGCTGCTGCGGCCCGGCCCGCGTGGCGCCCTGCGCACCGCGCTGCGCCACGCGAGCGACCCGACCGATGCGCTGGCGAAGATCTTCGCCCTCGGCACCCCTGCCGACATCGACACCGTGTGGATCGGCGGCGACGTCGCCGACGGTCCCCGCGCCTGACCCGCACGTCACCGCAGCAGCCACCCCGTCCGCAGTCCTCAGCGCGACACGTACGCCCATGGAGGCCCGCATGACCAGCAAGAAGGACGCGAGGTCCGACCGGACCCGCAGCGCCACACGCGACCACGCCGACGCGACGACGCGTCCGGCCGACGTCGCGGACAGTCCCGAGAAGCCCGCACCCAAGGGATGGCTCGACCGGTGGTTCGGCATCACCGCCTCGGGTTCGACGATCCCGCGCGAGCTGCGCGCGGGCCTCGTCACGTTCCTCACGATGAGCTACATCCTCTTCGTCAACCCCGAGGTGCTCGGGGCGGCGATCGACATCCCGAACGGGCAGGTCCAGCTCCTCATGACCACGGCGATGGCCGCCGCCATCGGCTGTCTGCTCATGGGGGTGATCGCGCGGTACCCGTTCGCTCAGGCACCCGGCATGGGTCTCAACGCCTTCTTCTCCTTCACCGTGGTGCTGGGGATGGGCGTGGAGTGGCAGACCGCGCTCGGTGCAGTGTTCATCTCCGGCATCCTCTTCGTGGTGCTCAGCGTCGTCGGCGCCCGCAAGGCGATCGTCATGGCGATCCCCATGAGCCTCAAGCTCGCCATCATGGCCGGCATCGGCTGCTTCCTCGCGTTCCTCGGGCTGCGCAACGCCGGCCTCGTCATCACCGACGAGGCCACGCTCGTCACCCTCGGCGACCTCACCGCGCCGGACGCCTGGATCGCCGTCGTCGGGCTGCTCATCACCGCCGTCCTGCTGCAGCTGCGGATCAAGGGCGCGCTCCTGTGGGGCATCATCGCCTCCGCGATCATCGCGATCATCTCCCGCGCCGAGGTCTACTCGTCCGCCGACGGCACGCCGCAGGCGTTCCAGGGCTTCACCGACGGCATCGTCGCCGCTCCGGTGTGGCCCTCCGACCTCGTCGGACAGCTCGACATCGCCGGCGCCATCGGGATCGGGCTGTTCAGCGTCGTGTTCACGTTCTTCTTCGTCGACTTCTTCGACGCGACCGGGACCCTGACCGGTCTCGCGCAGAAGTCCGGCCACCTCTCGGAGACCGGCGACATGCCGCGGGCGAAGACGGCCTTCTCGATGGACGGACTGGCCACGATGGTCGGCGCGACGCTCGGCACGTCGACCGTGAGTGCCTACGTCGAGAGCGCGTCCGGCATCCAGGACGGCGGGCGCACCGGCGTCAGCTCGTCGTTCACCGGAATCCTGTTCGCCGCCTCGATGCTGCTGTGGCCGGTCATGGGCGCCGTCCCCGGCGCCGCCACCGCACCGATCCTCGTCCTCGTCGGCGCGATGATGATGGACGGGATCCGGCACATCGACTGGGACGAGATCGCCGAGGGCGTGCCCTCCTTCCTCACGATCATCGTCATGCCGCTGACGTTCTCGATCGCCAACGGCGTGAGCATCGGCGTCATCAGCTACTGCGCGATCCAGATGTTCACCGGCGGCATCCGCAAGGTGCACCCGGTGCTCTACGTCGTCGCCATCCTGCTCGCCGTGAGATACGTCTTCTTCGTCTAGGCACCAGCGCACCGACCGTCCAGGTGCCGAGCTCGGCACCTGGACGGTCGAGGCGTTCCAGCCGCACCACCCGCAACGAGCACCCCCCGCATCGAGACTGGAGCACCACGTGAGCATCTGGATCAAGAACCCGCTCGCCACCCACACCGGCACGCCGGACGATGCCGGGGGCGGCCTCGTCGTCGACCCCACCACCGGCACGGTCCTCGAGCTCGTCCCGTCCGGCGGGGCACCGACGATCGAGCCGCAGCAGGTGGTGGACGCGAGCGAGCACGTCGTCGTGCCCGGTCTGATCAACACGCACCACCACTTCTACCAGACGCTCACGCGGGCCTGGGGGCCGGTCGCCGACGTCCCGCTGTTCCCCTGGCTCGTCAACCTCTACCCCGTCTGGGCCCGGCTGCACCCCCGGGCGCTCGAGCTGGCGACGACGGTCGCCATGGCCGAGCTCCTGCGCTCGGGATGCACGACGGCGGCCGACCACCACTACATCTTCCCCGGCGGGCTCGAGGACGCCGTCGACATCCAGGCGGAGGTGACGCGGCGGCTCGGCATGCGCGCGATGCTCACGCGCGGCTCGATGACGCTCGGCGAGCGGGACGGTGGCCTCCCGCCGCAGTCCGTCGTCGAGGACCCGGACACGATCCTCGCCGACTCGCAGCGGCTCATCGACACCCACCACGAGCGCGGCGACGGCGCGCAGGTGCAGATCGCCCTCGCGCCGTGCTCGCCGTTCTCCGTGACAACGTCGATCATGCGCGACAGCGCCGATCTCGCGGAGCGCAACGACGTCCGGCTGCACACGCATCTCGCCGAGACCGACGACGAGCAGGACTTCTGCCTCGAGCGGTTCGGGATGCGCACGGTCGACTACCTCGAGTCCGTCGGGTGGCTGACGGACCGCACGTGGCTCGCGCACGGCATCCATTTCGACGACGACGAGATCGCCCGCCTCGGGTCTGCCGGCACCGCGGTGGCGCACTGCCCGTCGTCCAACATGCGGCTCGCCTCCGGCGTGTGCCGGGGAGTCGAGCTCGAGGACGCCGGCGCGCCGCTCGGCGTCGGGGTCGACGGGTCCGCGTCGAACGACGGGTCGAACATGATCACCGAGGTGCGGCAGGCGATGTACCTGCAGCGGCTCCACTACGGCGCCGACCGGGTGACCGTGCGCCGTGCCCTGGACTGGGCGACGCAGGGGTCGGCGCGTGCGCTGGGCCGCACCGACATCGGCGTGCTCGCGCCGGGAAAGCAGGCGGACCTGGCGATGTTCCGGCAGGACGACCTGCAGTTCTCCGGCAGCCATGACCCGCTCTCCGCACTCCTGCTGTGCGGGACCGAGCGTGCGGACCGCGTGATGGTCGGCGGGCAGTGGCGGGTCGAGGGCGGCCAGGTCGTGGGGCTCGACGTGGCCGAGCTCGTCGCCGAGCACTCGGCGGCCGCCCGGGCGCTCGTGGCCGGCTGACGTCAGCCCGTCACGAGCCCAGCGACTCCTCGTCGGAGCGGAGGTGACGGTGAAGCGGCCACCGACGGATCGTCTTCTCCCGGGGAGGCGCGTAGGTGCGTGTCTTGCTCGTGGTAAGCCCAAGAGCCACCAGCGCCTCGGCCAGCTTGACTGCGGCAGCGACACCGTCGACCACAGGGGCCCCGGTCTCGCGCTTGACAGCCGCCTCCAGGCCGACCATCCCACCGCAGCCCAGCACGATCACCTCGGCTCGGTCGTGCTCGACCGCCGCTCGAGCCTGTTGCGCGATCGCCTCGACGGCCGCTTCCGGAGAACGCTCGAGCTCGAGCACCGAGAGCCCGCTGGCCCGAACCGATGCACACGTGTGGTGCAGGCCTGCCAGCAGCAACCGATCCTCGATGAGCGGCACGGTTCGGTCGAGGGTGGTGACGACGCTGTACCGATGCCCAAGGAGACTCGCAAGGTGGGCGCTGGCCTCGGTAATGTCCACGACCGGCACCGTCAGCAGCTCCTGGAGGCCCTCCCGGCCGTGTTCGCCGAAGCCGGCCTGGATGACGGCGTCGTAGGGCTCCGAGTACGCCAGGACGCGGTCCATGACGGCGACGGCCGCCAGGTAGCTCTCGACGTTTCCCTCGACGGAGTCCGCTCCGATGGTGGGCGTCAGCGGGACGATCTCGGTCGTGGCAGCCGCCACGCTGCGAGCCTGCTCCCCGATGGCGGCGGTCATGGACTCCGTCGTGTTGACGTTGACGACGAGGATCCGCATCAACGTTCTCCTCCCTCGTGAGTCGGTCGTGGCGCCGGGCCCGTCACCTCGATGGCGGTGGGAAGGAATCTCTTGCTGTGCGACCAGGTACGCATGAGCACGTAGTACACGATGCCGGCCGGGACCAGACTCGCGTACCACCCGACCTCGGACAACGGCAGCGCGATGGCCACACCCACCACGACGGCGATGATCGCCGAGTAGTTGATCCCCCGGAACGGCCCGCTCTTGTCGTACAGCTTGTCGAGGTCGAGCCGGCGGCGACGAATGACGTAGTAGTCGACGACCATGACCGCGAATATGGGACCGAGGAACGCCGAGTACGTCTGGACGAACACTTGCAGCCCACCCGCCGACTCGTCACGTACGAGCAACCACGGGAAGGTAGCCGGCGCGAGGACACCGACAAGGACGGCGGCGGTCTTGAACTTCATGCCGAACATGTCCATCAGCACGTAGGTGGGAGGCACCACGTTGTTGAGCACGTTCGTGGTCACCTGCGCAAAGGCGATGAACAAGAGCGTGATGACGAGGAGCGGCGGGTTGTCGACCGCGTTGGCAAACACGTCGATCGGGTCCACGACCCCCGTGGCCTCGGAGACCATGAGTCCGATCATTCCCATGAAGAGGGTCACTGGGAGGATCGCCATGGTGTAGATCGTCAGCAACAGCCCTGGACCGCTGCCCTTCGTGTGCTCCCGGGAGTAGTCGCTGACGTTGAGCATCATCGTGGCGTAGATGCCGAGGAACAGCACGGTAGCGCCCCAGAACGACGCGCCCCATGTCCACTCGGCCCCGGAGATCCCGACGCTGAGCTCGGCTCCGTAGCGGTCGATCACACTGATGAACATGTAGACGAGCGCAGCCAGGATAAAGACGGCGCCGACGTTCTCGAGCCACTTGATGCCTTGGAAGCCCAGGACCGAGAGTGCGATCTGCAGCCCCTGGAAAACAATGAACCACACCACGATGTTGTCGAACCCGAACATGGTCGAGGTGACCGCATTGAGTGCGCCGGCGCCGATCCAGCTCTGGAACCCGTACCACACCAGGGCAGGCAGGGCACGGACCAGGCCGGGGATCTTCGTTCCCGCATATCCGAACGCACTGCGGAGCTGAACAACGAACGGGATGCCGTACTTGTATCCGCTGGCGCCGTTGAAGGTCAGACCGATGGTGATGACGAGACAGCCAATGGCCATCGCGAGGACCGACTGGACGAGATTGAGCGACCCGACGAGGCTCGAGCCCATGGTGAAGGTTCCGATGGAGACGCATCCGCCCATCCAGGCGAACAGATACGAGGTTCGACCCATGATGCGGGTCTGCTGAGGGGCCATCGTCTCCTGGCCCGGGGCCTTTGTTCCGGTTCCAGAGTCGGAAGGGTCTGCCGGGTGACCGTCATGGTTGGACATCGTGAGCTCCCTTGCTCAGCGAGAAGTAGAGTATCGATGACGAGATTTCCGTATGGTGAGAGCTGTACTTCGACTGCCGATAGTATGCCTGCTACCTGGTCGACGTCAAAGATCTTCGTCGAGGTGGACGTTCCCACGTTTGTCGCGAGATCACCTGAAACCCCCGAGCGAATAGCTCACGCCCGGCCCAGCCGAACCAATCACACACATGCCGAGGCGATCGCTTTCCGGAGTTGCCTCGATGGATCGGGGCTTGTTTCAGGGAGAGGGCTCAACAGTCCGTCGCGGCGCCGCCAGCGCGAGGCGTCGATGCACGCACAACACATCCCCCTCAGGTCGCCGAGGTCACCGGTCCGACGTCGGACGAGGTCCATTCCTGCGGGACGACGGTCCCGCTCCCCCAGCCGCGCGCGATCTCGCCGCCCTCGAGGACCTGCACGAGGGACGCGGCCACGCTGATGGCGATGACCTCGGGAGTCTTGCCCGAGATGCCGGGGCTCCCGATGGGGCTGTGGATCGACTCGATCGCGGCGGCGTCGTGGCCGGCCTCGCCCAGCCGCTTCCGGAAGCGCAGCCACTTGGCGCGCGACCCGATGAGGCCGACGCTGCCCAGGTCGCCGCGCGTGATGGCAGCGTCGCAGAGGAACAGGTCCTCGGAGTGGTCGTGACTCATGATCATCACGTGGGTGCCCGCGGGCAGCCCGCGCAGGACGACCTCGGGCGCCGGCGCGTGGTGACGGTGGACGGTGGCGCTCCCGACGACGTCGGCGAGCCGCTCGGCGTCGACCATCTCCGCCCGGCTGTCCACGAGGTGGAGCGAGACGGGCAGACGTGCGAGGATCCGTCCGAGCTCCAGGCCGACGTGCCCGAGGCCGAACACGGCGATCGAGGGTCGGGTGACGAACGGCTCGAGCAGCACGGTGACGTCGCCGCCGCAGCACTGGGTGCCGTGCGCGTTGTCGGCGTGCTCGTTGAGCCCGAACGACATCTGCTCGGGCGCGGTCAGGCCCTCGACGATGACCTCGCGGCCACGCTCGACGACGCTCGCCTCGAGGTTGCCCCCGCCGACGCTGCCCCAGGTCCCGTCGACGCCGACCACCATCTTGGCGCCCGACTCGCGCGGGGCGTGCCCGCGCACCGTGAGCACGGTGGCGAGCACGCCGGGCCGCCCCTCCTCGCGGAGGAGCTGCAGCGCGGCGAGCCAGTCCATCAGGCCCCCGCGACCGGGACCGGTGTCGCGGCCGGGCGAGAGGTGTCGCTCCGGGTCGCGGCGCCGTTGGTCTCGGCACCGTTCGTCTCGGCACCGTTCGCGTCGGCGCCGTGGTGCACCCCGGCCGTGGCCGGGGATCCCGGGACGCCGTCGACGTCGTCGCCGGGTGCTCGGGCGGCCTCGATCGCCCAGTAGACGGCCTCGGGGGTCGCGGGGCTCGCGAGCCGCACCTCGCGGCCGCCCGGGCCGAATGCGGCCACCGCCTCGCGCAGCGCCTCGCGCACCGCGAACGCGAGCAGCAGCGGCGGCTCGCCGACGGCCTTGGAGCCGTAGACCACCCCGGTCTCCTCCGCGCGCTCGAGGAAGTGCACGTTGAGCTCCTCGGGCATCTCGGAGAAGCTCGGCAGCTTGTACGTGCTCGCGGCCTGGGTGGCGAGCCGGCCCCGCTTGTCGGAGTCCGACTGGTCCCAGACCAGCTCCTCCTGCGTGAGCCAGCCGACGCCCTGGACGTAGCCGCCCTCGACCTGCCCGACGTCGACGAGCGGGGAGAGGCTGTCCCCGACGTCGTGCACGATGTCGGTGCGCAGGAAGCGGTAGGCGCCGTCGAAGCCGTCGACCTCGACCTCGGAGACGGCCACGCCGTAGGCGAAGTACCGGAAGGGCTCACCCTGGAACGTCTTGGCGTCCCAGTGCAGGCCGGGCGTGCGGAAGTAGCCGGCCGCGAACAGCGGCACGCGCTGGAAGTACGCCTTGTGGGCCAGCTCGGCGAACGTCAGCTCGGCGTCGCCCACGCCCAGCGCGGTGACCCGGCTGCCGGAGAACCGCACGTCCTCGGGGTGGCAGTTGAACTGCCGGGCGGCGACCTCGGCCATGTTGCCGCGGATCTGCTCACAGGCGTTCTTCACCGCACCGCCGTTGAGGTCGGCGCCAGTGCTGGCCGCCGTCGCAGAGGTGTTGGGCACCTTGTCGGTGCGGGTCGGTGCGAGCCGCACGTCCTCGAGGTTGACACCCAGGGCGGTGGCGGCGACCTGCCGCATCTTCGTGTGCAGCCCCTGCCCCATCTCGGTGCCGCCGTGGTTGATGAGCACCGAGCCGTCCTTGTACACGTGCACGAGCGCCCCGGCCTGGTTGAAGGCCGTGAGGTTGAACGAGATGCCGAACTTCACCGGAGTCATCGCGATCGCCCGCTTGGTGAACCGGTGGCTCGCGTTGAACTCGGCCACGCGGGCCGTCCGCTCGGCGTGGTCGGAGGAGTCGAGCGCCTGCTGCCACAGGGCCTCGAGCCGCTCGGCGTGCCGCACGGGCGTCCCGTAGGGCGTGGACTGGCCGGGCGCGTAGAAGTTCCGGCGGCGCAGCTCGCCCGGCTCGATGCCCAGCAGCGGGGCGCACCGGCCGAGGATGTCCTCCATGACGAGCGCGCCCTGCGGGCCGCCGAAGCCGCGGAACGCGGTGTTCGACTGCTTGTGGGTCTGCGCGATGCGCCCGTGGATGCGGGCGTCGGGGATGAAGTAGGCGTTGTCGATGTGACACAGCGCCCGGGCGAGGACCGGCTCGGACAGGTCGAGGGACCATCCGCCGTCGGCCGTGAGGGTGGCGTCCAGCCCCACGATCCTGCCGTCCTCGTCGAACCCGATGTCCCACGTGGCGTGGAAGCCGTGCCGCTTGCCGGTCATCGTCAGGTCCTGCGTGCGGGTGTAGCGCACGCGCACCGGACGGCCCGTGAGCACGGCGCCGAGGGCGGCGACGGCGGCCGGCCCGTTGGCCTGGGCCTCCTTGCCGCCGAAACCGCCGCCCATCCGCAAGCTCTGGACGGTCACGGCGTGGTTGTGCAGGCCGAGGACGTGGGCGATGATCTCCTGCGTCTCCGAGGGGTGCTGGGTGGAGGACTGGACGAAGACCTGCCCGCCCTCGTCGACCTTGGCGAGCGCGGCCTGCGTCTCGAGGTAGAAGTGCTCCTGGCCGGCGAACTCGAACTCGCCGGAGAAGCGGTGGGCCGCGGTCGCGAGGGCCGACTCGGCGTCGCCTCGGACGATCGTCGGCCGCGAGCCCTGGAACGACTCCGTGGCGATGGCCTCCGTCAGGCTGAGCGTGGAGGGCAGCGGCTCGTAGTCGACCTCGACGGCCTCGGCGCCGAGCCGGGCGGCCTCGAGGGTCTCGCCGAGCACCCAGCACACGGCGTGCCCGTGGTGCATGACCTCCGGCGGGAACAGGGGCTCGTCGGCCTTCGTACCGGCGTCGTTGGTGCCGGGGACGTCGTCCGCCGTGAGCACCCGCACGACGCCGGGGACGTCGTAGGCGGGCTCGGGCCGCAGGGACGTGATGCGCGCGTGTGCGTGCGGTGCCTGTACCGGCCAGGCGTGCAGGACCCCGCGCGTGGAGACCGTGAGGTCGTCCGTGTACAGGGCGGTGCCGGTGACGTGCAGCGACGCGCTCTCGTGCGGGACGCTCCGGCCGACCACCGGGTTGACGGGACGCTCTGACAGGGCGCTCATCGGGCCACCTCCAGGACCTCGGACGGGCTGTTCTCGACATAGAAGCGGCACAGGGCCTGACCGAGCATCGCGCTGCGGTAGCGCGAGCTCGCACGGTGGTCGTCCATCGGGGTGCCCTCGCCGGACATGACCTGGGCCGCCGCCGAGACGGTCTCCTCGGTCCACGGGCGGCCCCGCAGGGCGTCCTCGGTGGCGAGCGCCCGGACGGGGGTGGCGGCGATGCCGCCGACGCCGATCCGGATGTCCGACACGAGGCCGTCCTCGATCCGGGCGGCGATCGCGACGGCGACGCTCGAGATGTCGTCGAAGCGTCGCTTGGCGATCTTGTAGAACGCGGTCGTCGGCGCGAGCGGCAGCGGGATCCGCACCGCCTTGATGATCTCGCCGGGCTCGCGCACGGTCTGGCGGTAGCCGGTGAAGTACTTGGCCAGGTCGACCACGCGCTCGCCGCCGCGGGAGGCCAGCACGAGGGAGGCCCCGAGCGCGAGCAGCGCCGGCGGCGCGTCGCCGATGGGCGAGCCGGTGCCGAGGTTGCCGCCGAACGTGGCGCCGTTGCGGATGAGGCGCGAGGCGAACAGCGGGAAGAGCTCGGCGAGGATCGGGATCTCGCCGTCGAGGTCTCGCTCGACCTCCGAGAGCGTGAGGGCCGCGCCGATCTCGACGTGGTCCGGGGTCCGGGTGAGGCCGCGCAGCTCGGCGAGCCGGTCGACCGCGAGCAGCACCGGCGGACGCGTGTGGCGGATGTTGAGCTCGACGCCGACGTCGGTCGACCCGGCCACGATCTGCGCGTCCGGCTGCTCGGCGAGCCGGTCGAGGAGGTCGGCGAGGGTCGCGGGCCGGACGAACTCGGCCTCGCCCGCGGCGTAGACCGTGGGGCGCGCGGCCGGCCCGGCGGAGTCGAGCCGCTGCACGAGCGGGTCCTGCGCCTCCGGGGAGCCCAGCGCGTAGGCAGCGTCGCGGATGGGCCGGTAGCCGGTGCAGCGGCAGAGGTTGCCGGACAGGGAGTGGATGTCGAAGCCGTTGGGGCCCACCTCGTGGGCGTGGGCGTCGCTGGTGTCCGCGGGAACCGCGCCGGTCTCCACGACCGTCGTCGTGCCCTCGGGGGTGGACCCGGTGACGGTGCCGACGCTCCCGTCGGCGCCGCCGGAACCCGCGGCGACGTTGACCTCGACGTCGGCGGGGGCGCCGGTGCGCTCGGGGCGGTAGTACTCCGCGGCCATCGAGCAGATGAAGCCGGGCGTGCAGTAGCCGCACTGCGACCCGCCGCGGTCGGCCATCTCGCGCTGGACGGGGTGCAGGTCCTCGACGGCGCAGGCGCCCTCGGCGGTGCCCAGGCCCTCGCTCGTGACGATCTCCTGGCCGTCGAAGGCCAGCGCCGGCGGGAGGCAGGCGTTGACGGAGGTCCACCGGGTGCGGTCCTCGCCGTCGGGGCGGGCCACGAGTACCGCGCACGCGCCGCACTCACCCTCGGCGCACCCCTCCTTCGCCCCGGTCAGGCCGAGCGAGCGCAGCCAGTCGAGGAGGTTCGTGTGCACGGGGGCGCCGTCGATCTCGCGGTCCTCACCGTTGACGTTCACCGTGATGCGGGCCATTGCTCACTTCCTTGTCGAGCTGCAGCGTCGTGCGTGGGGAGTGCGCATCCCCGGCCGAACGGCCGTCGCGTCCGCGTACGGGGCCTCACGACATCCCCGGCGCGTGCGGTCGAGACTACTCTCGCGACACCCGGTCGGCAATATTCTGGAAGACCAATTTCGTATCGTGAAGTTCCACGCGGTGGTTGAAAACGCGCGGGCGAGGCGCGCGCGGGGGCCCGTCGGACCGCTCAGCTGCCGCGGTAGGTCGAGTAGGCGAACGGGCTGAGCAGGCAGGGCACGTGGTAGTGGTCGCGACCGGCCTCGACGAAGAAGTCGATCGTCACCGACGGGAAGAACGTCTCCCGACCCTGGGCTCGGAAGTAGTCGCCCGAGGCGAACGAGATGCGGTAGGTGCCCGCCTCGAGCGCCTCGGGGCCGAGGTCGCCGATGCGGCCGTCCTCGTTCGTCGTGCCGCTCGCCACGTCGGTGGCGGCGTCGCCGTCGAGGCGCTGCAGGCGAACGGCGATGCCGGCGGCCGGGACCCCGGTGACGGCGTCGAGGACGTGGGTGGTGACGTGCGAGGTCATGACAGTTCTCCCTGGAGTCGAAGGACGGCGATCTCGCGCAGCTGCTCGGCGGCGACGCGACGTTCGGTGGCGGGGTCGTTGGTCAGGCGCTGCTCGAGGGCGGCGAGGATCTCCTCGGCGTCCCGGCCGGCGGCACGGATGAGGAAGACGTGGCCGAACCGCTCCTCGTAGGCGAGGTTGCCGGCGCGGAGCCGCTCGGCGACGGAGGCGTCCCCGGCGTCGACCCCGGACTGCTCGCGCGCGGAGTGGGCCGCGTCGGCGTCGTCGCCGCTCGCCCGCTCGCCGATGCGCGGGTGGCGGGCCAGGGCGCCGTCGACCTCGTCGTCGGTCCACGGCTCGGCGGCGGTCCGGGCGGCGTGCAGCACGTCGTCGACACCCGCGTACGGGCGGCCGGCGACGATCTCGTCGGCCCAGCGCGGTACGCGCACGCAGGCCAGGAGCGTCTCGCGGGCGGCGTCCGCGTCGTCGTTGAAGGTGCTCAGGGTGGTCGTCATGCGTCTACCTCGTGATAGTTTCGGATAGCGGAATATAACTTCCGTCTATTGCAACGTATGGGCACCGGATCGGCGCTGTCAACAACGATCCTCGCCGATCCGGGGGGCGGACGCCCGCGGGCCCGTGGCAGCATGCCGAGAGAGCCGACCCGGAAGGATCACCGATGACCGAGCCGACGTACTGGGCCACCCACGGCGGCCACCCGCCGCAGACCGACCTGCTCACCGACCGCGCCATGTTCCGCGAGGCGTACGCCGTCATCCCGCGCGGCACCCAGCGGGACATCGTCACCTCGAACCTGCCGCACTGGAGCGGCACCCGGCTGTGGGTGCTCGCGCGCCCGCTGACCGGGTTCGCCGAGACGTTCTCGCAGTACCTCATGGAGGTCTCCCCCGGCGGCGGGTCGCAGCGCCCCGAGGAGGACCCGGACGCCGAGGGTGTCCTGTTCGTCATGGAGGGCGAGCTCGCGCTCACCCTGGGCGAGTCCGCGGGCGAGGCAGCCGGAGAGCACCGCATGACGCCGGGCGGCTACGCGTTCCTCGCTCCCGGGGAGACCTGGACGGTGGCCAACGACGCCGCGGAGCCCGTGCGGTTCATGTGGATCCGCAAGTCCTACCAGCGGGTCGACGGCGTCGACGTGCCCGAGTCGTTCGTGACCAACGAGCGCGACATCGAGCCCACCCCGATGCCGGACACCGAGGGCAGGTGGGCCACGACGCGCTTCGTCGACCCGACCGACGTCCGCCACGACATGCACGTGACGATCGTGACGTTCCTGCCGGGCGGCATCATCCCGTTCGCCGAGACCCACGTGATGGAGCACGGGCTCTACGTGCTCCAGGGGCAGGCCGTGTACCGGCTCAACGAGGACTGGGTCGAGGTCCAGGAGGGCGACTTCATGTGGCTGCGCGCCTTCTGCCCGCAGGCCTGCTACGCGGGCGGTCCCGCCCCGTTCCGCTACCTGCTCTACAAGGACGTCAACCGGCACGCCCCGCTCGGCCTGGGCGGCATCCACCGGTAGGCGTCAGTCGGCCCCGCGGCGCAGGAGCCGGCCCCGCGGGGTCTCGGCGTCGACCTCGGCGCCGCGCACGAACGTGCGTCGCACCCGGCCGGCGAGCTCCTTGCCGTCGTAGGCGGAGATCGGGTTGCGGTGGCGCAGCTCCGTGGCGACGACGACGAACTCCTCGTCCGGTGCGAGCACCGCGAGGTCGGCGTCCTGCCCGGGGGCGATGCGCCCCTTGCGCACCAGGCCCAGCCGGTCCGCGGGGCGGGAGGACATCCACTCGACGACCCGCTCGAGGGCGATGCCCCGGCGGCGGGCCTCGGTCCACACGATCGGCAGCCCGAGCTGGACCGAGGAGATCCCGCCCCACGCGACGGCGAAGTCGCCGCGCTCGAGATCCTTGAGCTCGACGGTCGAGGGCGAGTGGTCGCTGGCCACGTAGTCGATCGTGCCGTCGAGCAGCCCCTCCCAGAGGAGCTCCCGGTTGCTCTCCTCGCGGATCGGCGGGCAGCACTTGTGCGTGGTGGCGCCGTCCGCGACCTCCTCGGCGCTCAGGGCCAGGTAGTGCGGGCAGGTCTCGGCGGTGATGTCGACGCCGTCGGCCTTCGCGCTGCGCAGCATCGGCAGGGCGTCGGAGGAGGACAGGTGCAGGACGTGGCTGCGGCCGCCGGTCCAGCGGGTGCGCTCGACGAGCTGGGCGATCGCCAGGTTCTCGGCGCCGCGCGGGCGGGACGCGAGGAAGCTGCCGTAGCCGGCGCCCGCGGCGGCGGGTGCCCGGCCGATCGAGCGGTCGTCCTCGGCGTGGACGATCATCATCGCGCCGAGGCGGGTCAGCTCGGTGAGGTGCTCCTCGAGCTCGTCGGCCTCGAGGTGGGGGAACTCGTCCACGCCCGAGCCGGACAGGAAGCACTTGAAGCCGAACACGCCGTCCTCGTGCAGGTCCGCGAGGTCCGGCACGTTGCCGGGGACGGCGCCGCCCCAGAAGCCGACGTCGACGAAGACCTGCGGCGCCGCGACGAGGCGCTTGTACTCCAGCGCCGGCCGGTTGACGGTCGACGGGATCGAGTTCAGCGGCATGTCGACGATCGTGGTGACGCCGCCGGCGGCAGCGGCGCGGGTCGCGCTCGCGAAGCCCTCCCACTCGGTGCGGCCGGGCTCGTTGACGTGGACGTGGGCGTCCACGAGGCCGGGCAGGAGGACCTCGTCGTCCGCCAGCTCGATCACGGTGTCGCCGACCAGGCCGGCGCCGAGGGGCTCGACGGCCACGATGCGCCCGTCCCGCACCGCGACCTCGCGCGAGGCGAACCCGTCCGGGCCGTGCACGCGGCGCCCGCGCACGACGAGGTCCGCCGTGCCGTCCTCGCGCCTGCCGGCCGGGCCGTCCTCGCGCGCAGCCGCCTGGCCGTGCTCGGCGAGGTACTCGCGGATCTGGGCGCGGACCCGCTCCGGGTCGTTGACGTCGGCGATGCCGCGCCGGGGCGGGGCGGAGGTCGTCTCGTCGGTCATCTGATCTCCCTCGATCGCTCGGCGGGGCCGTCAACCGACCGCTCCGCGGCTTCCTGCCGGTCCGCCATCATCGCACGCATGGATTCCACTTCGTGAGATCCACCTTCTGCACAACGGAAGCGTAGGCCGACGCAGGAGCGCCGGTCAATCGCCGCGCGACTACCCTCGCACTGCAAGCCCGACGCAGCCCGAGGAGCAGCATGTCGATCGACCCCACCACCCCGGACGCCGGACGGGCCACGGACGTCCTCGCCCGGTTCGTCGCCGACGACGGCGAGCGCCGCAGGAAGGTGCGCCGCCAGCTCCTCGTCCTGCTCGGCTTCACGGCGCTGGCCGTCGTGTGCATCGCCGGCCTCGTCTCCGGGGAGGTCACGCGCCGACTGTTCGCGATCCTCCTGCTCGGCGCGGTCGGCGTGATCGGCGCGGGCGGGACGCTGGTGGCCCTCGTGCGGCTGCGCAACGACCGGCGCACCGGCGAGGACGCGATCGACCTCCTCGTGGAGGACTCCGGCCTCGTCGGTCCGGGCGGCCTGGCGGTCCCGTGGTCCGAGGTGGCCGGCGTCGAGATGTCCGCCGCCGGCGTCGTGCGGATCCTGCTCACCGATCCGCGCACCACCCTGGAACGGACGACGACGCCGCGCCAGGCGGCGGCGGTGCGCACCTCCGACGGCGCGCCGCACGTCCTCGTCGAGCTCGGTGCGCGCGACGCGGACGAGCTCGCCCACCTCCGGGCGGTGCTCGACGCCGAGCTGGCCCCGCGCGGTCAGCGGGTCGGGGAGATCGCCGGCTGACGACCGGAACGACCGAGGCGGCCCCGAGCGACCCTCTACCCTCGGGGACGATGCCGGACCGACCGCCCTCCCCCACCACACCCCGCACGGGCGCCCCGACCCAGGAACGGCTGCACTGGGTCGACGCCGCCAAGGCCGCGGCGATCATCCTCGTCGTCGCCTACCACCTCGGGGGCGCGGGCATGGACCGGCTGCTCCCGAACCCGGACGGCTTCGGCTCGGTGTTCTGGACCCGGGCGAACGACGTGCTCCTGCCGATGCGCATGCCGCTCTTCTTCCTCACCGCAGGCCTCCTCGCGCACCGCGCCGTCCGACGGCCCTGGCCGGTGGTCGCCCGCAGCCGGGTCCTCGTGCTGCTGTGGCCCTACGTGCTGTGGAGCCTGGCGTTCGCCTCCTTCGCCGGCTTCGCCTACCAGCCCGCCGCGCCCGAGGCCTACGCGCTCGACCGGCTCAAGGCGATCCCGTTCGCCGGCACCGCCTACTGGTTCCTCGCCGTGCTCGTCGTGTTCTTCGTGACGGCCAAGCTCCTGCGCCGGTGGCCGGCCGTGGTGCTCGGCCTCACGCTCGTGCTCGCCGCCACGGCCCCCTACCTGGAGCCGGTCATCGAGGAGTCGGTGCCGTCGCTGGCCACCTACGCGGTCGTACGGGTGGCCCGGTACGCGTTCTGGTACTTCCTCGGCTGCTACGCGTTCTCTGCCGTCAAGCGGCTCTCCGAGCTCCCGCCGTGGCCCGTGCTGCTGATCGGCGGGTCCGCCTTCACCGGGCTGACCGCCGTCGCCCTCCTCGCCGGCCTCGACCGGCCGCTGGCGTTCCCGCTGTCCGTCGCCGGGCTGGCCGCGGCGGTCGGCGGCTCGGTCCTGGCCGTGCGCAGCGGCCGGGTGCGGACCGTCTCGCGCTACATCGCCGGGAGAACGCTGCCGATCTACCTCGTGCACCCGGTACTCATCAACCTCGTGGTGCTGGCGGCGTTGCTCCTCGGCGGCCCGCTCCCCCCGAACGACGCGTTGGCGACCTGGCTGACGCCCGTGCTGGTGGCCGTGAGCGTCGCCGTGTCCGTCGTCGTCTACGACGCGGCGATGCGCACGCCCCTGCGGGTCCTCTTCCAGCCGCCGGAGCGGCTCACGGCCGTCCGCGCGTGACGAGCGCGGCGACGGCGTCCGACCACGCGGTCATCTGGTTCTCGGCCCCCAGCTCCCGCGCGGCAGCGGCGGAGCCGGCCTTCCAGCGGGCCACCTCGTCCGCGTCGAGCCGGTCGAGCAGGGCGGTGAGGTCGGCCTCGGTGTACCCCTCGGTCACCGCGCCCAGGCCGTGGCCGTGTACGAGGGCGGCCATCTCGGGGTTCGGCCCCACGACGATGCCGAGACGGGCCTGGACGAAGTCGAAGAACTTGTTCGGCAGCGTCCACTCGAGGTTGAAGGTCACCGGTGGGACGAGGAACAGCCCGACGTCGTAGCCCGCGAGGGTCTCGACGAGCCCGTCGGCCGGGACGGCGTCGTGCAGGGTGACGCGGTCCGAGGTCTCGGCGAGGGCCGCGAGCTCGGCGAGGTAGGTGGGATCGGACGGCATGAGGTAGAGGTCGAGCGTGGCCCCGGAGGTCGAGGCCGTCACGGCGCGCATCATCACCTCGATGGCCCGCACCCGCGTCGCCCCGCCGGAGTGGACGAGGCGCACCGGGGTACCGACCGGCGTCGGGCTCGCGTCCCGGAAGGGGGCGGCGTTGACGACGACGCCGGCGTCGACGCCGTACTCCCGCGCGTACTCCTCGGCCAGGCCGCGACCGACCGTGGTGACGGAGTCGCACAGGGGCAGGAAGGTCCGGATCAGCCACCGGTAGTAGGGCGCGACGAACAGCTTCCAGCGCGGGGACGCCTCGTGCTGGCGCGGCGCGTACTCGTGGAGGTCGGCGTGGACGCCGGCGTTCGGCCGCAGCGCGAGCGCGAGCGGCACGGTGTCGGCGTCGTTGGCGACGACGACGTCGAAGAACCCGGCCGGCAGCTGGTCCCGCAGGTAGGAATTGACCGAGTTCCGTCGGTAGACGGCGGCGAACCGCCGCTGCATGAGCAGCGCCCGGTCCTTGTGCCAGGCGACGAGATCGTCGGGGATGCGGACGTGGGCCGCCACCCCGTCCGGCTCCGGGCCGTAGCCGCACGACGTGACGTCGTAGGTCCGCGCGAGCAGCCGGATCTGCCGCAGCAGCCGGGCGTCGGAGACCAGGGTCGAGTACGAGATCACGAGCACCGACGGTCGCGGGTCCGGCGCGGGGGCGGCATGCGTCATGGCGCCCATGTTCCCACCCGTGGCCCGGGTCGACCGGCACACTGTCGGCATGAGCCCCAGCCTGCGTGACGTCGTGGCCGCCGGCGTGCGGCGCCTCCCGACCGACCGGCGCGAGGCGGTGGAGCGACGCCTGTTCGTCCGTGAGCTCCGCGCGGCCGGCGACCTCGTCCCCTTCCTCCCGGAGGAGCGCCAGGCCGGCCTGCTCGTCGGGCCGACGAACACGGCGGGCCAGGGCTTCCTGTGGGCGCGCGCGGTCGAGGCGCACCTCGCGGGCGTCGCCGCGCGGTCGGTGACGCTGCAGCGGCCCGGCGGAGTCGACCGGTTCTCCTACCCGGCCGACGTCCGGCTGCCGCTCGCGCTGCGCCCGGGACGGGCGGCCTGGCGCGACGGGGTGCTCGCGCGCTTCAGCCACGTCCTGCTCGAGACCGGTTACTCCCCCACCGCGATGACGACGGCGGTGGCGGACGGGGCGGAGATCGCCGCCTACCGGGCGGCCGGCATGGCACCTGCCGTGGTCCTCCACGGCTCCGAGATCCGGGACCCGGTCCGCCACGCCGAGCTCTACCCGACGAGCCCCTACCGGTCGGCGGTCACGGTCGACGACGACGCGCTGGACCGGATCCGTGCCGCGCAACGGCTCCTCGAGGTCGAGGACCTGCCGATCTTCGTCTCGACGCCGGACCTGCTCGACCTCGCCCCCGGCGCCACGCTGCTGCCGGTCGTCGTCGACGTCGAGGGGTTCGGCGCCCCGCACACGGTGCCGGCGCTCGGCCACCAGCGGCCGATCGTGGTGCACGCGCCGTCGAACCCGGCGCTCAAGGGGACGGCCGTCATCGAGCCGGAGCTCGAGCGGCTCGACGCCGCCGGTCGGATCACCTACCGGCGGCTCGAGGGGGTGCCGCACGAGCAGATGCCGGAGTTCGTCGCCGGCGCGGACATCGTGGTCGACCAGATCCTCCTCGGGGCGGTCGGCGCGCTCGCAGCGGAGGCGATGGCGGCGGGGCGTCTCGTCGTCGGGCACGTGCACGAGCGGGTCCGGTCCCGGCTCGACGGCGAGCTGCCGGTCATCGACGCCACCCCGGAGACCTTCGCGGAGGTGATGGAGGAGATCCTGCGGGATCGCGACCGGTTCACCGAGGTCGCGGCGACCGGCCCGTCATGGGCTCGGACGCACCACGACGGGCGGGCGTCAGCGGCCGCGCTGGCGCCGTTCCTCGGGGTCGCGGAGACCTGGTCCGGTCGATAGCATCAAACCCAAGACTGCTATCATCATGGCATGAAGCAGATCATCACCCGGCTCGACGAGCCGCTGGCCGATGCGGTCAAGGCACACGCCGCCATGACCGGTGAGTCCGTCAACGCATTCGTCACCCGGCTGCTTCGGGCTGCCGTCGACGGCCGACAGGCGTGGAAGGACGAGGCGATCGCTGCCGGACGGTTGACGTCCCGCGCCGCACGACCCGCACCGCACCCCCAACTGGAGGTCTCCACGCCTCCCGGGTACGCGTCGGATCTCGTGTCCGCGGAACGCGACGAGCGGTGATCATCTACATCGACACCAGCGCGCTCGCCCGGGTCTATCTGGGCGACCAGTCCGACTCCGCCCGACTGACACAGGTCGTGTATGAGCACGAGGACCCGGTGATCACCAGCGAGCTGACGGACGTCGAGATCGCGAGCGCGTTCGCACGGGCGACTCGGCAAGGCACGATCGACGCATCCACGGCAGCCACCCTGATGGATCGATATGCCGCCGACACATCCGACATCGGACCCGTCGGTGTCGTCGCCCTGGATGGCGCCACGCTCGCCCTCGCGCAGCGGTATGTCCTCAGCACACCGGTGCGTTCCCTGGATGCGATCCACTTGGCCGCATGTGCGCAGTTCCGCGAGTCAACGCCGGACGAGGTGCGTCTGCTCTCACGCGACCGCCGGCAGAACGACGCGGCCCAAGCGATCGGCATCGCCCTGGCCGACGTCTAGCCTGCCAGCAGCTTCTCGATCGCGGCACCCCACTTCTCGACCTCGGCCTCCGCGGCGAGGTCCTGCGCCACGGCGTGGCTCGCGGCCTTGAATCGCGCGACCTCGTCCCGGTCGAGCCCGGCGAGCGTCGCCTCGATGTCGTCGACCGCGAACCCGCCGGTGACGACGCCGAGGCCGTGCGTCCGGGTGAGCTCCGCCATCTCCGGGCTCGGGCCGGTGACGATGCCGAGCCGCGCCTGCACGAAGTCGAAGAACTTGTTCGGCAACGTCCACTCGAGGTTGAACGTCACGGGAGGCACGACAAAGATACCGGCGTCGTAGCGGTTGAGAGTCTCGACGAGCTCCGCGTACGGGACCGGATCGAGGATGCGGACGTTGCTCGTGGCGGCCGCGAGCTCCTCTAGCTCGGCCAGGTGCGTGGGGTCGGACTTCATGAGGTACATGTCGAGCTCGACGACGTCGGAGGCCCGACCCGCTGCCTCGATCGTCAGTTCGAGGTGCCTGCGCCGCAGCGAGACTCCCGAGTGCACCAGGCGGATCCGCTCACCGACGGTCCCGGGCTCCAGGTCGTAGTAGGGCGTCGCGTTCGTCACCACCTCGACGTCCATCCCGGTGATCCGCTGGTACTCCCGCGCGAGACCGCCGGAGACGGTAGAGAGCGAACGGCACCGGGGCAGGTACCGCTTGCAGAGCGAGAGGTAGTACGGCCCGATCCGGCGGCGCCAGGCCTCCTGCTCCTCGCGCCAGCGCGGGAAGTACTCGTGCATGTCGGCGTGGACCCCGAACCGCGGGCGCGTGCCGAGCGCGACCGGAACGGCCTCGAAGTCGTTGGCGAGGGCGATGTCGAACTCCCTGCCCTTGAGCAGCTCGCGCGCCTTGCGCATACCGCGCTGCGCCCACAGCGCGAGCCGGTAGATGCGCGAGGTGATGAGGCGGCCGTCGAGCTTGTTCGTGTGGGTGAGCGGTAACTCGATGTGCTCGGCCACGCCCTCGGGCGCCGGCCCGAACCCGCACGTCGTCACCTCGTATCGGTCCGCGAAGTAGCTGACCTGTTTGAGGACGCGGGGGTCGGTCGCGATCTTCGAGAACGAGATGATGAGCATCCGCGTCGGCTGGGTCATGGGCGCGATTGTTCCATCCGGCGCAGCCCGGTCGCGCCGCGCCCGACTACGCCAGGCCCGCGAGGTTGGCCTGGTGCGCGAACTCGGGGTGCGCGGCGACGACCTCCTCGAACGTGCCGCGCGCGGCGATCGTGCCCCCGGTCATGAAGCAGACCTCATCGGCGTGCCGGATGGTCGACAGCCGGTGGGCGACGGTGACGACCGTGACCTCGCCGTGCAGCTCGCGCAGGGCGTGGGTGACGGCCTCCTCCGTGGCGGTGTCGAGCGCGGAGGTGGCCTCGTCCATGACGAGCACGAGCGGGTCGGTGTAGAGGGCGCGGGCGATGCCCAGGCGCTGGCGCTGGCCCCCGGAGAAGGCGAGCCCGCGCTCGCCGACCAGCGTGTCGAGGCCGCCGCGCTCCTCGACGGCGTCGAGCAGCTGGGCGCGACGCAGGCACTCGCGCACGCGATCCTCGTCGATCGTCGAGCCCCAGGCCAGCGCGACGTTCTGCGCGATCGACCCGTTGAACAGGGAGACGTCCTGGGGGACGTAGCCCACGCGGGAGCGCCAGTCCGCGAGCACGTCGTCGAGATCCTGGTCGCCGATGAGCATCGTTCCCTCCTGCGGGACGAGCAGCCCGAGCAGGATGTCGACGAGCGTGGACTTGCCCGCGCCGGACGAGCCTGCGAGCGCCACGTGCGTGCCCATGCGGATCGTCAGGTCGATGTCGTGGACCGCCGGCGCCTGCGAGGTCGGGTAGGTGAAGCCGACGCCGTCGAGCACCAGCTGGCGCGGCTCCCCGACGATCGGCTCGCGGCCCACCGTCTCGGCGTCGCGGATGAACTTCTCCGAGGCCCGGATGTCGTAGATGACCCGCTTCGCGTGCGGGAGCGTCGTCGAGGTCTGGGTGAGGATCGCCTGCATGCGCGTGATCGCGGGGATCATCCGGAACCCGGCGACACCGAACATCGCCACGGCCGCGAACGCCTCGGTCGCGCCGCCCTGCCAGTAGCCCACGCCGCCGACGAGCACGAACCCGCCGACGAGGGCGACCTCGAGGACGTACTTCGGCGCCTGGCCGAGGAACTGGCTGTTGGACCGCGCGCGTACGGCGTGCTTCCGGTTGTCCCACACGACGTCGGCGACCTCGGAGGTCTTGTCCCGCAGGACGATCTCCTTGAGCGTGGCCACCATCTCGGTCATCAGGCGGGCAGTCTTCAGCGAGTAGTCACGGTTGACCCGCCCCGCTACGAGGGCCTTCGGGTTGACCACGAGGTAGAGCAGCGCGGCGAGCGCCCCGAGGTAGACGACCGTGATCGCCGCGATCATCGGTTCGGCGACGACGAGAACGAGCAGCACGGCCGCCGTGGTGGCGAGCTCGGTGGGCAGGCTGGCCACCGGCAGGAGCAGGCCGGAGGTCGTGTTGGCGATCCCGACGTCGGCCATGCGCACGAGCTCGGCGGAGTTGCGGGAGAGCCGGTCCGTCCAGGGCGAGTGGAGGTAGGCACGGAAGAGCCGGTCGCCGATCTCCATCTCGTACTCGGCGAACTTGCGGGTGGCGACCCAGCGCATGGCCAGGGAGGCGATGGACTTGGCCGAGATGAGCAGGCATACCGCGAGGAGCACCCAGATGTAGTCGTCGGTGCTGATCTCGCCGATGAGCGGCAGGCTCACCGGCTGGCCGGAGACCATCGGCGCCATCACGAGGGCGAGGATGCCGAGCGCGACGACGTCGAGGAGCGCGAGCAGGGCCGTGACGACCGAGTACATGAGCAGGTAGCGCCGGGCGCCGGACGGAAGCATCGGCAGCAGCGTCCGCGTCGTCCTCAGTAGATCCTTCACCCGTGCTCCTGCTGCTCGTCGTCCGGGCGCCGTGGGCGGCCGCGGGTCGCACCGGCCGGCGCGTGCCGTTCATCGTGCCACGCGGCGCCTCGCACCGGCCGAGGACCCCCCGGTGCCCTCCACCACGGTCCGGCGTCGTCGTCCCTATCCTTGCCGGGTGCGTCCACACCTGCTCTACGTCGCCTGGGGCTTCCCGCCCTGCCGGGGGTCCGGCGTCTACCGGGCGCTGGCCACCGCCAACGCGTTCGCCGACGCCGGATGGGACGTCACCGTCCTCACCGCGCCGCGCGAGCTGTTCACCGAGCTGTTCGGGGCGGACACCTCGCTGGAGGACCGCGTGCACCCGGCGATCCGCGTGCTGCGCGTGCGCCAGGAGCTGGCCCACATCGAGACCGACCTCGCCAGGTACTCGCGGGGACGGGTGGCCTCGGAGCCGGCGTGGTTCTCCGCGTTCATGCGGGCCTCGGAGGCCGGCTTCCCCGAGCGCGTCTACGGTGGCTGGGCGGGCAACCTGCGCGCCGCCGCCGAGCAGGTGCACGAACGCCACCCGGTCGACCTCGTGCTCGGCACGTCCAATCCCCACGTCGACTTCGTGCCGGGTGACCACCTCGCGCGCCGGTTCGACGTGCCCTACGTGCTCGACTACCGCGACGGCTGGGCCCTCGACGTCACGACCGGCCGGCGCGTGTCCGGGGAGCGGTCGCGGGCCTGGCGCACCGAGCGCGACCTCCTCCTGGGCGCGGAGGAGGCGTGGTTCGTCAACGCCCCGATCCGTCACTGGTACGACGACGCGGTGCCGGAGGTCGCCGACCGCACGCACGTCGTCGCGAACGGGTACGACGGCGACCTCGGCGAGGAGATCGACGCGCTGCGCGTGACCTCCGCCCCCGACGACGACGCACCCCTGACGTTCGGCTACCTCGGGACGCTCTACGGGTCGGTGCCCGTGCGCGAGCTCCTCGAGGGGTGGCGGGCGGCGCGGGCGAAGGACGAGGACGTGGCGCGGGCCCGGCTCGTGCTGCGCGGGCACGTCGGCCACCAGGGCGCCCCGGACGAACGGACCCTGGCGATGCTCGCCGAGTTCGCCGGGGACGGGGTCGAGCACGGCGGGCCCGTGCCGCGCGCCGAGGTCGCGCAGGTCTACGCGGGCTTCGACGTGCTCGCGCTCCCGCTCATCCCGGGTCGGTACGTCACCAGCGGGAAAGTCTTCGAGTACGCGGCCACCGGCCTGCCGGTCGTGTCCGTGCACGGACCGGAGTCGGCGGCATCCTCCGTGCTCGAGGGACATCCGGCGTGGGTGCTGACGGAATCGATGTCCGCCGACGACGTCGCGGACGCCCTCGTGGCGGGCGCTGCGCTCGCGCGCGCCGCGACCCCGGCCTCCGTGGCGGCGACGCGGGAGTGGGCGCGGCGGTACGCGCGCGAGGAGCAGCTCGCGCCGCGCGTGACAGAGCTCGGTGAGTTCGTCGCGCGACGCGCGGCCGAGCTCGGCATGCCCGTGCCGGAGGTGGCTGCGCACGAGCTGCCCGATGACACCGGGGCCGTGGTCTCGGCTGCGGCGCCGGGCGCCGACGATGGCGGCGTCGGCGATACCGGCGCCGCGGGACCGCGGCGGTTCGTCCTCGTCGTGGGCTCCGAGGATCCGGCCGACGATGTGCTGGCTCGTTCCGCCGGCACCGGCGACCTTGCCGACCGACTGGGGAGCCCGGAGTCGCCGGCACACGTCACGCTCGTGTGCCGCACGGCGCCACGCACGCCGGTGGCGGGTGTCGCCGTCGTGCACGTCATCGCCGAGGACCGATCGCCGCTCGCGGCGATCGCGCGCTCCGGGAGGTACCGGGCGATCGATGCGGCCGCCAGACGCTCGGTGCCCGGTCGGCTGCTCGCGACGCTCAGCCCGCTGGACGACACCCGTACCGTGTGGCGCGCCGCCCGGTCCGACGCCACGGCGGAGGCGCTGGCCGGCCAGGCGGGCGTGGCCGTCGCCGTCGACCTGCCCGCCGTGCGGACGGCCTGGTCGTGGCTGAGGCGCGGGGTCGTCCCCGCCGCCGTGCACGGCGTCGCGGCGGCCGAGCGGCTGGTCCGGCGCGAGCCGCCGGCGGGAGACGCGGGGTCACGGGGGTGAGTGACCGCCGCGGGGCGGGCGGCGATGGCACGATGCCCGGCGAGGGCCCGGGGTCCGGCGCGGTGCCCACTGCTCGACGGAGCGGGGCACCACGCGGGCGGTGGACCGAGCCCGGCGTACCCGGCACGCTCCCCCGCCTCGACTCGCTCACCGCGCTGCGCTGGTGGGCCGCGCTGGCCGTGTTCGCGCACCACATGACGAATTTCGCGCCGCTCCCGATCGCCGGTCCGCTCAGCCTCGGCGCCCAGGGCGTGGCGTTCTTCTTCGTGCTGTCGGGCTTCGTGCTCACGTGGTCGGCGCGCCCCGGCACCCGCGTCTCGACCTTCTACTGGCGCAGGTTCGCCCGGATCTGGCCGGCGCACATGGTGGCGCTCCTGCTCGCGGTGCCGGTGTTCGTCGGGCCACCCGCGGACGTCGAGGAGAGCTGGGTCCGGCCCCTGTCGGCGGTGCTGCTGCTCTCGGTGGTGCTGCTGCACGGCTGGTCGGCGAACAACGAGGTGGTGTTCTCGGGCAACCCGGCGTCGTGGACGCTGTCGCTCGAGGCGTTCTTCTACGCCACGCACCCGTGGCTCGACCGCCTGCTCGGCCGGACCGGGCGCCGTGCGGCCCTGGCGGTGCTGCTCGTGATCCCGGTGACCGCCGCCGTGCTGTACATCGCGCGCTCCGAGATCGACGCGCTCACCCATCTGCCGCGTCCGGTGCTGCGGCTGTGGGAGTTCTGCCTCGGGATGGCGCTCGCGCACGCCGTGCGGCTCGGCTGGCGGCCGCGGCTCCCGGTGCCGGTGGCGCTCGGGCTGCTGCTCGTGGTCTGCGCGGGGGTGTTCCTCGGCCCGCTGCGCACGCCGGGCGTGTGGGAGGCGCTGCGCCTCGGTCCGTTGTCGCCGGTGATGATCCCCGCGGCGTGCGGGATCGTCATCCTCGCCTTCGCGGTGCGGGAGCTGCGCGGTCGCGCGGACGGGTCGGGGCGCGGTGCGCCCGCCGGCTGGCTCGTGCGGCTCGGCGAGTGGAGCTTCGCCTTCTACCTCCTGCACGCGACGCTGATCTACGCGTGCCGCGGATGGTTCGGGCTGCAGCCGATGGGGTGGGCGAACCTCGGTGTGTACGCGGCCGTGCTCGTGCCCGCGATCGCCGGCGCGTGGGCGCTGCACGCCTGGGTCGAGAAGCCGATCGAGCGGCGGATGCGGCGGTGGAAGGACCGGCGGGACCGTGAGCGTGAGGCGCGGGCCCGGGAGCGATAGGCACGCGCGCACGAGCTCGTCACGGTTCGCTCTCAGGTCGGCCCCGGTCGCTGTGCTCCCTGCGCGGGTTCCGTACAGTGGCCGTCACGACGATTCCCGGCTTGAGGGGCTGGCACGCGCGATGAGGCGAACCGGACAGACACTTGCTGCGACCGTGCTTGCGGTCGGAGCCGCCACCGCGGTGCTGACGAGCTCGGCCGCCGCCGTGCCCGACCGGCCCGACGGCATCTCCGACGCCGCCTGGGAGGACATCCAGGCTCAGATCGCGCGCGGCGAGATCGAGCCCGGTGAGCTCGACGACCGGATCGCGATGCAGGAGCGTGCCGCACCCGTGATCACCTCGATCGCCGCCCGCCACGCGGACACCTTCGCCGTCTCCGAGCTCCGGGACGACGCCACCGCCCACCTGTACTTCACCGGGGACATCCCCGACGACGTCGTCGAGGAGCTCGCCGCCGAGCCAGGGATGTTCGCCCACGGCGCGGCTGCGTACGACGCCGAGGCCGCCGAGTCGGTCACCGTCGCCGTGCACATGGCGCTGTCCGAGCACCTCGCCCCCGGGATCGGTATATCGACAGTGGCGGACCCGGTCTCGGGCGAGATCAGCGTCGAGGTCTCGACCCAGGAGGCGGCCGACGCGATCGAGGAGCTCCTGACGTCCGGGGCTCTCGACCTCGACGAGTCGCTGCTCGGGGCCGCGAGCGTCGACGAGGCCGAGGTCCTCGACTCGATCGTCGTCGAGGTCGGTGCGTCCGGCGGCGGGGACGACCTCGTCCTCCAGAGAGAGGACGACCGCTTCCGGTCCGACGCCGGCGACGTCTGGGGCGAGACCGACCAGTTCTCGATCGCGACGCTGCCGGAGACCGTGACCCTGGCCCTCACGGGGACCGACGACATGTTCTACGGCACGCTCGAGGTCGAGGACGGGTGCCTCGTCGTCGTCAGCACCGGCAGCACCGATCTCACGCGCCTGGCGGTCCTCGCTGAAGGAGCTGAACCCGTGAGCGATGACGAGGGGAACCTCGCTGTTCGCCTGGACGACGGCTCCATCGCTGTACTCGGCACCGAGTACGCGGTGGACAAGGGCCAGATCGGCGCGGTCCCCGCCCTGTTCGGCGACTCGGCACCGGCCTGCGACGGTGGCCAGACCGAGGCGATGTACATCAACGGCGGCGACCTGCCCGACTGACCGGCGCACAGGGACGGCAGCGCACCTACGAGTGGATCGCTCCGAGCACGACGTCGGCCGCCGCCCGCCCCGCCGCAGCCGCCGATGCGTTCTCGGCGACCCAGCCGGCCAGCCGTTCGGCGTCCCGCGGCTCCCGTTCGCCGGTCAGGGCGGCGACCATCGCCCGTGCGACGTCGTCGGCGTCGTGCTCGACCGCCCAGCCCAGCCGGCTCCCGGCGATGTCCGCCCGGGCCGGCCCCGGGCCTGCGTAGACGACCGGGACACCGGACGCCCACGCCGCGTAGGCCTTCGTCGGGTAGGCGAGGTCGTAGCCGATGCCGGGCCGGATGGACACAAGTGCCGCCGTCGCGCCCCGCTGCCACCGCGCGGCCTCCGCCTGCCCTACCAGTCCGCGCAGCTCGACCGCCCCGCGCGGAAGCCGGGCGGCCAGCCGCTCGAGCTCCGGCCACGCGCTGCCCTGGCCGAGCAGCACCACGCGCGCGTCCGGCACCTGCTCAAGGACCCGTGGCAGCGCGCGCAGGAACACGTCCGCGCCCTGCCACTCCGAGGCGGTGCCCGCGTAGAGCAGGTAGGGGCGGGGATCGGCGTCGTCGGGCATCGGTCCGGTCGGCGTGAACGTCTCCGTGTCCGCTCCCCCGCGCACGACGACGACGCCGCGGGCGCCCAGCTCCTCCGCCCGGGCGGCGACGTCGTCGGACACCGCGATGGTCGCCGCCGCGCCGGCCAATACGGCCGACTCCGCGCACCGCAGCACCTCGACGACCGCGCCTGGGGCTCCGGTGGAGGTGGCGGCGTCGGACCAGATGTCGGGGACATAGGCCACGTACGGCCTCCTGCGTAGCGCGGCGACCGCCCGGACCACGAGCCCGGTAGTGGGCGGCGGCTCGACGACGTAGACGTCCGGTGCGGGGTCCGCGAGGAGGCGGGCAGCGAGCGGGACGTCGAAGGACATGTATGGCACGTAGCCACGGAGGTAGCCGTCGGCGTCGCGCAGGACCGGGGCGCGGGAGACGCGGGTGCCGGGGTGGTCATCGATCGTGGCGCCCGCCGGCGGGGTGGCGGTGAGGACGCGGGTGGCGGCGCCGGCGTCGCGCAGGCCACGGGCGAGGGCGGCCAGGCGGAACGACGCGGCCGCCGGCTCGGGGTCCCAGATGCGGGACGCGACGGTCACGCGCGGGCGTCGGGCGTGGCTCTCCGAGGGACGGCGCGCGGCTGGCATGGGATCCATTGTGGCGGAGGGCCGGGCCTGACCACGCCGAGCTCGACTGTTCCGGACCGAGACTGACCTCAGCGCAGTCCCGCTCGACGGGCAACGGTCCAGCTCGACAAGGGTCCCGCACGGGGCGTTCCCCGGCCGCCGCTGCAGCCCTCCCTCGCGCGGTATCCACACGGTCGTGCGTGGCGCTCCTGTCCACAGCCGCCCTCCGCGATCCGGCCGCCGTGCCGATACCTGCGCCAGGGTCGCCCTGTGTCAAACGCCGCCGAGAGCAGAGCCGCATACGTCCCACCCATCGCACTGGGCGAGGTCAGAGCCCTGTCCCAGGCTCTGACCCCTCGGGCTCGTACGGAGGGGGCGTCGTTGGAGCGCCTCCGACGCGGCGCGGTCGCCTTATTGCCGCCCTCGAGCAGTCGGGCTGCGGCCGATCGCGCACGGCACCTCGCTCGTGCCGGAGCAGTCGCGCGACGCATGACCGCGCCCCACCACCTCGTCCTCGAGTCCGCGGCGCTGCTGCACGGACTGTATGTCTGGCAGGTTCCCGAGCAGGTCCAGGTCGGGTCGCCATCACTGAGGAGCGGGACCTCGACGGCCCAGGACATCCGCCGCTTCAGCTTCGCCGTCCCTGTCGACGACATCGACGTCGTTGCCGGCATCCACGCGACCGACCCGGAACGAACGGTGCTCGACTGCGCTCGACTGCTCCGGCCGCACGACGCCCTCGTCGTCGCTGACCACCTACTCTCGCGCCTCACCCACGCGGACGCACGGGACCGTGACCGTGTGGAGCTGGCGGCGGCCGAGGCCAGGAACGAGCTGGTCACTCGGCTTCGCACCGAGTTCGTCGGTGCGCGCGGGGTACGTCGAGCCCTCGACGTGCTGCGCTGGTCGTCACCGTGGGCGGAGTCCCCATGGGAGACCCACGTGCGCTGGATCCTCCTCACCTGGGGCGCGCGGGAGGTTGTCGCCCAGCAGGAGGTCCACGCCGGTGGTCACCGCTGGTTCATCGATCTCGCGATACGCATCGGTAGCAAGGCCGACGGCAGCCCGATCTGGTTCCTCATCGAGTTCGATGGACGGGAGAAGTACGGCGACGACCCGGATCGGACCTCCGACGCTCTGGTCCGCGAACGGCAACGCGACCACGAGCTCGAGCGCGCCGGCCACACGATCATCCACCTCAACGCGTCCGCCGCAGGTGACCCAGCCACCGTCGTGCGACGCATCCGGGAGAAGCTGCCGGAGTGGGCAACGCTCAGGCTGGAACCGGTCGCCGAGCTCATGCCGCCGAAGCGGCAACGCGCATCAGCACGCGCTGGGGCGGAGGGCTCGGTCCGTCGGACGGGCTGAGCCGCGCGACTGCCCACGTGGCCCCTCCCACCGGTAGTTGTCCCGCCTCATCGCATCGGTCGGCGTGGCCGCTTTCGCCCAGCTCGACTGTTCCCGTCCGAGACTGACCTCAGCCGGTAGTTGTCAACCTGTGTGAGACAGGGTGGTGGTGGGTTTTCCGTTGATGTGTGCGTGTGGGGGTAGGCGTGGTGGTCGGGGTCGGTGGGTGAATCGTTCGGGGTGCGTGCGGTAGGCGGTGTCCAGGGCGTGCTGCCTGATCTGATCGATGCGGGTGGTGCGCGCGTGGTGGACATCGAACGGGGTGTGGAATCCGATCCCGGAATGACGGTGGGTGGTGTTGTAAGCGGTGAAGAACTGCTCGCAGTACCGGGTCGCGGTCTCGATCGAGTCGAACTCGATGGGAAAGGCGAGGTCGTACTTCACGGTCTTGAACAAGGCCTCGGAGTAGGGGTTGTCGTTGGAGACCTTCGGGCGGGAGAACGACAGATCGACCCCGAGCAGACGGGCCAGGCCGGACACCGGCGTGGAGACCATCGGGTGACCGTTGTCGGAGTGAAGGAAGTCCGGCGGGCCGCCGTTGTCCTGGCAGGCCTTCTGGATGAGGTCTCGTGCCAGGTCCCCGCTCTCGACGGGGTGGATCGACCAGCCGGTGACGTACCGGGAGTAGATGTCGACGATGACGTAGAGGTTCCACCACTGCCCCCGGCGGGGTCCTTTGAGCTTGGTGATGTCCCAGGACCAGACCTGACCGACCGCGCTCGCGCTCAGCTCAGGGATCGTCTTCGGGTTGGCCCGGGCGACCCGGCGCCGGTCCCCGACCAGAGCATGATCCCGCGCGATCCGGTACCACGACGAACGTGAGGCGATGTAGCGGCCGGTATCGAGGTGGCGGTAGAACACCTGGGAGACCGACAGGTCCGCGTACTCCTGGCTGCCCAGGACCTCTCGCACCTGGTCGCGTTCGTCCTCGCTGAGCGCTGCGGGCTGGGGCCGGTCACGCTGCGGGATGCGTGCCCGCATCGGCCGCGGCGGGCTGATGTGGTGCCGGTAGTACGACGCCCTGGGGTATCCCGCGAGATAGCAGGCCCGGTTGATCTTCACCTTGATCTTGCGCAGCTCGGCGACCAGATCGGTTCTTATGCGTTGTACCGCTGCTGCGAATCCGTCTCCTCCTGCTTGGGCTCCTGGCTCGGTGGCTGGGCGCTGTCCACGTTCCCCGGTGCCGCGCTCTTGGCCAGGGACTCCAAGAGCGCGGATGCTTTTCCCAGGACCTCGACCGTGTTCTCGGCCTGCTCGAGATCAGCTTTGAGCTGGGCGTTCTCCTGCTGCAGACGGATCAGTTCCGCCCGGTCGTTACGCGTCATATAGAGCCTGCTCGCCTTCTTCTCGCTGTTGGGCTCCAGCAGGCCAGCATTA
>NZ_JBUZNK010000014.1:0-95670 GCF_055326445.1 Georgenia sp. Z2081
CCCTGTCAGTGCTCGTGATCTGGAGGAGGCGCACCTGATCAACGCCGCCTACGACATCCACGCCGACGACCCCGAGTTCGGACACCGCTTCATCGCCGACGAGCTGAAGGACGCCGGCCACGCAGTGGCTGAGCGACGGGTGTGGCGGCTGTGCTCGCAGCAGCGGATCTTCTCGGCCACCGTGCGCCGCCGGCAGCGCTACGGCCGGCCGGGCCCACCGGTGTGCGATGACCTGCTCGAGCGGGACTTCACCGCCGAGACGCTGAACGCGACCTGGCTGACCGATATCACCGAGCACCGCACCCGCCAGGGCAAGGTCTACCTGTGTGCCGTCAAGGACGCCTGCTCGGGCCGGATCGTCGGCTACGCCATCGATGCCCGAATGACCGCCGACCTGGCCGTCGCTGCCCTGCGGGACGCGGTCGCTCGCCGCCAGGGAGCAGCCGCGGTGGCTGGCTGCATCGTCCACAGCGACAAAGGATCGCAATTTCGATCTCGGAAATTTCAGCGCGTACTCAAGGTCTACGGACTCCTCGGGTCCATGGGACGCGTCGGGGCTGCCGGGGACAACGCGGCGATGGAGAGCTTCTTCGCCACACTTCAGAAGAACGTGCTCGATCGGAAGCGCTGGGCCACCCGCGACCAGCTCCGGCTCGCGATCGTGCACTGGATCGAACGCACCTATCACCGACGACGACGGCAACGTCGACTCGGCAGGCTCACTCCGATTGAATACGAACTCGTCCACCACCACGCCGTCACCCTGGCGGCCTGACCCCGAAGTCAACGAAACCTTCAGCAGACCCAAGCGAATCGGCACGACGTGGATACACTGTTCCCGCGCCTGGTCGCTGCTCGTGGGTTCGAGGATGCTGATGATGTTGCCAAGGTCATGCACTACCGGGTGGACCGCGCCACCAGCCGGCCCGCTGGGTCCGGGCGCACCCGCAAACCACCGGCGCTGATTGCTGGACTCATCCCACACGCCGCAGGTCCAATGAGCACTGAGATGCGCCAAGCCCTCACCGAGCGGCGGGAGCTGATCGAGGCCCGCGCCGATGCAGTCCTGGATACCGCCATCGACCAGGGCGAGCCCTGGACCGGGGCTCTGGGCGAGCAGCCCACCGATGAGCGCGGACAGGCACGGTGGCGGCACTCAGCTCGTACGATCGCCGCTTACCGGGATCGCTACGGCATTGACGAGGACAGTCCACTTGGGCCGGTGCCGGAGTCGGTGGCGCAGAAGATCGACCATGCCCGCGCCACCACAGCACTACGACACCTCACCCCGAAGGCCGCGCCGGAGCGGGATGAGCCCCGGCGTGATCCGGTCGGTGTCGACCGCCGCGGTCCCGCCCTCTAACCACCGGAGCTGCCTCCGGGCTCGTGAACCAGGCACTAGAGACTGCGGGCTTGCTCCTGTGGTGAGGGTGCCGACGTGTTGATGGTGCGGTCTAACAGGCCGGAGCGTCCTGGAGTGGACTCTTCGACGTGGCCCATGAGTTCACGGACATCCTTGGCATCGGTCACCACCTCGGCGATGCCGCGTTTGAGCAGTTCGTTCACCCCTGTACTGGCGGCACTGGTGACCGGGCCGGGCACCGCGCCGGCGCCTCGGTCGAGGTAACGGGCCTCGACAGGCACGAGCATCGCCATTGACCGGATACCAGCCTCGGTGACCACCGTGGTACCCGAGAGGGCGGCCATCAGACGAGTACGAGCGATGAACCGTTGCCGAGTCGGTTCCGCTCCGGGCGGGGCTTCGCTGACCAGCGTGCCGAGGTCACCGATCCGGCCCAGCATCTCGGCATGACCCGACGGATACAGCCTGTCCACTCCGCCAGCCATCACTGCCACAGTGCTCCCACCCACTGCCAGCGCGGAACGGTGGGCTTCACCCTCCACCCCGTAGGCGCCACCGGCAACGATGACGTGCTCCCGGCGGGCCAGATCATCGGCGATCTCCCCAGTGACGGTCATGCCGTAGGAGGTGGCGGCGCGTGAACCGGTGATCGTCACCCGATCCTTCATGTCGCCGGCCAGCATCGAAGTCGCCCCGCGAGCCCACAGTACGAACGGGGCACGGGCACCCAGATCGTTCAGACTCTCCGGCCAGTGGTCATCGGCGGGGATGAGGGCGGCGATGCCACTGGCCTCAGCCTGCGCGAGGCGGTCGGGCAGATCGTCGGGGATGCGGGTGGCCATCCAGTTACGCCAGGCGATCCCATCGACCCTGTTCATCCCCGGCACCGACGCCTGGGCATCGTCAATGAGTCGGAGGGTTTCGACCCCGCCAACACGGGCCAGCACCCGTCCAGTGGGTGCGTCGTTGGGGTCGGCGATCATCGACAGCACCATCCGTGCGCCTCGCTCACCCTGCACTTGTTCTGCCAGCTGTGTCATGATCTTGTGCTCCCCCCGACGTCTGCGGTCGTGTGTCGGCAAGGTGCACATACCCCAGCGGCTGGAGGGGCGAGGGGTTCCGCCTGTCACTGCTCAGGCGTAAAGTAGATGGCACAGAGGCAGAAGCCCCTCACCATGTAGCCCCGCTCGCCGGGGTTGTCCTTCGGGATACCTCCACACGTACTGCCTCACCACCGTTACGTGCTTGGAGGCACTCATGTTCCGACTCATCTGGATCGCCAGCATCCACCTGGCAGGCTTCTTCCGCCGGGTCATGCCCACCAACATCCTGCTGGACAAGATTCGCACCCGTTCCGGTCTCAAGTGGGGTGTGCCGGCGATGCTAGTCGCGATCCCGTACCTCTATGCCGCGAGCCTGCTGAGCGTCATCATCCGCGATGGCGGCCCCGGATGGTTGAACATCTTCGTGCTGATCGCTTTGTGGTCGGCGTTGAAGATGCTCTGGATCGGCCCCATCAGCCTCGTCCTGCTTGCCCGCGCCCGGAGCGCGGAGGCACGGACCTACGATGCGGTCCCGCCTCACCTCGATGTCGGAGGTTCCTGGATAGACTGGGACTGCATGTGCACGTCGGGAGACACACGAACGAGCTGAGAGGAGGTCCCGCATGGCGACTAGCGATCAGGTCAAAGCGCTCGTAAAGAGCCACGCCGACGGTGATGACCCTCAGTTCTACGCAGTGGCCATGCAGGTAGCGGCGAAGGCGGCACGGGCTGGACAGGCCAAGTTCGCTCAGGAGCTCCGCGACCTCGTGAACGACCTGCGCGAGCACGCCGAAAGCAGAGCACGAGTCACATCGATCGTGCCGTTGACCCAGCCTAAAGGCGAACTCGGAACGCTCCTCAACGTCTCGTACCCTGAGGCCCGGCTAGGCGACCTAGTTCTCACTGACAAACTCTCCGACCGTTTACGCCACGTCCTCCTCGAACAACGTCAGCGTGCCGCTCTTATGAAACATGGCCTGACTCCCGCGCGCAGACTGCTGCTCACAGGACCTCCGGGGACAGGAAAGACCTCTACAGCTCGCGTCGTGGCTGGCGAACTTGGCCTACCGCTATTCTCGATTCGTCTCGACACAGTTCTGACCAAGTTCATGGGTGAGACCGCAGCGAAACTGCGACTTGTCTTTGATGCCCTCGAAAAGACCCGCGGCGTATATTTCTTCGATGAAGTCGATGCACTTGGCGGGCACCGTGCCGCACAAAACGATGTCGGTGAGATTCGACGTGTCCTCAACTCATTTCTTCAGTTCTTGGAGGAAGACACATCTGAAAGCGTGATAATCGCGGCAACCAACCATCCTGGCCTATTGGATAACGCGCTTTTCCGGCGGTTCGACACAGTCATGGACTTTACGCTGCCAGACGATGCTTCAGTTGAGTCCGTAATCCGGAACACACTTTCTTCGTTCCAGATCAGCAATCTCAGCTGGCCCCGCATAGTCCCCGCTGCCCGAGGACTTAGCCATGCGGAAATCTCGACAGCGGCAGAGAATGCGGCCAAGCGAACTGTTCTCAGCGGTCGCAATCGTGTGCGAACTGATGATGTCGTTATTGCCCTCGAGGAACGCCCCCGCACGCCTCGCCGACCTGACGGGGTCACCTAACAAAGATGGTTGAGAGAGACCGTCCACACATCGTCGTACCTACGCCGCCTGCAAGCGAGCCATTCACGCTCGTAGGTCCCGGCGGCGGGAACGACAAGCCGGCTTTTGGTGGCAGTCGCCCTGCGCACGGCAAACGTCTGACCGACGAGTTCGAGAAAGCTTGGACACCCTCGGAAGACGAAATCGAGACTTCGGGAACATACATCACTTTCGCCTCGTTCCCAGACCTTGAACTAGCAATCGAGAGTCTTGAATCGCGACGGTCCGGCATACAACCCGAACTAGTAGCCGTTCAAGAAGAATCTACTCCCGCTGGTGCTGTGTCCAGGGCGACAGTCTTTATCCCGGACGGGAAGAAGGAGTTCTTCCTTAAGAAGCTCGAACAATATGTCACAACCGCTAAAGTCACAGAAGGCAAGCCAGATAACGCCGCCCTAATCGAGGGCATCGCATCGATCCGACGTGCGACGATTCGCGAGCTTTGGACTGACCCAGCCAACGAGTTCCCAACTGATCAGACACAGCTTCGTTGGTGGGAAGTCTGGCTTCGGACGAGTGACGGTAAAGAGCAAGAGCGACTGACGGCCTATGCTCAACGACATAACTTACGAACGAGCGACCATTACCTCGGATTCGGGGACCGCACGGTTGTTCTCATGCAGGCCACCGCTGAGCAACTCGCAATGACCTTCCGCAGCATTGATGACATCGCAGAGCTTCGCCGTCCGCATGAGGTTTCGTCGTTTCTACCAGGATTATCTGCTGCCGAGCAGAGTCAGTGGGTTCACGAGCTTCAATCACGCGTAGAACACGCCGACATTGGATCGCCAGTCGTGTGCATACTGGACCGAGGCGTTCAAGCAGGTCACCCGTTGCTCGAAGAATCGCTGTCAGCTGAAGATCTTCACGCTGTCGAAACGAGTTGGCGTAAAGACGTTTCGGTTCATTCACACGGTACTGAGATGGCGGGGCTCGCACTATACGGCGATCTTCAAGCAGCAATCACCGCTAGCCAGAGCATCCGTCTGGGACACCGACTTGAATCGGTCAAGCTTCTTCCTGACGCCAGGGACAACGATCCTGATGTCTATGGAGCGATCACTGCACGGGCAGTCGATCAGCCCGAAATCACCGATCGCGAGCGTGGTCGGGTCTTCATGTTGGCCGTAACCGCCCCCGCAGCGATGCCAAACCCTGGAGCGAATGTCCAGAACCGGCCAAAACAAGAGTCGGGTCGTCCCACAGCATGGTCTGCGACCATTGATGCCCTGGCCTTTGGTCGCGCAATCGATGATACGTCTGCCAAGTTCACCTACCTCAATCGCGATGAGGAACCGACGCCGAGGTTATTCGTGATCTCGGCAGGTAACATCCGCGATGTCAGCGCGCAGGGTGATCACCTCGAACGCAGCGATGCCGAGGCGGTCGAAGACCCCGCGCAGTCCTGGAACGCGCTCACCGTAGGCGCATATGCCGAGCACGATGCCATGGACCACGCCCCGGACATTTTCAAAGGTTACGTACCGATCGCGCCTCGGGGTGAACTCTCACCGACCAGTCGCACCTCAGTGTCGTTTGACCAGAAGCGATGGCCTTTCAAGCCCGACGTCGTCGCTCCAGGAGGGAATCTCGCGCGCACACCAGATGGCACCGATGTTGATACCCCAGAGAACCTGGCAATCCTCACCACTCGCCTTCAACGTCCGGGTGTGGGGTATTTCACGACAACTCGTGACACCTCGGCGGCCACCGCTCAAGTTGCTGCCATCGCGGCCGATATTCGCGCTATATATCCTCATCTGCGGTCAGAAACCGTGCGAGCTCTAGTTGTCCATTCTGCCGAGTGGACTGATGTCATGAGGACCCGCGTTGATGCTGCCCCGAACAAGACGGATGCTGTGAACCTCTTACGTCGCTACGGAATGGGTGTTCCTAGCCTTGAACGAGCCACCCGGAGCGCATCGAACGCGCTGACACTGGTCAACGAGGCCCTGATCCATCCGTACAAACGCGAAGGTAGTTCCAGCAGTGGCAAGGCACGAGAGATGAATCTCCACCAGCTTCCATGGCCAATTGAAGAGTTGTCCTCGCTTGGCGAAATCAATGTGCGGCTGCGAGTGACACTGTCCTATTTCATCGAGCCGAACCCATCCAGTCGAGGTTGGACGGGGCGATACGTGTACCCATCTCACGGACTTCGCTTCGCGATGAAACGCCCGGAAGACAGCGTCGAGTCGTTCCGCCAGCGAATCAATAGACAAGCCCGCGAAGATGGACAGAAGCCAGTGTCCCTCAAGACAGAGCCCGGATGGCTGTTTGGGCGGGATCAGCAGACCTCGACGGGTTCACTTCACACCGACATCTGGACCGGACCGGCAGTCGACCTTGCGAGCAAGGAGGCAGTTGTTGTCTATCCTGTCGCTGGCTGGTGGAGGAACCGGCCGCAGATGGACCAGAGCGACCACGGTGTGAACTACTCACTCGTGTTGAGTATTGAAGCGCCAGAGGTCGAGATCGATCTCTGGACTCCGGTGGCACAACAGGTGGCGACCGTCATCGAGGTGTAAGTTAAGGACGGGAGACGCCCCGACCGTGGTTCAGTTCCCTACTCGACAACGTCGGCCTCAACGAGCGCGTCCCGGACAGCCTTCCGTCCAACACCTAGGCGTCGCGCGATCGCACGCATCGAGATCCCGGCTCGGAACAAGCGGACACTCTCGGCCCGTTCATCCACGTCGAGCCCAGGACGACGACGGGGAGTGTTTCGGCGGCTCATGTGCGCGGACACAGTCGCCCGATGAATGTCGTACTTCGTCGCCAGAGCTCGAACACTCATGCCCGCGTTGTAGTCCTCGATTAGACAGTCGACCTCGGCAGGGGTGAGAAAGGTTTGAGCCGTCTCGATTCTCCGGACTAATGAGCCACGGGCATCCCTCACAGGAGGCGTTGACGGCCGCTTCGGACCTTCGTACATCCCCCGTGAAGACCGTGTTACCAGGGTTTTCGTCCTACGGGGAAGGTTGCTAAACGTGCTACGAAGTGACCCCACGAGAACGGGCGGGCCCCGGACGAGGATCTTCTCCACGTCCGGGGCTCGCCCGTTGTAGCGCCCGGTCTCGACCTCGAGCAACCGACCCGGTCGAGGGCCCCTCCACGGCCACCCCACGGTGCGCGGATCGGCGGATGGGGGCAAAGTTGAGGGATGAGCACCGACCAGACCTCTCTGTCCGCCTCCCGCACGATCGATGCGCCGGCCGACGCCCTCTTCCAGGTCCTCTCCCTCCCCTCGCGCCATCACGAGTTCGACGGGTCGGGCACGGTCCGCTCCGACGACTACGCCGACCGGATCCAGCAGGTGGGCGACACGTTCGTCATGAACATGCACGCCGAGTCCCAGGGCGGCGACTACCAGATGCGCAACCACGTCACCGCGTACGCCGAGAACCTCATGGTGGGCTGGCAGCCCAACAGCCCCGACGCCGACGGACCCGGCGGCTGGGAGTGGCTCTACGAGCTGAGGTCGCAGGGGTCGGGCTCGACCGAGGTCACGCTCACCTACGACTGGTCGAAGGTCGAGGACCCGAAGCTGGCCTCCGTCTTCCCCGTGCTGTCCGAGTCGAGCCTGGAGCAGTCGCTGAACCTCCTCGCCGCCACCGTCTCGGACGCGTGACCCCGTGATGGCGCGCATCCGATCACGACGGGGCACCCGACGACGTGCGGGCCGCGACGCCCCCCAGGTTCCCGGCCGCGGCGCCGGAGGCACGGCCGCCCATGACGCGGCGCTCGGCGCCGGGGACGCACGAGGCACGACGCCCGACGACGTGACCTCCGACCTGCCGCCACGGCGAGGCTTCCTCGCCGAGTACCCGCGTACGCGGGTGGTCATCCTCGCCTCGGTGACCATCGTCCTGGTCGGTCTTGCCGTCCAGACGATCAATCAGGCCGGCGCACTGCTGAGCTCGGTACTCATCCCGTCGGCGGTGGCGATCCTGCTCACGGGGCTGCTCATGCCGCTGCAGGTGCTGCTCAACCACCGGCTGCGCCTGCCGCGCATGGCGGCCGCGGCCCTGACAATCCTCATCACGCTCGCCTTCCTCGCGGGCATCGGTACGCTCGTCGGCACCCAGCTCGCCGAGGGGGTCGGCGAGGTCGGTGAGCTCGCCTCCCTGCAGGTGCAGGACATCGTCAACGCGATCGCGGGCTCCTCGCTGCCCGTCGACGCCGCCCAGGTGCAGTCCGCGATGGACCAGGCGACCACCTGGCTCCAGGAGAACTCCTCCACGATCGCCTCGTCGGCCATCGGTGTCGGCACCGGTGCGGCGGGCGTGCTCATCGGCGCACTGCTCTGCCTCATCGCCACGTTCTTCTTCCTCGCGGAGGGCGACCGCCTGGGCACGTGGGCGATCATGCGCCTCCCCCGCCAGTGGCACGAGCGGGCCTACGAGGCGTCCCGGCGCGGCTGGGTCACCGTGGGCACGTACACGAAGACGCAGGCGCTCGTCGCCGCGGTCGACGCGCTCGGCATCGGCATCGGTGCGGCGATCCTCGGCGTCCCGTTCGTCGTCCCCCTCACCGTGCTGACCTTCGTGCTGTGCTTCATCCCGGTGGTCGGTGCGGTCGTCTCAGGCGCCCTGTTCGTGCTCGTCGCGCTCGGCTCCGAGGGCCTGACGGCGGCCATCATCATGCTCATCATCGTCGTCGGTGTGCAGCAGCTCGAGTCGAACCTGCTCCAGCCCGTGCTCATGGGCAAGGCCGTGGACATCCACCCGATCGTCGTGCTGCTCGGTGTGGCGACCGGTTCCTACATCATGGGCCTCGTCGGGGCGCTGTTCGCCGTCCCGGCCATCGCCACCGCCAACACGATCGCGAGCTATCTCGGTGGACGCGACCCGTTCCCGGGGCTGGCCCGCGGCGGGAGCGCCCTGACCGACCCCCCGCGCAAGCTCCTGCCGGAGGTGTCCGCGGAGTCGATGCCGAAGCGGCTCGGCTCCGTGTCGCCCGGGTGGGTGGAGAGGCGGAACTCCCGGCGCGACCGGAAGATCCACGAGGTGCGCCACGGCGACGCCTGACCGGTGACCGTCCTACCCGGCCGCTACCGGACCGGGACTACGGCCAGGATCAGGGCTAGAGCCGCACCCTGCGGTCGGTGGCCGCCGACTCGTAGGCGGCGTAGATCGCCTGCACCGAGGCGTAGGCCAGCTCGACGTCGGCCTGCGGCGTCCCGCCGTGGACCACGCAGTCGATGAAGTCCTGCATCTCCCCGACGTAGCCGCGCGCCAGCAGCTCGTCCAGCAGCACGTACTGCCAGCCACCCTTGTTGTCGACCTTCTCGGTGACGTACACGTCGTCCAGCGCGGCGGCGTCGGAGTGGTAGAGCCGCATCGAGTCGTTCGGGCTGATCTGGCACAGGTGGACGCTGTCCGTGGTGAACACCTGGACGGAGTTGCGCACGCCGCCCACGATCGTGTCGGTCGCCGTCACCACGCCGCGCGTCCCGTCGTCGAAGGCGAGAACAACGTTGGCGACGTCCTCGACGTCGACGGGCCGACCGTGCAGGTAGCGCCGCTGGTCGTCGGTGAGCGTGGGCGTGATCGCCGTCGCGTCCGCGAGGACGGACTCGACCGCCACGCTCCTCCCCGAGGCCCGGGCCTCGACCTGCTTGAGGTACAGCATCGCCGAGAGCGGGTGGCAGCCCTGGCGGATGAGCGCTCCGCCGCCGGTGTGCCGCCAGTACCGCGCGTACTCGGAGTGCGAGCCGTTGTGCGACTCCTCCCCCAGCATCATCGTGATCCGCGAGCCCGTCCGCTCCAGCACCTCGCGGCTCTTCTGGACCGACGGCGCGTAGACGTAGTTCTCCGCGTAGCCGAACACCAGTCCGCTCGCGGCGACGACGTCGCGCAGCCGGTCCATCTCGGCCGTCACGGCGTCGTACATCTTCCTGCGGTCGACCTGGTCCGCCCCGGCGTCGGGCACGTCGAAGTAGCCGGTCAGCGGCTTCTCGCAGATCACGTGCTTCCCCGCCTCGAGGGCCCGCGTCACCATGTCGACGTGCACGGACGGCGGCGTGCAGATGTCCACGACGTCGACGTCGACGTCGGCGAGCAGCTGTTCGAGGTCCTCGTAGACCGTGCCGACGCCGTGCCGCTCGGCGAACGCGTCCCGCCGCGTCGGAGGCGCGGCCACGGCGACGATCCGGACGTCGTGGCCCGCCACCCGGCGATACGCCTCGGCGTGCAGGTCCGCCACGAATCCCGCGCCGACCATACCGATACCGACTGTGCGCATGTCTAGCGGTCCTTTCCAGAGGTGACGAGCTTCTTGATCCTGCCGAACGCACCGAGCTGGGCGATCAGGACGACGGCGATCAGGACGAGGAACATCAGGCTGATCGGCCGTTGGAACATGGGCAGCCAGCTGCCCTCGCTGAGGATCAGGGCGCGACGCAGGTTCGAGTCCGCCATGGGCCCAAGGATGACACCGAGGAGGAACGGTGCGGCGGGGAAGCCGAACTCGTAGAGGAAGAGGCCGACAAGACCGAAGATCAGCATCATGCCGACGTCGAAGAGCGAGTAGTTGATCAGGTACGAGCCGATGACGCACAGCACGTAGATGACCGGCATGAGGATCTCCTTGCGCAGCCCGAGCACGCGCACCGACACCTTCATGACGAGCAGCGCCAGGAACCACATCGCCACCGCGGACGCGGCCAGGTAGACGGCCACCTCGTATATGAACTCCGGCGACTCGCGGGTCAGCAGCGGACCGGGGCGGTAGCCGTGCATGAGGAAGGCCGCGAGCAGGACCGCCGCCGGCGCCGACCCGGGGACCGCGAGCGAGAGGATCGGGATCATCGCGCCGCCGATGGCCGAGTTGTTGCCGGACTCCGCCGAGATCACCCCGAGCTCGTTCCCCTTGCCGAACGACTCGCGGTCCGTGCTGGCGCCCTTGGTGGCCGCGTAGGAGAGCCACCCGCCGACGTCCTCGCCGACACCGGGGATGATCCCGACGCCTGTCCCGATCGCGGACGACCGCACCACCGTCGGGGTCCTGCGGAAGACGGTACGGAGCGCGGCGCCGACCCGTGCCTTGGCCATCTTCAGCGCCACATGGTCCGACCTGCGGAAGGCCTTGACGATCTCGGGAAAGCCGAACAGGCCGATCATGATCGGGATCAGCTGGATGCCGCCCATGAGGTTGACGTTACCGAAGGCGTAGCGCGGTTCGGCACCGATCGGGTCCAGGCCGATCTGGGCGACGAAGAGCCCCAGGAAGCCGGCGATCCACCCCTTGAGCGCGTTGTCCTTGGCGGTGAGCGTGCCGCAGATCGCGATGCCGAACCCCGCCAGGAGGAAGAACTCCCAGGCACCGAAGTTGAGCGCCGCCTGGGTGAGCAGCGGGGTGAGCGTGAGCAGGAAGATGACGCTGATGATCGTGCCGACGGCGGACGCGGTGATGGCGAGGACGATCGCGTACCCTGCCCGGCCCTGCTGCGCCATCGGGAAGCCGTCGACCGCCGTCGCCGCCGACGCCGGCGTCCCGGGGATGTTGAGCAGGATCGCTGTCTGTGCCCCACCGGAGATGGAGCCCACGTAGATCGCCAGCAACGAGATCAGCGCGGTGTCGGTGGGCATGCCGAACGTCAGCCCTGCCAGCAGCGCGATCGCCATGGTCGCCGAGAGGCCGGGGAGGATGCCCATGATGAGGCCGACGAAGGTCGCCAGCACGAGCACCACGAAGTTCAGCGGCTCCGAGACGGTGCTCAGAGCTCCGATCAGATGGTCAGTCATGGCGCGTCCTCACGGGAGCGGGATGTTGAACACGACGGTGAACAGGACGACGATCGCGCCGACGGTCGCAGCGGAGATGACGAGCACCCAGTACCAGCGCACCGCACGCAGGAAGGCGAGCATCGCGATCGCGAAGATGAGGGACGCGGCCCAGAACTGGAGGACGTGGACGAGCACGAACGTGTAGGTCGCCATGAGCAGCAGGCCGACCACGGTCGTCCGGGTGTCCGGATGCCGCGCGACGCCGGCGAGCCACGAGACCGCCTCGCGCGAACGAGCCCGCATCCCGGCGCCGCGGACCGACTGCCGGAGCAGCAGCAGGCTCGCGACGAGCAGCGCACCGCCCAGGAGCGCCGGCATCAGGGCAGGCGAGGAGTGCAGCGGCTCGGCCGTACGGTTGTGGATGCCGACGCTCCCCGCGAGGATCGCGAGCGACAGGACCGTCAGCAGGGTCGAGCTGATGAGGTTCAGCCTGGGTTCGTTACCCATCGGTGCATGCTCCTGCCCGTGACTGCGCGATGAACGGTGAACTGCGCGATGAACGGTGACGACGCGGTGCCGGGCGGGCGCCGTGGACCGGCCGCCCGCCCGGCCCTCACTACGGTCGGGGGATGTCGAAGTCCTCGGGGCTGTTCTCCGCGACTCCGGCGTCGAAGAGGGTCCAGGCGACGATCGACTGCAGCTCGGCGACCCGGTCGCCGGAGTCGGCGCGGCCGATCGCCACCGGGTCCATGCCGTTCTGCTCGCAGAACTCGAGGAAGGCCTCGTCCTCCATCGCCGCGTCGAAGCCCTCGTCGAGCGCGGCGAGCACGCCCTCGTCGAGGCCCGTGGGAACAGCCAGTCCGGTGGTCTCGCCCATCGGCAGCGTGTCGCTGATCTCGGGAAGGGCGTCGGACAGCGTCGGGATGGTGATGTCGCCGTCGAGCGTGACCGGCTCGTCCGAGAGCGTCGCCAGGCCACGGAGGTCTCCCGCGATCAGCATGTCCTGCATCTCGACGAGAAGCTGCGGGGCGAAGTCGACCTCGCCCCCGAGCGCGGCGAGGATCGCCGGGTTGCCCCCGTCGTATGGCACGTGCCGATACTCCACGCCGGCCGCCGTCGCGATGAGCTCGGCCGCGATGTGCCCCGCGCTGCCCGGGCCCGCCGTGCCCGCGGAGACCTCGCCCGGATTGCCCTCCATCGCCGCCAGGAGGTCCTCGATGGACTCGTAGGGCGAGTCGGCGGGCACCGCGATGATGTTCGGGGTGAACGTCGCCAGCCAGAAGTCCCAGTCCGACGGCATGGTCTCGAGCGTGCCCATCACCGGCATCGAGGTGAAGGCGAGCATGCCGTTGGCGAGCAGCGAGTACCCGTCCTGGCCGGCGTTCATCACCGTCTGCGTGCCGACCGACCCCGCGGCGCCGGGGCTGTTGGTCACGACGATCTCGTTGTCGTAGTGGTCCCCCATGGCCTCACCGACCGTGCGGGCCGTGAGGTCCGTCGATCCGCCGGCGTTGAACGGCACCGTCACGTTGATGTCGCGCTCGGGAAAGCTTGCGCCGGCGTCGTCGTCGCCTGCGCAGCCCGCGGTCACGAGCGCCACGGCTGCGGCGCCGGCCATCACCTGGTTGATCCTTCGCATGTCGATCTCTCCTCGTCGGTTCGTATGTCGATGACGGAACTGCCCTCGTGGAGCCGGCAGTCGATGGTGGTCTGGGCGGGCTCGCCGCCGGATGACGAGAGCTCGCCGAGCATCTGCTCGGCGGCAGCACGGCCGACGTCGCCGGAGCGGGGGTCGACGAGGGTGAAGTCGTTCCTGCCGACCGTCGCCCAGTCGGGCGCGCCGATGATGACGACCGACAGGTCCTGCCCGGGCGTGACGCCCTGGTCACGGAGGAGGTCGATGCTGCCCCTGGCCGGCACGTTGTAGCCGAGGCACCAGGCGGTCACCTCGGGATGGTCGCGGAGCGTGCGCTCGGCGAGCTGGTACCCGCCCTCGACCGAGAACTCGCCGTCGAGGCTCAGCTCGGTCACCCGGGTACCCGCGGCCGCCTCGAGCCCGTCCCAGAAGCCGCGGCGGCGGCTGTCCAGGGTGGCGAATCCCGAGTCCCACCCGAGAAACGCTGCGCGGGTGTGGCCCATCCGGCCCAGATGCCCACCCAGCAGGTACCCGCTGCGGTAGTTGTCCGGGATGACCTCGCTGAAGGATCCGGTGATCCCCTGCAGCGGACGGTCCACCAGGACGAGGGGGACGCCGATCTTGCGGATGAACTCGGTGTTCGTCGCGCCGGCGGTGGTCGGCGCGAGGATGAGACCGTCGACGCGCTGCTCGGCCATCTTGATGATGATGTCCCGCTCGCGGGTCGGGTCGTCGAACGTGTTGCTGATCGACAGGACGTAGCCCTCACGCTCGACCACCGCCTCGATGGCGACCATGAGGTTGGTGAAGTGCTGGTTGGCGAACTGCGGGACCAGCACCGCGATGACACCCTGTCGCTTGCCCTGCAGGCTGCTCGCCGGGCTGCTCTTGATGTAGCCGGTCGCAGCGACCGCCGCCGTGACCCGCTCGCGCATGTCTGCGCTGATGAACCTGCCTTCCTTGCCGCTCAGCACGTACGACACGGTGGCCGCGGTCGTGCCCGCCTCCCGTGCGACGTCCTTGAGCGTCGGATAGCGCCTCATGCCGCGATCCCGGTCTTCTTCGAGCGCTGCGACAGGGCCGTTCCGGCCGTCGGCGCAGTCGTCCTGCACTGGTCCACGTTGACCTCCATGCGACAGGCAAACGTTTGCCTATCTGATGTACCGAGCCTTGCGGAGGTCAGCTCCTGTTGTCAACCCCTCGATCGGGCCGGGCACGCGGGTGCGCCCCACCTCGGTGGGCCCCCGTAGCTACCCGACGCCTCCGCGCAGCGCCGCCTCGAGACGGTCGAGCGCCTTGCCGGACGTGCGCTGCTTGATGACTCCCTCGAGCCCGTGGGCGGTGAGCACGGCCTGGCCCGGGTGCCACTGGACCTGGATGACGGCCGTGTTCATGTTCATCGACCCCGAGCCCATGAGACCGATGAGGGCCTGCCGGTCCTGGCGCAGCACGGCACGCAGCTCGGCGGCCACGGCCGCCTCTCGCTCCGGCGTCGGGGGGATGGGCACGACGCGCTGCGAGCCGTAGACCTTCGTGAACAGCCGGGCACCCAGCCTGCCGCCGCTGCGGCCCCCGGAGCTTCCACCGACACTCCCGCCCAGGGCTCCGGCGGCGGCGCCGCCGATCCCGCCCCCGATGGCTCCGCCGATCGCTCCCCCGCGCGCGCCGAGGTCAGCGTTGGCCTCGACGAGAAGATGAGAGATCTCCTCCGGGGTGAGGATCGGCGTCGGGTGGTCCCGGACGTCGGGGGCCGGGCTCATGCGGGACGGCCCGGGATCGGGCCTCCCCCGGACGCGGGTGGGACGGGCGAGCGGTGTCGTGGCACGGGCCAAGGCTAGCGGCCCGTCAGCGCACGAGCCGCGGCACGAGGCGGACGAGGGCGACCATGACGAGGAGCTCGACGAGCGTCTGCGTGACGACGACGATCGGCGCCGCCTCGAAGCCGGCGGGGAGCGCGAGCGCGAGCGGGAGCACCACGAGCGAGTTGCGGGTGACCCCGGCGAACGTGACGGCGCGCCTCCCGGGGACGTCGAGCCCGGCGGCACGGCCCGCCCAGGCGCCGACCGGGAGCATGACGGCGGCGAACGCGACGTAGACCGGGACCACGAGCGGAAGCGCGCCGAGCTCTCCGCGGACGGCCGCGATCTGGGAGGTCACGACGACGCCGAGCGTGAGCATCATCAACGGCACCATCGCGCTGGTGACGGCGCCCGACCAGGCCGCGGCCGCCCTCGCGCGGGCGGCGAGCGCCTGGGTGAGCGCGGCGGCGGCGAGCGGGAGGGCGATGAGGACGACGAACGCGCGGACGAACGGGCTCAGGTCGACCGCGGCGACGGCGTCGGGGCCGGCGAGCAGCCACAGGTAGGCGGGCAGCAGCGCCATCTGCGCGAGCATGAGGAGCGGGGCCGCCGCGAGCAGCCGGTCGTGCGCGCCGCCGGCGAGGCCCGTGAAGACGATGACGTAGTCCACGCACGGGGTGAGCAGCACGAGCAGGACGCCGACGAGCAGCGCCCGGTCGTGCGCGACGACCCGCGAGAGCACGGCGACCACCACCGGCACGAGAAGGAAGTTCACCGCGAGCACGACGACGACGAACCGCACGTCCTGCACCGCCCCGCCGATCCGGGCGAACGGCACGCCCAGGAACGTCGCGTAGAGCAGCAGCGCGATCGCGGGGTCGACCGCGTGGCGCACCGCCCCCGCCGTACCCGGGACGAGGAGGCCGACCGCGGCACCGAGCGCCAGCGCTACCAGGTAGAGCGGCACCTGGTGGCGCTCCATCCCCTCGACGACCCTGCGCATGCCGTCCATCCTCTCGCGGGCATCCCGCCCGGTCCGGGTGATCTCCTCCGCACGTGACGCCCACGCGGGTCGCGGTTAGGCTGGCCTAAGTTGCCGTGCCCCGCGCAACGTGCGCGTTCGGGCAGGCCCCCGAGCCGAAAGGTGCACATGACTGCCCCCACCGAGCGTTCCCGTCGTCCGCAGCGGCCCCAGATCGTCCTCGAGGTGCTCGAGCAGATCCAGCTCACGCCGCACATGGTGCGCATCGTCGCCGGCGGTCCGGGGATCTCCGCGGTCGAGGACGCCGGCCGCACCGACGCCTACACGAAGATGCTCTTCCCCCACCCGGACACCGACCTCACGCCGCCGTACGACATGGAGGCGCTCCGCGCGGAGCTCCCGGTCGAGCAGATGCCCGCGCTGCGCACCTACTCGATCCGGCGGTTCGACCTGTACGCCGGGCGGATCTGGATCGACTTCGTCGTGCACGGCGACCGGGGCGTCGCAGGGCCCTGGGCGACGGCGGCGCGGCCCGGGGACGCGGTCGTCCTCGGCGGGATCGGCGGCGGCTACTCCCCCGACCCCGACGCCGACTGGCACCTGCTCGCCGGCGACGACTCCGCCCTGCCGGCGATCGCTGCCGCCCTCGAGGCGATGCCGCGCGACGCCGCGGGCGTCGCCCACATCGAGGTCGACTCGGCCGCCGACCACCAGGAGATCGACTCGCCGGACGGCATCGAGGTGCGGTGGTTGCACCGCGACGGCGCCGAGCCCGGCACCACCTCCCTGCTCACCGACGCCGTGCGCGAGACACCGTGGCGGGACGGGCGAGTCCAGGTCTTCGCACACGGCGAGCGCAGCGCGATGAAGTCGCTGCGCCCGTACCTCACGGACGACCGGGCGCTCGATCGCGCCCAGCTGTCGATCTCGGCGTACTGGGCCCACGGCCGGATCGAGGACGCGTTCCAGCAGGAGAAGCGCGAGGACGTCGGACGGATCTGACGCGGACGGCGTAGGCCGGCGGACCGACTCGCGCTCACTCGTCGAGCGGAAGTTCGCTCACCGGTCAGCCGTGGTGGCGCCCGTCGGGCAGGTTCGCGCTCACTCATCGAGCAGAAGTCCGCTCACTCGCCGGAGGGGGTGCGGCGGTACTCGCTCGGCGTGAGGCCAAGGACCGTGCGGAAGTCGGCGCTGAGGTGTGCGTGGTCGGCGTACCCGAGGTCGGCGGCGACGTCCGCGATGCCGAGGCCCGGCTCCTCCCGCAACCGGCGGGCGGCCTCCTGCAGCCGGTATCGCCGCACGATCGCCAGCGGCGGCAGGCCCACGTACCTGCGCGCGACGCGCTGCACCGCGCGCACGGACAGACCCAGCCGCTGCGCGACCTGCTCGACCCGGACGACCTCGGGGTCCGTGGCGACGAGGTCCTCCATCGCGTTGGCGGTGCGCCCGGGGGTGTCCGGCGGCGGTAGGTGCTCTCGGACCCAGCCGGCGAGCGCCGCGACGGCCCGACCCCGGCCGGCGTCCTCGTCCGGGTCGGCCATCGCGTCGGCGACGGCGTCGTGCACCTCCCGCAGTCCAGGCACGGCCGGGTCGAGCTCGGTCTCGATGTCCCGCAGGGCCTGCGGGTCGTCGGAGAGGACGGCCAGTCCCGCCGGCCGGAGCAGCGCGCCGACCGCCCAGCCGGTACCGACGAGGTCGCGGTGCGAGACCCCCGTCGTCGGGCCGGCGAGGGTGACGCCGTCGGGCCCCACCACCAGGTTGGACGCGGGGAACGGGAGGATCCGCTGGCGGGAGACGCTCCCAGGGTCCAGGTGCCAGCGCGGCACCCAGAACCAGCGCACGCGGTCCGCGAGGTCGGCCGGCACCGGTGCGCGGTGGAAGGTCGGGAGCCGCGCGGGGTAGAGGATCCCGCGGCCGTCCGTCAGGTCGGTCACCGTGCCCCCCGCCTCCGGCGTCGTCGCGAATCTCCAAGCCGCACCCGTCCACGTGAATCTAGCGTCGAGCCATGACCACCGAGCAGACCGCGCCCACGACGACCGAGAACGACGCGCCGCGCCTCGGGGTGAGCGGCGAGCACACCACGAACGGCGTCCCGCACGGCTCGACGAGCCTCACGCCCTTCCTCGCGGTGCCCCGCGCCGGCGCGGCCGTCGAGTTCTACCGCGACGTGCTCAGTGCGCGCGTCGTCGACGTCACCGAGATGGGCGGTGTGGTCGTCCACGCCGAGCTCGACCTCGGCAACGGGCGCCTTCAGATCGGCGAGCCCAGCCCGGAGTTCGGCCTCGTCCCGCCGCCCGAGGGCGACGCTGCCTGCTACTCGCTCGGCTACTTCTGCGCGGACGCCGACGCGGTCGTCGCGCGCGCCGAGGCTGCCGGCGCGCGGGTCCGCGAGCCGCTGGCCACGTTCGTCTCCGGCGACCGGTACGCCTCGATCCTCGACCCGTTCGGCGTGCGCTGGACGATCATGAGCCGAGTCGAGGACCTCTCCGAGGACGAGAGCGCGCGCCGCGTGGCCGCGTGGGCGGCGGAGCAGGAGGCTGCCGCACAGGCCTGAGGTCGGGCCCGCGCCCTCCCCGACGACGGACGGCGGCACGGAATGCGTTACCCGCGCGCGCCGCCCGGGTGTCAGACTGGGGCCATGCAGGGACGCAGCACACTCGTCACGGTGCTCATCGTCGTCGCCTTCATGGTCGCGGCCTGGTGGCTGGTGGGCTGGTTGTTCCAGGCGGTGTGGTTCCTCGTGCGGCTCGCCGTCGTCGCGGTCGTCGCACTGGTGCTCTACGTGCTCGTCAGCCGATGGCTGGCACGCCGCGGCGACTGATCGCGACCACCATGGACGCACACGCCGCCGGGCACGAGCACGTCGACCCGCACGCCGACCCGCTCGAGCACTGGGATCGGCGCTACTCGGAGTCGGACCGCATCTGGTCGGGCCGGCCCAACGCGACCCTCGTCGACGTCGCCGCTGACCTGCCGCGCGGGCGCGCACTCGACCTGGGGTGCGGCGAGGGGGCAGACGTCATCTGGCTGGCGCAGCAGGGGTGGACGGCCACCGGCGTCGACCTGTCCTCCGTGGGGGTCGGCCGGGCCCGGGCCGCAGCCGCGGATCTCGACCTCCCGACCGGATCGGCGAGGTTCGTCGCCGCCGACCTCGGCACCTGGGACCTCGACGGCGGCCCGTGGGACCTCGTCACGGCAAGCTTCCTGCACTCGACCGTCGAGCTGCCCCGCACTCAGATCCTGCGCCGCGCTGCGGACGAGGTCGCGGCGGGCGGCCACCTGCTCGTCATCACCCATGCGGCCCCGCCACCCTGGGCGGACGCCGCGATGCACGAGCACCGCTTCACCACCCCGGAGGAGGACGCCGCCGAGCTGGCTCTTCCCGCCGGCGACTGGAAGACCGTCCGCGCCGAGGTCCGCAGTCGCGCCGCCACCTCCCCCGACGGCGAGCACGCCGCCCTCGACGACGGCGTGCTGCTGCTCCGCCGCAGGTAGCCGCCGGGCCACCCCGTCCTGCAGCGACCAGGTTCGGGCCCCCGCCCCGGCGGTCCGTGGCCGCGGACGGAGCCCGGTCAGGCCACGACGTCGTCGTGCTCGATCTCGTGCGCGGCGACGAGACGGCTACTGATCCGCGTGGCCACGTAGCCGACGACGGCCAGGGAGAGAACCACTGCTCCGACGAACACCGCCGGCAGGCCCCACAGCTCACCCACGAGGCCACCGGCGAGCGCCCCGAGCGGCATGAGGCCGTAGCCGATCATGCCTCCGGCACCGCCGACCCGGCCGAGCGCGTCGGCGGGGATCAGTCGCTGACGCAGGGTGCGGGTGACGACGTTGCCGATCATGTTGAGCAGGCCGACGACGACCAGGGCGATGCCGATCGCCCACGGCTCGGGCACGAGGACCGGCACCAGGAGTGCTCCGAACTGGATCGCCCAGGACCCGATGAGGACCGGCACCTCGGGCAACCACCGCAGCACGTGCTCGGCGAGGAAGGACCCGACGATCGCGCCGACCGCGAGGAGCGCAGCGAGCATGGCGTAGTTCTCAGGCGTCATGCCGACCGCCGACTCGGCGCCGACCATCCACAGGACCAGCACCGCGAAGTAGGCGGTGCCGGCGAAGTTGAGCACCGACTGTCCGATCAGGAGCGGCCGGAGCACCGGGTGCCGGACCTGGAGGCGCAGGCCCTCGAGCACCTCCTGGAGGCGGCCGCCGACCGGCCCCGTCGGCTCGGTGTGCGCGGGCCGGAAGTCTCCACGCATGCCCAGCCCGATGACGAGCAGGAACGCCACGCCGAGAGCGACCGGGATGCCGAAGACCCAGCCCGCCCCGGCCGCCACGAGGAACCCGGCGACGGGTGCGCCGAGGAAGTTCGTGCCGATCTGCTCCAGGCCCATCACCCGGCCGTTGGCAGCGGTCAGCCGCGAGCGCGGGACCAGCTGCGGCACGATCGAGGATCCGGCGAGGTCGACGAAGACCTGCGTGACGCCGTACAGACCGACCCCGGCCACCAGCAGCGGGATCGACAGGTTGTCCGTGACGGCGAGCGCCGCGAGCCCGGCGACGACCGCCAGCCGCGCGGCACCGCCGACGAGCTGGACGTGGCGCCGGTCCGAGCGGTCGACGACGACGCCGGCAACCATCCCGAGCAGCAGCCAGGGCAGCCAGAAGGCGACCTGGATGAGCGAGATCTGTCCCGGGGAACGTGTGAGCGTGATGGCGACGAGCGGGACGCCGACGAGGATGAGGCCGTCGGCGAGGTTGGCGATCCCGACACCCGTGAGATGGACGGCGAATCGTCGACCGAGCGGCTCGCGCACCGTGGCAGCGATCGCAGGGACCGGTCCGTCGACGCCGCGTTCAGCCGTCCCTCCCGCGACGGTCGCGTCGACATCGTGCGCGGGTGGTGCCGTGGTGTCTCGCGTCGTCATGTCGGTTCTCCCCTAGAGTTGTTACAGACGAACGTCTGCAAAGAAGACTCTGCAAAGGTATCTCTGCATCATGTCGACGTGCAAGAGCCCCACGCCCCCGTCCTCATCGGGCACCGGTCCCGGGGCGGCCACCGGCGAGCCCGGTACGCCAGGTACGCCACGAGAGCCTGCCGGGCCGACCGACGGCCGTGATCCCGCGATATTCGCCCCCGCCATCGACGCGGGCGCGATGAAGGCCTTCGCCCATCCCCTGCGCATGGCGATGTACGACTACCTCAACGACCACGAGGCCGCGACGGCGACGACGCTCGCCCGGCACACCGGGGAGAGCACCGGACAGACGAGCTACCACCTGCGCCAGCTCGCGCGGCACGGGCTCGTCGAGGAGGTCCCGGGCCGGGGCACGGGCCGGGAGCGCTGGTGGTCGGCGGTGGGGTTCCGCATGGACACCGACGTCTGGTCGGACCCCCGCAACCGGCCGGCTGTCGCCACGGTGCTCGACCACCAGATCACCCAGCGCGCCCGGGCAGTCGAGGAGTGGCTGCTGCGTGCCGAGACCGGCGACGGCGCGTGGACGGAGGCCTCCGTCAACTCGCGCCACACGGCGACGATGACGTCCGAGGAGACCCGCGCGATGCGCGACGCGCTGATGGCCGTGCTCCACGAGCACTCCGAGGCGGCGAAGGCGCGCCGCGAGGACGGGGAGTCCGCAGCGGCCGGCCCGACCCGACGCGTGCGCGTCTACCTCGACGTGTTCCCGCTGCCCGAGGACTGATCACCCGCGGCCGCGTCGGAGCTCGGGGCTGCGGACGGCGTCGGTCAGGTGGTCGGCGCCGGCCGGCCGACCTCGAGCCGCACGGGTCGGACGGAGGCGGGCCCGACGTCCGACGGGCTCGGGATCGTGGTGCCCGGGAGGCCGGCGGCAGCGCTCCCGTAGGCGACCGCGTGCGCGAGCCGCTCCTCGGGCGGCAGGCCCCGTTCGCTCGCGAGCAGATAACCGAACAGGCTGGAGTCGCCGGCGCCCACGGTGCTGACGACCTCCGTCGCACGGGCCGGGGCGTGCCAGGCCCCGTCCGGCGTCGCCAGGACCGCTCCCCCGGCGCCGAGCGTCACCAGCACCGCACCGACGCCGCGCCCGACGAGCTCGAGCGCGGCGTCGGCGGCGGCCCGGTGGTCCGCCTCGAGGCGCACCGCGTCGGCGTCGGTCAGGCTGGCCAGCTCGTCGCCGTTGGGCTTCATGAGGTCCGGGGCCGCCGCAGGCAGTGCCGCGGCGAGCTCCGCGAGGGGCGGTCCGCTGGTGTCGACGGCGATCCGGGCACCGGTCGCCCGCAGGTCGACGACGAGTTCCGCGTACCAGGCATCGGGCGCCCCCGGCGGGAGCGAGCCCGCGAGGACCACCCAGTCGGCGTCGCCCGCGAGCGAGACGACGTCGTCCCGCAGACCGTCGAGCAGCCGGCGGTCCGCGAGCGGGCCGGGGTGGTTGATCTTCGTCGTCGTGCCGTCCGGCTCCGTGAGCGTGAGGTTGACACGGACAGGACCCGCGGGCAGCCGGGTGCGGCACTCGATCCCCGCGCCGCCCAGCTCTGCGACGAACACCTCGTCGGCCGGGAGCACGGCGAGCGTGGGGACGCCGGCCGCGACCGCGGCGCGCGAGATGTTGACGCCCTTGCCCCCGGCCTGCGCGGTGGCCCCGGTCGAGCGAGCGACCCCACCGCGCACCAGCCGGCCGCCGAGGACCACCGTGCGGTCGATCGACGGGTTCGCCGTCAGGGTGACGATCATGCGACCACGAGCTCGACGCCGAGGTCGTCCAGCACGGCGCGCGGGACGGGCGGGTCCGCCGAGTCCGTGACCACCACGTCGACGTCGGCGAGGTCCGCGAAGCTCACCGTGGCGTCGCGCGCGAACTTCGACGAGTCCGCGAGCACGACGACGATGCGGGCCGCCCGCACCAGCGCTGCCTTGACGGCCGCCTCCTCCGGGTCGGGGGTGGACAGACCGTGCTCGGCGCTGATCCCGTTCGTCCCGACGAACGCGACGTCGACCCGGACCCGCTCGAGCGCCTCGGTCGTGGGCGACCCGACGGCGGCCTGCGTGGTGCGGCGGACGCGGCCCGGCAGCAGGTGCAGGTCGACCTCGGGCAGCAGGGCGAGACCCGCGGCGATCGGCACGGCGTGGGTGAAGGCGACGAACCGCGCGCCCTGGGCGACGAGGTTGACGAAGCGGCCGGTCGTGCTGCCGGCGTCGATCACCACCGTGCCGCCGGCCTCCGGGAGGAAGTGCTGCGCCGCGAGGGCGATCCGCTCCTTCTCCCGGGATCGCGTGACGTCGCGCTCGTCGAGGCCGGACTCGATCGCCGAGAGGGACGCGGCGGGCACGGCACCACCGTGCACCCGGCGCACGAGCCGCATCCGCTCGAGCGCGCCGAGGTCGCGCCGCACCGTCTCGCTCGTCACGTCGAACTCGTCGGCGAGCTCCGCGACGGAGACCCGGCCGCGCGTGAGGACGAGCCTCGCGGCGGCCTGCTGCCGTTCCTCTGCGTACACGGTGCTCCTCCCTCGCGACCCGACGGTGCTCGCGCCGATGCTATGCGCGCCTGGCGCTCAGGGCTCGACCGTCACCTTGATCCCGGTTCCGGTGCGCACCAGGTCGAAGGCGTCGAGCACGTCGTCGAGCGGCACGCGATGGGTGATGAGGTCCGCGACCGGGACGCGCCCGGACGCGATGTGCTCGAGGGCCCGCCGGTTGTGCTCCGGGGCGGACCCGTTCGCGCCGTGGATGTGGAGCTGCCGGTAGTGCACGACGTTGGAGTCGAGCGCGATCACCGGGTCGTTCTTCGGCAGGCCGCCGAAGAACGAGATGCGCCCGTTGCGGGCGGCCATCGCGACTGCCTGCTCCTGGGCGACCTTCGCCGCGGTCGCCGTGATGACGACATCGGCCCCCCGCCCGCCGGTCAGCTCGAGCACCCGCTCGACGACGTCGACCGCGGAGGCGTCGATCGTCCCGTCCGGCCGGGCGGCGGCCGCGGACATCGCGAGCCGCTCGGCGTTGACGTCGACGAGGTGGACCGCCCCGGCGCCGTGGACGCCGCGGGCGACACGGACGTGGAGGCAGCCGATCGGACCGGCACCGAACACGACGACCGTGTCCCCCTCCTCGATCCCGAGGAGCTCCTGCGCGTTGATCACGCAGGCGAGCGGCTCGGCCACGGACGCCTCGTCGAGCCCGACGCCGTCGGGGACGCGGTTGAGACCGTCGACGGCGAGGACCTCGCGGGGCACGACCATGTACTCGGCGAACCCGCCCTCGTACTGGTAGCCGACCGACGTCTGGTTCTGGCACACGGCCATCCAGCCCCGGCGGCACTCGTGGCACCGACCGCACGGCACGGCGGCGATCACCTGCACGCGGTCGCCCACCTGCCACGGCCTGCCGTCCGGGGCCGCCGCGTCCGCACCGACCTCGACGACCTCGCCGGCGATCTCGTGCCCGGTGGTCCGTGGGGGGCTGAGGTTCTGGTGCCCGTTGTGGAAGATCTTGACGTCGGTGCCGCACGTCGAGCAGTTCCGCACGCGGATCTTCACCTCGTGCGGTCCGCACGTCGGCTCCGGCACGTCCTCGAGCCGGACGTCCTCGGGTGCGTAGAAGCGCAGGGCCTTCATCGGTCCTCCTGGGTCGACCGTCGGCGCCGGTGCCGGCCGCCGACCCCGATCATAGCCACACGTTCGCAGAATCTGCCAGCGCTGTTTACTTGGCTTCAGTTGGGTTCGTGTGGTTTCATCCTCGCAATAGACGTGTGGCAGCGCGACGGCCGACGTCGGCCGCCGTCGATCTCGAGGAGGAGAGATGTCCGCACCCACTGACGTGAGGCCGGCCGAGGAGGACGCCCGCCCCGGGCGGGGCGCCCGGGTGGCCGTGCAGCGGTTCGGCACGGCCCTGTCGAACATGGTGATGCCCAACATCGGCGCGTTCATCGCGTGGGGGCTCATCACCGCCCTGTTCATCGAGGCGGGGTGGATCACGCTCGTCGGCGACCGCGTCCTCGGGCACGAGGGCGGGTACGGGTTCGTCGAGCACTTCGGCGGCTGGGGAGCCGGCGCCGAGGGCGGCGGAATCGTCGGTCCGACCATCACCTACCTGCTGCCGATCCTCATCGGGTACACCGGCGGTCGGATGATGTACGGCGACACGGCTCGAGGTGGCGTGGTCGGCGCGATCGCGACGATGGGCGCGATCGCCGGTGCCGACGTCCCGATGTTCCTCGGCGCGATGGTGATGGGACCGCTCGGCGGCTGGTCGATGAAGAAGCTCGACGCGCTGTGGGCCGACCGCATCCGGCCCGGGTTCGAGATGCTGGTCAACAACTTCGCGGCCGGCATCTGGGGCATGCTCCTCGCCGTCGTCGGGTTCGTCGCCGCGGGCCCGTTCGTCTCGGCGTTCTCCACCGCCGCGGAGCGGGTGGTCGACGTCCTCGTGGACAACAGCGTCCTGCCACTGACCTCCGTGCTCGTCGAGCCCGCGAAGGTGCTCTTCCTCAACAACGCGATCAACCACGGCGTCTTCACCCCGCTCGGGACGGCCGAGGCGGCGTCGGAGGGGCAGTCGATCCTCTTCCTCATCGAGGCGAACCCCGGACCCGGGCTCGGGCTGCTCCTCGCGTTCACGGTCTTCGGCACCGGCATGGCGAAGGCGTCCGCGCCCGGCGCCGCCCTCATCCAGTTCGTCGGCGGCATCCACGAGATCTACTTCCCGTACGTCCTCATGAAGCCGGTGCTCATCGTCGCGATGATCGCGGGTGGTATGACCGGCGTGGCGACGAACCTGCTCCTCGACTCCGGGCTGCGCGCCCCGGCCGCGCCGGGGTCGATCATCGCGGTGCTCCTGCAGTCACCGGCCGGCAGCCTCCTCGGCGTCACGCTGTCCGTCGTCCTGTCGGCGGCCGTCACCTTCGTGGTCGCCGGCGCCCTGCTGCGGACGGGGCGGTCGGGTTCCGACGACCTCGCCGGGGCGACGGCCGACATGGTGGAGATGAAGGGGCGCAGCTCGATCGCCTCCTCGCTCGTCGCCGGTGCGGGCGGGACGGGCCGGATCCGCACCATCGTGTTCGCGTGCGACGCCGGCATGGGATCCTCCGCGATGGGGGCCTCGGTCCTGCGCAGGAAGGTGCACGCGGCCGGCTTCACCGACGTCACCGTGGACAACCGGGCGATCGCGAGCCTCACGGACGACGTCGACCTCGTGGTCACGCACCGGGACCTCACCGAGCGCGCCCGCGGCCGTACGCCGTCGGCCGTCCACGTGTCCGTCGACGAGTTCCTCGCCAGCCCGCGCTACGACGACGTCGTCGCCCTGCTCCAGGAGCAGGCGGACGGGACCGTGGGCGGGACCGCGGACGGAGCCGGCACCCCGGTCGGCACCGAGCACGGCGCTCCGATCGGTGCCGATCAAGGTGCCGCGGCGGTCGCGACCGCCGCACCCCCGAGGCACGGCCTGCTCGAGCGGGAGTCGATCGTCCTCGACGGCGCCGCACAGAACCGCGACGACGCGATCGACGAGGCGGGTCGGCTGCTGGTCGCCGCGGGCGCGGTCCCCGAGGAGTACGTGGCCGCGATGCACGAGCGCGAGCTGTCGGTGTCCACGCTCGTCGGGAACGGGCTCGCGATCCCGCACGGGACCGACGCCGCCAAGGACCTCGTCCGACGCACGTCGCTGTCCTTCGTCCGGTACACCGAGGGCGTCGACTGGGGCGGGCAGCGGGCGGAGTTCGTCGTCGCCATCGCGGGCACCGGTGACGACCACCTCCAGGTGCTCTCGGCGCTCTCGCAGGTCTTCCTCGACGAGGCGGAGGTGGACCGGCTGCGCGCGGCGGGCTCGCCCGAGGAGGTGCTCGACATCCTCGGCGCGGTCCAGGTCTGACGGGAGGCGGGCTGCGTCCCGGCTCGACCGGGTTGCGGTCCGCGCCGCCGGAGGCGACGCTCAGGGTGCCCGCCGCCCGTCGTTCGAAGGACCCCGATGCACTCGCTGACCCGCAGGTGGACCCGGCTCGACCAGGAGGGGCACGAGGACCTCGAGCTCCACCACGCGGCGAGCCTGGTCGCCGTCGGTGCCGTCGAGGTCGGCCAGGAGCGCTACTCCTACCGGGCGAGCCTCACCCACGACTGGGACTTCCTCCACCTCACGGTCGGCTCCGGCGACGGCCGTGCGCTGTCGGTCCACCGCTCCCCCGCCGGCGTCTGGAGCGTCGACGCGCAGGACCGCGAGGACCTCGCGGACGCGGTCGACATCGACCTGTCGTTCAGCCCGTTCACCAACACCCTGCCGATCCGGCGGCTCGACCTCGACCTCGGCGCCTCCGCGGAGATCGTCTGCGCCTACGTCGACACGCCGTCGCTGGAGGTGACGACCGACCCGCAGCGGTACACGCGGCTCGACACCCACCTGTACCTCTACGAGTCGATGGACTCCGACTTCACCCGCGAGATCACGGTCGACGACCAGGGGCTCGTGGTCGACTACCCCGGCCTCTTCACCGTCGAACCGGCCTGAGGGGCGTCGCGCCCGTCGGGCTCATCCGTCGAGCACGGCCGGATACACCCACAGCGCCAGGACGGCCGCGACGGCGAGCGACACGAGCGCGGCGACAACAAGGGTGATCCTGGTCGCGGCGCGCCCGCGCACCACCAGGGCCAGGAGCAGCAGTCCCACCCCCAGCACCCCGAGCAGGGCCGCGAGCGCCGCCGCCACCCCGGCGTCGGTCGCCACCTGCTCGTCCGCTCCGCCGTTCGCTGCCTCGACCTCGGCCCAGGTGAATCCGAAGTAGGCCGCCGAGACGGCGGCGGCGACGATGACCGCCACCAACCAGTACCGGTTACGGGTGCTCGCCCGGTCGGCGTCCGCCTGGGTGATGCGCCTGCGCTCGAGGCGAGCGGCGGTCGGGTCCTCGTGCGACGTCGGCCCGGCACCCGCGGCCGGGGCGTCCTGGGGGAACTCTGCGTCGTCCCTCGACGGGTCCGTGGTCATGATGCGCCTCCTCGGCTCCGGTGCGGGCGAAGGTGCCCGCACCACCCCGCGCCGGGCGCCGAGATACCGTGCTCACCCGCCTGACGCGGACGCTCCGATCCTACCGAGGGCGCCTCGGGCCGTTCCCTTCCGGGAGGGCCGGACCGTGCCCCGCCGGCGGGGCCGACCCGCGCGACGCACGCCCAGGCACGTTCGTCGCGATCAGTCGTCGTAACCGACGAACCCGACGGGGATGCGTCCGCCGGAACCGCGCCACACGGCGGCAGCGTGGTCGGTACCCAGGCCCCCGTAGAGCTCGATCATCCCGACGCCTGCTCCGGCGAGATCGACAGCCAGCCCCTCCGTCTCCCGGAGCGACCCGACGGGGATGATCGTCGCGTCAGGATGCTCCACCCGCTCCACGCCGTCGCGCGCGGGGACCAGGAACACCTGCGGACGGACCTCGCCGCGCGCGAACGCCGCCTTGAAGTCGGCGATGAGCTCGAGCGACTCGAAGCCGTACCGGTTGAGGCCGAGCCGCACCGGGTCCGGGCGGTCGTCTCCCGCGAGAGCAGCCCGGACCTCTGCCGCGACGTCGACCGGGAGCCCGCCGCAGAGCTCGAGCCGCGCCCACCCCTCCCCGACGAGTCGCAGGGCTTCGGGGACGACGTCGGCAGCCTCCGCCCCGACGACGGTCAGGCCGTCGGTCAGCAGGCGGTCACCCGGTGTCCCCTCGTACAGCACGGCGGTGGGTTCCATGTGGGGGACAACCGCGGGCGGTACGGACATGTTCCACCGGTCCGCCACCGCGTCGGCGGGTGAGCACTCAGCCGACGGGAGCGTCCGCTACCGCTCGAGCATCACGGGATAGAGCACGAGGACGAGCACGACGGCGACGACCATGAGGACCAGGGACAGCACGAAGGTGACACCGGTCGCGACCCGGCGGCCGGGTGCGCGGGCGAGCAGCAGAACCAGGAGGTTGCCCACGCCGAAGGTCCCCACGGCGGCCGCGGCCCCCACCACCAGCGCGGCGGCCCGCACGCCGTCCTCGTCGAGGCCGTGGGCGGTCGCGTCGGAGTGCCCCCACCAGAAGCCGAGGAACGCCGCGACGGCGGCGAGACCGACGACGACCGGCACCACCCAGGCCCGGCCCTCACCCGCGTTCGGGGACGGTGCGTAGGGATCGGTCATGTGACGATGGTGCCATGCGCTCCCCGGTCGCTGAGTACCTCGACGAGATCCTCGCCGCGACGGCCATCGGGCCGGCCCGCGGGGAGCAGGCCACCTACATACCCGAGCTCGCCCGGGTCGACCCCGGCCTCCTCGGCCTGGCGCTGACGACCACGGACGGAGTCACCTACACGTCCGGTGACGCCGACACCCTGCTCTCGATCCAGTCCGTGTCCAAGCCGTTCGTGTACGCCCTGGCCCTGCGCGACCGCGGGATCTCCGCCGTCGAGGCGAAGGTCGGCGTCGAGCCCACCGGGGAGGCCTTCAACGAGATGACCCTCGAGGAGGTCTCCAAGCGTCCCTACAACCCGATGATCAACGCCGGCGCCATCGCCACGAACACCCTCGTCGGCGACCCGGGGCTCACGGACGCGGACCGGGAGGCGGTCATCCTCGACGGCCTGTCCGCGTTCGCCGGGCGGCGCCTCGATGTGGAAGAGACGGTGTTCGAGTCCGAGATGGGCACCGCCCACCGCAACTACTCGATCGCGCACATGCTGGCCGGCTACGGGATCCTCGGGACCGACGCGCACGCCGCCGTACGCGGATACGTCCGCCAGTGCGCGGTGCGGGCGAGCGCGCGGGACCTGTCGGTCATGGCGGCCACCCTCGCCAACGGCGGGACGAACCCCGTCACGGGGGAGCAGGTCGTACCGGGCACGGTCGTGCGCCAGACGCTGTCGGTCATGCTCGCGTGCGGGATGTACGACGCGGCCGGCGACTGGATCACCGACGTCGGCATCCCGGCCAAGAGCGGTGTCGGCGGCGGACTCATCGGCGCGCTGCCCGGGCAGCTCGGCGTCGCCTCGTTCTCTCCCCCGCTCGACGAGCACGGGTCGAGCGCCCGCGGCGTGGAGATCTTCGAGCGGCTCAGCCACGACTTCGGCCTGCACCTCATGTCCGTCCCGCCGCTCACGAGGTCCGTGATCCGCGGCCGCCGGACGCTCGACCTGGGCGGCGGCGCCTCGGCGACCTGCTACGAGCTGCAGGGACCGCTGCGGTTCTCGAGCGTCGAGGCCGTCACGCGGGTGATCTCGGAGAACCCGCCGTCGCACCCGGTCGTCGTCATCGACACGAGCTCGACGACGTCGGTCGACCCGACCGCCACCCGCATGCTCGGCGACGTGGTCCGCCGCCTGACCGACGACGGCGCGCGAGTGTGGCTCGTCGGCCCGCCGGGGACGATCCACGAGCACGACCTGGGCGAGGACGCCCACGTGGTGTCGACGATCGACGACGTCGGCCGGGACGCGTAGCTCCGGACGGATCGGGGCGGCACGGGCCGCGAGCCCCGGGGGCCCGTGGCCGGCCGGTCCTCGGGGCCCGGGTCAGCCCGGCTCCTCCTCGCCGCGGTAGAAGGCCGCCGCCCGGGCCGCCGCGTCACGCGCCACCTCGGGGTCGGCCCCGGCGGCGAGATGGGCGGACTCCCAGGCGCGTGCCAACTCGGTGGCGAACCGCAGCCCGGGCTCGGACGTGCTGAACTCGCCCATCGCCTCCGGGGTCGAGCGCGGGTCGCCGGCGAGGAGAAGCGCCAGGGCGAGGAACGCGCCGTCCCAGCCGATCCCGGTCGCGGCGGGTCCGAACGCGCGCCAGTGGTCGTCGTCGGGCACCGTGTGCCGCAGGGCCACCGTCGTCCCCCCACCGGACGGCACGATCGCCACCGACAGTCGACTGACGTCGCCCTCGAACTCCCAGGTCACGTCGAGGGCGCCCGGCTCGACGCAGCGCTCGATCGTGCCCTCGGTGCCGCTGCCCGTCAGCCGGTAGCGGCCCCCCTCGCGCAGGTCGCCCTCGACGGGCTCGAGCCACCTCTCGAGCCGGGCCGGGTCCGTGAACGCCGACCACAGCTCGGCGGCCTTCGCCGCGAAGGTCTGCTGGAGGAGCACGACGTGCGTACCGTCGCCGGGCTCGAGGGCACGCCCGACGGCTGCGATCTGCTCCGAGAGGTCCACCCCGCCACGGTGCCAACCGGGTCCAGCCTCCGCAACCCGACGGGCCGAGGCGGCCCGGACCGGGGCAGGGCGGTCGGCGAGCGGTCAGGTCACCAGAACGCGCGCACGGCGATGGCGTCCGCGAACGCCTCGAGCCCGTCGTCGACGGCACCGAGGTAGAGCGAGCCGTCGATGAGCGAGATCTCCATGACGTAGAAGCCGCCCTTGCCGTCCCGGACGAGGTCGACCCGGCAGTAGAGCAGCTGCTCGTCGCGGCCGAGCCGGTCCTTGATGTAGCCGTGGATGGCCCGCCGGATCCGCTCGCCCCAGCGCCACTCCTCCTCGGAGGCCTCGCGGGAGGACGCGACCTCCTCGTGGACGTCGTCGACCGAGCGGAAGGACGGGTGGAGCATCGGCTCCTTGACGACCATGTGCTCGGAGAGGCCGTTGAAGTAGATGAGGGAGATCTCGCCCTCGCGGTCGATCTGGTCGAGGTAGCGCTGGACCATGACGGTCCGGCCCTTCCGCAGCTGCCGGTCGACGTGCAGGATCGCCTCCTGCCGGGAGGCGGCGTCGGTGGACGTGTAGCGACCGGTCCCGCGCCCGCCGGAGGAGACCGCGGGCTTGACCACGAAGTCGCCGTCGGCCGGCATCCGCGTATGGATCTGGTGCTTGCTGTAGCCGACGTCGGGCTCGAGCCACTGCGTGGGGATGATCGGCATCCCGCGCTTCTCGAGCTCGAGCAGGTAGTGCTTGTCGGTGTTCCACTCCATGACGTCGGGGTGGTTGAGCACCCGGTGCAACGACTTCGTCCACGTGAGGAACTGGTCGAGCTTCTGCGCGTAGTCGCGCACGCCGCGGACGACGACCAGCCCGGCCTCGGACCAGTCGACCGTCGGGTCGTCCCACACGCGCACCCGCACGTCGATGCCGCGGGCGCGCAACGCGGCCGGCAGCTCCCGCTCGTCGTCGCTGAGCTCCGGCGCTCCGGACCACGTGGCAAGGGTGACTACTGGCGTCGTCGACATGCTCGGCAATCTACCCGCGACCACGGCGCCGCGCGGCCCGGCGCCACGCACGCCGACGACCGGCGTCGCGCAGGTCACCCCGGCGTGACCAGCATGTGAGACATGGGGGGCGGGGGCAGCGCGCACCCCCGGGGACCGCGCAGAGTCCTGCCGTTCCGCCGGGCACCCCCCGGGCCCCACGCACCGACAGGGATCACGATGACCGCACGCCGCACCCACCGCGCAGCCGCTCTGCTCGCGCTCGCCGCCGCACTGCCCCTCACGCTCGCCGCCTGCTCCTCGGAGGACGAGGGCGACGGGGAGCGCGGGTCCTCCGCGGACTCCCCCATCCGCATCGGCGTCGTCGGTGCGGCCGACCCGCAGTGGGACATCTTCACGGACCTGGCCGAGGAGGAGGGCATCTACATCGAGGTCCAGGACTTCACCGAGTACACGCAGCCGAACCCGGCGCTGACGGACGGCTCGCTGGACCTCAACCAGTTTCAGCACATCCTCTACCTCGCGCAGCACAACGAGGCCACGGGCGACGACCTCACCCCGATCGGCGCCACCGCCGTCTACCCGCTCGGCCTGTACTCGACCGAGTTCACCGACGTCGAGGAGATCCCCGACGGCTCCGAGATCGCCATCCCCAACGACGTGACCAACCAGGCGCGCGCCCTGTTCGTCCTGGAGGAGGCCGGGCTGATCGTGCTCAACGAGGACGCCGGCGTCGTCCCCGACCCGACGGACGTGGACGAGGGCGCCTCCAGCGTGACCGTCGCGCCGATGGACGCGAACCAGACGGTCGTCGCGCTCGACTCCGTCGCGGCCTCGATCGTCAACAACGACTTCGTCAGCGACGCGGGGCTCTCCCCCGCCGATGCGATCTTCGAGGACTCCGCCGAGTCCGAGGGCGCCCGCCCCTACATCAACGTGTTCGTCGCCCGTGCCGACGAGGCGGAGAACGAGAACTACGCCCGGCTCGTCGAGCTCTTCCACGACCAGAGCGTCGTCGACGCCCTCCAGGAGAGCTCGGGCGGCACCGCCTCGATCGCGGACCAGGACCCGGCCGAGCTGCAGGAGATCCTCGACGAGGTGCAGGCCTCGCTCGCCGAGGGCTGACCCTGCCACCTGCGAGGCAGGGACCGGAGAACCCTCAGAGCCCACCGTCGGCGGGGCGCGGAGCACCGCGCCCCGCCACCGGCATGAAAGGTGCCATGAGCACAGTCATCTCCTTCGACGACGTGTCGAAGACGTTCCCGAGCAAGTCCGGCGACGTGCGCGCCGTGCGTCACGTGAGCCTGGAGGTCGCCGAGGGTGAGATCTTCGGCGTCATCGGCTGGTCCGGCGCCGGGAAGTCCACCCTCGTCCGGCTCATCAACGGCCTCGAGCCCGTCACCGACGGGCGCGTGAGCGTCCTCGGCACGGAGATCTCCGGCCTGACCGAGCGGCGCATCCGCCCGATCCGGCCCGAGATCGGGATGATCTTCCAGCAGTTCAACCTCTTCAACAGCAAGACGGTCACCGAGAACATCGCCTATCCGCTGCGCCTGGCCGGCTGGTCGAAGGAGCGGCGTACCGCCCGGGTCGCCGAGCTGCTGGACTTCGTCGGGCTGAGCGACAAGGCCCGCTCCTACCCCGACCAGCTCTCGGGCGGGCAGAAGCAGCGCGTGGGCATCGCGCGCGCCCTCGCCCCGGGGCCGAGGATCCTGCTGGCCGACGAGTGCACGTCGGCCCTCGACCCGGAGACCACGCGCGAGGTGCTCGCCCTGCTCCGCCGCATCAACGAGGAGCTCGGCCTGACCATCGTCCTCATCACCCACGAGATGGACATCGTCAAGCACCTGTGCGACCGGGTCGCGGTGATGGAGCTGGGCGAGGTCGTCGAGTCCGGCACCGTCTACGACCTCTTCTCCGACCCCCAGCACGACACGACCCGCCGTTTCGTCGCGACGTCGCTGCGCGACAGGCCGCGTACCGACACGCTCCGCGCGCTCGCCGAGACCCACCCGGGCGCCGTTCTCGCCACCGTGGCCGTGCGGGAGAACCGTGGGTCGTCCGCCGTGCTGGCCCGGACGCTCGGCGAGCACCCCGGCGTGCAGTCGGCCCTCGTCTACGGCGGCATCACCGACGTCGGCAACCGACCGCTCGGGTCGCTGACCTTCGCGCTGACCGGGGACGCCGAGCGGGTGGCGGCGCTCGTGGAGGCCCTCGAAGAGGTCGCCGAGGTCGAGCGTCACGAGCTCGACGCCGGGCCCGACCCGAACGACCTGCCGCCCGCACCGACGACCCCGACCGATGCGACCACGCCGACCGGTCCGACCACGCCGACCGGCCCGACCACGCCCGAGACGGAGGGCCCGCGATGACGTTCGACTGGGAGAACAACTGGGACGTCTTCCTCGAGGCCTTCCTCGTCACGCTGCAGATCGTCGGCACCACGCTGCTCATCGGCGGCGTGGTCGGCCTCGTCCTGGGGACGCTGCTCTACGCGACCCGGCGCGGGGGCGTGCTCGCCAACCGCTGGCTGTTCGGGTTCCTCAACGTCCTGACGAACTTCGTCCGGCCGATCCCGTTCATCATCTTCCTCACAGTGATGGGCCCGGTGACGATCGGGATCGTGGGCACCCGGATCGGCACGGAGGCGTTCATCGTGCCGGCGTCGATCATGGCCTCGTTCGCCACCGGGCGGATCGTCGAGCAGAACCTCGTGGCGCTCGACCCCGGCCTCATCGAGGCGGCGCGCGCGATGGGCGCCTCGCCCTGGCGGATCATCCGCACCGTCGTCATCCCCGAGGCGCTCGGACCGCTCATCCTCGGCTACACGTTCATCTTCATCGCCATCGTCGACATGTCCGCCCTCGCCGGGATGATCTCCGGCGGCGGTCTCGGTGCGTTCGCCCTGACCTACGGCTACCAGCGCTTCGACTGGTGGCTGACGGTCATCACGGTGATCGTCATCGTCATCCTCGTGCAGTCGGTGCAGTTCTTCGGCAACTGGCTGGCGCGCAAGGTCATGCGCCGCTGAGGCCGCGAGGCACCGCTCTCAAGGGTGTCGGCGAGGTTGCTGGTGCGGGTGACGTCCAGAGAGCGGGCGATGGTCTGAACTGCCCCGATGGAACCGTTCCCGGCGTGACGCCCCGGTGACACCATGTCGCCATGCCGAGCCTCTCAGCACTCGCCTCACCGGTCCTTGCCACTCCGGTGCTTGCCGGTGCCTCGCCGTTCGCGGACCGCCCGACGCCGATCATGTTCTACGTCGTGCCGGCCCTCATGGTGCTGATCATCGTCGGCAGGGTCGTCCAGGGGATCCTCCGGCTGCGCGCGGAGCGGCGCCGCCAGGAGCACCAGATCCGCATGCTCGAGCTGCGGCACCAGGCGTCGACCGGGAACGTCGGCCCCGCGCCGTCCGGCACCGCCGACGAGGGGTGGTCCGGCCTCGAGGCGCAGTACCTCCGCGCGCGGCAGGGGCGCGGCGCCTCATGACAACGGGAGGAGCGTCGTTCCCGACGGGGTGGGTGATCACCGCCGTCGTCATCATCGCCGTGATCAACGTGGCGAGGATCCTCTGGCGGCTGGGAACGGGCGGGTACTCAGGGCACGGCGGTGACGACGGCTACGGCCGTGATCGGCGTCGCCGGTCCGGCTGGGGGCGCGGCTCGGGACGCCGTCGTGGCTCGTCGGGGCGGAGCAGCTTCGGCGGCTCGTTCGGTGGCGGCTCGGGATCACGGTCGTTCTCGGGGCGCTTCGGCGGAGGCTCGGGCCGCTCGCGCCGCCGGTCCTCGGGCGGCTCATCGAAGCGTCGCGGCGGCGGGATGCGCAAGGGCAGTCGTCGCATGGGCGGCAGGAAGCGCTGACCCGGCACACGGACGACCGGACACAAGGACGGGGCCCGACGGCGGAACGTGCGTTCCGTCGTCGGGCCCCGTCCGTGTTCAGCGGCGGCCCCCCGCGTGGGGTCAGCGGCTGTGCCGCCCGGCGCCCTCGTCGCCGAGCGGTCCGGGTCCGCCCGTGCCGTCCGCGTCCTCGGGATCACGCTCGATGTGGATGTCCTCGCTGGTGACGGGCGTGCCGTCCTCGGCGAAGGTCTCCGTCACGGTGTACCGACGCAGGCGCACACGTCCGGTCGCCTGACCGGCCGCGTCGGTGCCCGCGGGAGCGCCGTGGTCGGCGTGCGTCGGCCGCGCCCCCGCGGGGACGTCGTGCCCGGTCCGGGGCTCGGCGCCCGCGACGGGCTCGGGTGCCGGACGCTCGGTCACCGCCGGGGCGGCGTGCGTGCCGGGCCCGCCCGCCGGCGGCAGGTCGGGTCCGGGGCCCGCCGAGGGGGCGACCCGCTCGTCCGGGGCCGCTGCGGCGTCGGTCGTGGAGACGTCGGCCTCGAGCGGGCGCCCGTCGGCGGTCGGAACGTCGGGACGCGCGGAGTCCGGCCGGTCGTCGCGGAACGCGCCGCGCTCGTCGGCACCCTGCGCCGGTGCTCCCTGGAAGCCGGCCGCGGGGGGCGCTCCGTGGACACCTCCACCGGCGACCGCCGGGTCGATGTCCGGACGACGCTCCTGGTCGGCGACGCCGGGCTGCTGGTCCCAGCCCGCGTACCGGCCCTGGAGCCCGTAGTGCGCGAACAGCTCGCTCTCCTGCTCGGGGCTGAGGCTCTCGTCCACGTCGAGCCGCGGAGCGTCCTTCACGAGGTCCTTCGTGAAGGGCACGACGATCTCGTCGTGGTCGTAGCTCGCCCCCTCCAGCGGGACGAACGACTCCTTGGTGCCGAACAGACCGGTGTTGACGGTCATCCACGTGGGGTCGTTGCTCGAGTCGTCGAGGAACACCTGCCCCACGGTGCCGATCTTGCCGTCGTTCCCCCGGACGGGCGTCTTCGCGGCGAGGATGCCCCCGACGTCATTGATGCTGATCATGCTTCTCCCTCGTTCGATGGTGTCGTACGGGTGATCTGCTCAGCTGATCGGCGGTCGTGTCAGACGTCCGGCTCGTCGGGACGCAGGGTGCCCCCCTTGTCGCCCTCGACGCCCGAGCCGCCCAGCACGCCACCGTCGTGCGTGCGGCCGGTACCGCCGCCACCGTCCTGTCCGTCGTGCATGAACGCGGACGAGCGGTCCTCGTGCTCGGCCACCGGGTTGTCCGGGCGGTTCACACCGTGCTGGTACTCGCTGGGCTGCGACTCGCCCACCTCGTCGTGCTCGCCGTCGTGGCGGTCGGCGACATGCTTTCCGTGGTGACTCATGACGTGCCTCCTCAAGGTGTGGACGCGGGCCGCCCGGTGCGGGCGCTCGCACGCTGCGAGGCGCCCCCGGGCCGACGCCACGTCCCCGTGGCACGACGCTACTCGGGGCCCGCCCGCCGCGCACGGGGAGACGACGTTCGTCGTCGACAGGGCCGCGGCGCTGCCCGGTGCCCACCTGCCGCGCACGGGGAGACGACGAGGGCCCCGGACGCGGATGTCCGCGTCCGGGGCCCTCGTTGCCGGTACACCGCCTGGGACTCGAACCCAGAACCCACTGATTAAGAGTCAGTTGCTCTGCCGATTGAGCTAGCGGTGCTCGGTGCTGGGGTCCGTCGTGGGGCGACGGGCACCGGCTGAACCGAGGGATCACACTACCGTGGCGGGACACGGCGGCCCAGTCCGTCGCCCGGTCCGGGGCCGTGAGGTCACGCACAGCGGCCTACCCTGACGCTGTGACCACCCCACCCGCCGCCGCCCCCCGGCGGCTCTGGGTGCTCTACCTGGGCGGCTTCATGGGACCCTTCGGCGGGGGCATGGTGACGACGATGCTGCCCGAGCTCGCCGAGGGGCTCGGCACCACGGTCCACGGCGCCTCGCAGTCGATCACCTGGTACCTCGCACCGTTCGCCGTCCTGCTCCTCGTCTCGGGCACCCTGGCGAGCCGGTGGGACCGCGCCACGGTCGTCCGGGTCGGCTACGCCGTGTACGCGGCCACCTCCCTGGCCTGCGCCCTGGTCCCCAACCTCCCGCTCTTCCTCGGGGCCCGCGCCCTCCAGGGCGGGGCCAACGCCTTCCTCACGCCGGTGCTCATCACGCTCATCGTCGCGGCGAGCGACCGACGGCACGTGGGCCGCGCGCTCGGCGGTCTCGCCGCTGCCCAGGCGGGCGGGCAGGCGCTGTCACCGCTCGCCGGTGGTCTCGCGGCCGGCTACGACTGGCGGATCGCGTTCCTCGCCACGGCCGTCGCGGCGCTGCTGCTCGCCGTGCTCACGCCGTCCGGGCCGCGGGGCCGGGTCGAGCGCGAGGTCGGGTCCTGGCGGGCGCTGGCCAACCTGCGCCTCGGGTCCACCACCGTCGTGGCGGCCTGCGCGCAGCTCGCCGCGAACTTCGTCGTGCTGTCCGCGGCGCTCATCGCGACCGACCGGTTCGGGATGAGCCCGGGTCAGCGGGGGCTCGTCGTCGTCGCCTTCGGGGTCGCGGGGTTCGCGACGGCGCGGGTCGCCGGCGGATGGGCCGACCGCGTCGGCGTCCTCACCATGGGCGCCGTCGCGTCCGCGGTGCTCGCGGCGGCCACGTTCGCCGTCCAGGTCTCCCCCGCGCTGTGGGTCCTCGTGCTCGCCCTCGCGCTGTGCGGAGCGACCGCCACCTGCGTGCGGATCCTGTCCTCCAGCCTGGCCATCGCCTCGACCCCCAGCAACGAGTCGGGGGCGACGTCCGTCATGCAGGCCGCGCAGTTCGGTGCCGGCGCCGCCGCTCCCCTGCTGCTGCCGCTGTTCGCCGTGTCTCCGGCCCTCACGGGTGCGGTGCTCGCCGCGGTCGTCGTCGGGGGCATCGTCGTCGTGGCCCTTCCTCGGGCACACCGGCGCGGGCCGCCGTCCTGATGTCACGATAGGGACATGGAATCTCTCGCCACCGGTGACCTGGCCCCCGACTTCGACCTGCCCGCGCACGACGGCTCGCGGGTCGTCCTCTCCGAGCTCGTCAGCTCCGGGAAGGGTGCTGTCGTGTACTTCTACCCGAAGGCCGCCACCCCCGGCTGCACCACGGAGGCCTGCGACTTCCGGGACAACGAGGCGGCGCTGGCGGCCGCCGGCTACTCGCTCGTCGGCATCTCGGCGGACCCGGTCGCGGACCTCGAGGCGTTCGCCGCGGACAACCACGTGTCGTTCCCGTTCGCGTCCGACGAGGACCACGCCGTCGGCGACGCCTACGGGACGTGGGGCACGCACGAGACGCCGTTCGGCACGCAGACGGGCAACAAGCGCTCGACGTTCGTCGTCGACCCCGAGAGGCGACTGACCTACGTCGAGTACGGCGTCGACCCGAACGGTCACGTCGCGCGCCTGCGCGAGGTGCTCGGGGCGTGACGGCTCCCACGGGGGCGCGGCTCGCCATCGGCGACACCGCGCCCGGCTTCAGCCTGCCGGCACACGACGGGGGCGACCGCAGCCTCGCGGAGCTGCTGGGCGTGGGCAGCGCCGGCCTCGTCGTCTACTTCTACCCGCAGGCGCTGACCCCCGCGTGCCGGCAGCAGGCGTGCGACGCCCGTGACCGGTACGACGTGTTCACCGACGCGGGCTACGGCCTCGTCGGCATCTCGCCCGACCCGGTCGAGCGGCTGGCCCGGGCCGTGGAGGACGACGGGCTACCGTTCCCGCTGCTGTCCGACGAGGACCACGCGGTCTCGGAGCAGTGGGGCGCCTGGGGCGAGAAGAAGAACTACGGGCGCACCTACTCGGGCCTCATCCGTTCGACGGTCGTGCTCGACCCGGCCGGGGTCGTCAGCTGGGTGCGCTACAACGTCCGGGCCAAGGGGCACATGGCGCTCCTCGCCCGCGAGCTCGGGCTCACGGATCCGGCGACGCCGTAGCGGCGGTTCGGCGTCGACGTGCGGTTCGGCGTCGTGCGACGACGTAGGCTCTTCCTCCGCGGGCGCGAGCCCGCGAGCGCGAGTGGCGTAACTGGCAGCCGCGCCAGGTTTAGGTCCTGGTGCCTTCGGGCGTGCGGGTTCGAGTCCCGCCTCGCGCACCGTTCCCCTAGCGGTCAGTATCCGACTGCCGCCGCTCCGTACTCGGCCTGCGACTGGCTGAACCCCTCGAAGAGGAGCTGATCGATCAGACCCTGGCGGGAGAAGGACATGAAGTCGAGGTAGTTCTCGGCGCTCAACGCCGCCTGCTCGTTCCAGTCCACCGAGAGGCTGTCCACGGCGTAGGTCGCGTCCTCGGTCGAGTAGCCCTCGTACTCCAGCTGGTCGATCAGGCCCTGCCGGGAGAACGACATGAAGCTGAGGTAGTTCTCCGCGGACCCGACGGCGTTCTCCTGCGCGATCGACCGTCCCGAGGTGTCGGCCTCCCCGGCGGCGGGTGGCTGCGGCGCCTCGACCTGCGCGCCCGCACCGTCGTCCTCGTCGGTCGCCACCGATGTCGTGTCGTCGGCGCTGTCGGAGCCCGTGTCCGCCACGGCGACGGCCGCGTTCAGCTCGTCCACCTCCGACTGAAGGGCGTCGACCTCGCCCTGGGTGTCGGCCAAGGCGTCACGGGCATCCTCCGCCTCGCCCTCCGCCTCGGCCAAGGCGTCACGGGCATCCTCCGCCTCGCCTTCCGCCTCGGCCAAGGCGTCACGGGCATCCTGCGCGTCACCCTCGGCCTCGGCCAGCGCGTCTCGGGCGTCCCTCGCCTCGGCCTCGGCCTCCTCGCGCGCCTCGACCAGCGCGGGGTCGCTCGCCTGCGACGTCCCGATGCCCACGCCGAGCAGGAGACCTGCGACGGCGGCCGCCGTCAACGGCACCCATCGCCTCTTCTTCTTCGTCGGTGCGGCGGCGGGCGGTGCGTCGGGCGTCGGTGCCTGGGTCTGATCCATGTGCGGACCGGGGTACACGGGCTGGTTCATCGGGCTGTCCTTCACGGGGGGCTGTGCAGCAGGACGGTGTGTACAACAGGGTGCTGTGCATACCGCAGGGGGGTAGGCAGATAGTAACCATGTTCTTCCGACTGCGACGCGGTTGCGGCTCACGATCTTCACCTCGCTCGCACCCGGGTGCCCGGCGCCGGCGTCCGCGTGGCAGGTCGCGCCGGGGCTGCCCGCCGGGGTAGAAACGACGGGTGAGCGACATCGCGTCCGACGACATGGGTCCCTGGCTGTCCGAGGAGGATCTCGAGCTCGTGCGCCGCAAGGTGCCGATGCTCTACGTCGACGTCGTTCCCGTCCGGGTCGGCGAGAACGGCGTCCTCGAGGCGGTCGGCCTCCTGCTGCGCGCGCGGCCCGAGGGGACGATCACCCGCGAGCTCGTCTCCGGTCGCGTCCTGTTCCAGGAGACGGTGCGGCAGGCGCTCGTGCGGCACCTCGAGAAGGATCTCGGCCCGCTCGCGCTCCCCCAGCTCCCGGTCTCACCCGTGCCGTACGCGATCGGCCAGTACTTCCCCACCCCCGGCGAGCACTACCTGGACCCGCGCCAGCACGCGGTGTCGCTCGCCTACGTCGTGCCCGTCGCGGGCGACTGCAGCCCGTCCAACGACACCCTCGAGCTCAGCTGGTTCACGCCGCGCGAGGTGCTCACACCGGAGATCACCGGCGACATGTCCGAGGGGCACGCCGACCTCGTACGGCGCGCGCTCGCGCACCTCGGTCGCCTGCCGTGACGAGAGGTGGGGAGCGGGTCGGGGACCGTCCCGCTCGTCACGACGACGTCGGTCGTACGGGGACCGGAGCCTCGCCCACCCGACCCGACGGCGTGACACCGGTCGCGCGGCGTCGTGGCGTCGTGTGGTGGGCGCTCCTCCTCGACGTGGCAGTGGTCGCGGCCTTCACACTCGGCGGTGCGGACGCCCACGAGCGGGGCGCCGGGGACCTGGCTCGCATTGCGTGGCCGTTCCTCGCCGCGCTCGCGATCACGTGGGTGGCGGGTCGGCTGTGGCGTGCCCCGACCTCGCTGTGGCCCACCGGGGTGGTCATCTGGCTCGGCACCCTCGGGATCGGCATGGCACTGCGCGCACTCACCGGCGGCGGCACCGCGTGGACGTTCGTGCTCGTGGCTGCCGGCCTGTTCGCCGCCGGGTTCCTCGGCTGGCGGCTCGTGGTGCTGGTCGTCCGGCGTGCGACTCGACCCGGTTCCGACCGCTCCCGACCGTGAGGAAGCAGCTGCCGCTCGTCAGTCCTGCGCCTTCAGCGCGTAGGGCCACTCACCCGAACGGAGGGACGGGGTCGAGGAGATGGTGGCGAGCAGCTCGTCGAACGGCGTCGTGTCCTTCAGCTGGTTGGCCAGCTCGATGAGCTTGGCGATCGTGAAGCCCATCATGACGAGTGAGCCGACGAGCCCGACGATGCCGAGGACGCCCGAGACCCCGAATGTGACGGGGGTGGCGAGGATCGCGACGATCGACGCGAGCAGCAGGACGATCTCCCCGACCCACAGCAGGCCCGAGTTACGGAATTCGTCGATGGCTTCGCCGTAGATCTCCAGCTCACGTGCGATGTCGCGGGCGTGCTGCTCGATGAACGTCATCGCGTCGCTCTGCGGCGTGCGGGCGTTGGCGTAGGCGGTGGCACCGTCCGCCGACCAGTGCTGCGGTCCGACCTCGGTGGTCTGGAAGTCCGTGATGGTCTCGAGCACGGACTCCGCCCACGCGATCCAGTCATCCTTCGCCTGCTGCACCGCGGCGTCGTCCCGGACGTTCAGCTCGACGCGATCGGCGTCGCCGGACGCGTTCGCGCAGCCGTCCGCAAGATCGTTCGCGGGGCCACTGACCGCACTGCTGACCACCGGCGGGACCTGGTTCGGAAAGTTGCGCAGGCCGCCCTCGGCATCACGCAGCTCGCCCGAGACTCGGCGTAGCTCGGACCTCAGGAACTCGGCGCTCGACATATCGTCCTCTTCTCGGTTCGTCGTCAGTGTGTCGTCCTGGTGATCCACACCCACCGCGGAGGTCAGGTGCGAGTATCGAACTCGTACTCGGACTCCTCGTCCGTCTCCTCGTAGTGGTCACACGCGGCCTTCAGCGCGCCCGCCATCAGATCCATCTCGTCGCTCCCGCCACCGGCGACCGCGGCCATCGTCGTCCGGATGGAGTCATAGACGCCGCCGACCCCGCCGCTCCAGGAGCCGCTGTCGACCGTGAACGACTCCGCCCGGCCCTTGAGCCTCGTGTACTCGTCGGCGAGCGTCGTGTCCCAGGTTCTCGCCACCGAGCGCACGACGCTGTAGGTGATCTCGATGTCAGCCATCGGTCTGTCTCCGTCCTTCGTCGTTCTCCGTCAGCGGGATGCTCCGCACCAGGTCGAGCCCACGGTCGATCGATGCCTGCTGACGTTCGGCCAGGCCCGGGAACTCGAGGTCGAGCTGGGCGAGACGATCGTCGTGTCGTCGAGCCAGCTCCTCGAGCAACGCGAAGAGCTGTGCAGCCTGGGACTGCACGTCGTAGCGCGTCGACCAGCCGCGCGCGACCGTGAGTCCGGTCGGCCGCCCGGACACGCCCTGCAGGGTGAGTAGTCCGTCCGGAGACGTCACCTCGTCGGGCTCGCCGTGGATCTCTCGGAGCCGTTCGGCATGGGCGGCGCGTACCCCGGGATCGAGCAGGTCATCGTTGCCTGACGCGCTCGACGGACGCCACGCGGCATCGGCCGCATCAGCTCCGACGTGCTCTCGAAGCTGTTCCGGCGTCATGGTGGTCAGTGTCCGCAACCTGGCGAGCAACCCCCCGAGGTCCACCTGCTCCATCTGGCTGGTGTCACGTGCAGCGACGGCGGCGCGGTGCGCCTCCACCAGGTGGAGACCGAGGTCCTTCTCGGCGACGACCTCCGGCCAGTCGGCGGCGAGCTCGATGCCGACCGTGCGAGCGTCGTCATCGACGACGAGCAGCACTGCGTCCTGCGAATCCCCGCCCTCGAAGTGCCCGCTGTTCGTGGTGTTCATGCTGTGGTGCCGGTCCTCGCCGTCGGGTGTCTCGTCATGGACGTCGATCTTTACCGAGATCGAGCACGAGTCGTGACCCCGTTGACGGGGAGTCCTCCCCCCCCTCGCGATCCTGGACGCAACCGCAGAGCCCCCGCCAGCGCGGCCGGGGAGCAGGTAGCGTCGACGGAACCGATCGGGCCGGTGCTCGGCACACATCTCGTGCGGGGCGCACGCCCCGATCCAGCTGCCCGCAGAGCCGTGAAGGAGACTGGATGGATGAGGACTTCGTGACCGCCGAGCGGTTCGTCGCCGTCGCCGGTTCCCGACACGCGGCCGAGACGGTCACACGCACGCCCCTTCGGATAGCAGGCCTGCTCGTCGCGACCGCCCTGGTCTACTGGCCCCTCTTCGCGCTCGCGGGGATCCCGTGGTCGCTGCTCGTCGCACTGGGTGCCGCCGCCGTGTCGACCGCGCTCATCGCCTGGCTGGGCCGGCGGGCAGCCCGCGACTCCGCGGCCGGACTGTCGCTCACCCTGTCCCCCGCCGGCCTCGAGTACGTCGGTGACTCCTCCGTCCGGCGGATGGCGTGGGACGACGTCCACGCGGCCGAGGTGATCCCGACGATCACCCCGCTCGGAGGCGGCGCTCCGACGGAGGGGTTCAGCGCCTTCCGCCGCGAGGGCCTAGGACTGGTCGGTCGCGGCACCACGGAGGTCACGGGCGGTCCGCTGGCGGAGCGCACCTACGCCCAGGACCCTGCGCGCTACGGCACCGACCCGGACACCGGTGAGTCGAGAACGGCGATCCCGCTGTCCCAGTTCGACGAGCGATGGGAGCGCCACCGGATCGGCGAGTGGGTGGCGCACCACCGGCCCGGCGTCGCGCGGCAGGCCGCCGCACGCGCGGGCCGCACCGGGGGCTGATCGGACCGGGAGTCAGCGCGCGTCGAGCACGCGCACAACATCGGGGGCGAGGGCACGGAACGCCGCACCCCGGTGGCTGATCGCGTGCTTCTCGGCGGGCGCGAGCTCGGCCGCGGACCGCGTCTCGCCGTCGGGCAGGAACAGCGGGTCGTAGCCGAAGCCGCCGCTCCCCCGCGCCTCGCGCAGCAGGCGCCCCGGCATCTCGCCGCGCCGCGTGACCTCGACCGGTGTCGCGCCGGGAGCACCGGGCACCACGAGCGCGGCCGCGCACACGAACCGCGCCGCGCGATGCTCGTCGGACACGTCGGCGAGCTGGGCGAGCAGCAGCGCGTTGTTCGCGGCGTCCTCCCCGTGCCGGCCGGACCAGCGCGCGGAGAACACGCCGGGCGCGCCGCCGAGCACGTCGACGGCGAGACCGGAGTCGTCGGCCACGGCCGGCAGGCCGGAGGCCGCGGCGATCGCCCGGGCCTTGAGCAGGGCATTGTCCTCGAACGTCACGCCGTCCTCCACCGGAGGTTCGATGCCGAGCTCCCCTGCCGTGACGATCTCCTCCGGCACCAGACCGGGGACGAGCGGGGTGAGGATCTCCCGCAGCTCGGCGAGCTTGCCGAGGTTGTGGGTGGCCAGCACGAGCCGGGGCCTGCGCGGCTCGCCCTGGGTGGGCTCCGGCGTCGGGACGTGCGCGACGGGCCCCGGCCCACCCGCCGCGGATCCCGGCGTCGGGACCCCGGGTCCCGTCACGCGTCGGAGCCCGTCGCGAGGGCGTCGCACTGGAGCTCGGTGAGGCGCGCGGTGCCGGCGAGCGCGAGGTCGAGCAGGGAGTCGAGCTCGGCGCGGTCGAACGCCTCGCCCTCGGCCGTGCCCTGGACCTCGATGAACGTGCCGGAGCCCGTGGTGACGACGTTCATGTCGGTGTCCGCCGCGACGTCCTCGACGTAGGGCAGGTCGAGGACCGGGCGTCCGTCGACGACGCCGACCGAGACGGCTGCGACGGAGTCCTTGAGCACGCCGGCGCCCTTGCGGACGTGCCCCTCGCGCTGGCCCCAGGCGATGGCGTCCGCGAGCGCCACGTACGCGCCGGTGATCGCGGCGGTGCGGGTCCCACCGTCGGCCTGGAGGACGTCGCAGTCCAGGACGATCGAGTTCTCCCCGAGCGCGGACATGTCCACCACCGCGCGCAGCGAGCGGCCGATGAGCCGGCTGATCTCGTGCGTGCGCCCGCCGATCTTTCCGCGCACGGACTCGCGCTGGGAGCGGTCGTTCGTGGCGCGCGGAAGCATCGCGTACTCCGCGGTCACCCAGCCCTCGCCGGAGTCCTTGCGCCAGCGCGGCACACCCGCCGTGAACGAGGCCACGCACAGCACCCGGGTGTCGCCGAACTCGACGAGGACCGACCCCTCGCCCGCCTTCTGCCAGCCCCGGGTGATCCGGACGTCGCGGAGCTGGTCGGGTGCGCGGCCGTCGGGTCGGGGCGTGGCGGTGCTGCTCGAGTCGTTGGTCATGGCGTCGAGGCTACCGGCGGGCACTCCGGCCCGGGCCGGACGACCACCGAACGCGAGGACGACTCCAGGGTCGACGACGAACCGCCCGCCCGGCACGTTCCCCACCGCACGCTCGACGACCCCCCACCGCACGCTCGACGACGTCGCGGCGCCGCGGTCACCCCGTGTTCTGCAGCCCAGCCGCCGCGCCCTTGAGCGTGATGAGGAGCAGCTCGTGAACCTCCGGGGCGACGTCGTCCGCCACCTCGTCCGTCCCCTCGCTGCCGGATCCGCTCCCCCGCAGGACCCGCAGCGCCCGCAGCTGGAGCAGCGAGAGCGCGTCGATGTACGGGTTGCGCAGGGCGACCGCGCGGCCCAGCACGCGGTGTGAGTCGAGCAGCTGATCCTGGCCCGTGACCTGCAGGACCCACCGGCGCGTGAGCTCGAGCTCCTCGAGGACCATCTCGCCGAGGTCGTCCCGGTCACCGAGCGCGAGGTAGCGGGCGGCGATGAGGTCGTCGGCCTTGGCCAGGGACATCTCGATGTTGTCGACCATCGTGGCGAACAGCGGCCACTGCGCGTAGGCCGAGCGCAGCAGCTCGACGTCGCCGACCTCGGCGAGCGCCGTGCCCAGCCCGAACCAGCCGGTGAGGTTCGTGCGGGCCTGCGACCAGGCGAAGTTCCACGGGATCGCCCGCAGGTCGTCGAGGGACTCGACCGACAGCCCGCGCTTGGCGGGTCGCGAGCCGATGGCCAGGTGCCCGACCTCCTCCTGCGGCGTGACCTGCGCGAACCAGGCGGGGAAGCCCTCGGCACCTACGAGCGCGTCGAACCGCTCGCGGGAGGTGACGGTGAGGCGCTCGGCCAGCTCGGCGTACCGCTCGGCCGCCTCGGCGTTGCGCTGCTCGACGCTCGGGGCGGACGCCATGAGCGTGGCGGCCGCGACCGACTCGATGTGCCGGATGCCGATGGCCCGGTTGAAGTACCGCGCGGAGATGACCTCGCCCTGCTCGGTGACCTTGAACCGCAGGTCCACGCTGTGGGGAGGCTGCGCGAGCACGGCACGGTGGGCGGGGCCGCCGCCGCGGCCCAGGGCGCCGCCCCGGCCGTGGAACTGGGTGAGCGAGATGTCGTGCTCCTTGGCCCAGTCGGCGATCTGCCGCTGGGCGTCGTAGAGCGCGATCGTCGCGGCCACCGGGCCGACGTCCTTGGCGGAGTCCGAGTAGCCGAGCGTGACCTCGATCTTCCGGCCGTTCGCGGCCAGCCGCTCCTGCACGTCCGGGATGTCGAGCATCTCGGTGAGGATCCGCGGCGCGTTGCGCAGGTCCTCGAACGTCTCGAACAGGGGCACGACGTCGATGACCGGGGCGTGGCGACCGTCGCCGGCAGCGATCCGCGCGAGCCGGTAGACGTTGGCGATGTCCTCGCTCGACTGCGTGAAGGAGACGAGGTAGCGACCGGCCGCCCCCTGCCCGAGCCGCCGCTGGACGAGCGCGACGGCGCGCATGGTGTCGAGCACCTCCTCGACGGGCACGGCCGGCGGGTGCTCCTCGGGGTCCACCTCACCGTCGAGGATCGCGAGCGCCTGGCGGTGGACCTTCGAGTGCTGCCGCATCTCCAGCTCTGCGCCGTGGAAGCCGAACGTGACGAGCTGCCGCTCGAGGTCGGCGAGGTCGCCGTTCGCGGCCCGGCGCGCACCCGCCGCCAGGAGCGACGAGCGGACGGTGCGGATGTCCTCCAGCGCCTCCTCCGGGTCGGCGTAGGCGAGGTCGGCGTCACGTTCACGGGTGGCGTCCAGGCGGGAGGCGACGAACAGCAGGACCCGGCGGTGGGTCTCCCCCGGCGACATCGCGGCGGCCCGCTCCGCGACCTTCGGGCTGAGCTGACGCTGCAGCTGCCACAGGCGCGAGACGGCGTCGTCGGGGGCGACCAGCGTGTCCGCGACGGTCAGGTGCATGGCGACGTCGCGCGTGCGCTCACCGATCGTGGCGAGCGCGTGCTCGGACATGATCTGCGCGGCCTCGATCGTCAGCGGAGAGACGACGTTGGGGTTGCCGTCGCGGTCGCCGCCGATCCAGCTGCCGAGGCGGACGAACGCCGGGGCGATCGGATCGGCGATGCCGGCACCCTCGGGGTCCAGCGCGTCGTCTAGGCGCCGGTACACGGCGGGCACGATGTGCACCAGCGAGCTGTCGAAGGTCTGCATGAGGGTGCGGACCTCGTCGAGCGGGCCGGGGCTGTACGGCCGCAGCTCCGCGGTGCGCCACAGCGTGTCGACCGACGCGAGCAGGTCGCGGTCGATCTCGGCGAGGGCGAACGGGCCGAGCCGGTCGTCGTCACGAGCGTCGATGAGTCTGCCGATCGTGCCGATCGCGCGGGTCACGGCACGACGCCGGGCCTCGGTCGGATGCGCGGTGAACACGGGGTGGAAGCGCAGATCGCCGAGGCGGCGGCGCGCCTCGTCCTCACCGACCTCCTCGGCGAGCGCCCTCACGGCGCCCGGCAGGGAGCTCGGGGACTCGAAGCCGCGGGCACCGCCGCCCTCGGTCTCGCGGAGCACGCGCACGCGCTGCTGCTCCTCGGCGAGGTTGGCGAGGTGGAAGTAGCAGGAGAAGGCGCGCGCCACCTCGATCGCCCGCTCGGGCGTGAAGCCGGCGACAACCTCCTCGGCGCGGGCGATGTCCGTCGCGCTGCTGGCCCGGCGGGCGTCGATGACGAGCTGCCGCAGCGTCTCGACGTCGTCGTAGAGCCCGTCCGAGCCGGACTCCTTGAGGACCTGGCCGAGCATGTTGCCCAGCAGCCGGACGTCGGCCCGCATGGCGTCGGGAACTCCCGAGGCGGAACCCGCGCCGGTCGTCGTCGTGGCCGTGGGTGGCGCGGAGGGCGGGGCCTGCGGCGGTGCCGCCTCCTGCGCGGCGGGATCGAGCGGGTCGGACGCGCGGTCTCCTGGTGCGATCACGCGTGCAGGCTAACGGTGCGCCGCAGGCGTCCGCAGGCACGACCACCGGGTGGCCACCGCGGTCGGGGCACGGCGGTAGGGCCACCGAGGACGGGGCGTGGCGGGAGGTCACCTCCGTAGCCGCAGCTCCGTGGCGACCCGGAGGACCTCCCGGGGCTCATCCTCCTCCGGCGGTCGGAGACCTGCAACACAGAAAGGGGTGCGTGCCGGCTCCCGGACTCCCGTCAGAGCACCCAGGTGGCGCCGGGGGCCGCGAGATCGACGGGCCCTTCGTAGACGCCGCGGGCCTCCTCCACCACGGTCGCCTTGTCGGTCCACGGCTGGACGTGCGTGAGGACGAGCCGGCCCACCCCACCCGTCACGGCAAGCTCGCCGGCCCTGCGACCGGTCAGATGGATCCCGCGCGCCTCGTCCCGACCCTCCTGGAAGGCCGCCTCGGCCAGCAGGAGGTCCAGGCCCCGGGCCATCTCGTCCTGACCGGGGCACGAGTCGGTGTCCCCCGTGTAACCGAGCGTCACGCTGCCCGAGCCGTCCTCCGCGGGTCCCGTCACCCGGATGCCGAACGCCGGCACGGGGTGCCGCGCGTCGAACACCTCGACCGTCATCGGTCCGATCCGCACGGGCGTACCGGTGGCAAGGGCGTGGAAGGTCAGGACGTCGGAGTAGTCCTCGTCGGGCCCGTCGCCGCCGACGTCACGGGTGCGCCCGAGGGTGCCCTCCGGCCCGTGGACCGCCAGCGCGGGAAGCGGACCGTCCGGGTGCCAGCGGCGGTAGACCTGCATGCCGATGAGGTCGACCATGTGGTCGGCGTGCAGGTGGGAGAGCACGAGGGCGTCGAGGTCGGCCGGGTCCACGTGGTTGAGCATGGCGCCCATCGCCCCGGGCCCCAGGTCGAGGACGATCGAGTGCACCCGCTCCGTGCCGTCCGGACCGGGGCCGCTCGCCTGGACGAGGTAGGCCGACGCCGCGGAGTCGGGTCCGGACATCGATCCGGCGCAGCCGATGACGGTGAGCCTCACAGCGCGACCGCCCCTCGGCTGGTGGGTTCGACGCTGCTGACCTCGGGACCGAGGAAGCGGCGCGCGAGCCGCTCGAACTCCTCGGGGTCCCCGGTGGACAGGAACCTGTGCTGCGGCGGCCCGGCGGCAGGGCTGCGCTCGATGTCGTGGGCGACAAGCGTGCGGTAGACGTCCTTCGCGGTCTCCTCCGCGGAGGAGACGAGGGTGACGTCGGGTCCCATGACGTAGGAGATCGCCCCCGTCAGCAGCGGGTAGTGGGTGCAGCCCAGCACGAGGGTGTCGACGTCGGCATCCTTGGCGGGCGCGAGGTACTGCTCCGCGATCTCGAGCACCTCGGGGCCCGAGGTGATGCCTGCCTCGACGAGCTCGACGAACCGCGGCGCAGGAGCGATGGTCAGGTCCAGGCGGGGAGCCGCGGCGAAGGCGTCTCGGTAGGCACCGGAGTCGACGGTCGCGCGCGTGGCGATGACGCCGACCCGTCCGGTGCCGGTGGCTGCGACCGCACGCCGCACGGCCGGTCGGATGACCTCGACGACGGGAACCCCGGCGTCGAGGGCGTACCGTTCGCGTGCGTCCGCGAGGACAGCTGCCGAGGCGGAGTTGCAGGCGATGACGAGGAGCTTGACACCGGCGGTGACGAGCTCGTCCATGACCTCGAGCGCGAGCTGGCGGACCTCCCCGATGGGGCGCGGGCCGTAGGGGCTGTTGCGCGTGTCACCGATGTACACGACCTGCTCGTGCGGGAGCTGATCGATGACGGCACGAGCGACCGTCAGGCCTCCGACGCCGGAGTCGAAGATGCCGATCGGCGCATCATTCATGGCGACGACGCTAGTTCGACCGGGGTCGCGTGTGCAGCGCGTTGATCAGTGACTCCTGCCACCAGGTCAAGGACGTGTAAAGGATCGCCATGGCCTCGAGGACCGCGTCGGGCCCGTCCGTGGCGCCCGAGCCGGCGGCCTCGGCGCGCGCGTAGAGCTCCTCGTCGCTGAGGGTGTCCCCCAGACCGAGCCGCGTGGCGAGCACGAGGCGGACGTCGTTGACGGCGCGCAGCACGTCGGCCTCCTCGCCGTCGCGGACGAGGAACGCGCCGTCGGGGCCCGTCGGGGTGTCGAGCTCCTCGACGACCGCCGTGAGGCGCTGGATCTTCTCGGCGCGCAGCGGCGCCTCGGTGAGCTCGCGCAGCTCGCCGGCGATCGACTCGTCCTCGGACATCGCGGGCAGGAGGCGGGCGAGCGCCGGGTCGGTCGGCGGCCGGTCGCCGGCGGGTCCGGCATCGGTGGGGACGAAGTCGAGGGCCGCGAGGACGGCGTCGTCGCCCGTGGGGGGCGCGGGCTCGGTGCCCGCGGCGCCTCGACCGTCGGTTCCTGCGTCACCGGGCGCCGTGCCGGCGCCCTCCGTCTCGCCCGGCGGCTCGCCGTGCCCCAGGAGCGAGGCGACGTCGGAGAAGGGCCGGGCGAGGAAGAGCCGCTCATGGACGTCGAGGCGCGAGGCGATGCCGCCCCGCACGCGGCGGAAGGGGTCCATGTCAGTCCTCGCCCTCCTCGATCGTGGCCCACAACCCGTACCCGTGCATGGCCGCGGCGTCCGCCTCGACCGACTCGCGCGAGCCGGTCGACACGACCGCGCGGCCATCCTGGTGCACCTGGAGCATGAGGCTGCGGGCCCGCGCCTCCGGATAGCCGAAGTAGGTGCGGAAGACCCACGTCACGTAGGTCATGAGGTTGACCGGGTCGTCGTGCACCACGCAGCGCCAGACCGGCGCCCGCCGCGCCTCGGGCTCGGCGCTCGCCTCGGCGAGCCGGTCGGTCTCCGGGGCCGCGGGAGCCTCCGGGGCGGCCGGTGCCACGGGTCGGACCATGGCGTCCACGATAACGTCCGCCGCCGGGGTCACGGCCTCGCGCGGTCCGGGCGCGGCGACGCCGACCCCTCGCGACTAACCTTTGTCCATGAGCCCCCGCGCATCGACCGCGCTGAAGACGGACATGTACGAGCTGACCATGGTCGAGGCCGCAGTGCGCTCCGGGACCGCCGAGCGTCGCAGCGTCTTCGAGGTGTTCAACCGCCGGCTCCCGCCGCGGCGGCGGTACGGCGTCGTCGCGGGCGTGGGACGTCTCCTCGATGCGCTCGGCGACTTCACGTTCGGCCCCGCCGAGCTCGACTACCTCCACCGCGAGCAGATCGTCTCCGAGGAGACGATCGACCGGTTGCGCGAGTACCGGTTCACCGGGGACGTCGTCGGCTACCCCGAGGGCGAGGTGTTCTTCCCCGGGTCGCCGATCGTCGTGGTCGAGGGCACGTTCCTCGAGGCCGTCGTGATCGAGACGCTCGTGCTGTCGATCCTCAACCACGACAGCGCCGTGGCAGCCGCGGCCTCCCGAATGGCGACGGCGGCGCACGGTCGGCCGCTGCTGGAGATGGGGGCCCGCCGTACGCACGAGGACGCCGCGGTGGCCGCGGCTCGCGCGGCGGTCGTCGGCGGCTTCTCCGCGACCTCGGTCCTCGAGGCCGGCCGCCGGTACGGCATCACCGCGATCGGCACGGCCGCCCACTCGTTCACCCTCCTCCACGACTCCGAGGAGGAGGCGTTCGCCGCCCAGGTCGACGCCCTCGGGCCCGGGACCACGCTGCTCGTGGACACCTACGACGTCGAGCGCGGGGTCGAGCTGGCGGTCGCGGCCGCGCGCGCCGCCGGCGGCGAGCTCGGTGCTGTGCGCCTCGACTCGGGCGACCTCGTGGCGCAGGCGTTCACCGTGCGCGCGCAGCTCGACGCGCTCGGCGCCACGACGACGCGGATCACCGTGACCTCCGACCTGGACGAGTACGCGATCGCCGCGCTCAACGCCGCGCCCGTGGACAGCTACGGCGTGGGGACGAAGCTCGTCACCGGCTCCGGACACCCGACCGCCGAGCTCGTCTACAAGCTGGTCTCCCGCGTGGGCGCGGACGGCCGGCCGCACGAGGTGGCCAAGCGGTCGACGTCGAAGAAGTCGGTCGGCGGGCTCAAGCGGGCGGGCCGGATCGTCGACGGCGCCGGCCGCGCGGTCGAGGAGCTCGTCGTGTCCGGGACGTCGTCGGAGCAGGTGTGGGCGGAGGTCGACCGACAGGGGGCGCGCCGCCTCATGGTCGACCTCGTCGTCGGCGGCGAACCGGTCGCCGAGCACCACGGCCCGGGTGCGCTCGGGGCCGCCCGGGAACGGCACGCCGAGGCGCGCGCGGCGCTGCCGTACCCGGCATGGCGACTCTCGGAGGGCGAGCCGGCGATCCCGACCCGGCACGTCGACGTCGACGCGAGCGACGACACCTAGCAGCCGAGGGGTCTCGCGTCCCTGCCCCCGGGTCGCCGGGACTGCGGATGGTGGTCAGCGAGTGTGCGGCTGTCGACCCGCCCAGGTCAGCTGAAGTACGGGCCGGCCGCGCCCCGGACGTCCGACGGGCGCCCCGTCTTCTGCCTCGTGCCACCGGGCCGGGCGATCGACACGGCGAGCCCGACGACGACCAGCCCGACGCCGATCCACTGCAGCCAGCCGATCTCGTGCTCGTGGACGCCGACGACGATCGCGAGCGCGCCGAGCAGCAACGGGGTCAGCCACCAGCCCACGGGGTCCTCCTCGGTCGTGCTTCTCGTCGGTGCGTGGTCAAGGTTCTCACGCGCCGGTGCCCGCGGGCCGTGGCAGTCCTCCCCGTCCGGGCGTCGCGCGCACTCGCCGAGCAGAACTCCGCTCACTCGTCGGTGGCGGGGGTCAGCGACCGCCGACGAACCACTTCCTCACGAGCGCGATGCGTGCCTCGATCTCCTCCGTCGACGCCGTGGCCACCTCCGGGCCGCCGCACCGCGAGCGCAGCTCGGTGTGGATGACACCGTGGGGCGTCCCCGCCCGGCGCGACCACGCGGACACCAGGGAGGACAGCTCCTTGCGGGCCTGGGCGCGCCGCTTGTGCTCGTCGACCCCCGCGTTCGCCGCCCGACGACGCGCGGCCGCCGCCTGGTCCTTCTGCGCGGCAGCCTGCTTGGCCTGCCGCTCGCGCAGCAGCGTCGTCACCTGCTCCGGCTCGAGCAGCCCGGGGATGCCGAGGTACTCCTGCTCCTCGGGCGACCCGACGTCGGCCTCGGTGCCCCAGTGCCCGCCGTCGAACAGGACCCGGTCGAACGTCGCCTGCGAGCCGAGGGCGGCGAAGCCGGGGAGCGCGAGCTCGTCGGAGGCCTTCTCCTCGCGGTTCGCCTCTGCCAGGAGCGCGTCCTCGGGCACGACGAACTCCCCCTCCCGCACCGGTCGGTCGAGGGCGTGGTCCCGCTCGGCCTCGAGCTCGCCGGCGAGCGCCAGGAGCGGACCCACCGAGGGTAGGAACAACGATGCGGTCTCCCCGCGGCGCCGGGCGCGGACGAACCGTCCGACGGCCTGCGCGAAGTACAGCGGGGTCGCGGTCGTCGTGGCGTACACGCCGACGGAGAGCCGGGGCACGTCGACACCCTCGGACACCATCCGCACGGCCACCATCCAGCGCTGCTCGCCGCGGGCGAAGTCCTCGATGCGGTCCGACGAACCGGCGTCGTCGGACAGGACGACGACCGGCTCCTCGCCCGCGATCCCGGCGAGCACCCGCGCGTAGGCGCGAGCGGCCGCCTGGTCGGTGGCGATGACGAGGCCGCCCGCGTCCGGGACGGTCCGCCGCACCTCCGTGAGCCGGGCGTCGGCGGCCGCGAGCACCGACGGCACCCATTCGCCGTCGGGGTCCAGCGCGGTGCGCAGGGCCTGGGCGGTCTGGTCCTTCGTCAGCGGCTCGCCGAGCGAGGCGGCGATCTCGTCGCCCGTGCGGGTGCGCCACCGCATGAGCCCGGAGTAGGCGAGGAAGATGACGGGCCGGACCACGCCGTCAGCGAGCGCCTGGCCGTACCCGTAGGTGATGTCGGCGCGGGAGCGTCGGATGCCGTCGGCGCCGGCGACGTAGTCGACGAACGGGATCGCGGCCGTGTCGGAGCGGAAGGGGGTGCCGGTCAGGGCCAGGCGGCGACGCGCCGGCTCGAAGGCCTCCCGGACGGCGTCGCCCCAGGACAGCGCGTCCCCGCCGTGGTGCACCTCGTCGAGGATGACGAGGGTGGGCTCGGTCTCGGTGCGCGCCCGGTGCAGCGCGGGGTTGGCGGCCACCTGCGCGTAGGTGAGGGCGACGCCGTCGAAGTGCGCCCCGTGGCGCCCCTGGGCGTTGGTGAAGGACGGGTCGAGCGAGATGCCGACGCGCTCGGCCGCGGCCGCCCACTGGGACTTCAGGTGCTCGGTCGGGCACACGACGCTCACGCGCCGCACCTGACCGGTCGAGAGCAGCTCGGTGGCGACCCGCAGCGCGAAGGTCGTCTTGCCCGCGCCGGGGGTCGCGACGGCGAGGAAGTCCCGGGCGTCGAGCTCGCGGAACCGGTCGATCGCCTCGGCCTGCCAGGCACGCAGCGGAGCGACCGTGCCCCAGGCGGCACGCTGCGGGAAGGCCGGCGAGAGCTGCTCGGCCGCGGCGGTCGACGGCGCCTGGGGCGCGGGCGGTCCCGCGTGCTGGGGGGTCGGCTCCGACCTGGACGTCTGGCGGGCGGTCACTCCCCGCGGCCCCGGCCGAACGGCCAGCCGCGGCGTCCGCCACCTGAGCCCTCGCCGCCGCCGAGACCCTCGTAGATCTCCTTGCAGGTGGGGCAGACGGGGAACTTCTTCGGGTCACGGCCCGGCGTCCAGACCTTGCCGCACAGGGCGATGACGGGCCGCCCGGCCTCGACCTTGTCCTTGCGGACGTAGTGGGCGTACCGCTCGGCGTCGCCGGCGTCGAGCCGCTCCTCGTGCTCCGTCTCGGTGCGCTCGAGGACGTCCGTGGAGGTCGCCGGGCCCGCCGGGGCGGCGTGCGGCTGGTTCTCGTCCGGGATGGAGCTCATGACCGCCAGTCTAGGTCTCGGTCAGCGCGCCCGGCAGTCCCCTCAGGCGTCGCGAAGACCACGCGGGTGTGTCGCGCCGGCCGGGTGCGGCGGCTCGGCTCGAGCCGGAACGACGACGGGCGGGCGGCGGCCGCAGCCACCACCCGCCCGTCGCGGAGCCCGAGGTCACTTCGAGGAGACGGCGTCCTTGAGCTTGGAGCCGGCCGAGACCTTGACGCCGTAGCCGGCGGGGATCTCGATGGCCTCGCCCGTGCGCGGGTTGCGGCCGGTGCGGGCCGCGCGCTCGACGCGCTCGACCGAGAGCAGGCCCGTGACCTTGACGGGGTCGCCGGCCTTGAGCGACTCGATGAGGACGTCCTGGAAGGCTCCCAGGGCGGAGTCGGCCTGAGCCTTCGTCAGGGAGGCGCGCTCAGCGATGGCGGCCACGAGCTCGGTGCGGTTGACGGACATGTAATCCCTCTCGTCGTACGTGGTGAGCGCCCGGTGGAGCGCAGTGCGACGAGACTACGCACAGATCTGGCCCCATGCGTGCTTCGGCAGGCAGAAATCGGCGGTGTGGCGCCGATTCATCGGCCAGTCGCGTCACGTGGACACCATGAGTCACACCCGCAACAGGGGTGCGGGGCGCGGCACGCCGCGTCCCGGGTCATGCCGCCCGGCCAGGGGCCAGGCCGCGGGTGAACCGGTCCGGCGACAGACCCGGCACGGGGTGAGGGGCGGAGCCGTCCACATGCCCGGCCACGAGCTCGGCGGTGACGGGCGCGAGCACGAGCCCCCACATCCCGTGCCCGACGGCGAGGACGAGGCCGTCCGCCGCCGCCGACGGGCCGATGGCCGGCAGGCCGTCGGCCAGGACGGGCCTCTCCCCCGCCCACGTGTCGACGACCACGCGGCCCGTGAGCGCGGGGACGGCCCGCGCGGCGACCCGGACGAGGTCGGCCGCGCGACGACGGTCGAGGGGACGTCCCTCCGCTCCGAGCTCGAGGTACCCCGACACCCGGACCCGGTCCTGCATGGGGGTGACGACCACACGGTGCTCGACGAGCCGGACGGCCACGGCGGGGTCGCCCGGTCCGCGGGCGAGATCGACGACGTACCCGCGACCGCCGCGCAGCGGCAGCCGCAGGCCGGCATCCCGGGCGATCGCCGCACTCCCGAGTCCCGCGGCGACGACGACGTGGCGCGCGCGGAGCGGCCCGCGGTCCGTCCGCACCCCGACGACCGCGCCGCGGGCGACGTCGAGCCCGGTCGCGCGGGTCCCAAACCGCACCTCGCCGCCGTGGTCGCGCAACGAGGAGAGCATCGACCGGACGAACCCGCGACTCTCCGTCACGGCCTCGTGCGGATGCAGCTCTCCGCCGGCGACCGGGCCCAGTGCGGGCTCGAGCGCGCGCAGCTCGGCCCCGGACAGAGCGGACGCCACGCCGCGCCGGGCGCGCCCGGCGCCGGTGAGCCGGACGTCGACCGACCCGGTCCGCGACCAGGAGTCGTTGAGCCCCGAGCGGTGCAGCTCCTCGTGGAGCTCGGCGCTGCGGTGCGCGAGCCGGCCGAGCTCCTGCGCGGTGGCCGCGACGCGCCCGGACGCGGCCGCGGCGAGGAGGCGCGTCGCCCACCCGGCGAGGCTCGGGTCGGGGTGCACGCGGACCGCCGGGGGGCGGCGACCGAGCTGCCGGGCGGCGTCCCGCAGGGCGCCCGGCGTCGACAGGGGCCCGACGTGGGCGGGGGCCAGCAGGGCGGCGTTGGCGTAGCTGCAGCCCCCTCCGACATCGTCCGACGCATCGAGCACGACGACCGAACGGCCGCCCGCCGCGAGGTGCCGCGCGACGGTCGACCCGACCACACCGGCGCCGACCACGACGACGTCATGGGTCCCGCCTCCTGCCGCCGCGGTATGAGAACCTGACTCGTCCGGATCCGTCATGGAGCGACGGTAGGTAGGCCCTCCCAGGCGCGGGATCACCCCGTCGGGAGGAGCGCAGGGAGGAGATGGGCGTGGACGGGCGAACCCGGGTGCTGCTCGTCGACGACCATCCGGTCGTCCTGTGGGGCATCAAGAGCCTGCTCATGCACCGGCCGGACATGGAGATCGTCGGCGAGGCCGGCTCGGCGGCGGAGTCGCTGCGCGCGGCCGGCCGCCTGGGCCCCGACGTCGTCCTCCTGCCGGCACGTCTCGGCGGGGAGTTCATCGGGATCGACCTGTGCCGTCGGCTGCGTGCCGTGTGCGACGCGCGGCTCGTGCTCTACACGGCCTTCAGCGAGGACGTCCCCACCGCCGGCCTGGTGCGGTCGGGTGAGGTGACGGTCATCCCCAAGACGACGGACGGACCGGCGCTCGTCGAGGCCCTGCGCACCGTCTCGGGCGCGGCCGGCGGACCAGGCGCGGCCGGCGGTGCCGGGGCCGCGGGCGGTGCCGGGGCCGCGCGGCCGGCCGCGGCCTCCTCCCTCGGGAACGAGGCCCGGCTCACCGAGCGCGAGCGGGAGGTCCTCGGTCTGCTCCTCGAGCACCGGACGAACCCCGAGATCGCCGCCGAGCTCTTCCTCGAGGTCTCCACCGTCAAGACGCACGTCCGCAACGTCCTGCGCAAGCTGGGCCTGCCCACGCGCAGGGCGCTGTTCACGGACGCGCGGGGCCCGGCGGACCGAGGCGCCGGCGCCCTGTCTCCTCCCTCCGGGGGGATGCTGACCGGTCGGGCTCGTCCCTAGGGTCGCTCCGATGAGTCTCAGCGAGGAGATGTCCGAGGTCGATCTGCTGCTCGTGGGTGCCACTCTCGCCGACGGCACCGGTGCGCCCCTGCGTGCCGGCACGGTGGGGGTCGACGACGGCCGCGTCGTGCTCCTGCTGCGCCCGGACGCGCCCGAGCCGCCGGCCCGCGAGCGGATCGACCTCACCGGGCTCGTCCTTGCTCCCGGCTTCGTCGACATCCACTCCCACGCGGACTTCTCGCTGTGGGGCTCGCCGGCCGCCACCACCGTCCTCACGCAGGGCGTGACCACGCTGGTGTCCGGCAACTGCGGCTGGTCGCCGTTCCCGCACGACGGCGGCCCGGACCTGCCCTCGGCGTCGTCGTTCTTCTCCCCCGAGGTCCCCTGGGACGCGACCGGTCCCGGCTCCTTCGCCCGGACGATGCAGGAGCGCGGTACCGGCGTCGGTCTCGCGCTGCAGGTCGGCCACTCCGCGCTCCGGCTCGCCGCCGTCGGCCCGGACGACCGCCCGGCCACCGTGAGCGAGATCGACGTCATGCGCGGCCTCCTCGCCGACGCCGCGGCCCAGGGGGCCCGCGGCTACTCGACTGGGCTGACCTACGCCCCGTGCTCCTTCGCGACGACGCAGGAGCTCGTGGCCGTGGCCGAGGTCGCGGCCGAGCTCGGGCTCACGTACTCCACGCACGTGCGGAACGAGGCGGGCTCGCTGCTCGAGGCGGTGGACGAGGCGCTGGCGATCACCCGGGCCACCGGGGTGCGCACGCAGATCTCCCACCTCAAGGCCCTGGGTGCCGCGAACCACGGACGGGTCCACGAGGCGATCGCCCGCATCGAGACGGCGGTCGCCGAGGGGTTCGACGTCGGCTTCGACGTCTACCCCTACACCGCCTCCTCGACGACGCTGACGAGCCGCCTGCCCGCCTGGGCGATGGCGGCCGGGGTCGACGGACTGCTGGAGATCCTCTCCGACGCCGGGCGCCGCTCCGAGCTGGCGGACCAGCTCGACGCCGGGGCGCAGCCACTGTTCGAGCCGGACCGGCTGGTCGTCGCCGCGGTCGGCGGCCGAGGTGCGGCGGGGGCCGACCAGGAGGGCCCGGCGGGAGCGATCGGCCGGTCGCTGTCCGACGTCGCCCGCGAGAGGGGCACCACGCCCGGCCGGACGGCCGCCGAGCTGCTCCGTCAGGGCTCGGGGGCGGTCACCGTCGTCGCCCACGCGATGGCCGAGGCCGACGTCGAGGCCGTGCTCGCCCATCCGCTGTGCGCCGTCGCGTCCGACGGGTGGGTGCTGCGCGCGCAGGGTGAGGGCCACCCCCACCCGCGCAACTTCGGGACCTTCCCGCGCGTGCTCGGCCGGTACGTGCGCGAGCGCGGTCTGCTCGACCTGCCCGAGGCCGTGCGGCGGATGACCTCGCTGCCGGCCTCACGCTTCGCCCTGGCCGATCGCGGCGTCCTCGGGGTCGGTGCACGCGCCGACCTCGTGGCGTTCGACCCGAGCACGATCGCGGACCGCTCGACGTTCGAGGAGCCGTGGCAGCTCTCGGACGGCGTCGAGCACGTCTGGGTCGGCGGTCGCCCCGCCGTGGTGGGCGGCCGGGTCACCGACTCCCGCCACGGCACCGTGATCACCGATCGGCCACCTCGACCGACCGCTTCCGACCACGTCCCGACCTCACGGAGGAACCGATGAGTCACCCTGTCCCTGCCTCGGACGAGAGGCTCGAGCACGGGGCGTCGGCCCTGCGTCAGCGCATCGGGATGGTCGTCGCCCTCGGCGGGCTCGTCACCGCCGTGGTGGTCGCCCTGACCGTCGACGGCCAGCTCGGCATGTGGGGCCTGTTCCCCGTCGTGGTGTACGCCGTGCTCGTCCTCCTCGAGCTCAACGTCGTCCTGTCGACGGCGATCGCCCTGCTCGTCGCGCTCGTCATGTCTCGGACCACACCGGTCGAGGCGGGCACCCTGATGTCCGAGTCGCTCGGGTCGTTCATCGCCGTCGTCGGGCTCATCATCATGCTCGGCGGCGGCCTCGGCGCCGTCGCCTCGGAGACCGGGGCGGCCCGCACGCTCGTCGCCGTCCTACTCCGCAGAGTGGGCATGAGCACCCCGGGGCGCGCGCAGGTCGGCATCATGCTCGCCTCGACGGTCCTCGTCGGCGCGCTGGGCACCCTCGCGGGCGCGAACGCCATCCTCGCGCCGCTGGTCATCCCCGTGGCGGCGGCCGCGAGCCGGTCCCGGCCGGCCGTGGCGATCATGCTGCACACGGCCGGTGCGGCGGGCCTCGTCATCGGGCCGTACACGCCGCCGGTGGTCTCGATCATGGGCGCCGCGGAGATCAGCTACGTCGACTACCTCCTGCACGCCGGTCTGCCGATGGCGGTCGTCGTGTGGGGCGTCGGGTTCGTCATGGCCCGCGTGATCCACCGCCGCACGGTCGACGACCAGTACGAGGAGGAAGTCGCCGCCCGCTCCGAGCTCGACCGCCCCTCGACGGCGAGCGAGAAGCGCGCCGCACTCGCCTTCATCGGCACGATCCTCGTGATGACGGCGCTCGGCATCTGGCTGGAGCCAGGTTTCACCTGGGCGATCGTCACCATGCTCGTCACGACCGTGACCACGGCGCTGGCCGCGGGGCTGGCCGCCCCCAAGGTGATGGACGCGTTCTTCCGGGGAGCCGGCAGCCTCGTCTGGCTGTTCTTCCTGTTCTGGCTGTTCAACCCGCTGCTCGTCGTCATGGAGGGGTCCGGGGCGTACGAGAGCATGCTCTCCACGCTCGAGCCCACCCTCGAGAGCGTCGGCCCGTGGGGCTTCCTCATGCTCGTGCTCGTCGTCGGCTGGATCGGCATCGCCGGCGCCGCCGTGGCGCAGGTCGTCCTCATCAACCAGCTGTTCGCCCCGCTGGCCATGTCGCTGGGCATCCCGCCGGGGCTGTGGGCGGCCGCACTGCTGGGCGGCAGCCAGATCGACTGGTTCGGCCCGTTCCCCAACGCCGACATGATCGCGCAGATGGGCCTCGCCCGGTCCTCCAACCTCAAGATGATGCTCATCAACGGCTGGACCGTCATGGCGGCCACGCTGGTGATGTTCGCGGCGCTGTTCCTGCTCGTGCTGTGACCGCCCGTCCACGCGCGGCGCCGGACGCGCTCGAGGCCGCACTGGCCGAGCTCGCCGAGCGCTCCCCGGGGACCTGGTCGTTCGCGGTCTCCACGGCGGGACGGGAGACCGGCGTACGCGCCGACGACGCCGTACCGGCCGCCAGCACCGTGAAGACGGTGCTGGCGGTAGCCGTCCTGCGTGAGGTCGACGCCGGGCGGCTCGACCTCGGGCAGCGGCTGACGGTCCCGGAGGTCCGCACCGGAGGGTCCGGGACGCTGCGCCTGCTGAGGTCGATCGAGGCGCTGACCCTGCGCGAGACGCTCACGCTCTGCCTCACCGTCAGCGACAACACCGCCACCAACATGCTCATCGACCTGCTCGGTCTCGACGCGCTGGGCGAGCACGTCGCGGCCCTGGGGCTGCGCGCCACCGCGCTGCGTCGGCGGATGATGGACGCGGCCGCCGCGCGCGAGGGTCGGGACAACGTCGCGTCCGCGGGCGAGCTCGCGGTGCTCTACCGGCGCGTCGGGGCGGGCGAGCTCCTCACGCGTCGCTCGACGCAGGTGCTGCTGACGATCCTGGCCGAGCAGACGGCGAACGACCGGATACCGGCGGGCGTCCCACCCGGTGTCGAGGTGCTGCACAAGCCCGGTGAGCTGCCGGGGCTGCGCCACGACGCCGGGCTGCTGCGGATCGACGGCCAGGAGATCGGCTTCGCCGCCCTCGGCTCCGACCTGCCCGACGCCGGGGCGTCGACCCTCGTGTCGGGCGAGGCTGCGCGCGTGATCGCCGAGGCCGCGCGCCTGACGGTCCGCCACGTGCGGCAGGGCTGGGCCGTCGGCGATCGACCCGCGGGGTGAGCGCGAACGAGCCCGCCTGGTCACTGCCCGCGGGGCGGGCCGGCTCCCGCGCGCAGGGCACCCGCCCACACGGGCGGACCGGAGCCGGCCCGCCGGGGTTCCCGGTGTCGGTGACCGGCGCTAGCGTGTGAGGCGTCGACCGCGCATCGGTCGACGGGTGCCTGCGACGCCGTGGGCGCCGGACAACGAGTCGCCCGCCGGGCGGCGTCGCACGGGAGGAACCCGTATGACCGTCACACTCGTCCCCTACCTCAACTTCCAGGGCACCGCGGCCGAGGCCATGGAGCACTACCGGTCCGTGCTCGGCGGCGAGCTCGAGGTGGACACGCACGCCTCGTTCGCGCAGAGCACCGGAGGCGAGCTCATGGTTCCCCCGGAGCAGGCGGACCTCGTCATGCACGCCCAGCTGACCACCCCGTTCGGCTTCCAGGTCATGGCCGCGGACGTCCCCGCCGACATGCCGCACACGCCCGGCAGCAGCGTCCAGATCTCCCTGGTCGGGGACGCCGAGGACAAGGAGGCGCTGACCGCTGCGTTCCACGCCCTCGCGGAGGGCGGCGAGGCCACGCAGCCGCTCGAGGAGGCGCCGTGGGGCGCCTCGTTCGGGATGGTCACCGACAGGTACGGCATCGGCTGGATGTTCAACATCGGCTGACCGCAGGCCCGGGCCGGCTCAGCCCGCCAGGTCCGCCATCAGCTCGAACAGGTCGGACTTGCCCTCGAACCCGATGCCGGGCAGCTCGGGCAGCGTGACCTTCCCGTCGACGACCCGGGCCCCGTCGGGGAACCCGCCGAACGGCTGGAACAGGTCGGGGTAGGACTCGTTGCCTCCCAGGCCGAGCCCGGCCGCGATGCTCAGCGACATCTGGTGACCGCCGTGCGGGATGCAGCGCCGCGGGGACCAGTCGTGCTCGCGCAGCATCTCGAGGATGCGCAGGTACTCGACGAGCCCATAGCTCAGGGCACAGTCGAACTGCAGCCAGTCGCGGTCGCGTCGCATCCCGCCGTACCTGATGAGGTTGCGCGCGTCCTGGACGGAGAAGAGGTTCTCGCCCGTGGCCATCGGCCCCCGGTAGGCCTGGGCGAGCTGCGCCTGGAGCTCGAAGTCGAGCGGGTCCCCCGGCTCCTCGTACCAGAACAGGTCGTAGTCGCTCAGCGCCTCCCCGTACCGCAGCGCGGTCTCCAGGTCGAAGCGTCCGTTCGCGTCGACGGCGAGGGTGGCGCGCCCCGCGATGACCTCGTGGATGGCGTCGATCCGCCGCAGGTCGGTGTCCAGGTCGGCGCCGCCGATCTTCTTCTTCACGACGGTGTACCCGCGGTCGAGGTAGCCGCGCATCTCGTCCTGCAGCGCACGCAGGTCCTGACCGGGGTAGTAGTAGCCCCCGGCCGCGTAGACGAAGACGTCGCGGTCCGGCGTCCCGTCGCCGTACCGGTCGGCGAGGAGCTGGTAGAGCGGCACGCCGGCGATCTTGGCGACCGCGTCCCACACCGCCATGTCGATGGTCCCGACGGCGACGGACCGCTCACCGTGGCCGCCCGGCTTCTCGTTGGACATCATGGCGTCCCACACGGCCGACGGGTCGAGGTTCTCCCCGGTCTCGTCCACAAGCGAGGCGGGGTCGGCCTCGAGCACGCGGGGGATGAACCGCTCCCGCATCATCGAGCCCTGCCCGTACCGCCCGTTGGAGTTGAAGCCGAACCCGACGACCGGGCGGCCGTCGCGCACGACGTCGGTGACGACGGCGACGAGGCTCAGGGTCATCCTGCTGAAGTCGATGTAGGCGTTGCGGATGGGCGAGCTGATCGGGAACGTGCGCTCGCGGATCTCGACGATCCTCATGGATGGGCTTCCTCTCGGTGGGGACGGGCGTCCGGGGCGGGTGCGGGCGCGACGACGCCCGCCCCGCGCGGGACGTCGTCGTGCTCGGTCTCAGAGGCCCAGGACGGGCAGCCGGATGTACAGGAACTCGGCGAACAGGTAGTTGAAGACGACCAGGAGCACCACCGCGACGGCGACGTCGAGGACGACGCCCTTCCAGGTGGGGCGCTCCTTGCGCATGAGGAACGCGGTGAGGACGAAGAACACGATGCCGCCGACCACGTACCCCAGGAAGGGCAGCGAGAGCACCCAGCCCGAGAGCACCGCGACGGCGACGAGCAGCCGGAGCACCGGAAGCCGCTCGAGGTCCTGGTCGTCCCCACCGGAGACGTCCTTCCCCAGCAGGCCGAGGACCACGAGCACGAGTCCCAGCACGCCCAGGACGAGGATGATCGGGTCGGGGAAGGTCCCGCCGTACGGGGTCGTGTAGCTCCGCTGGCTCCAGAAGACGCCGGCGACGGCGACGATGAGGGCACCGACGAGGATGTTGACCTTGGACGAGGCCGTGAGAACGCGTGCCATGTCAGTCCCTTCCGCCTCGGTGCTCGGCCTGGCCACGGTCGGTGGTGGCCCCGTCGTGGTCGTTGGCAGCGTGAGCGTCGGACACCACCGTGTGGTCGTCGGCCAGTGCCGACGCCTTCTCCGCCTCGTGCGCCTCGGTCAGCTCGGACTCCAGGTCCGTGGCCGTCCCGCGCCTGCGCCGGATCCCCTGGATGACGGGCCACAGCAGCGTCAGGGCGGTCATCGCAATGAGCACGATGCTGATCGGGCGGGTGAAGAAGGACAGCCACGGGGTCGCGTCACCCTGGGAGGTGAGCAGGCCCTGGACGAGACCGGTCTCCGCGATCGTGCCGAGGATCAGTCCCAGCACGATCGGTGCGGAGCTGATCCCGACGAGCCCGAGGAGGTACGCCAGCACGCCGAGGACGAGCATGATGACGACGTCGACGACCGACGAGCGGACAGCGAACGCGCCGACGATGGTGAGCACCATGATCCCGGGCGCGAGGTAGCGGGCCGGCAGTGCGAGCACGCCGCGCTGCAGGCCGCGGCCGGCGATGAGCCCGACGGGCACCATCATGATTGCGGAGACCGCGAGCGCGACGATGAGGGTGCCGACGAGGTCGCCCGAGGTCTCGAAGAGCTCGGCGCCGGGGCGGAGCCCGTGCAGCAGCAGGACTCCGAGGATGATCGCGTCCGGCGGCGTGCCCGGCACACCGATCGTCAGCGTGGGGATGAGGCCGGCGCCGACGGTGGCGTTGTTCGCGGACTCGGCGGCGACGACGCCCTCGACCTCGCCCTTGCCGTAGTTCTCCTTGACCTTCGAGGCCCGCTTGGCCTCGCTGTAGGCGACGAGGTTGGCCACGCTGCCCCCGGCCCCGGGCAGGATGCCGACGACGGTGCCGATGACGGCCGAGCGGATGGCGTTGAACGGCTTGCCGACGGTCTGGCCGATCATCCGCCAGACGCTGTCGCGCTCCTTCGGTGCCAGCTCCATCTCCGCCTCGCGGCCCTTGCGGGCGATGAGCTTGATGACCTCGGGGATGGTGAAGAGGCCGACCATCGCCGGCACCAGCGGGACGCCACCCTGGAGCATCGGCTCGCCGAAGGTGAAGCGGACGTCGCCGCCGACGGGCGCGATCCCTACGGTCGCCAGGAGCAGTCCGATGGCACCGCCGATGACCCCCTTGAGGATCGAGCCGGTCGACATGCTGACGATGATCGTCAGACCGAAGATGGCGACCCAGAAGTACTCCTGGGGGCCGAACCGCAGCGAGAAGTCCGCCAGCGGCGGGGCGAGGAAGATGAGCGCGACGACGCCGACGATGCCGCCCACGAGCGAACCCATGGTGGCGGCGACGACCGCGAGCTCGCTCTTGCCCTTCTTCGTCATCTTGTAGCCCTCGAACGCGGTCGCGACGGACGACGGCGTGCCGGGGGCGTTGACGAGGATCGCGGTGAACGAGCCGCCGTAGATGGCCCCCATATAGAAGGCCCCGAGCAGGACCATCGCGTTCGTCGGGTCCATCGTGAACGTGAAGGGGACCAGGAGCGCCAGTCCCATCGTGGCGCTCAGTCCTGGCATGGCGCCGATCGCCATGCCGCCCGCCGCGCCGACGAGCACGAGGAGCAGCATGGACGGCGCGAGGTTCGCCAGGAGTCCCTGGCCGAGCATCTCCAGCATGGTCTCTGCTCTCAGCCGCCGGTGGTCAGAGCAGGCCGAGACGCTCGAACAGGTCGGTGTAGACCTCGCGGCGCTCGTCGATGAGCTCCCGGGCCTCGTCCGGCCCGATGTTCTCGAGCACGAACCCCTGCTGCTCGAACTGGGAGACGAGCTCCTCGTCCTCGTTGACCTCCTCGAAGGCAGCGACGAGCTGGTCGATGATCTCCTGCGGCGTCTCGGGCGGGACGGCGACACCACGGTAGGCGCCGTCGGCAAGGTCGACGTCGTTCTCGATGAAGGTCTCGTACTCCTCCCACTGCGGGAGGCGCTCCTCCGTCGCGACGGCGAGGACGCGGACCTGGTCGCCCAGCTGGTCGATCATCGGCGTGTAGGTCATGAGCGCGTCGACGTGGCCGCCGAGGAGCGCCGGGGTCGCCGCGCCGGTCCCCGAGAACGGGGTGTAGGTCGTCTCGATGCCCGCCTCGTCGTTGAGCAGGAGGGTGCCGACGTGGTTGGCGCTGTAGTCGCCCGACCCGCCGATCGACAGGGTGCCGGGGTTCGCCTGGGCCTCCTCGACGAAGTCCGCGAAGGTCTCGATCTCGCTGTCGGCGCTGACCATGAGCACGTTCGGCGTGCTCTGGAAGAAGTAGACGTGCTCGAGGTCGTCGGTCTCGTAGCCGGCGTCGTCGCGCATCATCGGCTGGAGGATGATGTGCGGGATGTTGTGGCCCATCACGGTGTAGCCGTCCGGCGCGGTGCGGGTGAGCTCGGACCACGCGAGCGCGCCGCCGCCGCCGGGCTGGTTGGAGACGGTGATGTCGACCCCGAGGGCCTCCGCCAGGGGGTTCTGCTGGAGGCGCGCGGTGATGTCGGACTCGCCGCCGGCGTCGAAGGCGACGACGTAGTCGATCGGCTGCTCGGGGTAGTCGGCGGCATCGCCGCCGCCACCGCCGCAGGCGGCCAGCAGGAGCGCGCCGGCCAGGAGCGGCGCCGCGGTCTTCGTCGGTCGGTTCATCTCTCGTCCTCCGTTGGATCGTGTCGTGCGAACCGGGTACGTGCGTCGTGCGCGCGGCGACGCGGTGGGCGCGTCGCCGCCGGATGGTCGGCCGGGGCGGCCCCGGCCGGCCGGTCAGCGGGCGGCGGTTCCTGCACCGGCCCGGGCGGTCGCGGCGTCGCCGGCGGAGCGCAGCTCGGCGAGCAGCGCGGACGTGACGTCGGCTGTGCCCGAGGTGCCGCCGAGGTCGGGGGTGAGCACCCCGGACCCCGTCACGGCGTCGACGGCGGCCCGCACCGCGTCGCCGGCGTCCGTCAGGCCGAGGTGGTCGAGCATGAGCGCACCGCTGAGCACCGCGCCGATGGGGTTGGCGACCCCGGTCCCGGCGATGTCGGGCGCCGACCCGTGGACCGGCTCGAACATCGACGGGAAGCGGCGGTCGGGGTCGAGGTTGGCGCTGCTGGCCAGCCCGAGGCTGCCGGCGAGCGCGCTGCCGAGGTCGGAGAGGATGTCGGCGTTGAGGTTGGAGGCGACGACCACCGAGAGCTCCTCGGGGCGCAGGACGAACTTCGCCGCCATCGCGTCGACGAGCACGCTCTCGGTCTCCACGTCCGGGTAGTCGGCGGCGACCCGGCGGAACACGTCGTCCCACAGGACCATGCCGTACTGCTGTGCGTTGGACTTGGTCACGCTCGCGACCTTCTTGCGGTCCCGCGTACGGGCGAGGTCGAACGCGAAGCGCATGATGCGCTCACAGCCGGACTCGGTGAACAGCGAGCTCTGCACGGCGACCTCGCCGCCGTCGCGGGCCGAGAAGTTCCGGCCCCCGATGCCCGCGTACTCCCCCTCGCTGTTCTCCCGGACCACGACCCAGTCCAGGGGCGTGGTGTCGGCCTTGCGCAAGGGGCTGGTGATCCCGGGGTGGAACACGACCGGCCGGACGTTCGCCCACTGGTCGAACCCCTGGCAGATGGCGAGCCGCAGGCCCCACAGGCTCACGTGGTCCGGGACGCCGGGCCAGCCGACGGCGCCGAAGTAGATCGCGTCGTGCTCCTTCAGGCGCTCGAGGCCGTCGGCCGCCATCATCGTGCCGTGCTCGGCGTAGTAGTCGGAGCCCCAGGGGTACTCGGTCCACGTCAGGTCCGCGTCCCCGCCGGTCGCGGCGACGGCCTCCTCGAGGACCTGCCGGCCGACCTCGACCACCTCACGCCCCACCCCGTCGGCAGGGATGACGGCAATGCTCAACGACTTCGTCACGACACGCTCCTGTGCGGCTGCGGCTGTGCGCTGCGTCCTCGCAGCGACCCGGCCAGTGAAGCGCGTGGCAGCGGAGCGCGTCCAAGACGAGTTGCGGATCATTCAGATAGGCAGCAGCTATCGTCCGAGCGAATCGTGGCCGTTCAGACCGGGCAGGATCGGCGCTCTGATAGGTCGCGCCTCGGTATCGTCCCGTCATGGACGCCCGACAGCTCGAGTACTTCCTCGCCGTGGTCGACGAGGGCGGGGTGCACCCGGCCGCCGAGAAGCTCTTCGTCGCGCAGCCGTCCGTGTCGCAGTCGATCAAGAACCTGGAGCGCAGCCTGGGGACGGACCTGTTCACGCGCACGGGCCGCTCGCTCCGGCTCACCGCCGCGGGCGAGGCGCTCGTCTCCCCCGCCCGGCAGGTGCTGCACTGGCTCGCGCTGTCGCGCGCCAACGTGGAGGCGGTCTCCGGGCTGCGCCAGGGGCGCCTCGTCATCACGACGATGCCGTCGCAGGCGGTCGACCCGCTCCCGGCGGTGCTCGACGCGTTCGCGCGCCGGTACCCGCTCGTCGAGATCGTCATCCGGGCGGCCGGCACGCCGTCGACGGTGAGCGCGCTCGTGCTGTCCGGGACCGTCGAGGTCGGGGTCGCGGCCACGACGACGCCGATGGACTCCGGCAGCCTCACCCTGGTGCCCGTCACCCACCAGGGCTTCATCGTCGTCGCCCCGCGCGACAGCAGCCTGCCCGCGGGCCGGGCGCTGACCTACGCCGACCTCGAGGGGCTCCGCCTCATCGCCGGCCAGGAGGGGACGGGGATGCGCAAGGTCGCCGACGAGGTCGTCGCCTCGAACCGCTCGACGGCCATCGTCATCGAGTCCGAGCACCGCGAGGCCATCCTCCCGATGGTGCTCGCGGGGACGGGGACCGCGATCATGGCCGAGGGCTGGCGCTCGCTCGCCCGCCACGCCGGCCTCCAGGTCAACGACCTGCGCACCGAGGTCGGGCTGACGGTGGTCGCCATGCACCGGTCGGGCGAGCTGAGCCCCGCCGCCTCGGCGTTCGTCGACGTCTTCCGGTCCGCCGGGTCGCTCTGAGCGGTCGGCGGAGAAAGACGCGACACACCCGTGGCTACCCTCGTAGCGTGAGCGGCATGACGCAGCACTAGAGGACGCGCACGGGACGAGGCCACGTGACGCGCGAGACGACACGGGAGCCGCCCCTGCTCCTCGACGTCGGGCATGCCTGCCCGACGGGGCGATCACCCACGACCGGGCGCTCGAGCACTGCCCGAGCACGCCCCTGACGCACGCACACCCGACGGGCGCTCCCGCGCGCCCACCACCGCGAAGGACACCCCATGCCCATCCCCAGCACCCTCGACCCACCCCTGATCGGCACCGCCGTCCGGGACGCCGGTGTCGACGAGCCGATCCTCGTGATCCGTAAGGAGCACGGCGCCACGGTCACCACCCCCGAGGTGCACGCGCCGACGGCCATCCCGCGCAGCGGAACCCTCGCCGTCGTCCGACGCCTCCTCGGCCACGACGTCGGCGACGATCTCGACGCGAGCACGGGCTACGAGCGCGCCGAGCTCGGCCGGCACCTGCTCGCCGCCGGACTCCTCCGGTGAGGCGGACGGGCCGCCGAGCGGGAGACTCGCACCCTCCTGGCTCGTCGGCACGCACGCGAAGGATCCCGAACCGTTCGGTTCGGGATCCTTCGTCGTCCGGGCGGTCACGGGGTCGGCCGACGCGATCTCGACCGCGCCGCCTCCCTGGTGGCCGCCGCCGTCAGGCGTTGCCCATCTCGGGCAGGAACGTGACGATGTCCGGCACGAGGATGAGGATCGCGACCACCACGATGTCCGCCACGATGAACGGAACGATCCCGCGGAAGACCCGCCCGAGCCCGGCCTCCGGCACGGAGCCGGCGTAGACGAAGGCGTTCATGCCGACCGGCGGCGTGATGAGGGCCATCTCGGCCACCTTGACCACGAGGATCCCGAGCCAGATGCCGTCGAACCCGTACTCGGTGAGGATCGGGTGCAGCAGCGGGGCCGCGACGAGGATCATCGACACGCCGTCGAGGAACATGCCCAGCGGAAGCAGGATGAGCAGGCACAGGACGAGCACCAGGTAGGGCGCGAGGTCGGCGGAGACCACGGCGTCCACCAGGGCGCTGCTCGCGCCGGACAGGGCGAGGAAGTAGGTGAACACCCCGGCCCCGGCCATGAGCAGGAACGTCATGGCGGTGAGCCCGACGGCCTCCGTCACCGACTCCTTGAGCACCGTCATCCACCGCGGCGGCCGCGTGCGGATCAGCAGGATGATCAGGGCCGCCGTCGCGCCGAAGGACGCCGCCTCGGTCGGGGTCGCGATACCGGCGTAGATCGAGCCGATGGAGACGAGGAAGATCACCGCGAGATAGGCGACCCCCGCCCGGTCGGGCCTGGCGACCGGCGCCGGCCGGGCGCCGTCCGTCCCGGCCACGTCCGTCCCGGCGCCGTCCGTGGCCGGACGCGCGGCCTCGCCGTCGGCCGCGGCACTCCCGGTGGACCCGCCGACGGCCGCCGCGGCGGCGGGGGCCCGGGCGGCTCGCCGCCGCTCGCGCACGACGAGGAGCACGATAGTGATCCCGTAGACGAGGATCGTCAGCAGGCCCGGTCCGATGCCGGCCAGCAGGAGCTGCCCGATGCTCTCCTCGGTGACGACCCCGTAGAGGACGAGGACGATCGACGGCGGGATGAGCACCCCCAGCGTGCCGCCCGCGCTCACCACTCCGGCGGCGAGCTTGATGCCGTGACCGGCCTTGACGATCGCGTCGGTGGAGACCCGGGCCATGGTCGCGACGGTGGCGACGCTCGACCCGGTGACCGCGGCGAACATGCCGGACCCGGCGAGCGAGGCCAGGGCCGACCCGCCCGGGAACCGGCCGAGCATGCGGGAGGCACCGTCGAAGCCCGCGGCGGCGAGCCGGCCGTGCACCGCGAAGACACCCATGAGCATGAACAGCGGGATGATCGTCAGCGAGTAGTCGGCCGAGGTGGAGAACGGCTGGCTGGCGACCGTGCTCACCGCGGCGTCGGTCGTGCGCAGCATGACGACGCCGACCATGCCGGCGAGCATGAGCGAGAGCCCGACGTGGAACCTGACGGCGAGCAGCGCCAGGAAGACGACCAGCACGGAGGCCAGTGCGAAGAGATTCTCGGCGCTCATCGCGCACCTCCGTCGGTGGTCGTGGTGGCGGTGGTCGTGGTGGTCTGCGCGGTGCCGAGCAGGCTCTCGTCGACCGTCTGGTCCGCCCACGAGGGGGCGAGCTCCTCGCCGCGGCGCAGCCGCCGGACGTCGAGCACCGTCGACCACACGGCCGTGACGAAGAACAGGGCGAAGGACACGACGAGCGCCAGCTTCGCCGGCCACGTGGGCAGGCGGAGGATGTCGTTGGTGGTCTCACCCCGGCCGTGGGCGCTGAGGAGCTGCTCGGTCAGGCCCCACGTGAGGACGGCGCCGAGCAGCACGAGGAGCACGCACCGCGTGAGCGCCATGGCCACCCGGGCGCCCTGCGGCAGCCGGGCGTCGACGAGGTCGACGTCGACGTGGCGGCCGTCGACCTGGGCGGCCGCGAGCCCGAGGAAGGCGACGCCGAGGAGCAGCATCGTCGAGATGTCGACCGTGCCCACGATCGACCGGTCGAACACGGACCGCCCGACGACGTCGGCGACCGTGAGCAGGGCGAGCACCAGGAGCAGCGCGCCGGCGAGGAGGCTGAGGACCTGGGCGAAGCCGGTGATCGGGCGGGGCAGGCGGGGCGCGGTCACGAGGCCTGCTCCATGCACTGGTGGAGGGGGTCGACGTAGGTGGACGTCGCGGTCTCCTCCTCGATGATCTGCCGGTAGGTGTCGAGCACGGCACCGGCGTCGTACCCGCGGTCGTCGTAACGGGCGATCCAGTCCTCGTCCGCCGCGGCGGACTCGCGCCAGGCGTCGACGTCCTCGTCCGGGAGGGACGAGAACTCGGTGTCGTTCGCCTGCAGGTCGGCGCACGCCTCGTCGCCGAGCACGCCCATCTCCTCCAGCCCCGTGTCGACGGCGTTCCCCGAGGCCGTGAGGATCGCGTCCTGGTACTCCGCCGGCATCGAGTCGAAGAGCTCCTCGTTGACGACGACGATCGAGGAGGCGTACACCCCGATGCCGGGGTCGAGGATGTGCGGCGTGACGTCGGACAGGCCGAACGTGGGCAGGCTGGCGAGGGCCAGCGACGTGTACCCGTCGATGACGCCGCGCTCCATCGACTCGTACACGTCGGTGGCGGTCATGGCGACGGGGTTGGCACCGGCCGCCAGCAGCACCTCGGCGGTGAGGCCACCGGCGCGGATGCTCCGGCCCGCGAGCTCGTCCAGGGACTCCACCGGTTCGTTGACACCGACGACCGCACTGGCGAGCGGGAGGGGGAAGAGCTGGCGGACGCCCTGCCGGTCGAAGTCCTCCCGGTAGATCGGGTCCTCCTCGTACATCCGCTCGATGGTGCGCATGTGCACCTCAGGGTTCTCCGTCTCGAACGGGAGCTCGACGACGGTGAACATCGACAGGTCGGAAGCGGCGTACAGCGATCCGACCTGCGCGAGGTCGGCCCGACCGTCGAGGGTGGCCTGGACCGACTCGTCGGCCCCGACCAGGCTCTCCGAGTAGTGGAACTCCACCCGGACTCCCCCGTCGGTGAGCTCCTCGACCTCGTCCGCCCACCGCTGGACGGTCAGGCTCTGGTCCGAGGTCGCGTTGGAGTAGGTCGTGTAGTGCAGGACGAACTCCTCGCCCTCCTCCGCGGAGGTGCCGCAGGCGGCGAGCCCGAGGCTTGCCGCCGTCGCGGCGCACGCGAGCGCCGCGACCGGCCGACGGTGCCGCGTGCGACCCGACGTCATCGCTCTCGTCGCGGGACGACGGCGTACCGGCGCAGCTCGAGCGCGGGGTTGACCGTGCGCACGTGGGCGAGCCGGTCCGGGTCGAGCTCGGCGACGGCGACGCCCGCGGCCTCGCCGACGCCCGCGACCGCGATTCCCATCGGGTCGAGGACGACGCTGTTGCCGGCGCCGGTCGGCGCGCACTGGTCGGCCGCGACCACGTAGGCGGTGTTCTCGATCGCCCGGGCACGCAGCAGCGTGTTCCAGTGGTACTCCTTGAGGGGGCCGGGAACCCACTCGGCCGGCAGCGCGAGGACGTCCGCCCCGGCGTCGACGAGGGTCCGGCTCACCTCGGGGAACCGGAGGTCGTAGCAGGTCTGCATCCCCACGGTGAAGCCGTCGACCTCGAGGAGCTGCGGCGCGGCGGGGCTCGCCGCGTCGACCCGGTCGGACTCCTTGTAGCCGAAGGCGTCGTAGAGGTGGACCTTGCGGTAGACGGCCGCGACCCGACCGCCCTGGAGCCCGACGAGCGTGTTGTGGATGCGGCCGTCCCCGGCGGGCTCGTTGACGCCGGCGACGATCGTCAGGTCGAGCTCGGCGCCCAGCTCGGCGAGCCTGCGCACGGTCGGCCCGTCGAGGGGCTCGGCGCTCTCGACGAACCGGTGGTCCATGGCCGGGACGGTGAAGACGGCGTACTCGGGGAGCACGACGAGCCGCGCGCCGCGGGCGGCGGCCGCACGGAGGTGCGTCTCGATCTCGGCCAGGTTGGCGTCCTTGTCGTTGCCGGGTGCGAGCTGCACCACGGCTGCCGTGAGCGTCATGTCAGGCGTCCTTCCCGCGCGACTCGATCTCGAGCAGCGCGTCCCTCGTCGTCGTGAAGCCGTTCAGCATGGCCCCGTACTGCATGACGGCCACGATCGTGTCCGCGTTCTCCTCGACCGCGAGTTCCTGCTCGGCGCGGCTCCAGGCGGGCAGGACCCACGGCTTGCCGGCGGCCTGCGCGGCCCTGGCGACGGTGCGGACGTCGTCGAGGTCCTCGGCCTGGACCGAGTAGGCCCCGCGGTCCCGGCGCAGCGAGAGGTCGGACGGGCCGACGAAGACGCCGTCGACGACGGGAAGGGCGAGGATGTCCTCGATCGCGTCGAACGCGGAGGCGTCCTCGATCATCGGGTAGCAGGCCGTGCCGGTGTCCTGGTCGCTCACCCACTGGTCGGTGAAGCCGCGGTAGGAGGAGGTCCGGCCGCCGGCGAAGGAGCGGTCTCCCAGCGGCGGGAACTTGGCGAAACCGCAGATCTCGGCCGCGTGCTCGGCGGACTCGATGTGCGGGATCGCGACGGCGTGCGCGCCGAAGTCCAGCGCCTGCTGGATGGGCCCGCGCTCGGGACCGAGCACCTTGGCGATCACGCGCATGCCGGTGGCCCGGATGAACGGGATCAGCGAGTCGAGCGCGGCGAGGTCGAACAGGCCGTGCTCGATGTCGAGCACGATCGTGTCGTACCCCGCGATGCGGGCCATCTCCACCGCGGCGGTGGACGGCTCGGTCAGCCAGACCGCGTGACGGGACTGCGTTCGGGAGTTCATCTTCCTCCTTCGTCGGAGGTGCCCGGAGAGCAGCGGTGGCCACCGGGAACCATGTGCACGCCATGTATACACGGCGTGCATCCGACGTGCAACGCTATGCTCTCGGGCATGAGTCGGACTGCGAGGAAGCCCGCGAAGGAGCCCCGACGTCGCTCCCCGCGTACCCGTCCGGCCGGCGACCGGGCCTACGACTGGATCGTCGAGGCCATCCTCACCGGCGAGTTCGCCGAGGGTGAGTTCGTCGAGGAGGTCGCGCTCGCGGAGCAGGTGGGGACGTCCCGGACCCCGGTGCGCGAGGCGCTCCAACGGCTCCAGGCCGAGCGGTACGTCGACCTGGTCCCCCGGCGCGGCGCGCAGGTGCGGATGGTCAACGCGCGGGAGATGGGCGAGATCTACCAGGCCCGCTTCGTGGTCGAGTCGCACGTGGTGGCGAACATCTGCGAGCGACGGCGCGGGGCTCCGCCCGAGCTGGGCGCGGTCGCGGACGAGATGGACCTAGCCGCCGCGGAGCTGCGCTGGCACGACTCGGCCCGACTGGACCAGGAGTTCCACCAGCAGCTCGTCCGGTGGAACGGCAACGACGTCCTCACCCAGATGTACGAGTCGCTCCGGTCGCGGCAGATCCGCCTCGCGCTGCGGACGATCACGACGGCGCCGCAGCGCTACGAGACGATCTCCCGCGAGCACCGCGAGCTCATCTCGGCCCTGGAGGACCACGACGCGGAGCGCGCCTCACGGCTGATCGCGGTCCACCTGCGCGAGGTGCCGGAGCTGGTGCAGGCCTTCGGAAGCTGACCAGCGGCGGGGTGGCCGGCGAGCGGCGGGGTGGCCGGCGAGCGCCCCGGGTGGGCCTGATACGGGCCTGACCCAGGTGCCTTGTCGGGAGGCGACGGCGGAGCGTCACACGCGGACCCCGCACGACGGCGACCCCGACCTCTCCGCGCCAGGGCAACGAGAAGCCCGGACCCTCGCGGGCCCGGGCTTCTCGCTCAGGGATGTCTGTGGAGATGGCGGGAATCGAACCCGCGTCCGACGGCGTGAGAACAGGACTTCTCCGGGTGCAGTCCGCTAGCAGATTTTCTCGGCCCCAGCAGTCACGCGGACAAGCTGCTGACAGGCCCAGTCAACTGAGTGTTCCCGCAGCCCCGCTGACGAGGGCTACGAGCAGTGGCTCTCTAGATGACGCCAGGAACCGGGACGAGAGCAGGCCCGGGCTGACGGACTTCGAGGCTCGCTCAGGCGGCGAGGGCGAAGTCGGTGCGCTTGGAATCGGCACCTATTGGTTTGCAGAGGGCGTTAAAGAGATAACTCTGCATCCTCTACCCGCTTCTCCTGGAAGCACGACCATCGTCGAAACCGATCATCCCCTGTTGAGTTGTGCTGCGCCGCGGTCCGGTCCCCCGGGTTGCCGCGGTGCGACTGTCCATCATACGTGCCCAACGTAGTCCGGCGCGAGGCTATTCCTCGCGACCCGTGCCACCGCGTCCGTGGGCGCGCGACCCGCGCCTCCGCCCGCGGTCAGCCGTGGTTGCGCAGGCTCATCGCGCGCCGGGCCTCCATCTCGTCCTGGCGCTCGCGGAGGGTCTGGCGCTTGTCGTACTCCTGCTTGCCGCGGGCGAGCGCGATCGAGACCTTCGCCTTGCCGCCGATGAAGTACAGCTCGAGCGGGACCACGGTGTGTCCCTTCTCCCGCGAGGCCACCGCCCACTTGGCGATCTGCTCCTTGTGGAGCAGCAGCTTGCGCCTGCGCCGCGGCGCGTGGTTCGTCCACGTGCCCTGGGCGTACTCGGGGATGTGGACGTCGCGCAGCCAGGCCTCGCCGCGGTCGAACTCCACCCAGCCGTCCACGAGGGAGGCGCGGCCGGCGCGCATGGCCTTGACCTCGGTCCCCCACAGCGACAGCCCCGCCTCGAGGACCTCGTCCAGGTGGTAGTCGTGGCGTGCCTTCTTGTTGCGCGCCACGATCTTCTTGGCGTCCGCCTCGGCCTTGGCGCGTTCCGCCTGGGTCGGCTTGGCCGCCCTGCTCATCCTGCTCATGACCGACCTCCGTCCGTCTCGTCCCCGCCGCCGGCCGTGTGCCCGACGCGGTGTCTGCCGGCCCGCGGACGGGATGCCGTCAGGGCCGAGGACCAATCCTAGCGGGACGTGTCCAGCCCGATTCCGGACCCGGCACGGCCTCGGCGGTCCGCTCCCCCGCGCTCGCCGGAGGACCTTCCTCGGGTCGCTCGGAGGACGTTCATCGGGTCGGTCAGAGGACGTTCATCGGGTCGGTCATCTGTCCGTCGAGCCACAGCTCGAGGTGCACGTGGCAGCCGGTGACCATGCCGGTCTGGCCGGTGGACCCGATCGCCTGTCCCTGGCTGACGGACTGTCCGGGCGACACGGCGAAGGACGAGAGGTGGTTGTAGATCGACACGGTCGAGCGCCCGTCGACGATCCCGTGGTTGATGATCACCTGGTTCCCGCTCGTGCCCGTGGCCCCGGAGGGGTTCGTGGCGGAGACGGTGCCGCCGGCGATGGCCACCTGCGTGTTGCCGCAGGCGCTGCGGAAGTCCACGCCGGGGTGGATCGACCATGCCCCGGTGATCGGGTAGATCCGCGGGCCGTACGGCGAGGTGATGACGAGCGGCCGCGGCACCGGCGGGATGAACGTCGCGCTGCTCTCGGGCGGAGGCTCCGGGGACGGCGCGGGCGGCGGCGTGGGGGTCGGCGCCGGGGCCGCCGGGGGCGGAGCGACCGGGTTGGCCTCCATCTCGGCCTGCTCGCGGGCGATACGGTCCGCGCGCTCCTGCGCCTCCCGTTCGCGGCGCGCCTCCTCGGCGGCCTCACGCTCGCGCTGCTCGCGCTCGAGACGCTCGCGCTCGAGACGACGGTTCTCCTCGTCGATCGCCGCGATCTGCTGCTGGGTGGTGAGGCTGGACCGGCCGATCGCGTTGATCTCGGCGTTCAGGTCCTCCTCGCGCCCCTCGAGCTCCTCGACCAGGTCGGCCTGCAGCGCCTCCAGGTCCTCGACCTCGGCCAGCGCCGCCTCCTGCTGGCCGCGGAGCTCGTCGGCGGCGGCGACCGCCTCGACGGCCTCGTCGTTGAGGTCGTCGACGCGCTGCGTGAGCGTGTCCTGCCGGAGCCGCTGGTTGCGGTTGGTCGCGTTCTCCTCGGCCACCCGGTCGAGGAGTCCGGTCTGCGTGCGCACGGCGGTGCTGACGACCGAGTAGGAACCGATGAAGTCCTCGGCGGAGGACGCCTCGGTGATGAGCGCGAGCGTCGATGGCGCCGTGTCGCCACGATAGGTCGACCGGGCGAGCTCCCCCAGCGCATCCTGCGTCTCTTCCGAGGCGGCCTCGCCGTCGGCGATCTCGGCCTCCAGGTCCGCAAGGTCGGACTCGGCGACCCCGAGACGTCCCTCGACCTGCTCCTGGTGCCGGTCCGCGGCCGCCAGGTCCTCCTCGGCCACGCGCAGCGCCTCCTGCGCGACCGGGATCTGCTCCCGGGTGAGCTGGAGGTCGACCAGCGTGGTGGACAGCTCGGCGGACACGCCCTCGAGGTCGTGCTCGAGCTCCTCGCGCCGCTCCTCGTTGTCCGCGAGCCGCTCGACGAGCTCGTCGCGGCTGGGGTCGTCGTCGTCGGCGACGGCACCGGGGCCGACGAGCGTGCCGGCGAGAGCGACGGTCGCCACGAGCGCCGCCCGGGCGCGCAGCCGGGTCGTCCACGAGCGCCCGGGGGCTCGGCGGGTGCGGGGATGCGTCGGCATGGAGGACCTAGACCTTCGTGTAACGGGCGAGCGAGACGACTGAGGACAGGCCTGCCACCAGCACGGCGGCAAGGACGAGAACCGGGGCGACTCTCCACACGTCGGACGTCGTGACGAATGGTACCCACGGGGCGGACGGAGCGAGCCATCCTTCGACGCCGTACCGCACCGCGGCCAGAAGGCCGCCGACGGACAGGACGGACCCGAGGAGGGCCGCGATCGCGCCCTCGAGCATGAACGGTGCCTGGATCACCCAGTTGGAGGCACCCACGAGCCGCATGATGCCGGTCTCGCGGCGCCGGGACAGGGCGGAGAGCCTGATCGTGGTGGTGATGAGCAGGACGGCGGCGACGGCCATGACGGCGGCCATGCCCAGCGCGACCGCGGTGGACCGGTTGAGGATGACGAACAGGGGCTCGAGCTGCTCGCGCTGATCGACGACGATGTCCACGCCGGCGCGTCCCTCGAGCTCGTCGGCGACGATCCGGAACTGCTCGGGATCCTCCAGCCGGACCCGGTAGGAGACCTGCATCTGGTCGGCCGTCACCTGGCGCGACCACGCCGAGTCCTCGAGGCGCTCCCGGAAGTTCTCGTACGCCTCCTCCTTGGTCTCGAGGAAGACCTCGGCGACGTACGGCTCGAGGTCGGAGGACTCCAGGAGGGTCCCGACGGCGTCGATCTCCTCCTCTGTGGCCTCGCCGGCGGCGCAGGCCGGGTTCTCCGACGACGTCGGACACATGAAGACGGCGACCTCGACGCGCTCGTACCAGTCGTCCTTGAGCCGGTCGACCTGGGTCTGCAGCAGCAGGCCGGCGCCGACGAAGACGAGCGACACGAAGGTGACGAGGACGACGGCGACCGTCATGGCGACGTTGCGGCGGATCCCCTGGGAGACCTGGCCGAGGATGAACCGCAGCCTCATCGCGCCACCTCGGCCTCGTCCTCGGTGCGGCCGGCGGCACGACGCGCCGCCGCGACGACGGCGAGGTAGGAACCACCGGCCTCGTCGCGCACCACGCGGCCGTCGACGAGCTCGACGACGCGGCGGCGGGCACGGTCGACGAGGTCGTCGTCGTGGGTGGCCATGACGACCGTGGTGCCGGTGGAGTTGATCCGGGTGAGGAGCTCCATGATCCCGCCGGACGTGTCCGGGTCGAGGTTGCCGGTGGGCTCGTCGGCCAGCAGGACCTGGGGCCGGTTGACCATCGCGCGGGCGATCGTCACGCGCTGCTGCTCGCCGCCCGAGAGCTCGTGCGGGAGCCGCTTCTCCTTGCCGGTGAGGCCGACGAGGTCGAGGGTCTGGGGCACCACGGTGAGGATCTGGTGGCGGGGACGACCGGTCACCTGCATGGTGATGGCGACGTTGTCGAACACCGACTTGCCCGGCAGGAGCCGGTAGTCCTGGAAGACCATGCCGATCTGCCGGCGGTGCCGGGGCATGCGGAAGCGGGAGAGCCGAGCGAGGTCGTGGCCGAGCCCGTACACCGTCCCGGAGGTGGCGCGTTCCTCGCGCAGCACGAGCCGCAGGAAGGTGGACTTGCCGGATCCGGAGGCGCCGACGAGGAAGACGAACTCGCCCCGTTCGATCTCCAGGGTCACTTCGTCGAGCGCGGGACGTGCGCCCCGCTTGTAGACCTTGGAGACGTTGTCGAGTCGGATCACAGCAGCGGTGGCCAGTCTCGGGGTCGGGGAAGGTGGAACCTGGCCGGTTGGATGCTACGTCGCCGCCGGTCACCGGGTGCGCACGCCACGCCGCCCCGACACCGGATCGCTCCCCTCGTCGTCACCTGCCCGTGTCCCGACGGCCCGGAGCGCTCAGTCCTCGGGGTCGGCCGAGCGACGCCAGCGGATGCCGGCGTCGATGAAGTCGTCGATCTCGCCGTCGAACACGGCGGACGGGTTGCCGGACTCGTGCTCGGTGCGCAGGTCCTTGACCATCTGGTAGGGCTGCAGCACGTAGGAGCGCATCTGGTCACCCCAGCTGGCCTTGACGTCGCCGGACATCGCCTTCTTCTCGGCGGCCTCCTCCTCCTGTCGCAGCAGGAGCAGGCGGGACTGCAGCACGCGCAGGGCGGCGGCGCGGTTCTGGATCTGCGACTTCTCGTTCTGCATCGACACGATGATCCCGGTGGGCACGTGGGTCATGCGCACGGCTGAGTCGGTCGTGTTGACGGACTGCCCACCGGGGCCGGACGACCGGAAGACGTCGACCTTGATCTCCGACTCCGGGATCTCCACGTGGTCGGTGTGCTCGATGAGGGGGATGACCTCGACCGCGGCGAACGACGTCTGCCGACGGCCCTGGTTGTCGAACGGGGAGATCCGCACGAGTCGGTGGGTGCCGGACTCGACGGACAGCGTGCCGAAGGCGTAGGGCGCGTCGACCTCGAACGTGGCGGACTTCAGGCCCGCCTCCTCCGCGTACGCGGTGTCCATGACGGTGGTGGCGTAGCCGTGCCGCTCGGCCCAGCGCAGGTACATCCGCATGAGCATCTCGGCGAAGTCGGCGGCGTCGACGCCGCCGGCCCCGGCGCGGATCGTCACGACGGCGGCGCGCTCGTCGTACTCGCCGGACAGGAGCGTGCGGACCTCGAGCTCGCCGAGCGCCTTGCGGACGGCCGCGAGCTCGGTCTCGGCCTCCTCCTCCAGGTCGTCGTCCTCCTCCTCGGCGAGCTCGACGAGCGCCTCGAGGTCGTCGATCTTGGTACCGACGCGCTCGAGCCGCTCGAGGTCGTGCTGCGCGTGGGACAGCCGGGAGGTCACTGCCTGGGCCGCCTCCGGGTCGTCCCACAGGTTCGGCGCGGAGGACTCCTCGGTGAGCTCGGCGATCCGGGCGCGCAGGGCGTCAGGGTCGGTCACGGCCGAGATGGTCGCGTAGGTGCTGCGCAGGTCCGCGATCTCGGAGGAGAAGTCTGTAGCCACGAGGGTCGAGTCTACTAGTCGCGCGCTCCCTGGCCGCCGTGCGGCGCGGTGGCGCCGGGGCCCGCGGCCGACGCGTCCTCGTCGAGGAGCGAGCCCTCGAACCACTCGTCGTCCGAGCCTGTGGTGGCGACGCACAGGATGGTGCGGTCACCGGCGCCGAAGGAGAAGGCCGTGGGGGCGAGCGCGACCATGGCGGGCTCGCCGGCGGTCGCGAGGCCCGGCGGCGGGTCGGAGTCGACGAGCCGTGAGCAGGACTCGGCGGCGCTGCGCAGCATGGCGTCCTCGCCGGGGAAGGTCTCGAGGTGGAGCGTCATCTCGGCCACGACCTGCGCCTGGAACGGCTCGTCGCAGCTGACGAGCTCGGTGCGCTCGGACCGGTCGGCGAATGCCTCGGCGGTCAGGCAGTCGCCGAGGGAGAGATCTCCTGCGGTGCCGATCCGCTCGGGCGTCCCTTGCTGCCGCAGCTCGACGCCGCCCTCCCGCTCGCCGCGCTGCAGCCCTGGCGGCGCGAATGCGCTGCCCGGGTCACGGGTCGGCTCCTCCTCGAGCGTCTCGCCCGGGGTCTCGTCCGGGGCCTCGTCGGGTGCCCCGTCCTCGTCCCCGTCCTGCGCGCCGTCCTGCGCGGCGTCCGGGGCCTCCTCGGGCGCCCGGTCGGTCGTTCCGCCCGCTGCCCCGGGAGCGGTCTCCGCGTCTGTGTGCGCGGCACCGTCCTCCTCCTCGGACAGCGCCGGCGGGTGGCCGAGGTTGCTCGACAGGTCGTCCCCGCCGACGAGGGAGAATGTGGTGGCTCCGACGACGACGGCCATGGCGAGCGCCGCGGCGGCACCGATGAGGACCATCGGGCGCCGCCGTCCGGAGCGCGCAGCGCCGTCCGCGTCGGGTCCGGCCGAGGTGGGACCGCGCCAGGCGTGGGCCCCGCCGGCCGGGGCTCGGCCCGGGGCGTCGTCGGACATGCGCGGCAGGCCGACCGCTGCGCCGGCTCCCCCGCCCGTGTCGAACGGACGGGCAGCGCCCTCGCTCGGATCCTCGATCTCCACGGAGCTCGGCACCGCCGTCGGACGCGCCTGGTCGGGCCGCACCGTCGCCGAGGCGGACTGCAGCCCGTGGAAGACCGTGCGCGGGAGCGCGCGACGGGCCGTGGGGCCGGTGGGCGTGGCTCGTCGCTCCTCGTCGGTGTCGACCCTCGCACCGGCGGGGGGCCGCGCACCACTGGGGGCGGGCAGGGCCGTGCCCGGGCGGGGGGCCGGCCGGGCGCCCGAGCCGCGACTGTCCGCGGCCTCGGGCGGCGCGGTGGGCGGCGAGTCGGCCGTCGGGGCGAGACGCGAGCGGTCGACGGTCGGTTCCGCTCCCGCCTCCGGGTGGCCGGGCCGGCTGCGCAGCGCGGGCCACCCGGCACCGGGCGGGAGCGGCACCTGGGCGCGCTCGACGGGCGGTTCGTCGTCGGGGATCTCGTGGTGCGCGGCGCCCCCCGGTGCCTCCTCGGCGGAGGCGTCGTCGGCGGAGGCGTCGTCGGCGTGCGCGGGAGCGCGATCGGGCCCCGCGAGCGCGGGCCGACCGCCCCGGAGGCGCGACGAACGAGTCACGCAGCGACGATAGATAACGCGACGGAGGGCTCGCACCGCGGCGGATGGGGTGCGCTCCCCATGCCCCGTGGCACCACGACCTCACGGCGTGAGGCAGGGGTGCCCGGACGCCTCCGAGGAGGAGCTGCGTCGCACCGGGGACAGGGCGGCTCGGCCCGGGGTCAGGAGAGCGCGCGCGGCGCGAGGAGATCGCGCCCGGGGTCAGGGGATCGGGCCCGGGGTCAGGAGACGAGGACGGCCGAGCCGTCCTGGAAGTTGCCCTGGATCGTGTCGGTGTCGTCGGCGGTCCGGGCGATGCACAGGACCTCGCGGTCACCCTGCTCCCAGGTCGCCTCGGACGGCGCGAGGGTCGAGAGGTTGATGCGGGACAGGTCGAGGTCGACCTCGGGCAGCGTGTTCCAGAACGCGTCGCACTCCTCGCGAGCCTCGGCGTTGATGGTCTCGACGCCGGGGAACTGGTCGCGGTCCTCGACGTCGAACACGTGGAAGAACTCCATGTAGTGCGGCTGGGCGCACGGCGTGAGGACGAGGTCGTTCGACACCGCGGTGTAGTCCTGATAGAGCGCGCAGTTGCCGACCTCGATCTCGAAGACCGTGGTCGCTCCCGACGCCTCGACCCCGGGGGGCGCGGTGGGCCCCGAGGGCTCCGTCGTCGTCCCGCCGCCGGTATCCGGGCCCGGGCCGGGCGTCGAGGTCGTGGTCTCCGCGCCCGAGCCGGACGTGAAGCTGCGGTGCAGGAGCAGGCCGGTCACCACGAGCGCGACCACGAGGACGGCCGCGATGCCGAGGACGATGTACACGGCGCGGTTCCCGCCGTCGGGGCCGCCACCGCCGTTCCACGGGCCGCCGGGTCCGGGCTGCATCGGCGCCGGGTACTGACCCCCCTGCCAGGGGCCGCCGGGGCCGTAGCCCGCGGGTTGCTGGGGCGTCTGGGCGCTGCCCCATCCGCCCGGCGCACCGCTCCCGGGGCTCTGCGCACTCCACTGGTTCACGGGGTCACCGTAGCCAGAGCGGCGCACCACGGTCCCGCGCGTGGCGGGGTACACCTGTCCAGGCGCTCCGCCGCCGCCCGCGGGAGGCGTGGCGCCGGACACTGACGCGCCGTCGCCGATGGGCGATGATGGGCCGATGACCCGGCAACGCCAGACGTGGCAGCAGACCGCCGTCCGGGAGGCCATCGGGGCCGACTCGACGTTCGTCAGTGCGCAGGAGCTCCACCGCCGCATGCAGGGGTCCGAGCGGCAGGTCGGCCTCGCGACCGTGTACCGGGTCCTCAAGCGGCTCGTCTCCTACGGGGTCGTCGACGCCCTGCAGACCTCCGACGGCGAGACCCTCTACCGCGCCTGCGAGGTGGGGCACCACCACCACCTCGTGTGCGAGTCGTGCGGGGCGACCGTGGACGTCGAACCGCCCGACGAGTCGTGGATGGACGAGGTCGCCCGGCAGCACGGGTTCGAGAAGGTGCGCCACGTCGTCGACATCTACGGCCGCTGCGCGAGCTGCCGGGAACGCGCGGGCGCCTGAGTGGGTCGCGCCGCCGCCCGAGGCAGCCGCTCGGACGCCCGAGGTGGTCGCGCGGACGCCCGGCACGGTCCCCCGCTCCACGGACGTCCGCGAGGCACTCACCCGTCGCAGACGAGGCCGCGCTCGAGTGCGGCGAGGTTGGAGCGCATGACGTCCAGGTAGTCGGCCTCCGGGTCGGTCTGCCCCTCGATCGGGTCGAGGACGTCCGTGTCCACCTCGAGGTCGGCCGCGAGCGCCTCGACGACGTCGGGCCCGGCGATGACCTCGAAGTACAGGGTCTGGACGCCCTCGGCGCGGACGACCTCGCCCACCTCGCGCAGCCGCGCGGGTGACGGCTCGACCTCGGGGTCGATACCGCTGATCCCGACCTGCTCGAGCCCGTAGCGCTCGGCGAGGTAGCCGAACGCCTCGTGGGAGGTCACGAGTGTGGCGCCGGCGCACGCGGCGAGCCCCTCGCGGTAGGCGTCGTCGAGGTCCGTGAGCTCGGCGACGAGGTCGGCGGACCGCTCGGCGTAGTCCTCGGCGTTCTCGGGGTCGAGGTCGCCGAGCGTGTCCGCCACGCCGTCCACGAGGGGGACCACGAGGGTGGGATCGAGCCAGAAGTGCGGGTCGCGGGCGAGGTCGTCCTCCGCGACCCCGGCGGCCTCGGCCGCGTCGAGCACGGCGGCCGGGTCGGTGACGCCGATGGCGTCGTCGGTCGCCGCCTGGAGCCCGGGCACGTAGGCGACGAGGTCGACCGACTCGAGCTGCGCCACCTCCGCCGGCGATAGCTCGAGGCTGTGCGGGTCGGCCCCGGGCGGGGTGAGGTTGTCCACCGACACGTGCTCCCCGCCGACGCGCTCGACGACGAACTGCAGCGGGTAGAAGCTCGCCATCACCTCGACGGTGGCGGCGTCGGAGGCGGAGTCGTCGGCGTCCGATCCGGAGCAGGCGGCGAGCAGCGCGACGGCGGCGAGCGCCGTGATCGAGGTGCGCGCGGTGGCGGCGCGGGTCGGCACGGTCCGGCGGGTGGCGGTCCGGCACAGGTGGCCGCGTCGGGAGGAGCTGGGTGTCGGTCGGGGGCGTGCGTGCACTTCTGTCCTTCCGGGGCGGCGGGGTGCCGGGCCGATGCGGCCCGGCACCCCGCGCGAGCGATCAGTGGTCGTGGTCGTCCTCGCCGTGGTCGGACCCGGTCTCGTCCCCGTGGTCGTGCCCCTCGTGCCCGTCCTCACCGGCGCCGTACTCGGTCGACCCGGCCTCGACGTCCCCGGAGATCCCGTTGATCTCGTTGGGCGTGACGCCGAGCTCGGCGGTGTTCCACACCTCGCCCGTGAGGATGTCGACGGCGTGGATCGAGCCCGTCGCCGGCTCGGTGACGTAGGCGGTGCCGTCGTGGACCCAGAGCGCGGGTCGCGGCTCCTGCCACTCGATCGGCTCCTCCCACGGCTCCACCACGGGGTGGGAGGCGGTCAGCTCACCGGTGGTGGGGTCGATGACGTGCAGGTTCCCGTCGGTGCCGAGGACGAGGGCCTCGCCGTCGTCGCCGCGGGCGAGCGAGCGGAAGCTGTAGCTCGAGGGCAGGTCCACGAGCGAGAGCTCGCCGGTGGTGGTGTCGATGAGCGAGACGCGCTCCGGTCGCTCGAGCTCGGCGCCCTCGTCGGTCTTGTAGTCGCCGAGCACGATCGGGGAGACGTCGCTGCCGGCCTGGTTGCCGATGCGGCCGTACTCGTCGGGGCTGTCGACGTGGGTGATCTCGCCGCCCGAGTAGACCAGTGCGCCGTCCTCGCAGCCGATGACGACGACCTCGCCCTCGGCGGTCGCCTCGCCGTGGACGCCGGGGCACTCGTCGGAGGCGGCGATCTCCTCGCCGGCCTCGTCGAGCACGCGGATGCCGGTGCGGGCGTCCTCGGTGCCCTCGGAGACGACGAGCGAACCGTCCGTGAGCTCGAGCGCGACGCCGTGGTGCGGGGACGGCGTCGTGTAGGTGCGTCCCTCGGCGTCCTCGTCGGCGACGGCGGAGGAGTCGAGGACGACGATCTCGCCGGTGGCGTCGTCGAACAGGGCCGTGCGCCCCTCGTGGGGGACGACGTGGCCGGGCATGCCGGCCTCGACGAGCTGCTCGGTGAGCGCCGGGGGCGCCGTGTAGTAGTGCGAGTGGTCGCCGTGGGGCTCGGCCCATGCGCCGGCGTCGAGGAGCTGGAAGCCGCCCGTGGTCGAGACGTAGAGGTGGCGGCCGTCGCCCGCGGGGTTGAGGCGGTTGAAGCCCTCGAGCTCGACGTCCTCGATCACCTCGAGGGTCGTGGCGTCGAGGACCTGGATGCCGCCGTCGTAGGTGAGGGCGATGCGCGGCGTGGCGGCGGCGGCCTCGGTGGCCGCGCCGGCGTCGTCGTGGTCGTCGTGGCCGGCCTCGGACCCGCTCTCGTCGGAGGAGACCTCCGAGGCCGACTCGGTGGCGTCGTCGGCGCCGTTCGGGGACGGGGCGTCGTCGGTCGGGTCGCCCTCGGCATCGCCGGAGCAGCCGGCGAGCAGGGCCAGTGGGAGGACGGCGAGCATCGCGAGGGCGCGGCGCCGTCGGGGGGCGGTGGTGGTGTTCATGGCTGGTGGGGCGCCGCCGGCGGCGGGCCCGGCTCCTTCCGGACGGGTGATGCGGACCGGGCGACACTAACATCTATGAGAATCATTATCGTTCTCTGTTCGGGGCGATCTCGTGGCTGGATCCCGGGCCGGCTTCACGGCCGACCGGTCCGCCCGGCCCGACCGCGGACCCGGTCGGTCCGCCCCGCGCCGGCGCAGGGTCCGATCGCCCGCCCGGCCCGCCTCGCGACTACCCTCGAAACCTCCCCCGCACCCCCACGAAGGCCTCATGAGCTCCGAACCAGCACCGACACTCGGCCCGACGGGCGGCCCCGGCGCCGCCGCCGCGCGCATGCGGTCGCTGGTCGCGGCGCGGCGCGGCGCGCAGCTCGCCCAGGGCGCGGACACGGAGGAGCTGGCGGCGCAGCTGCGGGAGGCCCTCGACGGTTTCGCCGCTCTGCGGATGCACTACCAGGCGGGTATCGAGGAGGTGCGGACGAAGGTCGACATCCTGCGCCAGGAGTTCGAGCAGATCCACGACTACAGCCCGATCGAGCACGTCCGCACGCGCCTGAAGTCCTCCGAGAGCCTGCTGGACAAGGCGTTGCGGACCTGCGACGAGCTCTCGCTCCCGGCGATCCGCCGTCAGATCCTCGACATCGCGGGGATCCGGATCACGTGCAGCTTCGTCTCGGACGTGTACTGGATCGCGCAGATGCTCGAGCGCCAGCCCGACCTCGAGGTGCTGCAGGTCAAGGACTACATCGCGCGGCCGAAGGCGAACGGGTACCGCTCGCTGCACCTCATCGTGCAGGTGCCGGTGTTCCTGTCCACGCACACCGAGCATGTGCCGGTCGAGCTGCAGATCCGCACGATCGCCATGGACTTCTGGGCCAGCGTCGAGCACAAGCTGAAGTACAAGTACGACGCCGACCTCCCGGCCCACCTCGCGGGCGAGCTCGACGAGGCCGCCCGGCTCGCCACCGAGCTCGACGAGCGGATGGGGCGCCTGCGCGAGGAGATCCGGCCGATGCCGGAGAGGGCCGGGGACGCCCTCGGCGGGTCGGGCACCGACCTCGGCGCTGTGCCCGATCACGAGGATCCGCGCAGGAACGTCGACCGGGCGAGGAGGATGAGCGGTCAGTGAAGGCACGTCCGGCAGGGCCGGTCGTCCCGGGGACCGCAGCCCCACGCACCCTGATGGCAGCGCTCACGGGGTTCGCGCTGTGCGCAGTCCTCACCGCGTGCGGTCCGCCCTCCGGCGGCGCGGGCCCGACGACGGAGAGCGGCTCCCAGGGGGCCGTCGCGACCTCCGGCGCCGACTCTCGCGCGGCCGCGCGCGCCGAGGAGCCGGTCGTCGAGTCCCTCGTCCGGGAGGTCGCCGCGAGGCTCAGGCCGCAGGACCCCGAGGAGGTCACGGCCCGAGACTGGGTGCACGGCTCGACCACGGCGTGCTCGGGGCGCACGGGCGGCCCGGTCTCCTGGACGGGTCGGGGTCAGATGCGCGCGGCGGACCCGGAGGCCCAGGTGCTGGAGCTCGCGGACGGTCTCGACCCGGAGTGGGAGCCCGTCGAGTCCGGCGCGACGTCGGCGCGCCACTTCCAGGACTCCGGCGGTTACCTGCTCACGCTCGCCTGGAGCACCGACCCGGACGCGATCAACGTGTCCGTCGAGTCGCCCTGTCACTGACGCCGGGCACGCGCACCAGGTTCTGGGCGGCCAGATTCTCCTCGTCGAGGACCCAGCCGAGCACGCGGGCCGTGAAGCCCCAGATGTAGGTGCCCTCGAACCGGAACGCGGGCCCGACCCACCGCCCGCGGTAGGTGACCGTGGTGCGGTTGCGCGGGTCGAGGAGGTGGCTGCGCGTGACCCAGTGGGCGGACCGGGTCTCGTCGTCGTGCGCGATCCGCGGCAGGTGATCGTCGGCGCCGAGCCGTGCGAGCACGGGGGTGACGACGTTGCCGCTCGCCCCGAGGTACAGCGCGGGCAGGGTGCCGAGGATCTTGGCCTCACCGAGCAGCACCCCGGTCTCCTCGCCGCACTCGCGGATCGCCGCGGCGACAGGCGTCTCTCCCGGGTCGATCCCGCCGCCGGGGAAGGCGTACTCGCCTGCGTGGTAGCGCAGCCGGGTGGAGCGGCGCACGATCAGGTAGGCGAGGTCGTCGCCGACGGGCCTGGTCAGCACCACGACGGCGCTGGCGCGGGAGGTCCGGTGGTGCTCGGAGGTGGCACGCGGCAGGCCCTCCCAGCCCCACGAACGGCTGGCCCACGGCAGCGGAACGGTGCCGGCGTCACGCAGCGCCTCGATCATCGGGCCCCTCCTTCCGTCCGGCCGTCGCGGCGCCCACGTCTCGAGCGCGACGTCGTCCTCCGGACGCGGACCGCCGACGCCTATCATCGCGCACCCGCGGTGGTCGCCGCCCGGGGCTGGTGGGAGGTCTCTACCCGTTCTCGACGTCGATGGCCCGCGCGCGCCCGGTGACCGTGATCGTCACCGGCCCGACGGCGTCGCTGACCAGGGCCGGGACGAACATCGGGTCGACGACGGCGACGAGGGTGACGACGGCCGTCTCGCCGTCCTCTGTGCCGGTGGGCTCGCCGAGCGCCACCGAGCGGATGCCGCCGCTCGAGGTGAGGTTCACCTGCTGCAGGTAGGCGGCCGCCTCGGTACGCACCGTCTCGTCGGTGAGCAGGGCGTCGCGCTCCTCCGCGTAGAACGCAGCCTCCGCGACGGCGTCGGCCGCCGCGGCGGCAGCAGCGTCGGCGGCGGCCAGGGCCCGCTTGCGGTCGAGGTGGATCGCCGAGACCGAGGTGATGACGAGGACCAGGGCGACCAGGACGACGAGGAACCCGATGCCGAGCACCATGATCCGTCCCGCCTCGGGGTCCTCCTCGGCACTGGTCGTGCGGGGTGCGGGTCGTCGGCGGTGCTCACCCTGCTCCGGGGCGGGCGTCACCCGGTCCCCCGGTGGTCCTCGACGAGGACGAGGTGCCGGGACTCCACCGACATCGATGTCGGCACGCCCGCGATCGAGGCGGGGAGCAGCGGGAGTGCGACGGCCGTGGCGACCTCGACGTCGATCCGGGCGCCAGGGGTGTGGCACGGGTCGGCGGCGCACGTGACGGCGAGCGCCTCGGAGCCGTCGACGTCGAACCCCTGGTCGGCGAAGGCGAGCTCGACGGCGGACGCGGCGGGGCCGGCCGCCGCGGACTCGCTGTCGGCCTGGGCGACGATGCGGCCGGCCTCGCGCGCGGCCCCCTCCGCGGCGAACGACGCCGCCTGGATCCGGCTGATCGCCACGACGACGTAGATGAGCGGGAGCAGGAGCAGCAGGGCCACGCCCAGGTACTCAAGGACGGCGCTTCCGGCCTCCGGGTCCCGTTCCGGACTGCGCGAGGGACGGAGACGGGCGCCGGCACTCCGGCGCGCGCGGTGGCGGTCACGGGGGCGAGGACTCCGGCTCGGGCGCGGACGGCTCACGGCTCCATCTCCAGCGCGGCGTGCCCGACGACCTCGAGCTCGCCGCCCGGTCCGAACAGGCCCACGACCGGCAACGGCGCACGCACGCGGACCTGGACGAGCGGGACACCGCCGGCGGTGACGACATCCGCCGAGACGTCCTCGGCATAGGAGTCCGCGAGACCGGCCCTGATGAGCTCGGCCGTCCGGGCGGCACCGTCGGCCGGGTCGGAACCGAGGAGCGCACCGTGTCGGGCACCCTCGGACGCGGAGTCGATGAGCGTGTTGCGCACGTGAAGCAGGAGCGCGAGCTGGAGCACCGCCGCGACGAGGAGCAGGAGCAGCGCCGAGACGAGGACGAAGTCGACGATGGCCGACCCGCGCTCGGTGTCGCCGGCCGCCGGCTCTCCACGGTCGTCCTCGGCGGCAGGGCCGCCCGTGACGACGCGCCGCTCCGGTCGGACTAGTCCCCGCCGCCGAGCACGCGGTCGATCGCGGTCTGGAAGAGCTCGCCGAGCTGGGTCTCCGCGATCGCCCAGATGATGATGACCAGCCCCGCCGTCATCAACGTAACTGCGCACTGCAGCCACCTGCGAGAGGCGGTGTCCTCGACCTGATTATGCCGAGTCAAGGCAAGCGCCCACCGATCCTCCCGAGTCAGCCGGCGCCAACCCCTTGACGCCCCACAAAGTGTGGGGTCGAGTTGAGGTGTCAGGTCAAGAGGAACAGCCCCAGACCTCGAGGCCAGAAGGAGCCGAGATCATGCGCTACACCACCATCACCGACGGGATCGAGCAGGACATCCTCCCCGCGCTGGGCGAGTACGCCGCCGACTACGACGTCGAGGCCATCGCCGCCGAGCTCTTCGAGTACCGCGTCGACACCGACGAGCAGGGCCGCGAGCTCCTCAACTCCGCAGGCTTCGAGTCCGTCGTCGATGAGGAGGACGAGTTCTGGGCCGTCGCCGCCCGCCACGAGAACTGACCCACCCCACCGCCGGCCCCGCACCCCGACCGCACGGGGCGGGGCCGGACCCGTATCCGAGAGGACAGCCATGACAGAGACGACGGACGAGGACCGAATGGACCCCAGCGAGCTGCGCATGGTCCGCGAGCACCTCGGCCTGACCACCGAGCACCTCGCCGCCATGCTGAGCGTCCGCCACGACACCGTCCGGCGGTGGGAGACCGGCCGCGAGTCGATCCCGATCAGGGTCCGCGAGGAGGTCGAGCAGATCGAGGCGTACACGGCCCGAGCGGTCAGCGAGCTCGTCGACGCCCTGAACGACGCCCAGGACCCCGTCGTGGCCCTATACCCCACCGACGCCGAGATGCACGCCGCACGGCCCGACACCGCACACCTGCCCGCACGCTGGTGGCGGCACGTCGTCGCCCGCGCCGCCCACGAGGTCCCAGGCGTCCAGATCACCACCGCCGGCCGGTAAGCGGCCACTGCCACGCACTGGAAAACTGTTCCAGCACCGGCGTCCCGCGGTTACGGCTCGTCGACCGCCCACCGGTCCTCGAGCATCGTCCCCACAGGCACGTGACTCGCCACCCAACCAGTGACGTCCACACACCCCTCAGCGACGAGCGACCCGCACGACCACACCCACAGCGTGTGCGGCCCGGCCCCGCACCGGCACGGCAGATAGGCCTCACGCGGCCGACCGGGCCCCGTCTCGGGCCACGCCCACCCGCAGCCCGGACACGCCGCCGGTGGACGAAGCATCATCCCCGCCGGGGTGCGGATCCACCGCGAGCCAGTCACGAGCGCCGACAGTAGACGCGAGCGGGGACATGAGCTTCACGCAGAGCCCCGACCTGACACGTCGGCCAGGCCGGGGGTACGGGCGTTACTACTTGCCCTCTGCGACACGAATCGCAATAACGAAGAGGGCTAAGAATAGGATCGCTTCTGCCATCTCTGCTCCTTCCGCTGGTTGGCTTGACCGCCGCGGTCGGATCGCATAGCCTGGCACTACCACAAGCACCAGAACGACCCTTTCGGCAGTTCTTAACGGATGACCAGCGTTACTGCGCTGGTCATCCGTTATTTTATCATATCGATGATTCTTTTGTGCGCTGTTTAAACGCCACCTGTGCTTAAAGGTGGCTATTCTTTGAAATCGCGCTCATTACATATGACGAAAGCGCCCCCGCCCAGCCGAAGCTGAGCGGGGGCGCGAGGTTTCTCGTCGAGTTTCCCGGACCCTCACACGGAAGGTCAGGGGCGAAGCCGGGTAGTCCCGGCAGCACGCCAGGGGGTGGGTGCCACCGGGACTACGCGAGCGAGGCTAGCCGACGGGGCGCGGATACCCCACCGATGGGGACGCGTGGGGGGCACCGAGCCAGCGGCCGTCCGGCTGATCACCGTCCACATAGCCGGGGTCGCCATGGCCGGCGCTGAGCATCACCCGGTCGAAGTAGCCGATCAGCACCCCAGCCGGCAGGTCGCCCACGCGGCCGATGAACTCGACATAGGTGCGCTCGAACGGCGCGGCCGCGACGAGCTCGAAGGCGAGCCTGCCGCGCGTCCTCGGAGCGGACATCCTCCCCGACCCAACCACCACATTGGCGCCTGGGTCGTACAGGTAGATCCGCACATCCACACCCGGCAGTGCCGCCTGCACGTCCACCGACAGCCGGTAAGCGCCGGCACCCAGGCGGTCCCCGAAGTGGATTGCTCCAGCACGACTAGTGACGTCCCCGACGGAGAGGCCATTCCCGCCGGCCCACCCGCCGAACTCAGCACCGGCGTACCGGTTCCACACCTGCGGGGACACAGCCCGGAACCGCGGATTCTGGATCAGATTCACCACCGGCTGCCACCGCGGATCCACGACAGCCGCCCTCACGAGACGGCCCCCGCGGTCAGAGCATCGCGATACCGAACCGAGCCGCGAGCGCCTGGCGGACGCCCCAGACCTCGGCATCGGACAACGCCCGCGCCCAGGCCATCACCGTCAGCTGCGTCCCGTAGGAACGCAGGTACAGCGGAGGAGCACCCCGGTACGGCGACAGCAGCGCGATGTCCTGGTGCCCGCCGGGCGCCCAGATCGACGCCACCTCGGGCGTGGTCCGCACAGCGACCACGTCCAGTCGACCCGGCGAGTAGGTACCCGATGTGATCGGGAACCGGGCGCGGTCGTCGGTGTCGACCGCACCGATCCATCCCCGGTAGCTCGTCACGTTCGTCGTGATGTGCGCAAGCCGCGCGGCGTCCGCGTCCTGCACGGAGACGGTGGACTCCGCAACGCCCGACTCGGCCACCGTCCCGACCGCGACGAGCGTGACCCGATCCGTCGTCGGCACCGGCAGCAACTGCCGGCCGAATGCGCGCTGCCAATCCTGTGCGTCCGGCAGACCCGCCACAGCCTCCACCCGTCCGTCCACCACCGCGGCCCTCACGCCGCCACGACCCAACGGTCGCGAGCAGCGTGGGGAACGGAGTTACGAGAGAGAGAGAGAGAGAGAGAGAGAGAGAGAGAGAGAGAGAGAGAGAGAGAGAGAGAGAGAGGTGCCGGACCACGCCCAGCACCTCGACCCCGGTCAAGGCGCGGTCGTAGACGATGCCACGAACCGGACCAGACCACCGGTAGCTCGCCTGCACACTCCGCAGAGACCCGATCCCGTAACTGCGATGGGTCTGCTGCACGGATAGGTGACAGGTGTTCTCAGGCCGCGAGTGCGATCTGAGTGGTCATGATGGTCTCGTACTCGATGGGGGTCAGGCGACCGAGCCGGTCCTGTCGCCTTCGGCGGTGGTAAGTCCGTTCGATCCAGGTCACGATCGCGATCCGCAGCTCGGCCCGAGTGGCCCAACGACGGCGGTTCAGGACGTTCTTCTGCAGGAGCGAGAAGAAGGACTCCATCGCGGCGTTGTCCCCCGCGGAGGCGACCTGGCCCATCGAGGTCACGAGGTCGTGGCAGCGTAGGGCGGCCAGGAATCGGCGCGACCTGAATTGGGAGCCGCGGTCCGAATGCACAACGCAACCGGCGACATCACCGC
>NZ_JBUZNK010000015.1:0-48582 GCF_055326445.1 Georgenia sp. Z2081
CGGCCGCCGCGCGTGGCGGCGTCGCCGATCGGGTGACCTTCGCCGACGGTGACGCGACCGCCTGGGCGCTGGCGTCGTCGTCGGGGGCCCCGGACCTCGTGGTGGTCAACCCGCCGCGGCGCGGGCTCTCCGAGGAGCTCGCCGGACGGCTCGAGGGCTCGGGCGCGGGTCACGTCCTGTACTCCTCGTGCAACGCGACGACGCTCGCGCGGGACCTGGGGCGGATGCCGTCGCTGGCGCCCGTCGCGGCGCGACTGTTCGACATGTTCCCGCACACCGCCCACGACGAGGTCATGGTGCTGCTCGAGCGGTCCTGACGGCGTCCAGCTCGGGGCCGGTCACCCGCAGCTTCTCGGCGCCCCCGCCCCGCCCATCTCGCCGAGGCAATCGGCAACGTGCCCAGTCAACCGCCCTCGTCGACCGACTCGATGGATAGCTGACTGACTCGGCGACATGGGGGTCAGGAGAGCCAAGGGAGCCAGGGCATCTCGCCGGCCGCTCAGTCCCGGCCGAGGGCGGGGGCGACGTGCCGCACGATGCTCTCCAGAAGGGCCGCGTTGTAGTCCACGCCAAGCATGTTGGGCACGGTGACGAGCAGGGTGTCGGCCGCCTGGACCGCGGCGTCGGCGGCGAGCTCCGCGGCGACGACGTCGGGTTCGCCGGCATACGTGCGGCCGAACCGGGAGCGCACGCCCTCGAGGACGCCGACCTGGTCCTCGCTGTCCTCGCTGCGCGAGCCGAAGTAGCGGCGGTCGAGGTCGGAGACGATCGGGAACACCGAGCGGGAGACGGAGAGGCGGGGCTCCCAGTCGCGGCCCTCCTCGGCCCAGGCGTCGCGAAACACCTGGATCTGCTCGGCCTGGAGCTCGTCGAACGGCACGCCCGTGTCCTCGGTGAGCAGCGTGGAGGACATGAGGTTGTACCCCTCCTCGGCGGCCCAACGCGCGGTGGCCCGGCTGCCGGCGCCCCACCACAGGCGCCGGTCGAGGCCGTCGGACAGGGGCTGGACCGCGAGCGGCACGCTCTGCCCGGTCTGGCCGGGGTCGGACATGACGACGCCGGCGCCGCGGATCGCCTGACGCGCGATGTCGGCCTTGGTGCGGGCGACGTCGGCCATGGTCTGCCCCTCCGGCGCCCGGTAGCCGAAGGCCGCGGCGCCGTCCTGCGCGGGCTCCGGGGAGCCCCGCGAGATGCCGAGCTGGAGACGGCCGCCGGCGATGAGGTCCGTGGCCGCGGCCTCCTCCGCGAGGTAGAGCGGGTTCTCGTAGCGCATGTCGATCACGCCGGTGCCCATCTCGATGCGGGACGTGCGCGCCGCAATCGCCGCGAGCAGCGGGAACGGGGACGCGAGCTGCGGCGCGAAGTGGTGCACGCGCAGGTAGGCGCCGTCGATGCCGATCTCCTCGGCGGCCTCCGCGAGCTCGATGGTCTGCAGATGGGCGTCGGCGGCCGTGGCCACGGCGCTGCCGCCCACGTCCCGCCAGTTCCCGAAGGAGAGGAATCCGATGCGCTTCACTGCTGGGTCAACTCCGTGGCGGCGTGGTTGTTCCCGCGCTCGCGCGGCCTCCCCTGTGTCTCGTCGAGCGGGACAGGCACTGGACCTCCGACCGAACCGTTGACGACCCGGCGCACCATCCGCAACCTCCTTAGACAGTTACCGGAGGTGATGGTCATGGCGGAACGCATCCGCACGTGGGACGGGCAGTCGTGGACGTTCGACTCGGGCGCGCTGTTCCTCGACTACGTCTACACCGGCGAGTTCGGGGTCGGACAGTGGCGGGACGGCATCATCTCCACCGCCGACGAGCTCGACGGCTGGCTCGGCGAACACCTCGGGCGGCCGCTGCTGCCGCTGACCGACGAGGAGCTCGCCGCGGCCCTCGACCTGCGCGACCGCCTCACCCGGCTCGTCCGTTCGGCCGCCGGGGTCAGCAACGGCAGTGGCACGGCCTCCCCCGACGACGACCTCCCCCACCTCGCCGAGCTGGCCGCCCGGCCCGACCTGCCGCCGGTGTTCCCAGGCCACGAACCGCCCACCGACCCGGCCGCCTGCCAGGCGCTCGCGACCATCGCCCGGGACGCGCTCGTCCACCTCCGTGACGACACGGATCGCCTCCGGAACTGCGACGGCCACGGTTGCCCGATGGTCTTCCTCGACCTCTCGCGCGGCGGCCGGCGCACCTGGTGCTCGATGGCCCGCTGCGGAAACCGCGCCAAGGTCCGCGCCTTCCGAGATCGCCAGGCCATGCAGGAGATGCCCGTTCAGTGAACGTCCATGCAGGGACCGACAAGGGAGCAGGCGACATGACACGCAGAATCGTCATCACGGAGAACATCACCCTGGACGGGGTCGTCGAGAACGACGGGTCGTGGTTCGACCCGACGGACGACTCGACCCAGGGCCGGCAGCTCGCGGAGATCACGCGTGAGCACGCGGCCGCCTCGGACGGCTTCCTCGTCGGGCGCATCACGTTCGAGGAGATGCGCGGCTTCTGGCCGCAGCGGGTGGACGATACGACCGGCGTGACGAACCACCTCGACCGTGTGGAGAAGTACGTCGTCTCCGCGAGCCTCGAGAACCCGGGCTGGGACGGCACGACCGTCCTGCGCGGCGGTGACGACCTCGACTCCCAGATCAGCGAGCTGACCTCCCGCGAGGGCGCCGACATCGTGCTGACAGGCAGCATCTCGCTCGCCCAGCAGCTGCTCGCCCGCGGCACGGTCGACGAGCTGCGGCTGTTCGTCCACCCGGTCGTCGTCGGCACCGGTCGTCGCCTGTTCACCGACGCGCACGAGCTGCGTGACTTGGAGCTCGCCGAGACCCGCTCGTTCGACGCGGGCGTCGTCCTGCTCCGCTACACGCGTCGCAGCTGACCCACGGTCGCGTAGCCCTGACGACCGGAGAAGCCCGACGAGCGAGGGGCCCGAGCACGAGTGCAGGGATCCAGTCCCCTCACTCGTCGGTCGACCCCCGCACCGGTGGGGATACGTCACCCGTCCGCCCGGTCAGGCAGGGGCGAGCATCCCCGTCTCGATCAGCTCGCGCAGCTGGGGGACCAGCTCGGTCCGCAGACCGGTCGCGTCGACGTCCAGGAGCCCGGCCACGGCGTCGACGAGGACTCCGAGCGGCAGCTCCCCGTCGCACGCCCCGACGACGGCGGACAGACCGGTCGAGGCGCGCACCGTCCGCGCGTATCCCCCGCCCTGGACGAGCTCGATGACCTCGGGCTGGCCCGCGCCGGGCCGATGATGACGGACCTCGGTGACGTCTGCGGCGACGACGACTGTGGCCGCGAGCAGGGCCTCGTCGTCGGTGAGTGCGGGGCGCAGGTGGGCGACCGCGTCGAGCACGGCGGCGACGTGGTCGCCGAGCCGCCCGCTGCCCAGACCGGCGGCGTCCTCGAGGCGCCGCCACGGCGCACCGGCCGGCTCGTCCACGCCCGGGCGGCGCACGGTGACGTGCCCCATGCCGATGGCGCTCACGCCGCGGTCCTCAAGGTCACCGAGCCAGCGCGCGGCTGCCACCTCGAACTCCTCCCGGCCGGCGGCGGGGTGGGTGCCGCCGTCGCGGAGCCAGGTGTCGACGTAGGTTGCTGGGTCCGCGACGTCACGCTGGACGACCCACAGGTCGAGGTCGGTATCGACCCAGCCGCCCACCCGCTCGCGCCAGTCCTCGCCGCCCAGGTGCTCCCAGTTCGCGAGCAGCTGGGCGGTACCGCCGGGCGCGAGGTGCTCGCCGACGCCGCGGAGGAGCTCGGCGACCAGGGCGTCGCCCGCGGCCCCGCCGTCGCGGTAGGTGGTGCGCTCCACGCCGGTACGGCCGGAGACGACGAACGGCGGGTTGGAAACGATCCGGTCGAACGAGCCGCGGACGGGCTCGAACAGGGAACCCCGCCACAGGTCGACGCTCACACCACTGAGGTCGGCGCCGAGTCCGGTGAGGGCGAGCGCGCGCGGGTTGACGTCGGTGGCGACGACCCGGGCCCCTGCGGCGGCGGCCCGCAGCGCGAGATAGCCGCCGCCGGTGCCGAGGTCGAGCAGCCGGTCCCCCGGCCGGGGGCGCACCGTGAGCGCGTCGAGGGTGCGGGTGGCGGCGCCGACGCCGACGACGTGCTCCGGCCCGGGTGCGATGCCGGGGACCAGGCGGTCGGACACGGCCCAACCGGTCCGGTCCCCGAGGTCGACCGGCGCCACGGTGACGAGCGGCATCACCGATGCCCCGTCGGACTCGGCCAGGCCGAGGGCCACGAGAAGGACGACGACATCCGGTTCCCCCGTCGTCCCTGGAGCACGCGCGTCCTGCTTCCCGGCCTCGCCCGACGTCAGGTCGGTCGAGTCGACGCGCTCGCCGAGGACGAGGAGCCGCACCCAGGCGGCGAGCTCCCGGTCCGCGTCGCCGGCCGCGTCGAGCACCGCGCGCGCCGGCACGCGGTTCCCGGAGGCGAGCAGCGCCTCGGCTACCGGACCGAGAAGCCGGGCGACGCCGTCGGGGGTGAATCCGGCGTGCCGCCACGCGGCGGCGAGCGTCTCCTCGGGAAGCGACTGCACCCCTCGAGCGTAGGGCGAGCCGCTTCCCCCGGCTGCCACGTGGCGCAGGCGGGCACGAGCCGCAGGCAGTCACCAGGCGCGGGCGGTCAGGAGGCACAGGCGGTCAGGAGGCGCCGACGGCGTCGTGGCGCCGGCGGTCAGGAGATCCCGGCCTCGGCCAGCTCGCGCTCCTCGGCGCGGACCGCCCGCCTCCGGGACACGAGCACGGCACCGACGGCGACGAGCCCGGCCACGGTCGCGAGCCCGATCCGCAGCGCGTGGTTGGCGTCGGCGGGGACGGACCACTCGACGACCAACGGCGCGATGAGCAGGGCGACGAGGTTCATCACCTTGATGAGCGGGTTGATCGCGGGGCCGGCGGTGTCCTTGAACGGGTCGCCCACGGTGTCGCCGATGACCACGGCCTCGTGCTGCGCACTGCCCTTGCCGCCGTGGTGACCGTCCTCGACGATCTTCTTCGCGTTGTCCCAGCTGCCGCCGGAGTTCGCGAGGAAGACGGCCATGAGGACGCCGGTGGCGATGGTGCCGGCGAGGAAGCCCGCGAGCGGCCCGACCCCGAGACCGAAACCCACGGCGATCGGGGCGAGCGCGGCGAGCAGACCCGGGGTGGCGAGCTCACGCAGCGAGTCGCGGGTGCAGATGTCGACGACCTTGCCGTACTCGGGGCGCTGCTCCCCGGTCATGATGCCGGGCAGGTCGCGGAACTGGCGGCGCACCTCGCGCACGATCGCCCCGGCGGAGCGGGTCACGGCGTCGATCGTCAGCCCGGAGAAGAGGAAGACCGTGGCGGCACCGAGGATGACGCCGACCAGCGTGACCGGGCTGATGAGCTCGTAGCTCATCATCGCGCCGACGATGCCGCCCGCCTCGGCGCGGCCCTCCTCGGCGAGGCCGGCCACGGCGGTGGACACCACGTCGGCGTAGGAGCCGAACAGGGCGGTGGCCGCGAGGACCGCGGTGGCGATCGCGATGCCCTTGGTGATGGCCTTCGTCGTGTTCCCCACGGCGTCGAGGTCGGTGAGGATCTGGGCACCCTCCTCGTCGACCTCGCCGGACATCTCGGCGATGCCCTGAGCGTTGTCCGAGACCGGGCCGAAGGTGTCCATCGCCACGATGACACCCACCGTGGTGAGCAGGCCGCAGCCCGCGAGCGCCACGAGGAACAGGGCCAGCCACACCGATCCGCCCGCGAGGAGGAAGCACCCGCAGATCGCGGCGGCGATGACGCCGGCGGTGTAGACGGCGGACTCGAAGCCCACCCCGATGCCGGCGAGGACGACCGTGGCCGCGCCGGTGCGGGAGGTGGCGGCGACCCGCTTCGTGGGGCTCGTGCCGGTACCGGTGTAGAAGCCGGTGAGCCAGAGGATGACCCCGGCGAGCGCCACGCCGATGAGCACGGCGAGCGAGGCGACCACGCGGGGGTCGTCGATCGGGACGTCCGTGATGGTCCCGGTGGTGCCGACGGTGTCGGCGAAGGAGGCGGGCAGGTAGGCGAACGCGGCGATCGCGGCGAGGACGACGCCGGCCACGGCCGCCGTGTAGAAGCCGCGGTAGATCGCCTTGAGGCCCGACTCCGTGCCGCGCACCCGGGTGGTGAGGACGCCGAGGACGGCGACGACGGCGCCCACCGCGGTGACGAGCAGCGGCAGGATCATGCCGTGCTCGCCGAGGGCGGCGCGACCCAGGATGAGGGAGGCGACGAGCGTGACCGCGTAGGACTCGAAGAGGTCGGCCGCCATGCCGGCGCAGTCGCCCACGTTGTCGCCCACGTTGTCCGCGATCGTGGCGGCGTTGCGGGGGTCGTCCTCGGGGATGCCCTGCTCGACCTTGCCGACGAGGTCGGCGCCGACGTCCGCGGCCTTGGTGAAGATCCCGCCGCCGACCCGCATGAACATCGCGAGCAGGGCGGCGCCGAAGCCGAAGCCCTCGAGCACGACCGGTGCGTCGGTGCCGTAGACGACGACGGTGAGCGCGGCCCCGAGCAGCCCGAGGCCGACGACGCTCATGCCGACGGCGCCGCCGGTGCGGAACGCGATCCGCGCCCCCTCGGCGCGGCCGTCGGCGCGGGTCGCCGCCGCGGCCACCCGGACGTTGGCCCGCACGGCGAGCCACATGCCGAGGTACCCGATCGCCGCGGAGAACGCGGCGCCCACGAGGAACGCGACCGACCGACCGATGCGGACGTCCATGTCGCCGGGCAGCAGGAGGAGCAGCCCCGTGATGACGACGACGAACGCACCCAGGGTGCGGAACTGCCGGGCCAGGTAGGCGGAGGCGCCCTCCTGGACCGCCCGGGCGATGGAGACCATGTTCTCGCTGCCGGACCGTTCGGCGAGCACCTGCCGCCGCAGCACGACGGCGAACGCGAGCGCCCCGATCGCGAGGACGCCGACGCACACGGCGATGACGAGGGACGAGGTCGAGAGATCCTGCACGGGTCCTCCACGGTGAGGAGCGCCGCGGACGGCGCTGACGAGGGCCGGTACCGGAGGGCCGTCGGCGTCGACGTCACGGCCGCCCCCGGGGCCGGCTGATCTTCTCAGGAGGGTAACTGACGCGGCGCCGTGCGTCCTCCCAGGTGGGCGCGGCACGCCGCGGAGCCCGGGCAGCGCTCCCCCGGTGAGCGCTCCCCTCCGTCGGCGTGGTGGCCGCGCCCGCGCTGGGGCATCCTCCCGGCATGAGCACCGCTTTCGTCCCCGACGACGTCGTACCAGCGCCCCTGCCTCGCGTCACCGTCAAGCGCCGCCGGACGCTGCTCGTCGCCGCTCTCGGCGTCGGCCTGCTCGCGGGGTGCGCGGGGACCGACACCGAGCCGGGGACCGAGGGCCCGGGCACCGGAGGCGCGGAGGGCACGGGGACCGAGGGCACGGGCACGCAGGGGCCGGGCACGGGAGGCTCGAGCTTGACCGAGGATCTCCCGGCCCCCTACGGCGACGCGCTGATCTTCTCGAGCAGCGCCGAGAGCCTCTGCCACGTCCCGACGAACCAGGTCGAGGACATCTACGTGAACGGCCCCGACCCGACCGACCTCTGGCACGACCACGGCGGCGTGCGCGCGAGCGGTCCGGCCCACGCGGCGTCGGCTCATGCGGCAACTGCCCAGGCACCGACGGCCCATGCTGCGACAGCGCCCGCCCCGCGCACTCTGATCCTGCCGGACGAGGGCGTCGTCGAGGAGGTGAGCGTCGAGGTCGTCTCCGCCCCGGACGACCCGATCCTCGAGCTCGAGATCACCCTCACCGGCCCCGAGCACGAGCAGCCGTACCTGACGGACGCGGTCAGCGTCTCGTTCCTCACGCCCGGTGACGACCGTCGCTGGGTCGGCTTCTCCGCGCACGACGGGGAGCTGACCCGCACCATCCAGCTGGACGAGCCGATCGCGCCGTCCCCCGGCGGGACGAGCACGCGGGTCCAGGTGGTGCCGGTGGCATGCCCCACGGACGTCGAGGAGGACGCCGAGTTCACGGCGCAGCCCCTGGCGGACGGGACGTACACGATGACGGTCTTCGGCAGCGCACAGCTCGCCGAGGGCCCCGAGGACGACGAGCGCACCGGGCATGCGATGTGGGGACAGGAGCAGACCACCGTGACCGTCACGGACGCCGTCGTCGAGGGCATCGGCTACTCCGGCGAGAACGCCTACAGCGACTAGCACAGGAGCTCCCGATGACCGCAGCAGCACGGCACGGCCGCGCGCGAGGGCGCGTCGCCCCCACCGACCCGGCCGTTGCACCCCCCGTTCGATCTCGGTCCGTCGTCCGTGCGCTCGCGCTCGGATCGATGCTCGTGCTGGGCGCCTGCGACACGGGCCCACCGGCGGGCTCCTACCCGCCGGACCGGTCCGACCACCCGGACGGGTCCGACCACCCGGACGGGTCCGACCCGCCGTCTGCCCCCGGTGAGGTCGCGTACTCGGAACGAGCGCAGGAGGTGTGCGGGACGCTGATCGACGACGTCTACCGACCCCGGGGCGACACCAGCGCCGTCGACCACGTGGCGGTCCGCCTGCTCGACGGCTCGACGCCGGCCCGTCTCGGCCTGGAGGTCGAGCTCGGCGGACCGGGCTACACCTCCACCGACCTGTTCGCGCACACCGTCTTCGTCGTTCTCGTCGACCCCGTCAGCGACGAGGTCGTCGCCGTTCTCGCCGGGGACGACGAGACGGTCACGTACGCCGGCCTCGAGGAGCCGATCGAGATCGGCGCACCGGCCACCTCCACCACGACCGTGTTCCCCATGCCCTGCGGGGACCACGAGACGGGGGAGACGGTCGCCGTCACGCCTCTGCCCGACGGGGAGTACGAGCTGGTCATCGAGGGGCATCTCACCTCGCCGAACACGGCGTTCGAGCGGCCGATCAGCTGGGCGGCCGAGCCGATCCGCGTCGAGGTGGCGGACGGGGTGATCGCCGCGGACTGATCACGCTCCCGCCACCGCCGCCTGGGCACCACCGGTCGGTCGCCGCGCGGGGCCGGCACGCCTGCGGGCACCCTGCCCGCTACCGTGCTGGTGTGACGCTGCTCGCGGAAGACCTCACCCTGCTCCTGCTCGACGACGACTCCGGGCGCTTCACCCACCACTCCTACCTCGTCGCCGGGCTCGGCGGCGCACTGCTGGCCGAGCTCGCCCTCGGCGGCTGGGTCCAGATCGGGGAGCCGTCCGGGCTGTTCCGGCGCGCGACGGTGGAACCGACGGACGCGCCGGCCCCCGAGCACCCCGTCCTCGCCGATGCCCTGGAGGAGGTCTCGGCGAAGGACCGCACCGCGAACGAGCTCGTCACGCGGCTCGGCCGCGCCGGCAAGGAGCCGCTGCTCGAGACGCTCGCGGAGCGTGGCATCCTGCGCCGGGAGGAGGGTCGCGTGCTCGGCCTGTTCTCGAGCACCACGTGGCCGACGGACGACGCCACGCACGAGCGCGAGATGCGCGCCGCCCTGACGGCCGCGATCGCCGAGGGTCGCGGGCACGCGCGCGCCGTCGCGCTGCTCTCCGTCCTCTCGGCGATGGACATCGCCCACAGGGTCCCGCCCGTCGAGGGGCTCGGCGCTCGGGAGGTCCGCCGCCGCGTGAAGGAGATGGCCGAGGGAGACTGGGCCGCCAAGGCGGTCAGGGACTCGGTCGCGGCCGTGGACGCCGCCGTGATGTCCGCCGTCGTCACCACCACGGTCACGGGCTCGAGCTGAGGCCGGTGCGGCGCAGAATGTCCCGGTGACCTCACTCGTCGACCTCCTGCGCCGCGTGGGCGCCGAGGACGACCGGCTGGTCCACCTCGAGCACCTGCCGGCCCGTCCCGCCCGCACGGCCGACTGGCCGGCATGGGCCGACCCCGATCTCGTGGCCGGGTACCGCCGGCTGGGTGTCGCGCTGCCGTGGACCCACCAGGTCACCGCCGCGCAGGCCGTCCACGAGGGACGGCACACGGCGGTGGCGACCGGCACCGGCTCCGGCAAGTCGATGGCCGTGTGGCTGCCCGTGCTGTCCGCGGTGCGCGCGGGCGCGCTCGCCGCCGTGGGCCCCGACGCGGGGTCGATCGCGCGGCACACGCGTCGCCCGACGGCCCTGTACCTGGCGCCGACCAAGGCCCTCGCGCACGACCAGGCCACCGCGCTCGAGGGCCTGCTCGCGGCGAGCGCGCTGACCTCGGTGCGGGTGGCCACGTGCGACGGCGACACCCCGGACGCCGAGCGGGACTGGGCGCGCGAGCACGCCGACGTCGTGCTCACCAACCCGGACTTCGTCCACTACTCCGTGCTCCCGTCGCGGCGCCGGTGGGAGCGGGTCCTGCGCGGGCTGTCGGTCGTGGTGGTCGACGAGGCGCACGCGTACCGGGGCGTCCTCGGCGCCCACGTGGCGCTCGTCGTGCGGCGGCTGCTGCGGGTCGCGCGGCACCTCGGCGCCGACCCGGCGGTCGTCTGCCTGTCCGCGACCAGCGCGGAGCCCGGCGTCGCCGCCGCCCGGATCATCGGCACGTCGACCGACGAGGTCGTCGTGGTCGACGACGACGCCTCGCCGGCGGGCGACCGCTACCTCGCGCTGTGGCAGCCGGCCCCGGCCGACCGGTGGGGGGCCGGAATCGCCTCGTCCGGGTCCGCGTCCTCGGAGCCCTCGCGCGTCGGCGCCGCGCCCGCGGCGGCGGCCGCGTCCCCGGGCGGGCCGCCGGTCCCCCTCGTCGACGACGCGCCGCGCGGCGGCAGCGACGACGACCCGTGGGCACTCCCCGCGGACGCGGTGGCGGCCGAGGAGGAGGTGCTCGACCGCGCCGAGGTCGACGAGGTCGAGCGCAGGTCGGCGCTCGCGGAGTGCGCCGAGCTCGTCGCCGACCTCGTGCCCGCCGGTGCCCGGACGCTGGCGTTCGTCCGGTCCCGTCGCGGCGCGGAGGCCCTGGCCGAGTCGGCTCGCCGACACCTCGCGCTCGTCTCGCCCGCCCTCGTGGACACGGTCCGTGCCTACCGCGGGGGCTACCTCCCCGAGGAGCGTCGTGCGCTGGAGGCCCGGCTACGCTCGGGCGAGGTGCTCGCGATGGCGACGACCAACGCGCTCGAGCTGGGCATCGACGTCTCGGGGCTCGACGCCGTCCTGCTGTGCGGGTGGCCCGGATCGCGGGCCTCGATGTGGCAGCAGGCCGGACGCGCCGGGCGCGCGGGGGCGGACGGGGTGGCCGTCCTCGTGGCCTCGGCCGACCCGCTGGACTCCTTCCTCGTCCACCACCCCGAGGCCGTGCTCGGTGAGCCGGTCGAGGCCACGGTGTTCGACCCGACGAACCCGCACGTCCTCGCGCCCCACCTGTGCGCCGCGGCCGCCGAGCTGCCGCTGACGACCGAGGACCTCGCGCTGTTCGGCATCGAGGACGAGCGCGGCCGCGCCCTCCTCGACCACCTCGTCGACACGCTCGGGCTGCTCCGGCGCCGTCCGACCGGCTGGTACTGGGACGTGGCGAACACCGTGCGCGCCCAGGACCTCACCTCGCTGCGCGGCAGCACCGAGCGGCAGGTCCAGATCGTCGAATCCGCCACGGGCACGGTGCTGGGGACGGTCGACGCCGGCAACGCCGACACCACGGTCCACCCGGGCGCGGTGTACGTCCACCAGGGTCGGGTCCTGCTGGTGGAGACCCGGGTCGACGACGTCGCGATGGTCACCGACGGCGCCCACCTGCCGTACCGGACGCGCGCCCGGAGCAGCTCGAGCGTCCGGTTCCTGTCCGAGGAGGCCGTGGTCGAGCGCGGCGGCGTGCGCTGGTCGACCGGCGAGGTGGAGATCACCGGTCAGGTCGACTCGTTCGTACGCTACCGGGTGCCCGACCAGCGGCAGATCGGGGTCGAGCAGCTCGGTCTGGAGGCGCGCACGTTCCGCACGGTCGGCACGTGGTGGACCCTCGACGAGGCCGCCCTCGAGGAGGCGGGCGTCGACCCGGGCCGGCTCGGCGGGGCGCTGCACGCGGCCGAGCACGCCTCGATCGGCATGCTCCCGCTGCTCGCGACGTGCGACCGGTGGGACATCGGGGGCCTGTCGACCGAGGCCCACGACCAGACCGGCCGGCCCACCGTGGTCGTCCACGACGGCTTCCCGGGCGGCGCGGGGTTCGCACGCCGCGGCTTCGACGCGTCGGTGGAGTGGGTCCGCGCCACCCTGGAGACGGTGCGGACGTGCCCGTGCGTCGCGGGGTGCCCCCGCTGCGTGCAGTCGCCCAAGTGCGGCAACGGGAACTCGCCGCTGGACAAGCCGGGGGCGATCGCGCTGCTCACCGTCCTCGCCGAGGCCGCCGAGCGGCACCCGGACGCGGAGCCGTTCACGCCGCCGACCGGCGACCTCTGACGGGAGCCGCCGACGCCCGGTCACCGCGCGCTCACCGCTCGGGGCCGGCCCACCCATCGCCCGGTCACCGCGCACTCACCGCCCGATCACCGCACTCACCGCACGGGTCCGGCGCGGGCGTGCGCCACCGCGTCGTAGGTCCCGAACACACCGAGCTCGACGAGCACCGTCGCCGACACGACGACCTCCTCGCCCTCCACCTCGCACGACACCGTGGCGGCCTCGTTGAGGCCCACCACCCCGGTCGAGCGCGCGCACGCCTCGGCCGGTGCGGTGCCGTGCTGGAGCGCACCGGCGGCGGCCAGGGAACCGAGGTCCGCAGCGCCCTGGGCCTCCTGCCGGGCGACCTGGACGCGGGCCAGCGCGAGCACGCCGACCAGGAGGAGCAGCATGGACGCGACGACGCCGGCGACGAGGACCGTCGCCGCACCGTGCTCGCGGTCCCGGCCCACGACCCGGGCGACCTCGCGCCCCTGGTCCCTCCTCGCACGCGGCCCGGAACCCGGGGCACTCATGGTGAGCCCCCTCCGACAAGCGCCTCCTCCGGGACCGCGCTCGCGCTGGCGATGACCCGACCGCCGACGAGCGAGAGCGGACCCGGGTACGGCGCCACGACCGTGACGACGACGAGGCCGTCGTCCTGCGCGACCGAGACGTTCGCGTCCTCGGGCGCGAGGCGCTCGGCGTGGTCGACGACCACCTGGGAGCTCTCCCCGGCGGCAGCTGCCCGAGCACCGGCCTGGGCCGCGTCGGTGGCGCGGATGTGCGCGGCCCCAGTGGCGATCGCCGAGAGGACGAGCAGGAGGACGAGGGCGACGGCGGGCAGGACGGTCGCGAGCTCGGCCGTGACCATGCCGCGCTCGTCCGGTCCGGGCCGGTGGGACGCGGCGCCGGCCGACCGGTGATGCGTGGCCCTGCCCGTCCGAGGGGGCACGGCCTCGTCCGACCGAGGGAACGCGACCTCGCCCGTCCGACGTGGCGCGACCTCGCCAGTCCGACGTGGCGCGGCCGGGGGCCGGGCGTGGTGCCCGGCCCCCGGCTGTGCGTGCGTGGTCATCAGACCCCGAGCGCCCGCGTGATGAGCCCGGTCACCATCGAGATGACGGCATCGCCGTTGAGGATCCCGATGAGCGCCGCGGCGAGGCCGGCCGCGGCGACCGTGCCGATGGCGTACTCGGCGGTCGCCATCCCCGCCTCGGGATCCTCCGCCGCGCGTCCGTGCCGTGCACGAAGAGTGGTGGTGAGGCGGTGAGCCGCCTGGCTGATCGTGTGCATGTCGTCGTCCTTCCCCGGTTCGTCCCGGTGTGCGCCCGACCCGGTGCCGGGCTCGCGTGACCAGGCTGCCGAGGCGGTGCTCCGGCCCGTTCCGGGACGGTCCGGACCTGTGCATCGCGGTGCACGACGGCTGCCTGTGGAACCCGCGTCGCGTGCGGGACGCGGCACCGCTCGGTAGGCCGCATCCGGCCCTCGGCACGCCACACGTGGCGGTCGGCACCGCGCGGCACGGGGCCCTCACCGTCCGAGCAGGTCGAGCCCCGCGCCGAGGACCACGGGCAGGATCCCGAGGAGGATGAAGGCGGGCAGGAAGCACAGGCCGAGCGGGAGGACGAGGCGGACGCCGAGCCGCGCCGCGGCCTCCTCGGCGGACCGGGCCCGGTCCGCCCGCAGCGTCTCGGCCCGCATGGCCAGCAGCGGTCCGGGGTCGGCGCCGTCGTTCCAGGCGGGCTCGAGGCAGTCGGCCAGCGCCCGCGCGTGGGCGGGCGCGCCGGCCCACGCCTCCTCCCACGGCGCACCGAGCAGGAGGAGGTCTCCGGCCGCGCGCAGCGCCCGGGTGGTGCTCCCGTCGCCGATCTCGGTCAGGGCACCGCCCAGGGCGCGCAGCGCACCGGGCACGGAGCTGCCGGCCGCGAGGGCCGCCCCGCACAGGTCGAGCAGCACGGCGGGGTCGAGGGCGAGTCCGGGCAGGCTCGGCCCGCGTGGCCGTGCGGGAACGGCGACCTGGCGGACCAGCAGCCACGGGGCGACGGCCGCGACGGCGAGCAGGAGCAGGTGGACACTCATGCGTCGGCCGTCTCGGCCCGGCGCTCGTCCCGGAGCACCCAGCACCAGCCGACGACGAGGAACGCCGAGCCGACCACGAGGCACACGGTGCCGAGCCCGCCGTCGAGCAGGACCGCGACGGGGTCGGCCCCGACCGCGGCACCGAGCAGCAGCCCCAGGAGGGGGAGCCAGCCGAGCAACCTGCCGGTCGCTCGCGGCCCGGCGAGCGCGACGGTCCGCGCCCCTGCTGCGCGCGCCGACTCGGCGATGCCTGCGGCGCTGCGGTCGAGGATCTCCGCGAGCGGCGCGCCGGTGGCACGCGTGACGCGGCAGGCTGCGACGACACCCGCAAGCGCGCCGCGGGCGGAGGCCCGCTCCGCCCGGTTGCCGAGCCGGGGCCCGGCCCGGCGGCCCGCGCCCGGCCGCCGGGCGGATCGCGGACCTCCGCCGAGCCGGGCGGCCAGGTCGAGGAGCGCGACGGGGACGCCGCTCTCGTCGAGCTCGGCGCCGGCCACGACGGGTCCCGCATCACCCTGGCCCTCGGCGGTTCCGCCCTGGTGCGGCAGTCCGGACCGGCGCAGCGCGGCGGTCCAGGCCCGGCCCGGGTCCGACCCGGCGCGCAGCCGCATGGCGACCTCCGACACCAGCAGGCCGGGGTCGAGCTGCACCGGCCGGCCCCGCCGCCCGCGCCGCGCCAACGGGGCCGCGGGACCGACGGCGCGACGAGCCGGCCGCCGCACGCGCCTGGGCGGCGGTGCGAGGAGCGCGACGGCGAGCAGCACGAGCAGGCCGGCGAGCAGGACACCGGGCGTCATGCCCCGGCCCTCGTCCGTGCGCGGACGGCGCGCCGACCGGGCTCCGCGCGCGCACCGTCGGCGCCGGCCGGGTGCCGGTCAGGGCCGCCGTCCTGCACCGGGGCGGCAGCGAGGGCGGTGGCCACGACGTCGTCGCCGACCCGGTGCGCCAGCCGGTCGACCCCGGGGCCGCCCGTCACCCATCCGTCCGGCGCGACGGTCAGCGCGTCGACGCAGTCCAGCTGCGCGCCGGACCGGACGAGCACGCCGATCTGGGCGACGTGCCGGCGACCGTCGGTCCGCCGCAGGTGCACCACGGCGTCGATCCCGGACGCGGCCTGTGCGGCGAGCGTGGACTCGGTCATCCCGGCGAGCGCCGCGAGGGCGACGAGGCGGCTGGGCACGTCCTGCGCCGTGTTCGCGTGCACCGTCGCCCACCCGCCCTCGTGGCCCGTGTTGAGCGCGCCGAGGACGTCGCGGACCTCTGCGCCACGACACTCGCCGAGCACGATGCGGTCCGGCCGCATCCGCATCGCGGCGCGCACGAGGTCGGCCAGCGTGACCTCGCCGGCCATCTGGACGTTGGGCCGCCGGACCTGGAGATGGACGACGTGCGGGTGCGTGGGGCGCAGCTCGATCGAGTCCTCGAGGCAGACGATGCGCTCGCGGTGGTCGACGAGTCCGAGGAGCGCGGCGAGCATCGTGGTCTTGCCCGTGCCGGTGGCGCCGGAGAGCACGACGTTGGCCCGGCTGCGCACCAGGGCGCGCAGCACGGGTGCGACGTGCGCCGGCACCGCGCCCAGGCCGACGAGGTCCACCAGCGACAGGGTCCGGTCCCGGAAGGTGCGCAGGGAGATCGTCGTCCCGTCCGCGGCGAGCGGCGGGAGGACGGCGTGCAGCCGGGTCCCGTCCGGCAGGGTGCCGTCGACGACGGGTGCGGCGTCGTCCAGCCGCCGGCCGCACGCGGCCGCGAGCCGGGTCGCGAGCCCCCGCACGGCGCTCTCGTCGCCGAGCACCCGACGCGGGTCGGGCACCCGGACGAGCCCCTCGCCGCGGTCCGCCCACACTCCCGAGGGGCCGTTGACGAGGACGTCGGTGACGTCGGGGGCGGCCAGCAGGGGGGCGAGCAGGGTGCCCGCGCCGAGAAGCTCGGCACGCAGGTCGTGCTCGAGGCGCAGGAGCGTGCCGGACCCGAGGGCATCGACCGTGCCGGCGCCGAGCGCCTCGGTGACGTCCCGCCCGGCGGCGACCTCGGCGCGCACCCAGGAGGCACCGCCGACCGGCGCGGGCCGACCCCTCACGGGAGGAGCCCCAGCGCGCCCGCGACCTCCTCCGCGGCGGAGCGCAACGGCCCGCGCCGTGTCCCGGGGACGACCCCGTGCTCGACGCCTGCGTCGAGCGTGCGCACGTGTCGTACCACGCCACGTAGCGGCAGCCCGCAGGCCTCCGCCACGTCGGACGCGAGGACGTCCTCCCCGCTGCGTCGGCGCACGACCAGCGAGATCTCCGGTCCGCCCGCGGGCCTCGCGAGCGCTCGCGCCGCGGCTGCCGCGGCGGCGCCGCCGCGCAGCCCGGCGCTCGCCGTCAGCACGAGGTGGTCGAGGTCGTCGATCAGCGACGGGCGGGAGTCCTGAGCGCGGACGAGGACGGTGCGCGGCAGGTCGAGCACGACGACCTCGGAGGCCTGGGCGACGGCGCGCACGGCCCGGGCCACGACGGGCTCGTCGACGTCGGCTCCCCCGCGCAGATCTCCCCCGAGGAGGCGGACGTGCTCGAACGCGGGCAGGGAGGTGGCGAGCCGCTCGGGCAGAAGCGTGCCCTCCTGACGCCGGAGGTCCGCCCACCGCGTCCCCGGGTCGCGCTCGAGGCCCGTAAGGAGCTCGACGACGCCTCCGGCCGGGTCGAGGTCGACGAGCGAGACGGGGATCCCGGCGCGTACCGGCACGCTCGCGAGCGCCACCGCGAGCATCGTGGTCCCCGAGCCCCCGTGGGCACCCACGACCCCCACCCGGGTCGCCCGTGCGGGCACCGCGCCGAGCAGCAGGTCCAGCAGCCGTTCCTCGTCCCTGGGGACCTGCAGGCGGGCCCCTACCTCCGGGCCCGCGACCACCACCAGCTCGCCCGAGCCGACGTCGTCGAGGACGATCGCCGCGCAGCGCCAGTCGTCGCTCACGCGCACGCCACCCAGCTCGCCGAGCCGCCGCACCGCGTCCCGGCCGGCCGAGTCCGGCGCCCCTCCCCGCACGGCCACGACCGCCGTCGTCCCACCCATGGTCACCCTCCGTCCGCGGCACGGGATGCGCCGTCGGAACCGACGCTGCCGCACCCGACCGGGCGCTCGCCCTGGACCTGTGGACCACGACTCGTCGTCATGCCCTGTGGACCGGCGACGGGGCCCGCGGGGAACGGCGACGGCCTCCGTGGCGACCGGGGGTGGGCGCCCGCGGGGACCGCGGCGGCCCGACTACCCTGGTGCCGACTCGTCCGACCCGCGGGCGCCCGACCGGAGGCCAGAGCTCGATGTCGTCGCCGTCCGGACCCGCCCCCACGCCGGTGTCCGCGGAGACTCCCGAGGACGCCGGGGACACGGACGGTTCCGTGCCCCGCGCGAGGGCCGGGGGCACGTCGGCGGGTCGTGCCCGGCGGCGTCGGCCCTACCGGCGTCGCACGCGGCTGCCCCAGCACGCGTGGGCCGTCGTGTTCGCCGTCCTTCTCGTCCCCGGCACGCTCGGCGTCCTCGCCGTGCTGCCGTGGGCCTCGGCCCGGGTGGTGGCGACCTCCGGCACCGACGGTGCCCTCGGACCCATGGCCGCGCTGTTGGCTCTCACGCTGGCCGCCCTCGTGCTCAGCTGGCTCGTCGGCTGGGCGACCGCCGTGTTCTCGTCCCTGACGGCCTGGCTCTACGCGCTCGGCGGCTGGCTGGTCGTCTCGCTCTCGGCCGACCGTCTCGCCGAGGCGAACCCGCCCGCCGCGTTCAGGCGGGCCGCCGACGGGTTGCACGTGCTCGCCGAGCACGGGACCGCCACCGTCGCGGTCGTCCTGGTGGCCGGTGTCGCGATCGGCACCTCGATCGCGCGCCGGGCCGGCCGCTCCGACGAGCGCGCCGAGGCCACCACCGGGCACGAGCGATCCCGCCGCGGGGACCACGTCCTGGCGACCGCGCCCGCCGTGGTGCTCGGCGCCGCCGGTGCGTGGTTCGTCGCGCTCGCCTCACCCGGGCGTCCCGAGGGCGACGGCTGGGGGTCGTGGCTGCTGCTCCTCGGCGCCGTGCTCCTGGCGGCGTGCGCCGCGACGTCGGGGATCTCCTCGATCGGGGGGCAGGTCGCCGGCGGGCTCCTCGTGGTCCTGTGCCTGCTGCACACGTCGTTGCTCGGCACCGGGCCGGTCCCCGTGGACCTCGACCCCGGCCAGTCCTCGAGCGCCCTCGCCGACGGCACGCTCCTGACCCTCGGGATCGCCCTGGCGATGGGGACGTCCGGCGCACACTGGGCGCGCCGGTCGGGCAAGCGGTACGAACGCACCGAGATGGCCATCGCGCAGGTCTCCCGCACGGGCGACCCCGCCGCCCGTCGCACCCCTCGCCGCCCCGTGTGACGCGCGCAACGCGCCGGGGCGCCTCCGCGGCGCGCGCGAGATGCGGCCGTAGCGTGGCGGGAGACAGGTGGGAGGCCGTCCCGCCACGCCCACGTCATGTCGAGGAGGCAGTCACGGTGACGGACAACCCGACCACGGACGGGTCGCGCACGTCGGCCGACGAGGAGCTGGCCGCGGCGCGTCGCCGCGCGCTGCTGCCCACCTCCTCCCCCGACAGGTTCCAGCCCCGCCCGGGTCCGGAGGAGACCGGGGCGCCCGCGGCCGAGGTCGACGACGACGCCGCCACCGAGCGGGATGCCACCGAGCGGGATGCCACCGAGCGGGATGCCGCCGCCGAGCACGCGGCCGGTACCGACGGCCGCGAGCCCGAGCGGACCGAGGCCGCACCCGCGGAGCCCGACCCCGCCGACCGGGCACACGCCGACGACGTCGACACCGTCGTGGTCGCCGACGACGCAGACCCGGCAGCGCCGCACGGCGCCACCGGCAGCGGCGCACGGGCCGCCCGACCGGACGACACGTCGGTCACGGCCCCACCGCCCCCGACCGGCGAGGAGACCGCCGAGGACGAGGTCGACGCCGACTCCTGGGACGCCGCGTTCGCCTCCGGCGGCGACGGCGTGCCGACGGCGGCCGAGCACCCCGCCGACGCACCCGACACGGACCCGCAGACCGCTGACGCACGCGACGCGGACGCGCACTCCGCGGACACGGACGGCGCGCCCTCCTCCGGCACCACCACCGTCGGCGCGCCCACGACCACCACCGCACCCACCACCACCGCCGCTCCGGCGGACGACGAGGACGACGAGGCCTGGACGCCGCTGTTCGCCGCCTCGCGCGCGGCGGCCGCCCGCAGCGCCGGCTCGGCCGACGCGGCGCAGGGGCACGCGCCCGACTCCGCCGTGCCCACGACCACCACTCCTGACGCCCCGGACTCCGACGACACGGCCACGACCAGGCTCGCCGCCGGTGGAGCCGCCCGCAGCGGTCGCGGCGGCAGCACGCCCGAGTCGAGGGCGGCGGCGTCCACCGCGGGTGCGACCGCAGCGGGTACGACCGCCGCCGGCACCGCGGCGGGCTCGACGACCACCGGCCGGAAGGACCAGGGACTGCCCGACACCTGGGACGGCGACGCCCCGCAGGACGCCCCGCCGAGCCGGGGCGCGGGCACGCACGTCTGGGTCCTGCTCGTCTCCCTCGTCCTGGCCCCCGTGGCCTGGTACCTCGTCGCCGACGCCGGGGCGCGCCTCTCCAACGGCGAGAGCACCGCCTGGGTGACCGGCGACGTCGTCGCCGAGCACGTGGCCGAGCTTGGCGCCGGTGCGCTCCTCGTCCTGCTCCTCGTCCTCCTCGCCCGCGTCAGCTCGCTCGGCGCCTGGGTGTGGGGCATCGTCGGGACCGTGCTCGGCGCCGCCTGGCTCGTCGTCCCGGGTCCCCTGTCCGACCTGCTCGACCCGTTCCTCGACGGCCTGACGAACCTGTCCGGCGTCGAGTCGCTGGGCGAGAACATCGCCGCGCACCTCGTGACGGACGGGACGTCCGGGCGCCTTCTCATGTACGGGCTCGCGCTTCTCGGCGTCGCCATCGCCACCCACGGGGCTCGCCGGGCGGGCCGTGCGGAGGGCGTCTTCGTCGCGGAGGAGCGGCGCGCCACCCGCCCCCGGGGCTAGGCTCGTACCCGGACACGGAACCGGGCCCGCAGGGCCCGCAACGGCGAAGGGGCCCCGATGACGACCGACGAGACGACCGGCGGAGTGGACAACCTGCTCACCGAGACGCGCACGTTCGCACCCGACCCGGAGTTCGCCGCCCAGGCGAACGCAGGGGCCGACCTCTACGACACTGCCGCCGCCGACACCGACGCGTTCTGGCTCGACCAGGCGCGCGACCTGCTCACCTGGCGCACCGAGCCCACGCAGTCCCTCGACTGGTCGGGCGCCCCGGTGGCCCGCTGGTTCGCGGACGGCACCCTCAACGCGTGCGAGAACGCCGTCGACCGGCACGTCGCGGCCGGGCACGGCGACCGGGTGGCCATCCACTTCGAGGGCGAGCCGGGCGACCGGTACGACCTCACGTACGCCGAGCTGCTCGAGCAGGTCTCGCGCGCCGCCGGAGCGCTGGAGGCCCTCGGCGTCACGACCGGCGACCGCGTGGCGATCTACCTGCCGATGATCCCCGAGGCCGTGGTCGCGATGCTCGCCTGCGCACGCATCGGCGCCGTCCACTCCGTGGTCTTCGGCGGGTTCTCCGCCGACGCCCTCCACTCCCGGATCATCGACGGCGACGCGCGGCTCGTCGTCACCGCCGACGGCGGCTGGCGCCGCGGCAAGCAGCTCCCCCTCAAGCGGGCGGTCGACGACGCGCTCGCCAAGGGCGGCACGAACGTCGAGCACGTCCTCGTCGTGCGCCGTACCGGCCAGGAGACCGACTGGACCGAGGGTCGCGACGTCGAGTGGGCCGAGGCGCTGGCCGCGGCCCCGGCGGAGCACGAGCCCGTCGCCGTCGAGGCCGAGCACCCCCTGTTCCTCCTCTACACGTCCGGCACGACCGGGAAGCCCAAGGGCATCCTCCACACGACCGGCGGATACCTCACCCAGTCGCAGTACACGTTCCACAACGTGTTCGACCACAAGGCCGGGCAGGACGTCTTCTGGTGCACCGCCGACGTCGGGTGGGTCACCGGGCACTCCTACGTCGTCTACGGACCGCTGTCCGACGGCGTCACGCAGGTCCTGTACGAGGGCACCCCGGACACCCCGCACCAGGGCAGGTGGTGGGAGATCGTCGAGCGGTACGGCGTGACGCTCCTCTACACCTCGCCGACCGCGATCCGCACGTGCATGAAGTGGGGCGAGGACGTCCCGGGGAAGTTCGACCTGTCGAGCCTGAGGCTGCTCGGCACCGTCGGTGAGCCCATCAACCCCGAAGCGTGGATGTGGTACCGCCGCGTCATCGGCGCCGAGCGCACGCCCGTGGTCGACACGTGGTGGCAGACCGAGACCGGCGCGATCATGATCGCGCCGCTGCCGGGCGTGACCTCGACGCAGCCCGGCTCGGCCACGAAGCCCCTGCCGGGCATCTCCGCGGAGATCCTCGACGACGCCGGCAAGGCCGTCACCGACGGCCAGGGGGGCTACCTCGCGCTGACCGCGCCGTGGCCGGCGATGACCCGTGGCATCTGGGGCGACGAGCAGCGGTTCGTCGACACGTACTGGTCGCGCTTCCCGGGCAGCTACTTCGCGGGCGACGGCGCGCGCAAGGACGACGAGGGCGACATCTGGTTCCTCGGCCGCGTCGACGACGTGATGAACGTGTCCGGCCACCGCCTGTCCACCACGGAGATCGAGTCCTCCCTCGTCTCGCACCCGAAGGTCGCCGAGGCCGCCGTCGTCGGAGCGAAGGACGACACGACCGGCCAGGCCGTCGTCGCGTTCGTCATCCTGCGCGGCGACGCGCTCCAGGAGGCCGACGAGCCCGGCGAGGGGTCCGACGTCGTCGGCGAGCTGCGCGCGCACGTCGCCGCCCAGATCGGACCGATCGCCCGGCCGCGGACGCTCCACGTGGTCGCCGAGCTGCCGAAGACCCGCTCGGGGAAGATCATGCGCCGCCTGCTGCGCGACGTCGCCGAGGGCCGCGACGCCGGCGACGTGACCACGCTCGCCGACACCTCGGTGATGGACCAGATCACCCGGGGGATGCAGCAGGACTGACCGCGGGGCTACGCGACCCCGACCCGGGGGCACAGCCCGCGCAGGACGCACGACCCGCACGCCGGGGCGCCCGACGTGCACACGGCCCGGCCGTGGGCGATGAGCCGGTGGCACGCGAACGTCCAGTCCCGCTCGGGCAGCGCCTGGGCGAGGTCCTTCTCGACGGCGGGCGGCGACGTCGCCCGGCTGAGGCCGAGCCGCCGGGCGAGCCGGCCGACGTGCGTGTCCACGGTGATCGCCGGGACGTCGAAGGCGTTGCCGAGGACGACGTGCGCGGTCTTGCGGCCCACGCCCGGCAGGGCGACCAGGGCGTCACGGTCCGGCGGGACCTCGCCGGCGTGGTCGTGGACCAGCGCGGCGGCGAGCCCGACGAGCTGGGTGGCGCGGCGGGCCTGGAAGCCGAGCGTGCGGACCACCTCCCGGACCTCGTCGGGGTCCGCGCCCGCGAGGTCCTCGGGCGTGGGCCAGCGGCGGAACAGCTCGGGGGTGACGGTGTTGACCCGCTCGTCGGTGGTCTGCGCCGACAGGACGGTGGCGACGAGCAGCTCGAACGGACCGGAGTGGTCGAGCGCGCAGCGGGCGTCCGGGTAGGCGCGGGCGAGCACGGCGTCGACCTCCCGGCCGTACTCGTCGCCCTCGCCGTCGCCCCGGGGCGCCTCCCCGGCCGTCTGCGCAGATCCCCGGACCACGTCCCGATGCTACGTCGCGGCGAGGCTCGGTGCCTTGGATCACAGAGAATGGCAGGATAGGGAGGTAGTGCCCCGAGGTACTGCCCGCCGCGAGAAGAAGGAGAAGCGCCGTGGATGGTGACGTCATCGACTCGGTCCCCCTGTTCGAGGACCTCGAGGAGGCCGACCGCGCCGCCCTCTTGCAGGTCATGGGGCAGATCAAGCTGCGCCGTGGCGAGATCCTGTTCCGAGAGGGGGAGCCGGGCGACCGCCTGTACATCCTGATCGACGGCAAGGTGAAGGTGGGGCACCGTTCGGCCGACGGCCGCGAGAACCTGCTCGCCGTGCTCGGTCCGGGCGAGCTGCTCGGCGAGCTCACCCTGTTCGATCCGGGACCGAGGTCGACGACGGCGACCGCCGTCGCGCCGACCCGCATGCTGGTGCTCGAGCACCGGGACCTCATGGAGTACGTCGACACCCGCCCCGGCCTGGGCAAGCGGCTCCTGCGCTCGCTCGCGCAGCGGCTGCGCCGCACCAACACCGCGCTCGGCGACCTCGTCTTCTCCGACGTGCCCGGCCGCGTGGCCAAGGCCCTGCTCGACCTCGCCGACCGCTTCGGCGAGTCGACCTCCGAGGGCGTCCACGTCCCGCACGACCTCACTCAGGAGGAGCTCGCCCAGCTGGTCGGCGCCTCCCGCGAGACGGTCAACAAGTCGCTCGCCGACTTCGTCTCCCGCGGCTGGATCCGCCTCGAGGGCCGCGCCGTCCTGCTCCTCGACATCGAGCGTCTGCGCCGCCGCGCCCGCTGACCCCGACGACCCCGCCCCGGTCCGTGCGTCCCACGGCCCGGGGCGCCGTCGTGGGGGCGCCTGCCGACACCCGCCGAGGAGCCCACGTGAATCTGCCTGCCGACGCCATCAGCGTCGACGCCCACTATGACCTCGTCGTCCTCGGCGCCGGCTCCGGGAACTCGATCCCCTCCCCCGAGCTCGACGACCGGTCGATCGCCATCGTCGAGGAGGGACGGTTCGGGGGCACCTGCCTCAACGTCGGCTGCATCCCCACGAAGATGTACGTCTACGCCGCCGACGTCGCGTTGGAGACCGCCGGGGCCGGCCGGCTCGGCCTGGACGCCGAGGTCACCTCCGTCGACTGGCCCGGCATCGTCTCGCGCGTGTTCGAGCAGCGGATCGACCCGATCGCCGCCGGCGGCGAGGAGTACCGCCGCGGTCCGCGCACGCCGAACATCGACGTCTACGACCAGCACGCCGTCTTCGTCGGCGAGCGCACGCTGCGCACCGGGCAGGGGGCCGAGCAGAGGATCATCTCCGGCGACCAGATCGTGGTCGCCGCGGGCTCGAGGCCGGCGGTCCCCGACGCGATCGCGGCCTCGGGCGTGCACCTGCACACCAACGAGGACATCATGCGGCTGCCGGACCTGCCGCGCTCCGTCGTCATCGTCGGCGGCGGATTCATCGCCATGGAGTTCGCCCACGTCTTCGACGCCCTCGGGTCGCGGGTCACGATCGTCTCCCGCTCACCGCTCCTGCGGCACCTCGACGCCGACCTCGGTGAACGCTTCAACGACCTGGCGCGGGCCCGGTTCGACCTGCGCGAGGGGCGCACCGTCGTCGGGGCCGAGCAGTTGGCGGACGGCGTGAGCCTGCGCCTCGACGACGGCACGACGGCGGACGCGCAGGTCCTGCTCGTGGCGACCGGCCGCACGCCGAACGGCGACCGTCTCGACCTCGCGGCCGGCGGCATCGAGACGCTCGACGACGGGCGGCTCGCGGTCGACGAGTTCGGTCGGTCGACGACCGCGCCGGGCGTGTGGGCGCTCGGTGACGTCTCCTCGCCGTACATGCTCAAGCACGTGGCCAACGCCGAGGCGCGGGTGATCCACCACAACCTGCTCCACCCGGACGACCTGCGGCGCCTGCCGCACGACCACGTCCCCGCCGCCACGTTCACGCACCCGCAGATCGCCACCGTCGGCATGACCGAGGAGCAGGCGAGGGCCGCGGGGCACGACGTGACGGTCAAGGTGCAGAGCTACGGGGACGTGGCCTACGGGTGGGCCATGGAAGACACCACCGGCATCGTCAAGCTCGTGGCGGACCGCAGCACCCGCCGGCTGCTGGGGGCCCACTACATGGGCCCGCAGGCCTCGACCCTCGTCCAGCAGATGATCACGGTCCTCGCGTTCGACCTCGACCTGCGCGAGGTCGCGCGGAACCAGTACTGGATCCACCCCGCCCTGCCGGAGGTCACCGAGAACGCGCTGCTGGGCCTCGACCTGCGCTGACGCGCCCGGCGCGCGGCGGGTCGCGTCCTCGTCGGGGCCGGCCGTGCGCCGACCGGCCGGCTCAGTCCTCCTCGGGCGAGAGCTCGACGAGGAGCTCGACCTCCACCGGGACGCCGAGCGGCAGCACGGCGACGCCGACGGCCGAGCGCGCGTGCCGGCCGAGGTCCCCGAAGATCTCGCCGAGCAGCTCGGAGGCGCCGTTGACGACCTGCGGCTGGCCGGTGAAGCCCGGCGCCGAGGCGACGAAGCCGGTCACCTTGACGACGCGGGCGACCGCGTCGAGGGAGCCGGCGAGCGAGCGGACGGCGGCGAGCGCGTTGAGGGTGGCGGTCCGTGCCGCGGCGTACGCGTCCTCGGCGGAGACCTCCGCGCCGACCAGGCCGAGGTGGGTCGGCTCGCCGCCGACGACCGGCAGCTGGCCGGAGGTCTGGACGTGCGTTCCGGTGCGGACGGCGGGCACGTAGGCCGCGACCGGGGTCGCCACGGCAGGGAGCTGGATCCCGAGCTCGACGAGCCGGGCCTCCGCGCCCATCAGGCGCTCGTGGGGCGCTTGAGGTAGGCCACCGGGTTCGTGGTGCCCTCGGGGCCCGGGACGATCTGGACGAGCTCCCAGCCGTCGGCCCCCCACTGGTCGAGGATCGCCTTGGTCTGGTGGCTGATGAGCGGGATGGTCGCGTACTCCCAGGTAGTCATGCGCCGATCCTAGAGGGGTGCGTCAGGTCGTGGCACGCGCCATGAGCAGGCGCGGGGCCTCGGCCTGCCGGAGCTGGGCGATGACGGCGTCGTCCTCGCGGCGCAGCGCCTCGCTCCACGAGGTGACGGCGGGGTACCGGCGCTGCAGCGCGCGACGCTCGCGCTCGGTCAGGCCGCCCCAGACGCCCTGGACCGGGCCCGCCTCGAGGGCGTCGGCCAGGCACTCGAGTCGGACGGGACAGGCGAAGCACACGGACCGGACCTGCCGCTGTGCGGGGCCCTCAGCGAAAAGGACGTCGGGGTCCAGATCAGCGCACGCTGCCCTCATCGTCCAGCTTGCGTCACTCAACGCGTCACACCTTTCTTTGCCTCATCGTGTCGCGACGCACCGGGACGGACGTTGCCGGAACGAAACGCGACGCGCCGAAGTTAGCCCCAATTCCTGGGTTATGGGAAGACCCTCGGGCTCAGGTGAGACGAAATCGCCACGCAGACCTCGCTCGTGAGTGACCTGGCTTGCACCGCTGCCGGTGGCTCGCTGCGTACCCTGACGCCCATGAGTCGCAGCTCCTCACGATCCCGCCGCGCGCTGCGCGTGGACCAGGCGCTCGTCACGCTTCTCGCGTTCCTCCTGGTCTCGATCATGGGGGGGCTGCTCGGTGCCGCGCTCGTCATGCCCGCCGTGGCTACGACCGGCCAGGTCACGCGCGCCGGCACGGAGCTGTTCAGCGACCTGCCGGCCGAGCTCGGCATCCCCGAGCCCTCGGAGCGGTCGACGATCCTGGCTGCCGACGGCACGGTGCTGAGCACGTTCTACGCGGAGAACCGGATCATCGTCGAGTCGGAGGCCATCGACAACGACATGCGCAACGCCGTGGTCGCCATCGAGGACGAGCGGTTCTACCAGCACAACGGCGTCGACCTCCAGGGCATCATGCGCGCCACCGTCAACAACCTCACGGGTGGCGCGCTCGCCGGCGCCTCCACCCTCACGCAGCAGTACGTGAAGAACCTGCTCATCGAGCAGGGCCGGCGCTCGGGCGACGCCGAGGCGATCGAGGGCGCGACCGAGACGTCGCTGGGCCGCAAGCTCCGCGAGGCCCAGCTGGCCATCGCGCTCGAGCAGCAGCAGTCGAAGGACCAGATCCTCACCGGCTACCTCAACATCGCGCAGTTCGGTCCGTCGGTCTACGGCGTGGAGTCCGCGGCGCAGCACTACTTCAACCACTCGGCGGCGGACATGAGCGTGGCCGAGTCCGCGCTCCTCGCGGGCATCACGCAGTCCCCCGCGCGCTGGGACCCGGTCGCGCACCCGGACAACGCCCAGGTCCGCCGCGACCTCGTCCTGGACAACATGCTGCGCCTGGAGTTCATCACCGAGGAGCAGCACGCGGAGGCGATCGCCACCCCCGTGGAGGAGATGCTCGACGTCACCTACACCCAGAACGGGTGCGGGGCCGCCGGCAACGCCGCCTACTTCTGCGACTACGTCGTCAAGGACCTCCTGGCGAACGAGGAGTGGGGCGAGTCCCTCGCCGACCGTCAGGCGATGCTCTACCGCGGCGGCCTGACCATCACCACCACGCTCGACCTCGACCGGCAGGCCGCGGCCTACGAGACCGTGACGGCGAACGTCCCCGTCACCGACCCGTCCGACATCCGCATGGCGCTGACGTCGATCGAGCCCGGCACGGGTCGGATCCAGGCGATGGTCCAGAACACGAACTACGGCCCACCGACGGAGACCGACCAGGACGCCACGCTCATCAACCTCAACGTCGGCACGGACCGCGGTGGCGGCAACGGCTTCCTCACCGGCTCGTTCTTCAAGGTCTTCACGCTCACCGAGTGGGTGGACCAGGGGCACTCGATCAACGACCGGGTCAACGCCACGGACCGCGCGTTCCAGCGCTCGGAGTGGAACATCTCCTGCATGCCCGAGGTGGCCGACGACTACGAGCCCGGCAACCTCGAGAGCGGCCTGGGCGCGGCCCGCGGCCTCGTGACGGTCCACGACGCGACCGCACGGTCGATCAACACCCCGTTCATCGAGATGGGCACGCAGCTCGACCTGTGCGGCATCATCGACACCGCCGCCGCGATGGGTGTGGACGCCCAGGCCAACGGCGACCCGATGGTCCCGCGCCCCTCGATGCTGCTCGGCACGAACCAGAACACCCCGATCCAGATCGCCGAGGCCGTCGCGACGCTCGCCGCCGAGGGCGTGCACTGCGACCCGGTGGCGATCCTCGCGGTCACCGACAGCGCCGGCAACGACGTTCCCCTCCCGCCCGCGAGCTGCGAGGAGGCGCTCGCCCCCGAGGTGGCGGCCGAGGTGACGACCGCGCTCGAGTCGGTGGTGCAGCCGAACTCGACGGGCTCGAACGCCGTCCTGCCCGACGGGCGGCCGGCGGCCGGGAAGACCGGCACGGCCAACCTCGACGCCGCCGCGTGGTTCGCCGGCTACACCCCCCAGCTCGCCTCGGCGATCTGGATGGGGCACATCGACTCCAACGAGTCGATGTTCGACTCCACGATCAACGGCCAGTTCCACGAGGAGGTCTACGGCGGCCTGTACCCGGCGATGGTGTTCTCCGAGTACACCGCCCGGGCGCTCGAGGGCGAGCCCGTCCTCCAGTTCCCCGACCGGACGACGAACCGGCCCTCGAACGCCGACGACGATGACGACGACGCACCCGGCGTCAACGTGCCCGATGTCGTCGGGTACTCGGTCGACGACGCCACGACCCTGCTCGAGCGCGCCGGCTTCACCGTGAGCGTGGGCGCCGAGCGCCCCTCGGAGTGGCGCGCGGGCGGCGTGGCTGCGAGCAGCCCCGCGTCGGGCTCGTCCGCTCCGCGCGGGTCGGTCGTCAACATCTACCCCTCGTCCGGCCCGCCGAGCGAGGAGCCGGCCTCCGAGCCTCCGACCACGGAGGAGCCCTCGCCGTCCGACCCACCGTCGGACGACGAGACCGAGGCGCCGTCCGGCGGGGACGACTGATGGCGGGGGCCTGGCGAGGTGTCGCCAGGAGTGTCGGGCGCGGCGCCGCCCGGATCGGCCGGAACGCGTGGCCGTACGCGCTGGCCGCCGTGCCGGCGGGGGTGGCGACCTGGTCGGTGGCGGAGACCCGGATGTTCACGCTGCGCCACGACCGCGTGACCACGCTCGCGGCGGGCAACGAGCCGCTGCGGGTCCTGCACCTGTCCGACCTGCATCTCCTGCCCACCCAGCGCGCCAAGCTGCGCTGGCTGCGCTCCCTGAAGGACGTCGAGGTCGATCTCGTCGTGCTCACGGGCGACCTCATCGCCTCGCCGGACGCGATCGAGCCGCTGCGCCAGGCGCTCGGCGGTTTCCTCGACGTCCCCGGGTTCTTCGTCCTCGGCTCCAACGACTACACCGCGCCGAGGTGGCGCAACCCGCTGCGCTACCTCACGGGCCCCTCGTCCGAGGACGAGGCGGAGACCGACGAGACGCCGCTCCCGACCGACGAGCTGCGGGCCATGCTCACGTCGGGCTCCTGGACCGACCTGACGAACCGGCGGGACGAGGTCGAGGTGCGCGGCGTACGGGTGACCGCCGTCGGCGTCGACGACGCCCACCTCGATCGCGACCGCTTCCCCGACCGGGCCGCGGCGACCGAGGCAGAGGACCGCGTGCCGACCGTGCACCTCGGCGTGACGCACGCGCCGTACACGCGGGTGCTCGACGCGATGGCCGACGACGGGTGCGACCTCATCCTGGCCGGGCACACGCACGGCGGGCAGGTCCGCGTGCCGCTCTACGGGGCGCTCGTGACCAACTCCGACCTCGACACGGGCCGGGCGTCCGGCCTGCACGGCTGGCCCGGTGCTCGCCCCGACCGCAGGGGCGGCGAGGTCTCGACCTGGCTGCACGTCTCCGCCGGGCTCGGGACCAGCCCCTACGCGCAGGTGCGGTTCGCGTGCCGGCCCGAGGCGACCGTGCTCACGCTCGTGCAACCGCGCGGCGAGGGCTGACCGGGCCGGACGGCACGACGTTCGACCGGCGTCGCGGCCGCGCCTCCTCCGCACCCGCGCATGTGTGGCGTACCACCTGGTCGAGGAGCGGTGCGCCCCGGCCGAACGGGTAGGCTGGTCCGGTTGCCACGGGGTGTGGCGCAGCTTGGTAGCGCGCTTCGTTCGGGACGAAGAGGTCGCAGGTTCAAATCCTGTCACCCCGACCACGTGGAGGGCCGCTGACCTGCGGAGACGCAGGGAGGTGGCCCTTCGTCGTTCTCGGCCCCGTCCCGGGCCGCCCGGCGTGCCCGATCGGCCCACGCGCTCAGCCGGTCAGGACGACGAGCTGCTGGGTCGCGCGCGTCATCGCGACGTAGCGATCCACGGCCCCCTCGACGCCGTCGCCCCAGGCTGCCGGCTCGACGAGGACGACGAGGTCGAACTCGAGCCCCTTGGCACGCTCGGGGGTCAGCGACGCGACCCGCGGCCGCTCGGGGAACGTCTCGTCACCGATGACGCACGCGACGCCGTCGGTCCGGTCCGCGCTGTCCTCGAGCCACTGGTCGATCACCGCCACGAGCTCGTCGACCGTGCCGTACCGCACCGGGACGCCCGTGCTGCGCACCGACGTCGGGACGGCAGCGTCCGGGAGCACCTCCCGGATGACCGGCTCGGCCCGCGTCATCACCTCACTCGGGGTGCGGTAGTTGACGCTCAGGGTCGCGCGTCGGGCGTTCCCGATGCCGCACCGCGCGAGGCGCTCCTCCCAGGACTCGGGGAACCCGGACCGCGCCTGCGCCCGGTCGCCGACGATCGTCAGGCTCCCCGAGGGGCAGCGCGCCCGCACCATCTGCCACTCGGCGTCGGTCAGCTCCTGCGCCTCGTCGACGACGACGTGGGCGAACGGGCCGGCCAGCACGTCGACCGGCGGCGTCCGGCGGGTGATCCCCGCGTCGAGGGAGGCGCGCAGGTCCTGCCCGTGCAGCATGACGACCGGACTGTCCGGGTCGTCGATCGACTCGAGGATGCGGTCGACGGCGTGGTCGAGCTGCTCTCGCTCGACCTCGGACTCGAGCTCGGCGTAGCGGTCCCCGGCGCTGCGGCCCGGGCCCCCGATGCGACGCCGCGCGGCGTCGAGCACCGGGAGGTCCGCGGTCGTCCACGCCCACCGACCGGCACGCCCGAGCGAACGCACCTCGTCGTCGGTGAGCCACGGCGCGCAGCGCCTCAGGTAGGCCGGCACCTCCCAGAGGTCGGCGACGACGTCGCTCGGGTCCAGCCTGGGCCAGGCCCTCTCGAACGCGTCGGCGAGCTCGTCGTTGCCCAGCAGGGCACGACGCACGCGCACGGGCGTGACCTCGTCGTCCTCCTCGATCTGGTCGATCAGCCCCTCGACCAGCACGTCCCACACCTGGTCGCGCGCCTCGTTGTGCGGCAGGCCGACCTCGGGCGAGCGGAACGCGGTGGCCCAGTCCGTCGTGGAGACCACGAGGTCGGCCCACGGGGTCCCGACGACGAGCGGCTCCGTCGGGGGCTCCTCATAGATCCCGACGGCGGCGTCGACGGCCCGGACGACGTCCGCCGAGGACTTGAGCCGGGCCACCTCCGGGTCCGGCTCCTGCGCCGCGCCCGCCCCTTCCGGGATGAGGTCGCGCAGGGTGCAGGCGCGCACCCCGTCCTCGCCGAGGTTCGGGAGCACGTCGGAGACGTAGGACAGGTAGCGGTCGTTCGGACCGACGAGCAGAACGCCGCGGCGTCGGTGGCCGAGCCTGGGCTCTGAGTGCAGGAGGTAGGCCGTCCGGTGCAGCGCGACCACGGTCTTCCCGGTCCCGGGCCCGCCGTCGACCACCAGCGCCCCGTCCGCGGCGTCGCGGATGATCGCGTCCTGGTCCGCCTGGATCGTGCCGAGGACGTCGCGCATGCGTGGCGAGCGGTCGGCGCCGAGGCTGGCGAGGAAGGCGGAGTGGTCGTCGAGCGAGGCGCGGGACCCGAGCTCGCCGGAGAACACCTCGTCCCAGTAGTCGTTCACACGGCCGCGGCTCCAGCGGTAGCGGCGGCGGGCGGTCAGGCCCATCGGGTCGGCGTGCGTGGCGGCGAAGAACCGCTCGGCGGCCGGCGACCGCCAGTCGACGAGGAGCCGGCGGCCCGCCCGGTCCGTCAGCCCGGTGCGCCCGACGTAGACGGGCTCGTCGCCGTCGCCCGGGACGAGCCGGCCGAGGCACAGGTCCGCGCCGAAGCGCAGGGCCATCCGCAGCCGGGCGGTGAGCCGGTGGACCTCCTGGTCGCGTTCGAGCGCCTGCTGCCCACCCCCCGCGGGTGCGCGGCGTGCCCGCTCCAGGCGGTGGGTGAGGTGCCGGACCCGGTCCTCGAGAGCGGCGGCGACGGCAGCCAGGTGCTCCTCGTCCGGCCCGATCAGGTCGGGGTCGTCCTTGGCTGCCAGGTGGTACGGCAGGTGGAACATGCGTGGCGTGGTCATGGGGCCTCCGGGGGCGCGGGCTGGCGACGAGCCCGCGATACTGCCCCACGAGGGGGGCCTTGCGGCAAGATCCCCCACCCGCCGTACACTTGGGGCAACGGCGGAGGACGGCTCGACGACGAGCGTGACCCGCGTACACCGAGGAAGTTGACGGCGGGTCGCCGCGCCGGACGAGCGGCACGCGCGCACACCCGAGCAACGACGAGGGGCCGCAGGCTGTGTGCCTGCGGCCCCTCGTGATGTCTGCGCTGCCCCGACGAATCCCCCTGCGATCCGTCCGGACGGCGGTGGCAGATCCGTGGCACGTCCCGGCTGTCCCCCCGGATCGTCCGGGACGCGCCACGGTGTACTGCTGCGGACGCCCCCGCGCCCACAACCCATCCTGCCGCCTCGACACGTTCCCGCTCACCGTCACGAGGGTGAACTCCGGAGCGAATGTCTCCACCGCGAGGAGGAGAGAGCACTACCCACGTGCCCGGCCTGCGCGGGGCTCGCCGATGTGGTACCGCTCCTCACGGGCAGGTGGCGAGCGCCTCGTCGATCGTCGCTGCGTACCGGCCCGCGCCCGCGGTGCCGGGGTGGATGTGGTCCGGCCCGAGCAGCTCGGGATCGGCCTCGACGACGGCGGCCCAGTCGGCGACGACGACGCTCGGGTGCCGCTGCGCGGCCTCGTGGATCGCGCCGTTGGCCTCGGGGATCCAGGTGGCGCTGCCCGGTCCGGACCCGGTGACCAGCACGACGCACCGCTCCCCCGCGGCCTCGACGAGCTCGTCGATCTCGCCGGCCCGGACGATGCCGTTCGTCGCGCCGGCCACGACCAGGTGCTCGCGCAACGAGCCGGTCCGCGCCATCTGCTCGACGATGCCGATCTCGGCGAGGAACGACCGGGAGACCTCCGCATCGACCGTCACGCCAGGCAGCGCCTCTCCGAGCGCCGGGCCGGCGGCCAGCGTGACTGAGTCCCCGACGACGCTCACTGCCTCGCCCGGGGTCGGGTCGGCGCCCGGGGTCGGGTCGGCGCCCGTGCTCCCACCGGGGTTCGCCTCGACGTCGGAGGGGGTCTCGCCGCCCTGCCCGTCCGCGCCGTCCGACGAGCTCGGGGCGCCGTCGCGGTCCTGGTCCCCGTCGGGCGTGCCGGGGCCGCCGTCGGAGGGGGTCTCGCCGTCGGAAGCGCCCGGGTCGGCCGCCCCGGGGGCCGCGCCGTCGGGCTCCTCCGCCGGCCCCGGGTACGTCACGACGCCACCGGTTCCGTGGGCGGAGACGAAGAGCTCCTCGGTCGAGGTGCGGTCGGGCGCCTCGTCCACGGCCCAGGCCGTGCCCGTGAGCACGAGCGCGGACACGGCCGCCACGGGTACCGCGAGGGTGGTGACGCGGCGTCGGAGCGAGGCCGCGGCCCCGCGCAGGCCGAGACGCCGGAACGGGGTCTCGACCCAGCGGTAGCTCGCCTCCGCCGCGAGGAGCGTCGCCGCGAGCACCCCGAGCGCGACGAGGCGCGGGTCGGCGTACGGCCAACGGGCCTGGGCGAGGACCAGCAGCGGCCAGTGCCACAGGTAGATCGAGTACGAGCGCTCCCCGAGCCACACCACGGGCGGGAGCTCGAGCGCTCTGGCGAGGGAGCGGCCGGGCGACCGGGAGAGGACGGCCGGCGTCATCGCCTGGACCACGAGCGCGGCGAGGACCGAGGCGGCCAGGAGCAGCCACGGGGTGGCGAGGTCGCTCGCCGCCGTCCCGAGGACCGCCAGGCCGACCAGCCCCGCGAGCGCTGCCCACCCGGCGAGGCCGCGGATCGCACCCAGGGCCGGCTCCGTGCCCCTCGGGGCGGCGCCACGGGCGGGGTGGCCGGCGGGGTACCAGAGTCCGTCGCCGGCTCGCGCAGGGGCCGGGGCCAGCGCGAGGGCGAGCGCGGCGCCGAGCATGAGGCCGTAGAGGTGGGTGTCCGTGCCCAGGTAGGCGCGCGAGCCGCCGAGGCCGGCGGCCAGCGCCACGGACCCGGCGCCGATCCCGAGGGCCAGGTGGGGCCGGACGCTGCGCGGGGCTCGCCAGATCACGAGGAGCGCGAGCGGCCACAGGAGGTAGAACTGCTGCTCGACGCCGAGGGACCACGCGTGTGTGAGAAGTGCCGGCGTCTGCTGGTCGAAGTAGCTCTGGCCGTCGGCGACCTGGACCCAGTTCGCGGTGAAGGTCAGCGTCCCGGCGAGCTGGCGGCCGATCCGGACCAGCACGTCGCCGCCGACGAGCCCCGCGAGCGCCGTGACGACGAGCGCGCACACGGCCACGGCGGGGGCGAGCCGGCGGAACCGACGCACGACGAACCCGACGACGTCGACCGACCCGGTGCGGCCGATCTCGCGCACGAGCAGCGAGGTGATGAGGAAGCCGGAGACGACGAAGAAGACGTCGACGCCGATGTTGCCGGCCGGGGCGAGCCCGGGCAGCAGGTGGTAGACGAGGACAAGCGCGCAGCCGAGCGCGCGCAGGCCGTCCAGACCCCTGATGCGTCCACCCACCGACATGCGGCGCGCTCCCTCCCCTTGGTGGCCGCCCGGTCAGGACGGCGGCACCATGGAACACCACAAGCCACTCGAGTCACAGAAGACACGCGGGTCACAGCCGTCACGCACCGGCGCGGTGGACGCACCGGCGCGGTGGACGCAGCTGTACGGCGGACGCGCGCGGCCGGGGCCGCGGTACGGGCGCGCAGGACATCCGCAGAGGTTCGTGCGGGCACGGAACGACCGCGGGGCCCGCGGACCCACAGGTCCACGGGCCCCGCGCGGGCGTCCCGGAGGTCAGCCGGCCAGCTCGGCCGCGAGCAGCTCCCCGATCTGGACGGTGTTGAGGGCGGCACCCTTGCGCAGGTTGTCGCCGACGACGAACATCGCGATCCCGCGACCGTCCGGGGCGGCGCCGTCGGCGCGGACACGGCCCACGAGCGTCTCGTCCCGGCCCGTTCCCTTGAGCGGGGTCGGCAGGTCGTCGAGGGCCACACCGGGGGCCGTGGCGAGCACCTCGAGGGCCTGCTCGGGGCCGATCTCCCGCTCGAACTCGGCGTTGACCGACATGCCGTGGCCCGTGAAGGTCGGGACGCGCACGCACGTGCCGGACACGCGCAGCTCCGGCAGCTCGAGGATCTTGCGGGACTCGTTGCGCAGCTTCTGCTCCTCGTCGGTCTCCCGCGAGCCGTCGTCCACGATGCTCCCCGCGAGGGCGACGACGTTGAAGGCGATCGGCTCGGCGTAGACCTCGGGGGCGGGCAGGTCGACGGCACCGCCGTCCAGGGCGAGTGCCTCGATGTCCTGCGTGACGCCCGCACGGACCTGGCCGGCGAGCTCGCGCACGCCGGCGAGACCGGAGCCGGAGACCGCCTGGTAGCTCGTCACGGTGAGGCGGACCAGCCCGGCGGCCTCGTGCAGGGCCTTGAGGGCCGGCATCGCGGCCATCGTCGTGCAGTTGGGGTTGGCGACGATCCCCTTGGGGCGGGCGGCCACCGCGTGCGGGTTGACCTCGGAGACGACGAGCGGGACCTCGGGGTCCTTGCGGAACGCGGAGGAGTTGTCGACGACGACCGCACCGGCCTCGGCGAACCGCGGCGCCCACTCCCGCGAGGTGCCGCCTCCCGCGGAGAACAGCGCGACGTCGATGCCCGCGAGGTCGGCGGTCTCGATGTCCTCGACCACGATCTCCTCGCCCCGGAACGGCAGGCGCGTGCCGGCCGAACGGGCGGTGGCGACGAAGCGCACGTCCGCCGGGGAGAGCTCGCGCTGCGCGAGGAGCTCGCGCATCACGCGTCCGACCTGTCCGGTCGCACCGACGACCGCGACCTTGAGTCCCTTCATCGCCCGGTCCCTCCGTACACGACGGCCTCGGTGTCCTGCGCGTCGAGGTCGAAGGCGGTGTGGACCGCGCGCACCGCGGCCGTCAGGTCCTCGCCCCGCGTGACGACGGAGATGCGGATCTCCGACGTCGAGATCATCTCGATGTTGATGCCCGCGTTGTACAGGGCGTCGAAGAGGCGCGCGGAGACGCCCGGGTTCGAGCGCATGCCGGCGCCCACGAGCGAGAGGAGGCCGACCTCCTCGTCCGCGCGCAGCTCGCCGTACCCGATCTCCTCCCGGGCGGCCTCGAGCGCGCGCCGCGCGGCGGCGACCTGCGTGGTGGGGAGCGTGAAGGAGATGTCGGTCGTCCCCGTCGCCTTGGCGGAGACGTTCTGGACGATCATGTCGATGTTCGCCTCGGCGGCGGCCACGACCCGGAAGAGCCGCGAGGCGGAGCCGGGGATGTCCGGCACGTCGACCACGGTGATCTTCGACTGGCTCTCGTCGTGGGCGATGCCCGAGATGATCGGTTCTTCCATGTCGGCTCCCTCGTAGGTGTCCTCGGAGGTGACCAGGGTCCCCTCCAGGTTCGAGAACGACGAGCGCACGTGCAGCGGCACGCCGTAGCGGCGGGCGAACTCGACGGCCCGCAGGTGGAGGATCTTCGCCCCGTGGGAGGCGAGCTCGAGCGTCTCCTCGAACGAGATCCGTTCGATCTTCCGGGCCTTGGGCACGATGCGCGGGTCGGCGGTGAACAGGCCGTCGACGTCGGAGAAGATCTCGCAGACGTCGGCGTCCAGCGACGCGGCGAGCGCGACGGCGGTCGTGTCGGAGCCGCCGCGGCCCAGCGTGGTGACGTCGTTGCGCTCGTTGACGCCCTGGAAGCCGGCGACGATGGCCACCTGGTCGTCCTGCAGCGTCTGCAGGATCCGCTCGGGCGCCATCTTGACGATGGACGCGCGCCCGTAGTTGATGTCGGTGACGAGGCCGGCCTGCTGACCGGTGTAGGACCGGGCGCGTACACCCTCACCCGTCAGCGCCATCGCGAGCAGCGACATCGAGATGCGCTCGCCGGCGGTCAGGAGGATGTCGAGCTCGCGGGCCGGCGGGTCGTCGGGCATCACCTGGGCGGCGAGGTCGAGGAGGTCGTCCGTCGTGTCACCCATCGCGGAGACGACGACCACGACCTCGTGGCCGGCCTTCTTCGTCGCGGCGATCCGGCGCGCGACCCGCCGCAGCGCCTCGGCGTCACTGACGGAGGACCCGCCGAACTTCTGCACGACACGTGCCACTGCGGTGCCTCCCGCTGGTCGATGGTGTGCCGACGGATCAGGCCACCGCCGACGTCGTCGTGCCGACAAGGATAGGGCGGCCGCCCGAGGGCCGGACAGGTGGTCCCGATCCGCGGACCCGAGTGACGCCTCACACGGGGTCCCGTCGTAGCGGGGGCCACCGTCGCGGGGCCCGGTCACCACCAGCCGAGCTCGTCACCCATCTGCCAGCCCAGCCGCACGACGAGGACCGAGACGACGACGACGAACACCACGCGCACGAACCCGGACCCGCGGGCGACCGCCGTGCGGGCCCCCAGGTAGCCGCCGGCGAGGTTGCCGACGCCGACGGCGAGGCCCGCCGCCCAGACCACGTGGCCCGCGGTGACGAAGAAGAGCAGCGCGCCGAGGTTGGTCGCGAGGTTGACGATCTTGGCGATGCCGGAGGCCTGGAGGAACGCGTACCCGAGCAGGCCGACGAGGCTGATGACGAGGAAGGATCCGGTGCCGGGGCCGAGCACGCCGTCGTACATGCCGATGACGGCGCCGATCGCGCAGGCCGCGGCGAGGTGCCGCCGGCCGGTGAGCCGCAGCGCGTTGTCGCGGCCGACGCTGGGCCGGGCCACCGTGTAGACGAGGACCGCCACGCAGGCGCCGAGGATGATCGGGGTGAACGCCTGCTCGGGGATCGAGGAGGCGATCGCCGCGCCGCCGACCGCCGCGAGCAGCGCGGCGCCCGCCATCGGGAGCGCGGTGCGCAGGTCGACGTGCACGCGCCGGTAGTAGGTGATCGAGCTGACGGTCGTGCCCATGATCGAGCCGACCTTGTTGGTGGCCACGGCCGCGAGCGGGCTCATCCCGGGGACGAGGAGGAGGGCGGGGAGCTGGATGAGGCCGCCGCCGCCCACGACGGCGTCGACCCAGCCGGCGGCCAGCCCCGCGAGGGCGAGCAGCAGGAGGACCGTGAGGTCGATCTCGGGCACGGCCGGGGCTCAGGACGAGATGCGCGTGCGGCCCTCGAACGACCGGCCGAGGGTGACCTCGTCGGCGTAGTCGAGGTCGCCGCCGGCGGGGAGCCCGACGGCGAGGCGCGAGACCGGGATCTCGAGCTGTCCGAGCAGGCGGGTGAGGTAGGTGGCCGTGGCCTCGCCCTCGATGTTGGGGTCCATGGCGAGGATGACCTCCTCGACCGGGTGCTTGCCGATGCGGGTGAGCAGGTCGGCGATCCGCAGGTCGTTCGGGCCGACCCCCCGGAGCGGATCGATGACTCCCCCGAGCACGTGGTACCGGCCGCGGAACTCGCGCGTGCGCTCGATGGCGACGACGTCCTTGGGCTCCTCGACGACGCACAGCAGCGCGTAGGTGCGGCGCTCGTCGGCGCATATCCGGCACAGCTCGGCCTCGGCCACGTTCCCGCACTCGTCGCAGAACCGGACCTTGGCCTTGACCTCGACGAGGGCCGTGGCGAGGCGGGCCACGTCCTCCGGGTCGGCGGCGAGCACGTGGAACGCGATGCGCTGGGCAGACTTCGGCCCGATCCCGGGCAGCTGCCCGAGCTCGTCGATCAGGTCCTGAACCGCGCCGTCGTACACGCGGGAAGCCTACGTCCCCGGGGGGACATCGGCGCCCGGTGACCGTTTCTCGAGGATCCGCGCGCCGAACGCGGAGATCAGCAGGTCGACCCCCATGAGGCCGGACTGGTCCGCGTCCTCGTCGTCCGGGGAGGGCTGGTCGTCGGCCGGGTCGACCCGGGGCCGGGCCGGGCGGTCCTGACCGGTGCCACCCGGTCCGGTGCCGGCGCCCCGCCCGGCGTTCCCCGCAGGCTCCTCGCCGCCGTCGAGGGGTCGCTGCCCGGGCAGCACGACGGGCGGCGGCTCCGGACCGTCGTCCTCGGGTGCGTAGCGCTCGTCCGGGGGCGGGTGGTCGCCGTACACGCCCCGGTCCGCGGTGTATGCGCCGGCGCCGTCGCGCCCGGCGCCGGGCCCGTACGCCTCGGAGCCGGCCGCGTCAGGACCCTCCGTGTCGGAACCGTCCACGTCGGGACCGGCCGCGTCCTGGTCCGGGCCGACGACGGAGCTCTCGTCGACGGCCTCGCCCACCGGGCCGCGCGGCCCGGCCGGGGCGGACCAGCCGTCCTCGTCCGCGACCTCGGGCCCGGGCAGGTCGGCGAGATCGTCCTCGTCGGGACTCGCGGTCACGCCCGGCCCCGCGCCCGGACCGCCGGGTGAGCCGGGCGACGTCGCTGCGCCGGGCGAGGTCGACGACGTCGGAGCGGCCGGCGACGTCGACGACATCGGTGTGGTGGGTACGGGTGCCACGGACGCCGGAGCCACGGAAGCGGCCCGTTCCGAGGCCTCGTCCCCGGCCGCGGCCTCTCGCAGGGCTCGGCCGGGCACGGCCACGGCCGGCCAGCCGTCCGGACCCACCGGCGGCGGGGCGGGCGTGCGGGACTCCGTCGCCTCTGCGCCCACCGGCGGCGGGGCGGGCGTGCGTGACTCCGTCGCCTCGTGGTCGACGGAGGCACCCGACGCAGGCTGGCCGTCGGCGGGCGGGCCCGGGTCGGTCTCCGGCTCCGCGTGGGCGTGCGAGGACGGCCCGCCGTCCGGGTCGACGGCAGGCTCGCCCTCGGGCGTCAGGGGGACGCCGGGCGTCGGCGCGCCCTGCTCCGGCGGGTGGGCTCCGACCTCGCTGCCGTCCCCGGTGGCCGCGCCGGGCTTCTGGGCATGCGGCGGTGCGTCGAACGGGTCCGCGGGGGGCTCGGGCTCGGGGGCTCGATGACCTGGGTCGTCGTCGGAGCCGCTGCCGCGCGCGCCCGCGGGTCGTCCCGGGCGGGGCGAGCGTCCCCGCGACCCGGACGTCTGGGCGTCCGCACCGCCGCCGGGGGGAGCGCCCGCCACGGCCGACGTCGTGCGGAGCCGCACACCGAACGTGCGGCGCAGCGCCTCCTCGACCGGCTCCGCGTGCCCGCCGTTGCGGAAGGCGTCGGCGAGTCCGGCACTCGGGAAGTCGAGGCGCACCTCGTCCGAGGAGACGTCGCCGACGACGGCGTTCTGCGACACGAGCGCCCAGGTGGCGCGGCGCAGCCCGGCCAGCACCTCGACGACCTCGCTCCAGCGCTTCGAGACCGCCTCCGGGCCGATGCCGTCCGCCGTCCCGTCGGCCGCGCTCGGGCCAGCGGTGCCGTCCGCGGGCATGTCACCCGCGCCGATGTCGCCCTGCGATGCGCCTCCCTGGCCCTCCGGGCGGTGCGGCCCCGCTGGCGTCGGGGCGTCGTCCCGCGCCTGTGCGGTGCCCGACGGCGGTGGCACCTGCCGGTCGGCCGCCGGCTCTGCGGACGGGGCCGGCGGCGGTGCCGCTGCCGCGTCCGCGGCGACTCCGTCCGGGGCCGTGCCCGCGGTCGACGGGCTCGTGGTCGAGCGGCTCACGGCACCCGGACGGTCCGCCGACCCTGCCGGCGACGCGCCCCCGTCGGACGACCCGCCGGACGACGGCGCCACGGGGGGCGAGAGCATGTCGCGCCAGTCCGGCGCGACCACGGGCTCCGGCGGCACCTGCGCGGGCTCGCTCCCCGACCCGGCGGGCGCGGCCCCCGCGTCCGACACCTGCCCGCCCGCGGACGAAACGCCCGGGCCGGGGTCGACCTCCGTGCGGGCATCCCCTGCATGGCGGCCTGCGGCGAGCGGACCGGCACCCTCGATCTCCCGACCGACGTCGCCGCCGGTCGTCGCGCGCCCGGGTGCACTCCCTCGGGCGGGCGGCGCCTGCGGTGCCGACGCGCCGCCGTCGTGGGCGATCGCCCCGCCCGAGGCGAGGGCCTGCTCGACCGTCTCGACGCGCGCGAGGATGCCGGCCTCCGCGTCCCCGACGCCGGGCAGCAGGATCCGCGCGCACAGCAGCTCGAGGTGCAGGCGCGGGCTCGTGGCCCCGGTCATCTCCGACAGGGCGGCGTTCGTCAGGTCGGCGGCCCTGCTCAGGCGGGCGGAGCCCATGCGCTGGGCCTGGTCCTGCATGCGCGTCAGCTGGTCCTGCGGGACCCCGCGGAGCACGGAGTCGGCCTGCTCCCCGGCGACCGAGATGACGACGAGGTCGCGGAGCCGCTCGAGGAGGTCCTCGACGAACCGTCGGGGGTCGTGGCCGGTCGCCACGATGTCGTCGACGACGTCGAACAGCGCTGCGCCGTCCCGGTCGACGAGCGCGTCGACGACCGAGTCGAGCAGCGCAGAGTCGGTGAACCCCAGCAGCGCGGAGGCGCGGTCGAGTGCAAGCGTGCCGCCGGCCGAGCCCGCCACGAGCTGGTCGAGGACCGACAGCGAGTCACGGACGGACCCGCCGCCCGCCCGCACGACCATCGGCAGGACGCCCTCGGCGACCTGCACCCCCTCGGCCTCGGCGAGCGAGCCCAGGTAGCCGGTGAGGACCCGGGGCCCCACCAGCCGGAAGGGGTAGTGGTGCGTGCGCGAGCGGATCGTGCCGATGACCTTCTCGGGCTCCGTCGTCGCGAAGACGAACTTCACGTGCTCCGGGGGCTCCTCGACGAGCTTGAGCAGGGCGTTGAAGCCCTGGGGCGTGACCATGTGCGCCTCGTCGAGGATGAACACCTTGTACCGGTCGCGCACGGGGGCGTAGGACGCGCGCTCGCGCAGCTCGCGGGCGTCGTCGACGCCGTTGTGGCTGGCCGCGTCGATCTCGACGACGTCGAGCGAGCCACTTCCCCCGCGCGCGAGCTCGACGCACGAGTCGCACGTCCCGCACGGGGTGTCGGTGGGGCCCTGGGTGCAGTTGAGGCAGCGCGCGAGGATCCGGGCCGACGTGGTCTTGCCGCAGCCGCGCGGACCGGAGAAGAGGTAGGCGTGCGTGATGCGGCCGGTGCGCAGCGCGGCCATGAGCGGCTCGGTGACGTGCTCCTGGCCCACGACCTCCTGGAAGGTGTCCGGGCGGTACCGGCGATACAGGGCTGTCGTCACGGGGTCGACCCTAACCGGGCGAGGGGACACGGTGCGTCGCGTCCCCACAGGGCATGAAGGGACCCCCCGCGCACCCGGTAGAGCCCGCCTACCCTTGCTGCCTTCCGGCCCTGGGGGGGTTCAGCGAGATGCCGCCGCACGGGGGGTCTGGTGACAAGTCTACAAGTCGTGGGGACCGGCGCCGAGGACTGTGGCCCGTCACTCGCCGTCGGGGCGTGAGGCGCCCGGCCGACTCGGGTAGGATCGATCCCCGGTACCGCGCGCCCCGGCACGCGGCCCAGGAGGATTCGCCTAGTGGCCTATGGCGCACGCTTGGAAAGCGTGTTGGGTGCAAGCCCTCGAGGGTTCGAATCCCTCATCCTCCGCAGGGAGAAGCCCCGGATCCGCAAGGGTCCGGGGTTTTTCGTTGCCACGCCGTCGTTTCCATCCACCGCCCGGCGAGATCCGTCGACGGCACGGGGCGTTCCCGGGGCGCGGCGGCCGGGGCGCCGACGCCGCGCGCCATTACCCTGGTGCGATGGACGCAACGAGGCGGGGACGTCGACGGGCTCGCACGACGGCGCTGGTGGCGGCCTCGAGCCTCCTGGTTCTCGCCGGCTGCGGCGGCGACGCACCGTTGACGGCGGACGACGCCGTCGAGCGCGTCGCCACGGCGATGCGCGAGGCACCGACCTTCTCCTTCGAGTGGACCTCCGACATCCCGGACGCCGGCACGACCACGGACGGGGTGGTGCGATACGACGACGAGGGGGAGGTGGATCTCCTCTCGCTCACCAGTCGGGACCACGACGGCTGGGTGACCCTCGAGGTGCGGCTGATCGACGGGACGATGTACGAGCGCACCGGCGGTGCCGGTGAGTACGTGGTCCTCGACGACGAGGCCCGTGCGAACCACATCGAGGGCTGGGACTGGGCGGGCGCCACCGAGGCGTGGGGGGATCCGGAGTCCATGGAGGAGGTCGGCGAGGCCGACGTCGAGGGCACCACGACGGTCGAGTACGAGGTCGACCTCGGCGACCAGGTCCACCGGTGGTGGGTCGACGACGAGGACCGGCTCCTTCGCATCGACACCGGGCCGGACGGTGCGGACGGGATCCTGCGCGACTGGGGCGAGCCCGTCGATGTCCAGGTGCCGGACGGCGTCGAGAGCTCCTGACTCCCGTCCTGCCGACGCCGGCCACGCGCGTCCGCACTGCTGTTGCCCGCCCCACCCGGCGGGCCCGTCCGCGGTGAGAACACCCACTTCCCGCGGGGTCATTAGTTGATAGATTGATTGCGTATTGGTCCGCGAATCGCCCGTCGTCGTCGAGGGGAGGCGAAGTGACCACACAACCCTCGCAGGCACCCGTCCTCATGCCGATCCCGACCATCCCGTCGCCCTCCGGTACGGACGCAGCCACCGGTACCGGTTCCGGCACCCCGCTGCCCACCGACGCCCGCGGCCTGCCCGACCGCTTCGGCCGCCGCGCCACCGACCTTCGGGTCTCGCTGACTGACCGCTGCAACCTGCGCTGCACCTACTGCATGCCGGCCGAGGGCCTCGACTGGCTCCCCACGCCGGACGTGCTGACGGACGACGAGGTCGTCCGCCTCGTCGCCATCGCCGTGCGGGACCTCGGGGTGCGCACGGTCCGGTTCACCGGCGGCGAGCCGCTGCTGCGCCGGGGCCTCGAGCACATCATCGCCGGCACGGCCGCGCTCCGGGACACCGACGGGAACAAGCCGGACATCGCGCTGACCACCAACGCCCTCGGCCTCGACAAGCGCATCGACTCCCTCGTCGAGGCCGGCCTGGACCGGGTGAACATCTCGATCGACTCCCTGGACCGCGAGCGGTACGCCGCGGCCGCTCGCCGGGACCGGCTCCACGACGCGCTGCGCTCGCTCGACGCCGTCGACCGGGTCGGGATCCGCCCGGTCAAGATCAACGCCGTCCCGATCGCCGCCTCCTACCGCGAGGACGCGCCCGAGCTCCTGCGCTTCTGCCTCGAACGCGGCTACCAGCTGCGGTTCATCGAGTACATGCCGATCGGGCCGCGCGAGTCCTGGAAGCGCGGCGAGGTCGTCACCGCCCAGGACCTCCGCGACGCACTGACCGACGCCGGGTTCACCCTCACCCAGCGCCCCGGCCCCCGTGGGTCCGCGCCCGCCGAGGTCGAGGACGTCACCGCTCCCGGCCTGCCCGACGGCAGCGTCGGCCTCGTGGCCTCGGTGAGCGAGCCGTTCTGCGCGGCCTGCACCCGGACCCGCATCACCGCCGACGGACAGGTGCGCTCGTGCCTGTTCGCCACCTCGGAGACCGACCTGCGCGGCCTGCTGCGCGACGGCGCGGACGACGCCGCGCTCGCCCGCCGCTGGCAGGAAGCCATGTGGGGCAAGCCCCGGGCCCACGGCTTCGGCACCGACGACTCCTTCGCCGCCCCTTCCCGCACGATGTCCGCCATTGGAGGCTGACGTGACCACAGAGGCCACGCCCACGACGACGACCACCACGCCCGGCCCGACCGCTGCCGGTACGAGCACCACGGCCGGCACGACCACCGTCACCGTCCGGTTCTTCGCCGGCGCCGCCGAGGCGGCCGGCACCGGCGTCAGGACGGTCGAGGTCCCCGCGGGCGCGACCGTCGGCACGGTCGTCGCCGCGCTGCGCGAGGACGCCGACGAGCGCCTGACGAAGGTCCTCGACGTCGCGACCTGGCTCCTCGACGGGCGCCGCACGCAGGACTCCGCCCCGGTTCCGGCCGGAGCCACGGTCGACTGCCTCCCGCCCTTCGCGGGCGGCTGAGCATGGCCCGACGCGTCGCCGCGGACGTCCTGGAGACCCCTCTGGACCCGGCGGCCCTCACCGAGGCGTGCGCCGACGACCGGTGCGGCGCCGTCGCCACGTTCTCCGGGGTCGTGCGCGACCACGACGATGGCCGCGGCGTCACCGGCATCACCTACAGCTCCCACCCCGACGCCGCGCGGTTCCTCGCGGAGGTCGTCGACGAGTTCACCGACCGGCCCGGCGTGCACGCGGTCGGCGCCCAGCACCGGGTCGGCGACCTGGCGATCGGGGACCACGCGCTCATCGCCGCCGTGGCGGGCGAGCACCGCGCGGAGACCTTCGCGGCGTTGTCCGAGCTGATCGAGCAGATCAAGTCCCGCGTGCCGATCTGGAAGCACCAGGCCTTCACCGACGGATCCACCGAATGGAGCGCCCTCCCGTGAGCCCCGCACCCGCCCCCCTGCCCTCGCTCGAGATCCCGCTCGGCCGGCCGCTCGAGCCGCTGCCGCCGGGCGCCTACGACCGGCACCGCCGGTCGCTCCTCGTCGAGGGCTACGGGGAGCGCGGGCAGCAGCGCCTCGCGGCGGCGCGGATCCTCGTCGTCGGCACCGGCGGGCTCGGCTCGCCCGTGCTCTTCTACCTGGCCGCCATGGGCGTGGGCACGATCTACGTCTCCGACGCCGACGAGGTCGAGCTCAACAACCTCCAGCGGCAGTTCATCCACACCGAGGCCACCGTCGGCACGCTCAAGGCCGACTCCGCCGCCCAGGCGCTGCGTGCCCTGAACTCCGAGATCGAGATCGTGCCGATGGGCCCCGCCACGCCTCAGTCCCTCGACGCGCTGCGCGACGACATCGACCTCGTGATGGAGTGCTCCGACGTCTTCGCCACGAAGTACCTCGTCGGCGACTGGTGCGCCGCGAACGGGAAGCCGCTGGTGTGGGCGAGCGTCATGGCGATGATCTGGCAGGCCTCCGTGTTCTGGACGAGCCCGCCGGCGCCCTGGCGCCCCCTCGCGCTGCGGGACCTCCACGCGGATCCCCCCGCGCCCGGCGCCGTGCAGACCTCTCACGAGATCGGCGTGCTCGGCCCCGTCGTCGGGCAGGTCGCCTCCACCCAGGCCGTCGAGGCCGTCAAGCTCATCGTGGGCACCGGTTCCCCGCTGTTCGGCCGGGTGCTCGTCGGAGACGCACGGACCCAGCAGATGGACCAGCTCGAGTACTCGACCCCCAGGGACGACGCATGAGCCGACTGGTCGACGTCGAGACCCACCTCGGTCGCATCCTGGCCGCGGCCCGCGACGTCGTGGCCGCCGAGCCGGAGCGCACCGTCGAGCGGGTCCCCCTCGGCGCCGCCCGCGGCCGCGTGCTCGCCGCGGACGTCGAGGCGCGCGCCGACGTCCCGCCGTTCACGAACTCCGCGATGGACGGGTTCGCCGTGCGGGCCGCCGACCTCGCGGGCCTGCCCGACGACGCGATCGAGCTTCCCGTGTCCGGCGACGTCGCGGCCGGCGCCGTCCCCGAGCCCCTCGCGAGCGGGACGGCGCAGCGCATCATGACCGGCGCGCCGCTGCCGGACGGCGCCGACGCGATCATCCCCGTGGAGGACACCGACCACTCCCCCGGCCCCGGCCCCGCGCCCGCACGGGTGCGGATCGCCAGGCGTGCCGAGCCCGGCGCGTGCGTCCGGTACCGGGGCGAGGACGTCGCCGTGGGCGACACCGTCCTCACCGCCGGCACCGTCCTCGGCCCGGCACAGGTCGCGGCCGCGGCGTCCGTCGGCCACGGCAGCCTCACGGTCGCCCGCATGCCCCGGGTGCTCGTCGTCACCACCGGGGACGAGCTGGTCGAGCCGGGCGACGCGGCCGCCGTCGGCCTGATCCCCGACTCCAACTCGACGCTCCTCGCGGGCCTGGTCGCCGAGGCCGGCGGCACGCCGGTGCACGGCCGCAGCCGCGACGACGTCGACGCCTTCCGCGCGCGGCTGGACGAGTCGCTGCCCGAGGTCGACCTGGTGGTCACCGCCGGCGGGGTCTCTGCCGGCGCCCACGAGGTCGTGCGCCAGAGCCTCGAGGGCCGCGGCGTCGAGTTCCTGGGGGTCGCGATGCAGCCGGGCAAGCCCCAGGGCTTCGGCACGCTCGACGACGGCACCGGACGGCGCGTGCCGGTGGTCGCGCTGCCCGGCAACCCGGTGAGCGTGTTCGTCGCGTTCCACGTGCTCGTGCGTCCGCTGCTCGCGGTGCTCACCGGCGCGGACCCGGACCGTCCGACGTTCGAGGTCGTGGCCGGCCGCGACTGGCCGACCCCGCCGGGGCGCCGCCAGTACGCGCCCGTGGTCGTCCGGCGCGAGGACGGGGCGCTCGTGGCCGAGCCGCCGCACGCGAGCGGGGCGAAGTCGCACTTCGCGGCCACCCTCGGGCTCGCGGACGCGCTCGCGATCGTGCCGGCCGACGCCGACCGCGTGGCGGCCGGGGACCGCCTCGAGGCCTTCGGTGTCCGAGGATGGGGCGCATGAGCGAGCTCACCCACCTGCGGTCCGACGGCACCGCCTACATGGTCGACGTCACCGCGAAGACCCCCACCGTGCGCGAGGCGACGGCGAGCGCCGCCGTCACGTGCGCGCCGGACACGATGGCGGCCCTGCGCGAGCGGAACGTCCCCAAGGGCGACGTCCTCGCGGTCGCGCGGATCGCCGGCATCCAGGCGGCCAAACGGACGCCGGAGCTGCTGCCGCTGGCCCACGTCATCGGCGTGCACGGGGCGAGCGTCGACCTCGAGCTCCTCGAGGACCGCGTGTCGGTGCGGGCGACCGTGCGGACCGCCGACCGCACGGGGGTCGAGATGGAGGCGCTGACGGCGGTCACCGTCGCCGCCCTGGCGGTGGTCGACATGCTCAAGGGCATCGACCGGACGGTCGCGATCCGCGACGCGATGATCGTCGCGAAGTCCGGCGGGCGGTCCGGGGACTGGGTGCGGCCGGCCGACTGAGGTTGCGGTCGGCCGAGAGGGTCAGCCGGCTGACGAGGCGGTCCGTCGCACGTCCACTGGACCGGCGCGGTCGCTCAGCTGTGTGTGGTCGGGCGTGGGGGGGGGGGGGGGGGGGGGGAGAGAAAAGGAGGGGAAGAGGGCAACCGACAAAAGAAGAGGA
>NZ_JBUZNK010000016.1:0-43059 GCF_055326445.1 Georgenia sp. Z2081
TACATCCGAACCGCGCGCTCTCGGAACTCCTCGTCGTACTTCCGTGGTGCTGACACAAGAACCAGTCTCCCCTTGCTAGATCAGCACCCTCCAGGAGACCCAGGGCGGTTCAAGTGCCGGCGTCGGGCTGTGTGTCGTCGTCGAGTGTGGATCCGTCGTCGTCGGTGTCTGTGCCCGTGCCGTAGGCCGTGTACTTCGCGTTCGAGCCACGGGCGAGGTGCGCCGGGTACCTGGCCGCGTTCGTCACCATCTTCGCCTCCCACGCGGCACCGAGGTCGAGGCCCAGGCTGTCCGCGGTCTGCACGAGGTAGGACAGGACGTCGGCGAGCTCGTCACCCAGGTCCCGAGCGCCGTCGGGCGTCCGTGCCAGGTCGCGCAGCTCGTCGTCCGTGCGCCACTGGGTGAGCTCGGCCAGCTCGCCGACCTCGCCGACGAGGGCGAGCAGGAGGTTGCGCGGCTCGTGGAACTGGCCCCAGTCGCGCTCGGCGGCGAAGGTCCGCAGGTCGTCGCGCACGCGGTCGAGATCCATGGTCCCGTTCTACCGGCTCACGGGTGCACGGGCGAGGAGGGGCCGAGGATGCTCGGGCGCGGGGCGAGAAGCGGGCGAGGATGCTCGGTGTCCTGGCCGAGCGTGGCCGTGGCATCGCAGGCACGGACCACCGTGATGCCCCGCTCCGGACAGCGCCCGGACACCCGGGCGTGGTTCGATGATCGACGTGAACGAGCCCGACGAGCGTCCCCCCGCCGAGCGTGCCGTGCTCTTCGACGTCGGCGGCACCCTTGCCTCCAACGGTCCCGTCGTCTCGATCGCGGCCCGCCTCCTCGGCCTGCCAACCACGGGTCCCCAGGTCGACGCCCTCGCCGAGGCCGTCATGGCCCGCCGCGAGGAGTACGACCGCACCGGCGACGACACCGCCTACTGGCAGCAGGTCTCCGACGACGCCGACGGGCCGGAGCTCTCCGCCGAGGTCGTCGAGCAGCTCGTGGCGGCGGACGTGCAGCGCTGGGCACGCCTCACGCCCGCGGTGCTCGCGCTGCTGCGCGACCTCGACCGGGCCGGCGTCCGCCTGGGGGTGCTGTCGAACGCCCCGACGGCGCTCGCGCGGACCTTCGACAACCAGCCGTGGTCGGAGCTCATCGCGGTCCAGCGCTTCTCCTGCTTCACGCAGCTGAGCAAGCCGGACCGCCGGGCGTACGAGGACGCCGTCGAGCACATGGACGTGCCCGCCGGTCGGGTGATCTTCCTCGACGACCGGCAGGTCAACGTCGACGCCGCCGTGGCGGCCGGCCTGGACGCACACCTCTGGCAGGGCGCGGACGCCGCGCGGGAGCTGCTGGAGCGGCGCGGGCTGATCGCCCCCGACTGATCCGGCGCGTGCTGGTGGCGCCCGACTGACCGGGCGCGGCTACTCGAGCCCGACTGACCGGGCCCGGCTACTCGAGCCCCCGGGCCCGGCGGTCCATGTACTCCCGGATCCCGCGCAGATGGCGGTCGACCATGCGCTCGATGCGGTCGTGGAGGTCGGACATGCCGGGCATCGCCGCGGGATGGGCGACGAACGCCAGGTACATCGCGGTGCCCTCGACCGACGCGATGAGGTCGGTGGCGTCCTCCTCGGTCGGCGTGTGCACACCTTCTGCCTTCTCCAGGAGCGTCGCCGTGAGCTCGCGGATGCTCGCCCCGATCGTCTCCTGCCAGATCGTGTCGAAGACCTCGGGGTAGATGCGCGCCTCGATGTTGAGGCGGTACAGCGCAGGCCCGTAGGTCCCGCCGTACTGCGTGATGCGGCGGTTGGCGGCGAAGATCAGCAACTCGCGCACCCCGGGGCCGTCGTCCTGGCCGGCGTCCGGCGCCACGACCGTCACGTCCACGTGCTTGAGCGCGTCGATGAGCAGCGCCTGCTTGTCCGTCCAGCGCAGATAGATGGACGACTTGCCCAGGCCGGCCTCCGCGGCGACGGCGTCGAGGGAGAGGCCCGCCCAGCCGCGCTGGCCGAACAGCTCGAGAACCGCGGCGAACGCCTTGCGCTCCGCGTCCGCGTTCCTCGGGCGCCCGGGACCACGCCTGGTGGCCATGACGGGGGCCCGACGTGACATGCGGGTGCGGCCCGCGCGGACCTCGCTCGGGTCGAAGCGGTACCCGCCCGGCGGGGGGAGGCGGTCGCCGGCCGCGAGCCAGGGCTCGAACGGTCGGCCGGAGACCGTGGGGCGGCGTCGTGAGGGCCGGTTGTCCTCCGGGTGCGGGTCGAGGTCCGGTGCGGGATCAGGGAGGGCGCTCGCGGCGGCGGCAGCACCCGGGGCGCTGCCGGGCGTGCGCCCCTGCTCGCTGCCCGGCGTGCGGATCCGGTCGCTGCCCGACCCCGTGGGCTCCGAGTCGATCGGTGCCCGTGGCGGGTCGACCGGTGTGGTCGTGCGGACCCAGGGCAGCGGTCGGCGCCCGGGCTGCGAGCTCTCGTCGTCCATCGGGTTCCTCGTTCTGGGAGGTCGGGCCCTCGTCGGCCCGGTCGTGGGGTCGGTCAGGAGTGTGCCGCCGCCAGGGCGAGCGTGAGTGCGAGGGTGAAACGTGTCTCGCGGTCCTCGGGCGACATGTCGCCCGAGTGGTCGAGGAGGTGGTCGGAGATCGTGAGGACGGCGAGGGCCTCCCGGCCGTACTCCGCCGCGACGCCGTACAGGCCGGCGGCCTCCATCTCGACGGCGAGCGTGCCGTAGGAGGCCAGAGCCTCGTTGAGATCGGCCGCGTTGCCGTAGAAGTGGTCCCGCGACACGATCGGTGCGACGTGCACAGGCGTGTCTCCCGCGTGCTCCTTCGCCGCCGCGACCGCCGCCGCCACGAGCCCATAGCTGGCGATCGCCGAGAAGTGCAGGCCGGGGAGCCGGGGCACGTTGATCGCGGAGTCGGTGTGTGCGCCCAGCGCGACGACGACGTCGCCGACCCGCACGTGCCGCGCCAGGCCGCCGGCGGTGCCGACCCGGACGATGCGCTGCACGCCGAAGTGCTCGAACAGCTCGTTGGCGTACAGGACCGTCGAGGCCATGCCCATGCCCGAGGCCATGACGGACAGCGGCTTGCCGTCGACCTCGCCCGTGAAGACCTTGTTCGCGCGGACGTCGGAGACCACGCGGGCGTCGGGCATGAGGAGCTCGGCGATGCGTGCTGCGCGCCGGGGGTCACCGGGCAGGAGGACGGCCGGGGCGATGTCGCCGGGCTCGGCGGCGATGTGAGGGGTAGCCATGACAATGATCCTGACGTCGACAAAGGCGCCGCAGGTGACGGCGTCGTGTGAATGATTCCACGGATGGGACGTGGCGTGGGTCCGTCCGTTGCGATGCCGGTCCGGACGAACCGCCCGGCCGGCCACTCTCTCGACGAGTGAGCGCGGTTCGGTCCGTTCCGTGTGGCGAGTGAGCGGACTTCTGCCGGCTCCGTGTCGCGAGTGAGCGGGGTTCGGTCCGTTGGAGAGCGAGTTGCGGTGTCGCGTCGTTGCGTCGTCACCGAGTCAATCAGGTATCCATCGAGACATGCCCCCCGGTCGACTGACTCGGCGATTACCCCACTGCCTCACCGAACTGACCGAGCCGATGCCGGGCGGGACCATGTCGAGCTGGTGCAGGGAATGACGACGAGGGGCGGGCACCGCACCCCATCAGGGTGCGGGGCCCGCCCGACAGTTGAGCGCCGCCCGGACCGAGATCCGGGCGGCGCCTATCCGTGGAGCAGAACTCCGCTCACTCGTGGAGCAGAGCAGAGGTCCGCTCACTCGCCGATGATCGGCATCAGGTTCTGGTCAGCGGCGGACTCCGAGGGTGTCGGAGCCGTCGCCGTCCCAGTCACCGACGTACACCTCGTCGCCGGCCCGGCCGTACCGGACCTCGGTGTCGGCCACCGTGGAGGTCAGCGAGTTCGACACCAGGTAGAGGTTCCCGCGGCGCACGGCGAAGGTGTCGACCGCGTCGCCGTCCCAGTCACCGACCAGGACGTCGTCCGACGCCCGGCCGTAGTCCAGCTCGACGTCCGCCCAGCCCGTGCTGAGCGAGTTCGAGACGAAGTAGGTGTTGCCGCGGCGGACGGTGAAGGTGTCGACGGCGTCGCCGTCGTAGTCCCCGACCAGCACGGTGTCGTCGGCGCGGCCGTAGTCCAGCACCGCATCCGCGTTCCCACCGGTCAGGGAGTTCGACAGGAAGTAGCTGTTCCCACGACGCACCGCGAAGCTGTCCGCACCGTTGCCGTCCCAGTCACCTACCAGCACCGCGTCGTCCGCGCGGCCGTAGGTCAGCTCGACCTCGGCCGCCCCGCCATACAGCGAGTTGGACAGGTAGTAGGCGTTACCCCGACGCACAGCCAGCGTGTCGGAACCGTCGCCGTCCCAGTCACCCACGAGCACCTCGTCACCCGGACGACCGAAGCTGAACTCGTGATCGGCCCAGATCCCCCACCCGTCGTTCAGGTAGAACCCACGCCCCGGTGACGGCGGCACCGGCTCGGGGTCCGGCTCACCCGGGTCGTCCTGCTCGGCCCACAGCTCGTCGAGCATGACCTGTCCGATGTCGGCGTTGTCGAGGTAGCTCCCGCGGACCGGGTCCTCCGCGGTGGCGCGGGCGTGGAAGGCTTCGGAGCCGGCGCCGATGGCGAAGAAGGGCACGAGGTGGTTGGAGTGGGCCAGTCGGTGCCACTCGTGGTCCGGCAGCTCGCCCACGCCGTTGGACACCATGGGCGTCCACGCGGGATCGGAGTCCGGGCCGGTGATGTAGCCGGCCTCGTGGTCGGCGGTGACGACGACCATCGTCTCGTCCCAGCTGCTGTGGGTCTCGACCCAGTCGGAGATCGCCTCGACCGTCTCGTTGAGCGTGATGGTCTCCTCGATGGCCCGGGCCGGGGCATTGAGCTCGGAGGACCAGTCGATCGCGCCGCTCTCGACCGCGAGGAAGAAGCCCTCGTCGGAGGCGTTGTCCAGGACGTTGAGGGCGCCGAGCGTCATCTCGGACAGCTCGGGCACCGTCTCGATGAACGGGTCCTCGAACGGGACGTCGCTCTCGCCGTCGCCCCGGGCTTCCTGGGTGGTGGTCCACGCCTGCGCGAAGCCCATCACGTGCGTCGGCGGTGCCTCGGCTCCCGCGAGCGCCTGGAAGTCGGCCCGTTCCTCGATGAACTCGAACGGCGTGTCGCCGTTCTCCAGCCGCGTCCAGGTCTCCTCGCTCACGTAGTTGAAGTCCGGCTCGTCGTACCGGTCGCCGTTGTCGTCGTACCAGGGGTGGCCGGAGCCCATGACCACGTTGAGGCCGCTCTCGTCGACCAGCAGGTCGGAGACCGCGAGGTAGTCGAGGCGGCTCTCGTTGTGGATGGCGAAGGCGGCCGTCGTGGGGTGGGGGACCACGACGTTCGTGACGACGCCGGTGGCGCGGCCCTGCGCCTGCGCCCGCTCGACGACGTTCTCGATCGGCGCACCCTCGCGGTCGACGCCGACGGCCTGGTTGATCGTCTTCACCCCGGTGGCCATGGCGGTGGCCGCCGCGGCCGAGTCGGTCGGGGCGGCCAGCGTGGAGGCGGCGAAGTCGCCCCACATCACCTCGGGGTCGTAGGAGCCGCCGACCGAGAAAGTGCTCATGGCGTACTGGACGGGCCAGTGCTCGTAGACCTGGGTCGGGGTGTCCCCGTCGACGTCCTCGATCGTGCCGGCCTCCGGGTCGACGGCCACCTGGTAGCGGCTCTGGTCGGACTCGAACATGCTCGCCATGTCGATGTGGTTGTAGCCCATGCCGTCGCCGACGACGACGATGATGTTGTCCGGCCCGTCCTCGGAGCCGTTATCGGAGGTATTGGAAGCACCCGCGGAGGCGTTCGCGGCGTCGGTCGCGTCCCGTGCAGCGGGCTCGCCCTCGCTCGGCTCGTCGGCGGTCGCTGGAGCGGCAAGGGCCGAGAGGACGACCGCGCCGGCGGCCGCCAGCCCGAGTCCGATCGACCGGCGTCGGCCGGTCCTGTGCGTGCGCATGGGAGATCTCCTCTGCTCAGGGGGACGTGCGGTGTGAGGCCGTCCACATCACGGGGTCTGGCGAGGGGGTCGGACGGCGCGGCGACCGTACGGAGGGCAGTCGACCGCACGGCGATGTGCGTACCAACGGACGGTGGCCACTCCGTGAACGGGCAGGTCCCACATATGAGCGGACCGACCGCGCGCGCAGGAGTTTGCCGTGCCGTCGCGCGCCGGTCGCGCGCCGGACACGGGGCCTGCCTAGCGTCCGCCGCGTCCGAAACCGAGCCAGACGAAGGGGACGTCCCATGGCAGCCATCACCCACCGCACGCACCGGTCACGACTACATCCGCGCACTCTCGCCCTTTCGGCTCTCGCGCTCGCGACGACGGCGATGGGTGCCGCCGCCGTGCCGGCCGCGGCCGACGTGTCCGCCACCGCACCTCTCGCCGCGCCCGCCGGCCCCTCGCCGTCCGCCCCCGCACCCGCCCCGACCGCCGAGTCGGAGGACATCGAGATCGAGCGGACCGGCGTCGGCGAGCTCGCGGACGGCGTCCAGCACACGACCTACCGTGTGACCACGCCCGAGGGCGCCTCGACCGCCAACCTCCTCGCGGTCGACCTGCGCACGGCCGGCACCGACCTCATCACCGGGCCGACGATCACCACGCCGCAGCGCCTGGACGACATGGGCGAGGACGCCGGCGCCATCGCCGCCGTCAACGGCGACTTCTTCCAGAACACGGTCGACCCGACCCACGGGGAGATCGCCGCCACCTTCGCGGCCGCGGGCGTGGAGATCCGCGACGGCGAGATCCGCCAGTCCGCGGTGCCCTACGCCCAGCGGCACGGCGAGTCGCTCGACGCGGCCTGGAACGACGGCGACGAGGTCGTCGGCGTCACACGCTCGGGCCGCGGCGTGGTCACGGACGTCGAGCTCGACGCCTTCGCCGCCCCGCGCGGCCAGCGACCGATCGACATCGACGGCCTCAACCAGTACGGCATGGCGACCGACCAGATCACGCTCTTCGACGCCCGGTGGGGCGACACGTGGGGCGACGACACGCGGGCGCGAGCGGCCTGCGGCGACGAGACCGCCCGCGGCGCGGCGTGCACGGATGACGTGCTCGAGGTGCTGCTGGAGGACGGTCGCGTCGTCGACGTCGCCGAGACGGCCGGCGGCACCGGTGCGCTGGAGGAGGGGCAGCAGGTCCTCCTCGGCCGCGAGGACGGCGCGGACGAGCTGCGCGGGCTCGAGGTCGGCGACAGCGTGCGGACGCACGTGCGGTCGCGGTCGGACGGCGCCGGACGGCTCGACTGGGCCGTCGGCGGCGGGGTCGTCGTCCGCGACGGCGAGGTCGGCACCATCCCGGAGCGACCGCTCAACCCGCGCACGCTCGCCGGCGTGTCCGAGGACGGGCGCACGCTGTTCCTCCTCGTCGTCGACGGCCGGAACCCCGACAGCGTCGGCGCCTCCACCCGGGACGCGGCGGTCGTCATGGCCGAGCTCGGGTCCGACGACGCCGTCCTCCTCGACGGCGGCGGCTCGAGCACGATGCTCGGCCGGCCCGGCGTCGATGACGAGTTCTCGCTGCTGAGCCGCAGCCGCGAGGACGGCATCGAGGTCCTGCGCGAGGTCCCCAACGGCATCGGGGTCTTCGCCGGCTGATCCTGGCCGGCGGCAGGGGCGCCCGACCCGACCACATGCACGACGGCGGGGCTCACCGTGCAGGTGAGCTCCGCCGTCGTGCAGGGGGGCTGCGACGGGCCGGCCGGCCTGCGCTCAGGCCGCCGCCCCTCGCTCGGCCCGCGCTTCGCACTCGGGCCGGCCGGCCTGCGCTCAGGCCGCCGCGCCGCCCGCGAGGCGCCGGTCCGCGATCCGCGCGCCCTCGACCAGCGAGTCCAGCTTCGCCCACGCGATCTGCTCGTGGACACGTCCCCCGAGCCCGCAGTCGGTCGACGCCCACACGCGCTCCGGCCCGACGAGGCGCGCGAATCGCTCGATGCGGTCGGCGACGAGCTCGGGGTGCTCGAGGACGTTGGTGGCGTGCGAGACCACGCCGGGCACGAGCACCTTGTCGGCCGGCAGCGCGAGGTTCTCCCAGACCCGCCACTCGTGCTCGTGGCGCACGTTGGCGGCCTCGAAGGAGTAGGCGGCGGCGTTCACCGTGAGCATCGTCGGGGCGATGTCCGCCAGCGGCAGGTCGGTCGAGTGCGGGCCGTGCCACGAGCCCCAGCACAGGTGGAACCGCACGCGTTCCGTCGGCAGCCCGTCGAGCGCGCGGTTGAGGGCCGCGACGCGCTTCTCGGTGAACGCGACGTAGTCCGCCACCGCCGGCTCGGGCGTGATCTGGTCGAAGTTCTCCGCGACCGACGGGTCGTCGATCTGCAGCCACAGCCCGGCGTCGAGGATCGCCTTGTACTCCTCGCGCAGGACGCGCGCCCAGGCGTCGAGGTAGGCGTCCTCGTCGCCGTAGAACCGGTCGGTGATGCGGGTCGCCGAGCCGGGGGACAGGGCGGTGACGAAGCCGGCGGCCGGCTCCTTGCCGGCGGCCGCGAGGGCGGCGACGAGGTGGTCGACGTCGGACCGCACGGCGTCGGCGCCGGTGTAGGTGAGCTCGCCGGTGACGATCGGGAACGGGCGTGGCTTGTCGCCGCCGCTCCAGATGCCCGACGTCGGGTCGGCGTAGGCGTCCGCGAACAGCGCCCGGTCGCGGCGGTGGAGGAAGCCGGTCAGGCGCACGTCGCCGGGGGAGGAGACGTAGCTGTCCACGGCCCACGACTGGTCGTCCGGGTCGATGGTCAGGCCGCCCGTGCGCCCGAACGAGTAGGACCACCAGGCGCCGTAGTCGACGGACTCGCTCATGAGCTTGCCGTACTCGCCGTCGTTGACGTGGTCGAGGCCCGCCTCGGTCTGCCGCGCGACCACGCCCGCGACCTCGGACTCCAGCAGCGCGGTGAGCTCGGCCTGACCGATGCGGTCCTCGGCGCGCGCGGCGTTGGCGTCGATCAGCGCGGCGGTGCGGGGCAGCGAGCCGGCGTGCGTGGTGCGGACCTTCGACATGGTGACCTCTCGGATCGGGGACGGGCTGGCGTCGGGGCGCGGGAACGGCGTACGACGACGACGCGCGCCACGCCCGGGCGCCCACTGTGGCACCGCGCGGCCGGCCGCGCCGCGCCCACCGGGCCGGGTCCAGATGACGGGACGCGGTGTCCCGCGCCCGACGACCGCGCCGACGGTCGTGCCGGCCGTCGCTCCAGCCCGGCCACGGAGGGCGCGAGCCGTCATTACGCTGGCCGGGTGATCGACAAGCACCCCGACGGGCAGGCGGCGACGGCCGGGTACCGGCCCCTGTGGCACCAGCTGCGCGAGCGCCGCGGGTCGGACGCCGCCGCGCTCGTGCTGGACGACCCCGGCCTGCGCCGCCGCGTCACCTGGCGCGAGCTCGCCGACGACGTCGAGATGCTCGCCCTGGGCCTGAAGGACGCCGGGGTTCGGCCCGGCCAGCGGGTCGGCGTCTCGATCCCGCCCGGCGTGGAGCTCACGCTCAGCCTGTTCGCGGTCCTGCGCCTCGGCGGCGTCGCCGTGCTCGCCGACCCGCGCCTCGGGGCCCGGGGTCTCGACCGTGCGCTGCGGGGCGCCGAGCTCGACCACCTGCTGGGCACGCCGGTGGCCGCGCGGGCCGCACGCGTGCGCGGCTGGACGGCGAACCGATACCTCGTGCGGACCCCGTTCGACCGGGTGATCACCGCCAACGAACGCCGGCTGCTCGGGCTGCGCGGCGTGTTCCTCGAGATCCTCGACCACGGCCGGGAGCTCGTCGCCGGCGGGGTCGCTCTCCCGGAGGAGCCGCACCCCGACGACGACGCCCTCGTCGTCTTCCAGGCCGCCGGCTCGCTGCGACCCAACGGCGTGATCTACACGCACCGCACGCTCGCGGCGATGTGCGAGGCGACGACCCAGGTCGTCCCCATCGACGCCGACCACGGCCTGGTCGCCGGCTTCGCCCCGGCCGCCCTGCTCGCCCTCGCCGTCGGTGCGCCGGCGGTCATCCCGGGCACCGGGCGCCCGGGTGCGCTCACCGCCGCCCAGCTCGCCCGGGCGGCCCGCCGCGTCCCCTCACCGGCGCTCGCCGTGAGCCCGGCCGGGCTGGCCTCGGTCGTCGCGACGGCCGGCCGGCTCGCCCCCGACGAACGGGACGCGCTCGCCCGGCTGCGCCGCGTCGTCGTCAGCGGAGCGCCCGTCACCGCGGGCGAGCTCGCCCGCGCCGCGAGGCTGCTCGGCGACCCCGAGATGCACGCCCCCTACGGCATGGCCGGGCTGCTCCCGCTCACCGACCTCGCGCTGCCCGAGCTGCGGGCGGCGACCACGTCGAGGGTGTCCGGGGCGGGTGGCGGCACGTGCGTGGGCCGGCCCGTCCCGGGCGCTCGCGTCGGCATCGTCCCGCTCGACCACCTCGGCGCGCCGGTCGGGGACCCGGTGAGCTCGCCCGGCGTGACCGGCGAGGTCGTCGGCACCGCGCCCCACCTGCGCGACCGTTACCTCCTGCCGGCCGCCGAGCAGGCGCGCGCCCAGACGCTGGTCGGGTGGCACCGGACCGGGGACCTCGGCCACCTCGACGCCGAGGGCCGGCTCTGGCTCGAGGGCCGGGTCGGGCACGAGATCACCACCGAGAACGGCGTCGTCACCCCGATCGCGCTCGAGATCGCGCTCCGGGCGATCCCGGGCGTGACGGCGGCGTGCGTCGTCGGGGTAGGGCCGCGTGGGGCGCAGGACGTGGTGGCGGTCCTCGAGACCGACCCGCGGCGCCACCGGGGTGCCCGGGCGAAGGCGTCGATGGCCCCACGCGGCCTGGCCGCTGCGGCGCGCGCCGCGGTGGCGGCGGCCGGGGTGTCGCAGGCCGTGGTGGCGGAGGCCGGGGTGGCCGGCCCCGGTCCGGCTCCGGTCCGGCTCGGCGCCGTGCTGCGGATGCCGCGGATCCCCGTCGACGTCCGGTACGGCGCACAGGTCCAGCGGGCCGCCGTCGCGCACCGCGCCAGGGTCGTCCTCGGCCGAACTACCCTGGGCGAGTGACGAGCGAGCAGGCGGGCGGGATCGGGCGGGCGGACGACGCCGGGCAGAGGTCGGACGGCCCCGCTCCCGCCGAGCAGGTGGGCGGCACCGAGCGCCCGGGCCCCTCCGGCGCGACGCCCGACGACGCGGCCCCCGCCGGGCGGGTCGACGCGGTCCCCGCCGCGCCGCGCCCGCCGAGGTCCGCCCGGGTCCTGTTCCTCACGGCGATCCTCGCGCTCGAGGCGTTCGTCATGCTCTTCGCCACCCTGGTCGCGCACGGTCTGCGCGTGGCGCCGCTGCCGTGGGTGTGGGCGGTCGGGATGACGGCGCTCGTGGTGTGCGTCGTCGGGGCGGGACTCGTGCGGAAGTACCCGCGCGAGGTGGGCGTGCTCGGTTGGTTCGTCCAGATCGGGCTGGCCGCCGTCGCGCTCGTCGTGCCGATGGTGCTCAGCCTCGCGATCGTCTTCGCGCTGCTGTGGCTCATCGCGCTGCGCACCGGGGCAGACATCGACGCCGACCGCCGCGTCCGCTACGCCGCCGAGCTCGAGCACCACCGGCTGGCGACGGCCGAGGGGGCCTGACTGCCGCCGGCCGCGTACGGCCCTGCATGCGGCGGGCGCGCAGTTCCGGTGCTGCGCGCCACTAGGCTGCGGTCATGACTTCCCCGCTCGAGCGCACCCTCGTCCTCGTCAAGCCCGACGGCGTCGCCCGCCACCTCACCGGTGAGATCTTGCGCCGCATCGAGACCAAGGGCTACACGGTCACCGCGCTGCAGATGCTGCACCCGGACCGCGCGCTGCTCGAGCAGCACTACGCCGAGCACGCGGACCGCCCCTTCTTCGGCGGGCTCGTGGAGTTCATGGGCTCCGGCCCCGTGGTGGCGGCAGTCGTCGAGGGCCACCGCGTCATCGAGGGGATCCGCACCATCGTGGGCGTGACCGACCCGACCGTCGCGGCACCCGGCTCCGTGCGAGGCGACCTCGGGCACGAGGGCGGCGGCGCGGTCATCGAGAACCTCGTCCACGCCTCCGACGCCGTCGAGAGCGCCGAGCGCGAGATCGCCCTCTGGTTCGCCGCCTCCTGACGCACCGCCCTCCTGACGCAGAACCCCGCTCACTCGTCACAGGTGCTCGGGCGGGTTCCGCGGGATCACGGCCCTCCTGACCTAGGCTCGCGGGCGTGTATCTCAAGACGCTGACCATGCGGGGCTTCAAGTCCTTCGCGTCGGCGACGACCCTGCACCTCGAGCCCGGCATCACGTGCGTGGTCGGGCCGAACGGGTCGGGCAAGTCCAACGTCGTCGACGCCCTGAGCTGGGTGATGGGCGAGCAGGGCGCGAAGTCCCTGCGCGGCGGCTCGATGCAGGACGTGATCTTCGCCGGCACCACGGGCCGCGCCCCGCTCGGCCGCGCCGAGGTCTCCCTGACGATCGACAACACCGACGGCGTGCTCCCCATCGAGTACACCGAGGTGACGATCACCCGCACGCTGTTCCGCTCCGGCGGCTCCGAGTACCAGATCAACGGCGAGTCGTGCCGCCTGCTCGACATCCAGGAGCTCCTGTCCGACACGGGCATGGGCAAGGAGATGCACGTCATCGTCGGGCAGGGGCGCCTCGACTCCGTCCTCCAGGCCACCGCCGAGGACCGCCGCGGCTTCATCGAGGAGGCCGCCGGCGTCCTCAAGCACCGCCGCCGCAAGGAGAAGGCGCTGCGCAAGCTCGAGGCCACGGCCGCGAACCTCGCCCGCCTGAGCGACCTCACGGCCGAGATCCGCCGCCAGCTCGGCCCGCTCGCCCGCCAGGCCGACGTCGCGCGGCGCGCCCAGGTGGTCCAGACCGACCTGCGCGATGCCCGCGCCCGCCTCTTGGCCGACGACCTCGCTCAGCTCCGCGCAGCCGCCGACTCCGCGACCACCGACACCGCCGCGATCGCCGCCCGCCTCGAGCAGGCCGAGGGCGAGCAGGACGTCGCCCGACGCTCGCTGGCCGCCCTCGAGCAGGCCGCCGCCGACGCCGCGCCGCGACTCGGCGCCGCCACCGACACCTGGTACCGGCTCTCCGGCGTGCGCGAGAGGCTGCGCGCCCTCACCGACGTCGCCACCGAACGCGTCCGCCTCCTCGGCGGGACGGGCGAGGACCCCGGCGACGAACGGGCCGACCAGGACGGCGACCGCGAGGGTGCCGCCCGCCAGGAGGACGCCCGCGACCCCGACGTGCTCCAGGCCCGCGCCGAGCAGGCCCGCGCCGCGGAGGCCGAGCTCGGCGTCGAGCTCGACGCGGCCCGCGGCACGCTGACCGACGCCGAGGCCCGCCGCACGGAGGCGGAGACCGCCGAGCGCGCGGCCGAGCACGCGCTCGCCGCCGTCCACCGCGCCGTCGCCGACCGCCGCGAGGGGCTCGCCCGGCTCACGGGCCAGGTCGCCGAGCGCCGCTCCCGCCTCGAGGCAGCCCAGGCCGAGCTCGACCGCCTGCACGACGCCGAGGCCGCCGCCCGCACCCGCGCCGAGGAGGCCCAGCGCGAGTTCGACCGCCTGGAGCGGGACGTCGCGGGCGCCGAGTCCGGCGAGGAGGACCTCGACGACGCCTACGAGCGGGCCGCCGACCGGCTCGCCGCCGCCGAGGCCGAGACCGAGCGGCTCGACGAGGAGCTGCGCGCCGCCGAGGAGGCGCGCACCTCCGCCCAGTCCCGCGCCGAGGCCCTGGATCTCGGCCTGGCCGCCTCCGACGCCGCGCCGGCCGGGGACGTGGAGGGCCTGCTCGGCCCGCTGCCGGAACACCTCGAGGTCGAGGCCGAGTGGGCCGACGCCGTCGCCGCCGCCCTCGGGCCCCTCGCGGCCGCGCACGTGGTCGCCTCGCTCGACGCCGCCGTCACCGCCCTGCGCACCAGCCGCGAGGAGGGCAGCGGAAAGCTGCGCCTCGTCGTCGCGGCCGACCCCGGCGCCGACGCCCCGCCCACGGCCGGCGACCTGGCCGCCGGCGACCTCCCGGGCGGCGTCGTCGCGGCACCGTCGGTCGTCACGGCGCGCACCGACGTCGCCGTCACCCTCGCCCGGCTCCTCGACCGGGTGGTCCTCGCCGAGGACCTCACGGCCGCCCGGGCGGCTGTCGCGGCCCGCCCCGACCTCACGGCGGTGACGAAGGACGGCGACGTCGTCGGGGCCGCGGCCGTGTCCGGCGGCGGGGGCGAGGAGTCCTCGGTGCTCAGCCTGCACGCCGCCCACGAGCAGGCCCTCGCCGACGTCGACGACGCCGCGCGTCGCGCCGAGGCCACCCGGTTCGCTCTCGGCCCGGCCCGCGAGGAGGTCGAGGCCGCCCGCACGCAGGCTGCAGCCTCGCTGGACGCCCTGCACGCCTCGGACGCCGAGATGTCCGCCGTCACCGAGCGGCTCGGCCGCCTGCGCCAGACAATCCGGGACTCGGGCACGGAGGTCGAGCGGTCCGGCCCCGCCCGCGAGCAGGCGGAGACCGCGCTGGCCGAGCACCGCGAGGTCCTCGCCGAGCTGGGGGAGCGCCTCGAGCTCGCCGGCCGCGAGCCCGAGGAGGCCGAGGCCGATCTCGAGCGCGCCACCACCGAGCGGGACCAGGCGACCGCCGCTGCGCGGGAGGCCCGCTCCGCGGAGACCGACACCCGCCTCGCGCTGCGCACCGTCGAGGAGCGGGTGAGCGCGCTCGCCGGCCGCGCCGCCTCCCTCGAGGCCGCCGCCCGCACCGAGCGCGCGGCCCGCGCCGCCGCCGCTGACCGGGCCGCGCGACGCCGCCGACAGGCAGCGGTCGCCGCCGAGGTCCACGAGCGTGCCCAGGAGGGCGTGGCCGCCGCGGACCGCGCCGTGGGGGAGGCCGCCGCGCGCCGCGCCGAGGCCGAGGCCGAGCGGGAGGACCGGGAGAAGGCCACGACCTCGGTGCGCTCCCAGCTCGCCGAGATCGACAAGACCCTGCTCGGCCTGCGCGACGCCGCGCACCGCGAGGAGCTCGCCCGCACCGAGCACACGATGCGGGTGCGCCAGGCGGAGGAGCGGTCCGTCGAGGAGCTCGGCACCGACCCCGACGTCCTGCTCGAGGAGTACGGGCCCCACGTGCTCGTCCCCTCCACCGCGCCGGTCGCGGACGGCGAGGAGCCGCCCGAGCCCCGGCCCTTCGTCCGCGAGGAGCAGGTCAAGCGGCTCGCCCGGGCGGAGAAGGACCTCGCTCGCCTGGGCAAGGTCAACCCGCTCGCGCTCGAGGAGCACGCCGCCCTGGAGGAGCGCCACCAGTTCCTCACCGAGCAGCTGGCCGACCTCACGCGCTCGCGCGAGGACCTGCTCCAGATCGTCAAGGACATCGACGCCCGGGTCGAGGAGGTGTTCACCTCCGCGTTCCACGACACCGCGGCCCAGTTCGAGCGCGTGTTCCCCCGGCTGTTCCCCGGCGGCGAGGGCCGTCTCGTGCTCACCGACCCGGACGACATGCTCACCACCGGCATCGAGATCGAGGCGCGGCCCGCGGGCAAGAAGGTCAAGCGCCTCTCGCTGCTCTCGGGCGGGGAACGCTCGCTCACGGCCGTCGCCCTGCTCGTGGCGATCTTCACCGCCCGCCCGAGCCCGTTCTACGTGATGGACGAGGTCGAGGCCGCCCTCGACGACGTCAACCTCGGCCGCCTCATCGAGATCTTCGCCGAGCTGCGCGAGTCCTCCCAGCTCATCGTCATCACGCACCAGAAGCGCACGATGGAGGTCGCCGACGCGCTCTACGGCGTCACCATGCGCGGGGGGCTGTCGACCGTGATCTCCCAGCGCATCGAACGCGCCGACGCCTCGGCCTGACGGAGTCCCCGTTCCCGGGCTGCGCGCCGCCCCGCGCCCCGCCCGCCGCCTCTCGACCACCGGGGAGCGCGACGCCGGCCGTCCGCGTTCCTGAGAGACTGTGGCCGTGGATACCCCGTACATCATCCTGACCGTCGTCGGAGCCCTGCTCGTCGTCGGGCTGATCGCCGGACTCTGGCTCGTCCCCTCGCGCCGCAGGCGCGACGACACGCTTCCCCCGGGGGAGTCGAGCCCGTACCCCTCCGGTGAGGAGCCGGCGTCGGGCGCCTCCGCCGCGCCGACCGCCGTCATCGACGAGGACCGCGCGGGGACCGACGTCGCCGAACCGGGCGCCGCCGAGCCGGCGGCCCCGCCGACACCGACCCTCGAGCAGCCCGAGACCGTCACCTCGCGGCTCCAGCGCCTGCGTGCCCGCCTCGCCCGGTCCGGCTCGTTCGGCCAGGCCCTGCTCTCGATCCTCTCCCGCGACACGCTCACCGAGGAGGACTGGGAGGAGCTGGAGGACACGCTCCTGGTCGCCGACGTCGGCATCGGTCCCACCACCGAGCTCATCGACACCCTGCGCACCGAGGCCAGGGTCACCGGCGCGAGCGACCCCGGCGCCGTCAAGGACATCCTGCGTCGCGAGCTCCTCGAGTTCGTCGGCCCCGACGCGGACCGCACCCTCGACCTGACCCCCGTCGTCGCCGACGACGGCGCACCCCACCCCGCGACCGTGCTCGTCGTCGGCGTCAACGGCACGGGCAAGACGACGACGATCGGCAAGCTCGCGCGCGTGCTCGTCGCCGAGGGGCACTCGGTCGTCCTCGGCGCCGCCGACACCTTCCGCGCGGCCGCCGCCGAGCAGCTGACCACCTGGGGCGAGCGCGTCGGCGTGCCCGTCGTGCGGTCCGAGACCGAGGGCGCCGACCCGGCGTCGGTGGCGTTCGAGGCCGTGCGCAGCGGCCGGGAGCAGGATGCGGACGTCGTCGTCGTCGACACCGCCGGCCGACTCCAGAACAAGGCCGGCCTCATGGAGGAGCTGGGCAAGATCAAGCGCGTGATGTCGCGCCAGGCGCCCGTCCGGGAGGTCCTGCTCGTCCTCGACGCGACCACGGGTCAGAACGGCATGCAGCAGGCGAAGATCTTCTCCGAGGCCGTGTCCGTCACCGGCATCGTGCTCACCAAGCTCGACGGCACCGCGAAGGGCGGCATCGTCGTCACCGTGCAGCGCGAGCTCGGCGTGCCGGTGAAGTACGTCGGGCTCGGCGAGGGCCCCGACGACCTCGCGCCGTTCGTCCCCGAGGACTTCGTGGACTCGTTGCTCGGCTGACGCCTACCGCACCGTCTCCCGGCGCCGTCACGTGATCGTCACGTGGCGGCGCTGCCGGTTACACGGGTGAAACCTGGGCCGCGCCGCGGCGAAACACGCTCGAAGGAGAGTGCCTCCCAGACCGGCCGACGGTGCCGGCGAGGAGGAGACATGACCCCACTCATCACGACGTCGGCAGCGCCGACCCTCGACACCGGCGCCACGGCCTGGATGCTGATGTCCGCCACGCTCGTGCTCATGATGACCGTGCCGGCCCTGGCCCTGTTCTACGGCGGCATGACCCGCAGCCGCGGGGTGCTCAACATGATGATGATGAGCTTCGGCGTCATCGCCGTCGTCGGCGTCATCTACCCGCTGTGGGGGTGGTCGATGAGCTACGGCGACTCGCTCGGAGGCATCCTCGGCAACCCGTTCGACGGCTTCGCCCTCGACGGCCAGGTGATCGACGCGGACGGCGCCCACATCATCGACGACCTCGGTGTGCCCGCCTACGTGGGAGTGGCCTTCCAGTCGACCTTCGCCATCATCACCACCGCACTGGTCTCCGGGGCGATCGCCGAACGCGTGAAGTACGCGTCCTGGCTCGTTTTCGCCGCCCTGTGGGTGACGCTGTCCTACTTCCCGATGGCCCACATGGTCTGGGGTGGCGGCATCCTCTCCGGCGACGGGTGGTTCGGCTCGATCGCCGAGCCGATCGACTTCGCCGGCGGCACGGTCGTCCACATCAACGCGGGCATCGCCGGCCTCGTCCTCGCCCTGGTCATCGGTCGGCGCAAGGGCTTCGGCAAGGTGCCGATGCGGCCGCACAACCTGCCGCTCGTGATGATCGGCGCCGCCCTGCTGTGGGTCGGCTGGTTCGGCTTCAACGCCGGCTCCGCCTTCACGGCCGACGGCACCGCCGGTCTCGCGTGGGTCAACACGACGTCGGCCACGGCGGCCGCCATCCTCGGCTGGCTCGTCGTCGAGCGCCTGCGTGACGGGCACATGACGTCGCTCGGCGCCGCCTCGGGCACCGTCGCCGGTCTCGTCGCCATCACCCCGGCGGCCGGGGCGCTCAACCCCGTCACCTCGATCGTCCTCGGCGCGGTCGCGGGCGTGCTCTGCGCGCTCGCGGTGAGTCTGAAGTACCGGTGGCGGTTCGACGACTCGCTCGACGTCGTCGGCGTCCACCTGGTCGGCGGACTGGTCGGCACGATCGTCGTCGGCCTGCTCGCTGACGAGGGCGGTCTTTTCATGGGCGACGGCGCGGACCAGCTGATCGTCCAGGCCCTCATCGCGGTCGTGGCCGTGGTCTACTCGGGGCTCGTCACCCTCGTGATCGCGCTCGTCCTCAAGGCCACCATGGGCTGGCGCGTGAGCGATGATGACGAGGCCAGCGGGATCGACACCGCACAGCACGCGGAGAGTGCCTACGAGGGCATCGGCTCCGGGCGACTGCTCACCGGATCGGAGAAGTGAGGACCGACATGAAGCTCATCACCGCCATCATCCAGCCGTTCCGGCTCGAGGACGTTAAGGCGGCCCTCGAGGCCGCGGGTGTCACCGGTATGACCGTCTCGGAGGCCAACGGCTTCGGCCGCCAGCACGGCCACACCGAGGTCTACCGCGGTGCCGAGTACGAGGTCCGCCTCGTGCCCAAGGTCCGCATCGAGGTCCTCGTCGACGACGCGGAGGCCGATCAGGTGCTCGACGCCGTGGTCGGCGCCGCCCACACGGGCCGCATCGGTGACGGCAAGGTCTGGGTCTCCGACGTGGGGCAGGTCGTCCGCGTCCGGACCGGCGAACGGGGCTCCGAGGCCCTGTGAGCACCGGCGCGGCGGGCGGTCACCGGCTCCTCACCGAGCTGCGGGCCGCCCGCCGCGCCGTTCGCCCCCCGGCGCCCGCCGAGCTCGCCACCGGTGCCCTGGAGCACGGGCGGGCCTACCGCCGCGCGCTCGCCGACCTGACCGACGCCGCACTCGTCGAGCTCTGGGCGGACGCCGGGCGCCGGCTGGGCACCGATGTTCGACGAGGCGTGGCGCTCGCGTGCGTCGGCTCGCTCGGACGACGCGACGGCGGGCCGTGCGCCGACCTCGACCTCGTGCTCCTGCACGACGGCTCCCGCGACGACGTGACGCTCGCCGCTCTCTCGGACGCCGTGTGGTACCCGATCTGGGACGCGGGCCTCACGCTGGACCACTCCGTGCGGACGCTCGCGGACTGCCGGTCCGTGGCCTCCACCGATGTGCCCGCCGCCGTCGGCCTGCTGGGCATGCGGAACCTGGCGGGCGACGCCGACCTCGGCGCGGAGGCCGCCTCGGCGGTCCTGGCCGACTGGCGCGGGGCGGCCCGGGTCCGCCTCGAGGACCTCGCCGGCGCGGTCGCTGCGCGCGGGCGGCGGACCGGGGACCTCGCCCACCTCAGCGAGCCCGACCTCAAGGAGTGTCGTGGCGGGCTGCGGGACGCCCGCATCGTCTCCGCCCTCGCAGCGTCCTGGCTCACGGACCGGCCGCACGGGGAGATCGACGACGCCGTCTCGCACCTGTGCGACGTGCGCGACGCGCTGCACGTGGTCACCGGCCGGGCGGCCTCCCGGCTCACCATGCACGACCAGGACGCCGTGGCGTCCGCCATGGGGCTCGGCGACCGTGCCCCGCGCACGCGGGCGGAGCTCGACGAGCTGCGCGGGGCGGTGCCGTCCCCCGGGGCCTCGCCCGGCCGCACCGAGGCCGGTGCGGACCCCGCCGACGAGCTCCTTGCAGGGGTGAGCGCGGCCGGCCGCACGATCCGGCATGCGCTCGACACGACGCTGCGCTCGGCCCGCCGGGCCGCCACCCGTCCGCGGGGCCGACTCATCACCGCCGCCCTGCGGGCCGGGCGTCCGCCGCGGCTCACCACGCTCGCGCCCGGCCTGGTCGCCCACGACGGCGAGGTCGTCCTCGCCGCGGGTGCGGACCCCGCCGGCGACCCTCGCCTCTCGCTACGGGCCGCCCGCGCCGCCATCGAGCACGGCCTCCCACTCTCGCCGGTGACGACGACAGCTCTGGCCCGTTGCCCGGACCCGGCGGGCGACCACGGGCGATGGCCCCCCGAGGCGCTCGCCGACCTCCTCGCAGTCCTCGCCGCGGGGACGCGGGCGCTGGACGTCCTCGACGCGCTCGACCTCGTCGGCGTGCTCGCCGTCTGGCTCCCCGACTGGGCCCCGATCCGCAACCGGCCCCAGCGCACCGCCGTCCACACCCGCACGGTCGACCGTCACCTCCTGCTGACGGTGGCCGGACTCGCGGAGCTCCCCGGGACGCCGGGTCTCACGGCGGCGGGCGGGGCGAGCGACCCGCGGCTGCTGCTCGCCGCGCTCCTCCACGACCTCGGCAAGCTCCCGGGCGAGAGGGACCACTCCGCGCGAGGTGCGCGTATCGCCGACCCGCTCCTGGTGCGCCTCGGTGTCCGCGCCGCCGACCGTGCCGACATCGTTCATCTGGTGGCCGAGCACCTCCTGCTCGCGGAGACCGCGACCGGCCGCGACGTCTCGGACCCGGCCGTGGTCGACGAGGTCGCCGGCCGGGTCGGTTCGCGCGAGCGTCTCCATCTGCTCCGGGCGCTGACCGAGGCCGACGCCCGTGCCGCGGGTCCCCGCGCATGGACCCGGTGGCGCGCCGAGCTCGTCGACAGGCTCACGGCCGCGGTGGACGCCACGTTCGCTTAGCGGCGTCCACCACCCCGGCGCCACCGGACCCGTTGTTACCCTTGTGGGCAACGACCTGACTGCGCGCGGCGACCCGTGCCGAGCTGCCCGGCACCGCCGCAGCGCCCCGACCGACGAAGGACCCACGTGTTCGCCAGCCTCTCCGACCGGATCACCGGCGCCTTCAAGGGCCTGCGCGGGAAGGGGCGCCTGTCCGAGGAGGACGTCGCCGGGACGGTCCGGGAGATCCGGCGCGCCCTGCTCGAGGCCGACGTCGCGCTGCCGGTCGTCCGGGAGTTCACCGCCGCGATCCGTGAGCGCGCCACGGGCGCCGACCTGTCCAAGGCACTCAACCCGGGTCAGCAGGTCATCAAGATCGTCCACGAGGAGCTCGTCGAGGTCCTCGGCGGCGAGTCGCGCGACCTGCACATCGCCAAGCACCCGCCGACGGTCATCATGCTCGCCGGCCTCCAGGGCGCGGGCAAGACTACGCTGGCCGGGAAGCTGGGCAAGTGGCTGCGCGACCAGGGGCACACCCCGCTGCTCGTCGCCTCGGACCTCCAGCGGCCCAACGCCGTCACCCAGCTCCAGATCGTCGGCGAGCGCGCCGGCGTGGCGGTGTGGGCGCCGGAGCCGGGCAACGGCGTCGGGGACCCGGTCGAGGTCGCGCGCACCGGGCTCGAGCGCGCACGGCAGGCCATGCACTCCGTCGTCATCGTCGACACCGCGGGCCGCCTCGGCGTCGACGAGGAGATGATGCGGCAGGCCGCGAACATCCGCGACGCCGTCCAGCCGCACGAGACCCTGTTCGTCCTCGACGCGATGATCGGCCAGGACGCGGTGACCACCGCCAACGCCTTCGCCGAGGGCGTGGGCTTCACCGGCGTCGTCCTGTCCAAGCTCGACGGCGACGCCCGCGGCGGCGCCGCGCTGTCCGTCCGCGGCGTCACCGGCGTGCCGGTCCTGTTCGCCTCCACGGGTGAGAAGCTCGAGGACTTCGAGCGCTTCCACGCCGACCGCATGGCGTCGCGCATCCTCGACATGGGTGACGTGCTCACCCTCATCGAGCAGGCCGAGCGGACCTACGACGCCGAGGAGGCGGAGAAACTCGCCGAGAAGCTCTCCGGCGACGACTTCACGCTCGGCGACTTCCTCGGGCAGCTCCAGCAGATCAAGAAGATGGGCTCGATGAAGAAGATGCTCGGGATGCTCCCGGGCATGGGCCAGATGCGCGAGCAGCTGGACAACTTCGACGAGCGCGAGGTCGACCGGGTCGAGGCGATCGTGCGGTCGATGACGCCGGCCGAGCGCGACAATGTGAAGATCCTCAACGGCTCCCGGCGCTCGCGCATCGCCAAGGGTGCCGGCACCACCGTCCAGCAGGTCAACTCCCTGCTCGAGCGGTTCGAGCAGGCGCGCGTGATGATGCGCAAGATGGGCAGCGGTGGCGGGGGGATGCCCGGGATGCCGGGTATGCCCGGTGGCCCCGGGATGGGTGGCGGCAAGAAGTCGAAGGGCCGCCAGGCGCCGCAGGTCAAGAAGAAGAAGGGCAAGAGCGGCAACCCCGCGAAGCGCGCGCAGCAGGAGCGCGAGCTCGCCGCGAAGGCATCCGCACCCAAGGGCGCCTCGTTCGGCGGTGGCGGGAGCGGCCCGGTCCAGCCCTCGCCTGAGGACCTCGACATCTCCGAGCTGCAGAAGTACCTGCGCTGACGATTCTCGTCGGCGAGTGAGCACTTCTCGGTCCTCGTGTGCCGGACAGAATCGCGCTCACTCGTGAGGCAGAACCCCGCTCACTGGTGAGGCAGAACCGCGCTCACTCGCGGAAGAATCCCCTCACTCGCCGGAGTGGGGGCGGTAGGTGGTGCCGCGGAGGACAATCGCCGTCGGCCGCTGCGTGACGCTCACGTCCGCCCGGGGGTCGCTCGGGTAGACGACGAGGTCCGCGCTCGCCCCGTCGGTGATCCCGTCCACGCCGAGGTAGTCCCGCCCGCGCCAGCTCGCCGCCGCGAGCACGTCGGCGTGCGGGAGTTCTAGCTCGGCGCACGCCACCAGCTCGGCCGGCAGCGTCCCGTGGTCGAGCGTGCCCCCGGCGTCCGATCCCATGAGGAGCGGCACGCCCGCCGCCACGACCTCGCCCCAGAAGTCCCGCCGCCGCTCGTGCATCGCCCGCATCCGGGCGGCGTAGATCGGGTACTTCGCCACCGCCTGGTCGGCGAAGTCGCCGAACTGGGACGTCTGCCGGGCCGTCACCGTCACCGGGACGCCGCGAGCGGCGAGCTCGGCCATGTGGTCGGTCGTCATCCCGGTCCCGTGCTCGAGGCAGTCGACGCCGGCCGCCAGGCAGTCCTCGACCGTCTCGGTGGCGAACGTATGGATCGTCACCCGGGCACCGTTCTCGTGCGCCGCCGCGACGGCGTCACGGAGCACCTCGCGCGGCCACAGCGGCGTGAGGTCGGCGTCGGCCCCCATCGACCGGTCGATCCAGTCCCCGACGAGCTTGACCCACCCGTCCCCGCGCCGCGCCTCCTCGGCCACGACCTCGGGCAGCAGCGCGACGTCGTCGAGCTCGCGGGCGAAGCTGCGGATGTACCGCTTGGGCCGGGCGATGTGCCGGCCGGCGCGGATCAGCCGGGGCAGGTCGTCCCGGTCGTCGACCCAGCGGGTGTCCGCGGGCGAGCCCGCGTCGCGGACGAGCAGCACGCCGGAGTCGCGATCCGCGACCGCCTGCGCCTCGGCCGTCGCCTCGTCCACGGCCCCCTCGGCGCCGAGGCCGATGTGGGCGTGCACGTCCACCAGGCCCGGCACGACGACGCCGCGCACCTGCTCGAACGAGTACGCCCCGGGCGGGGGAGAGAGGTGGATCCGTCCGTCCGCCACCCAGATCTCGGACAGGACGGTGGTGTCGTCGACGACGACGGTGCCGGTCAGGTGCAGCGGGCGTGACGGGTCGCTCATAGGAGGAGGGTGGCACGCGTTGACGGTTCATCGGTTCTGTGGTTCATTAGTCGAGTAATGAACCGATGGGGAGGTGGTGGCATGTTCGACGGACCGGAGCCGATCTATCTCCAGATCGCCGAGCACCTTCGCCGCCAGATCCTCACGAGCAACCTCCGGGAGGAGGAGCAGGTCATGTCGACCACCCAGTTCTCGACCACGTACCGGATCAACCCGGCCACCGCCGCAAAAGCGTTTGCGCTGCTGGTGGACGAGGGCATCCTGTACAAGCAGCGCGGCGTCGGCATGTTCGTCGCCCCCGGGTCGCACGCCGCCCTGCTGAGGAGCAGGCGTCAGGCGTTCTTCGCCGAGCACCTCGACCCGGTGCTCGCCGAGGCAGAGGCCCTGGGCATCGGCGCCGACGACCTCATCGCGCACATCAAGGGAGCGACGTCATGACCGGCTACCGGGTCGAGCTCGACGAGCTCGGCGTCCGTCTCGGCCGCACGCAGGCGCTCGACGGAGTCACGGCGACGATCGAGCCCGGTGCCATCACCGGCCTGCTCGGACGCAACGGTGCCGGCAAGTCCACGCTGCTCGGCGTCGCCGCCGCCCTGCGCCGGCCCACAACGGGGCGCGTGCGCGTCGAGGGCGCCGACCCCTTCGAGAACGAGACCCTCATGGAGGGCACCTGTCTCGTCCGCGAGGCCGGCGACCTCCTCACGACCGAGAAGGTCCGCACCAACGTGAAGTTCCTGCGCGAGACCCGCCCCCGGTGGGACCAGGCGTTCGCGGACGAGCTGCTCGACGCGTTCGAGGTCGACCCCAAGAAGTCGGTCGACGCCCTGTCCCGAGGGCAGCGCTCCGCCGTGGCTGCCACGGTCGGGCTCGCCTCGCGGGCGCCGCTGACGATGTTCGACGAGGTCTACCTCGGGATGGACGCGCCCTCGCGCCAGCTGTTCTACGAGCGGCTGCTCGCGGACTACGCCGAGCACCCGCGCACGATCGTCCTGTCCAGCCACCTCATCAACGAGATCGAGCAGCTGGTCGAGCACGTGATCATCCTCGACCGCGGCGGGCTGCGGATGGCCGGCGAGGCCGACGAGCTCACCGCCGGTGGCGTCACCATCACGGGCCCCGCCGACGCGGTCGACCGCGCCGTCGCCGACCTCGAGGTCCTCGCCGAGCGCACCCTCGGCGGCACGAAGGAGGCCGCGGTCTACGGCCGGCTCGACCGGGTCGCCGCCCGCGAGCTCGAGGACCAGGGGCTCGCCGTCGGCCGCCTCGGTCTGCAGGAGCTCGTCATCCACCTCACGGAGCGCACGACATGACCTCCACCGACCCCACCCTCACCACGCCGACCACCGTGTCCACCGTCGGTCGACGCGCCCGCCCGCAGTGGGTGCGCGCGGCCGCGTCGATGCTCTCCGTGCACGGCGTCGTCGGGGCGTGGTTCTGGGTCGGGGCCGTCGTCCTGGTCGCCCTCGCCACCCTCGTCGTCGACCACTTCACCACCGTGCGGGTCTCGATCCTGCAGTACGCCTCCTACGCGATGCTGTGGTTCCCGTTCTCGATCGCCGTGGTCGTCGCGGCCGTCCTGACGGTCTACGTGGCCAACGGGATGACGCGCCGCTCGTTCATCCGCGGGGCGCTCGCCTCCTCGGTCGTCGTGGCGCTCGGGTACGGGTTGGTCATGGCCCTGCTCCTGCTCGTCGAGGGCTGGATCTACGGCGCGCTCGGCTGGGCGCACGGCGCCATGGGTACCGACGACGACGGGATCGTCGAGGGCATCTGGGAGTCCGGGCTGCTCGCGCCGTGGGGAGTCGCGACGCTCATGGTGCTCGCCGGTCTCGTCTCCGGGCTCGCGGTCGGCGCCGGCTACTACCGGTTCGGCGGACTGCGCGGCACCGCCCTGCTCCCGTTCGCGCTCCTGCCCGTCCTCGGCGCGCAGGTGCTCATCGACCTCGGCCGGCCCGACTCGGTCGGCCACCTCGCCGGCCTGGGGGACTGGGTCTACCCGATCGTCGGCGCCGCGACCCTCGTCCTCGCGGCCTTCGTCGTCGCCGTGCTCCGGCGTGCCCCGATCGGCGGCGTCGAGGCCTGAGCGCCCGCGACCGCCCACCGGTACGTGCCGCCGCCCGGCACCTACCAGCACGTACCGCCCACCAGTACCTACCGCCCACCAGCTCCGCACCTATCGCACCCCGAAGGAGGGGACCCCAGTGTCATCCGCCATCGAGATCACCAACCTGCGCAAGACCTTTGGCCAGAAGGTGGCCGTCGCCGACGTCAGCCTGAGCGTCGAGCCCGGCGAGATCGTCGGCATCCTCGGCCCGAACGGCGCCGGCAAGACCACCACCGTCGAGATCCTCGCCGGCCTCCAGCGGCCCGACTCCGGCACGGTCCGGGTCCTCGGGATCGACCCGCAGGCCGACCCCGTCGCGGTCCGACAGGTCCTCGGCGTCCAGCTCCAGGAGTCCAAGCTCCCGGCCAAGATCCGGGTCGAGGAGGCGCTGCACCTGTACGCGGCGTTCTACCCCGAGCCCGCCGACGTCGACGAGCTCATCGCCATGCTCGGCCTGACCGGCTCCCGGCGCACCGCCTTCGACGACCTCTCCGGGGGACTCCAGCAGCGCCTGTCGATCGCGCTCGCCCTCGTGGGCAGCCCGAGCGTCGTCATCCTCGACGAGCTGACCACGGGACTCGACCCGGTCGGCCGTCGGGAGACCTGGAAGCTCGTGGAGAAGGTCCGCGACTCCGGGGTCACCGTCCTGCTCGTCACGCACTTCATGGACGAGGCAGAGCAGCTCGCCGACCGGATCGTCGTCATCGACGCCGGCCGCGTCGTGGCCACGGGCACGCCCGAGGAGCTCACCGCGGCCGGCGGCGCGGAGACCGAGCTCACGCTCGGCCTGGCCGGGTTCCTCGACGAGGTGACTCCCGGCGACGAGACGCGCGACGCCGAGCCTACCGGTGTCACCACCACCGCCGGCGTCACCGGCACCCGCACCGACCCGGTCCGGGCGCTGCGCGAGCTCGACGGCGTCACCGGCGTCACGCGCAGCGGCAGCACGCTGCGCGTCACCGGCGGCCCGCGCGTCCTCCCGGACGTCGTCGCCGCCCTCGACGGCATGGGCATCGTCCCGGCCGCGCTCAACACCCGCACCCGGACGCTCGAGGACGTCTTCGTCGACGTCACCGGGCGCGAGCCCGAGGAGGTTCCCGCATGACCGCCATCGTCCACGACCCGCCCATGACCAGGCCCGCGCCCCGTCGCGGCGCCCCACGCGGCCTGGCCGCCCTGGTCCGCTCCGAGCTCGTCCTGTTCTCCCGGGACCCCGGCTCGGTCTTCTTCGCCCTGCTGTTCCCGACGGTCCTCGCCGTGGGGCTCGGCTTCGCCCTGCCCGGCATGCGCGACCCGATCGAGTCCCCGGGCAGCGTCTACGACGGCGCACTCGTCATCGCGATGTTCATGCCCGTCATCATGGCGACCGCGATCGCGGCGCCCGCCCTGACCACCCTGCCGTCGTACGTGGCCGGATACCGGGAGCGCGGCGTCCTGCGTCGGCTGGCCGCGACCCCGATGCGACCGCACGGCATCCTCATCGCCCAGGTCGTCGTCAACGTCATCGCGTTCGTCGCGGCCGCGGCCCTCGCGCTGGGTCTCTCGGCGATCGTCTTCGACCTCGAGCCCGTCCGGCAGCCGCTCCTCCTCGTCGCGGCGTTCCTGCTCGGGGCCGCCGCCACGTTCGGCATCGGACTGCTCATCGCCGCCCTCGCCGCCAAGGCGTCCACGGCGAACGGGCTGGGGATGCTCGCCTACTTCCCGCTGCTGTTCTTCGCCGGCCTGTGGACGCCGGGGCCGATCATGCCCGACATCGTCGAGTCGGTCGCCCGGTTCACCCCGCTCGGCGCCGCAAGCCAGGCGATGACCGAGGCCTGGTTCGGCGCCGACGTGCCGTGGCTGCAGCTCGGCGTCATGGTCGCCTACGTCGCCGTGCTCTACCCGCTGGCCTCGCGTCTGTTCCGCTGGTCCTGACCCGGCGGTCGGGTCGGGAGCGGCGCTCCCGCTGGTCCTGACCCGACCGCCAGACCCGACCGGCCTACCCGACCGCCCCACCCGACCCGACAAGGAGTCCTCATGACCGCCCACCCGCCGATCGGCGCACGGCTCCAGGACGTCGGCGTGCGCTACGGCGCAACCGCCGCCCTGGACGGCGCCACGTTCGACGTGCGGCCCGGCGTCATCACCGGGCTGCTCGGCCGCAACGGATCGGGCAAGACCACCGCGCTGTCGCTGCTGGCCTCGTACCGCCGCCCGAGCTCCGGCCGGGTGATGGTCGGGGGCCGGGACCCCTTCGAGCACGCGCCGACGCACGCCGCGGTGTGCCTCATCCGTGAGTCCGGCGACTTCGACACCGACGACAAGGTCAAGGACGTCCTCGAGCTGTGGTCGTCCTTCCGCCCGGCCTGGGACCAGCGCTGGGCGGAGGAGCTGCTCGACCGGTTCGAGGTCTCGACCACGCGCGGCCTCGGCAAGCTCTCGCGCGGGAAGCGGTCGGTGGTCGGGGCGGTCGTGGGGCTGGCCTCGCGGGCGCCGCTGACAATGTTCGACGAGGTGCACCTGGGGATGGATGCGCCCACCCGGGTGGCGTTCTACGACCTGCTCGTCGCCGACTACGCGGCCCACCCCCGCACGATCGTCGTCTCGAGCCACCTCATCTCCGAGATCGAGCACATCCTCGAGCGCGTGGTCGTCCTCGACGCCGGACGCGTCGTCGCCGACACGACGACGGACGAGCTGCGGTCCATGGGGGCCCGCCTCACCGGCCGCGCCGACGTGGTCCGCGCGGCCGCCGCCGACCACCGCGTCCTCGCCGAGCGCGAGCTCGGGCCCACCGCCGAGCTCACCGTGGTCGGCCTCGACGACGCCGCGCGCACCGACCTGGCCGCCCGCGGCATCGGCGTCGAGCCGGTCGGCCTTCAGGACATCGTCATCCACCTCACCGGGAGCCCCGCATGATCCCCGACGACGACGACGAGACTCCGGGCGCGAGCCCGCACCGCGCCCGGAGCGCCACCCCGGTCGAGACGCCCGGCACCACCCCGGTCGAGACGCCCGGCACCACCCCGGCCGCGACGCCGGCACGGGTGCCCGCCCCGTGGCGGGCGGCGACGACGAACCTGGGTGCCGTCCACCTGATCTTCGCGCTGGGCGTGGTGGCGGCCGCGGCGCTCGTGCTCTCGGTGGTGGTGCTCATCGTGCACCTCGCCGGAACGCCCGGGCAGTCCTATCTCCAGTACGGCTTCCAGCTCCAGGTGTGGTTCGCCATCGGCATGCCGGTGTGGGCCGTGTTCGCCGGGCTGGACACCCTCGTGCCCGCCGGGTCGACCCGCAGGGCGGTGTGGATCGGCACGCTGGTCGGCGCCTGCGTGAGCGTCGTGCTCGCCGGCGCCCTCAGCACGGTCGTCCTGTGGCTGGAGTCGCTCGTGTACGACGCCGCCGGCTGGGCCCACGTCGCCCGGGTCGAGGACGGCGTGGCCGAGCCGGGCGTCTGGTCGGACGGCTGGCTCGCCCTCGGCCTCGAGCGCTGCGCCGTGCTGCTCGGAGCGACCTTCACGGGCACCCTGCTCGGCGCCGCCTTCTACGGCCTGGGCTACCTCGGCGCCGCGCTCGCCCTCCCGCTCTCGCTCGTGCCCGTCGTCGCCGTGGGGCTGGTCACCGGGAGCGACTCGCTCCCGCTCGTCTCGCGGCTCGACCTGCCCGGATGGGCGGACGGGACGCCGGCGGTGCCCCTCGGGGTGCTCCTCGCCGTCGGTGCCCTGGCCGCCCTCGGCTCGTGGCTGCTCATGCGCGCGGTGCCGGTGCGGATGCGCCCGCTGTGACCGCCGCCGGACCCGACCGAGAAAGGCCCCTCATGGACCTGCCCCGACCCGTCGGAGCCGCGCTTGACGGCGTCGGTGTGCGGCTCGGCCGCACCACCGCCCTCGACGGCGCCACCTTCGACGTCCGACCCGGGACGATCACCGGTCTGCTCGGCCGCAACGGCTCGGGCAAGACGACCGCCCTGTCGCTGCTGGCCGCGTTCCGCCGCCCGAGCTCCGGCCGGGTGACGATCGACGGCCGCGACCCGTTCGACGACGCCGCGCTCATGCCCGCCGTGTGCCTCGTGCGCGAGTCCGGCGACGTCATCCCGGACCAGTCGATCAGCGACACGTTCTCGCTCGTGGGGATGCTCCGTCCGACCTGGGACCAGCGATGGGCGGAGGAGCTCCTCGAGCACTTCGGGATCGGGCTCGACGAGCACCCGAACCAGCTCTCGCGCGGCAAGCGGTCGGTGGTCGGTGCGGTCGTGGGGCTGGCCTCGCGGGCGCCGCTGACGATGTTCGACGAGGTGCACCTGGGGATGGACGCGCCGACGCGGGTGGAGTTCTACGACCTGCTCGTGGCCGACTATGCCGAGCACCCCCGCACGATCGTCATCTCGAGCCACCTCATCTCCGAGATCGAGAACGTCCTCGAGGACGTGGTGCTCCTGGACGTGGGCCGGGTCCTGCACTCCGGCGGCTCCGAGGAGCTGCGGGCACGCGGCGCGACCCTCACCGGCCGCACCGAGGTCGTGCGCGAGGCGAGTGCCGACCTCACCGTGCTGTCCGAGAGGACACTGGGACCGACCACCGAGCTCACCGTGCTCGGCACGATCGACCACGCGCGTCGCGCCGAGCTGGCCGTCCGCGGGGTCGGCGTGTCCCACGTCAGCCTGCAGGACATCGTCATCCACCTCACCGGGAGCCCGTCATGACCACGCTCGTCGCCCAGCCCCGGATCGCCGGGCCGCGCCGGCCGCAGTGGCTCGTCGTCACCGGCTGGACGGCCACCGCGCACGCCTCCATCGGCCTGATCTCGCTCGGCGCCGGCGTCCTGCTCTCGGCGCTCGTCCTCACCGTGATGTCGGTGTGGTTCAGCGTCGACCGGTCCTTCGTCGTCACGCTGTCCTCGATCTTCATCGGCATCCCGTTCGTCGTCGCGCTCTCGGTGGCCCGGCAGCACGTGGCCGCGTTCGTCCCTCAGGGGGCCACGCGGCCGGCCGTCGTCCTCGGCAACCTCGCCGCCGCGCCCCTGGCCGGCCTCGTCTGGGCGGGCGTCGGTACGGCCCTGGTCGCGGCCGAGGCGCTCGCCTTCCGTGTCGCCGGCTGGGAGCACGCCTTCCGCGACGCCGACGGCGCCGCGCCCTGGGAACGGGGCTGGTGGTTCCTCGCGCTGATCTGCCTGGTCAACGTGTTCGGCACCGCGCTGTCCGGATCGCTCGTCGGCGTGTTGTTCTACCGGTTCCACGGCGGAGGGGTGCTGGTCGCGATCCTGCTGCTCGTGCCGTGCATGGTGCCCGTGGCGGCGACCGTCGCGCTCGTCTCCGGCTACGACCTGGGCGGCCCCGCCTTCGACGCACTCCTCACGTTCGACCGCTCGCCGGGGCTGCGTGCGGGCGTGCTCGCGGCGGTCGTGGCGGGGTCCGCGGTGGGTCTCGGCCTCCTGCTGCGCAACGTCCCGGTGCGCAGCACCGGCTGAGGGCCCCGGGGTCCCGCGGGACGTGGCCGACGGCACGCCTGCCCGGCGAGCTCGGCCGGTGCCCGCGGGGGAGATGTCTGGCACAATGATCGGCTGTACACCGATGTGCGCGGGCCCCTCTCTCCCGCGCGGGTCGTGTCCCGGGCAGCAACCACGGTCGTGTTCCCACCGGCCGCGCGCGCACGCCCATCTGAACCCCAGAACCAGGAGCACCCACACCCGTGGCAGTCAAGATCCGACTCAAGCGTCTCGGCAAGATCCACTCCCCGCACTACCGCGTGGTCGTCATGGACTCGCGGACCCGCCGTGACGGCAGGGCCATCGAGGAGATCGGCCTCTACAACCCGATGGAGGAGCCCTCGCTCATCCAGATCGACTCCGAGCGCGCGCAGTACTGGCTCGGCGTCGGCGCCCAGCCGACCGAGCAGGTCGCGGCCCTCCTCAAGGTCACCGGCGACTGGCAGCAGTTCAAGGGCCTTGACGGCGCCGAGGGCACGCTGCGGACGAAGGACGCCTCCGAGGAGACTGTCGCCGCCGCCCGCGCCGAGGCCGTCAAGGCTGCCGAGGACGCCGCCGAGAAGCGCAAGGCCGACGCGTCGGCCAAGAAGTCCGCCGACGAGGCCGCGGCCGCCGCCGAGGCGAGCACCGAGGAGTCCGCCGACGCGGGCGAGGCCGACCAGACCCCGGCCGAGGACGCCGCCGAGGCCGAGGCTCCGGCCGAGGAGGCCTGACGTGCTCGCCGACGCCCTCGAGCACCTCGTGCGCGGGATCGTCGACAACCCCGACGACGTCCGGGTCGCCGAGCGCTCGCTGCGCCGCGGCGACCTGCTCGAGGTCCGGGTGAACCCCGCCGACCTCGGCCGCGTCATCGGCCGCCAGGGTCGCACCGCCAAGGCGCTGCGCACCGTGGTCGGCGCGCTGTCGACCTCGGGTCCCGTGCGGATCGACGTCGTCGACACCGACCGCCGCTGACCGACCGACGCCGGACCCGGCCCGCCAGGCGGGCCGGGTCCGGCGTCGTTCCAGCACCGAGGCCGTCCCACCACCGAGGCCGTCCCACCACCGAGAAGGAGTCGCCGTGCAGCTCACCGTCGCCGTCGTCGGCGCCCCCCACGCGCTCGGGGGCGAGGTCCGGCTCGACGTCCGCACCGACGACCCCGATCGCCGCCTCGTCGTCGGTGCCACCCTCGAGACCGACCCCGCCGACGCCGGACCGCTCGAGATCACGAGCGTGCGCGTCGATCGCGGGTCCCGCTACGTCCGGTTCGCCGGCGCCGAGGACCGCACCGCCGCCGAGTCCCTGCGCGGCGTCCGCCTGGTCGTCGAGACCGACGAGGAGGACGACGAGGAGGACGCCTGGTACCCGCACGAGCTGCGCGGCCTGCGCGTCGAGCACCCGGACGGGCGTCACGTCGGCGAGGTCGCCGACCTTCGGCCCGCGCCCGGGCACGACCTGCTGCTCGTCCGCGAGGCCGGCGGCCCCACCACCCCGGTGCCGTTCGTGCGCGCCCTCGTCCCGGTCGTCGACGTCGCCGCGGGCAGGGTCGTCATCGACCCGCCGCGCGGCCTGCTCGCCGGCGACCCCCTGCCCGACGACTCAGCCTTGCCCGCCGACGGCGCCGCGGACACGGGCCGAGGCGCCGCCCCGGGGACGACGGGCGACTGACGTGCGCATCGACGTCGTGACGATCTTTCCCGACTACCTCGCACCGCTCGACCTCAGCCTCATCGGGAGGGCCCGCCGTGACGGGCTCGTCGACCTCCGGGTCCACGACCTGCGCGACGTCACCACCGACCGCCACCGCACCGTCGACGACACGCCCGCCGGCGGGGGAGCGGGGATGGTCATGCGCGCCGACGTCTGGGGCGACGCGCTGGACCCGCTGCTCGCCGGCGGCGGCGTGCTCGCGATCCCGGCGCCCGCGGGCACCCCGCTCACGCAGGCCACCCTCGAGGAGCTGGCCGCCGCCGGCGAGCCGCTGGTGATCGCGTGCGGCCGGTACGAGGGCATCGACGGCCGGGTCGCCGAGCACTACCGGGAGCGCCCGGACGTGCGCGTGCTCGAGTACTCCCTCGGCGACTACGTCCTCAACGGCGGGGAGGTGGCCGCGCTCGCGCTCGTCGAGGGCGTCGTGCGGCTGTTGCCCGGCGTCGTCGGGAACCCCGGGTCGCTGACCGAGGAGTCCCACGCCGGCGACGGCACGCTCGAGTACCCCGTCTACACGCGGCCCACGAGCTGGCGCGGCCTTCAGATCCCTGGCGTCCTCACGTCCGGCGACCACGGGGCCGCGGCGGCATGGCGGCGGGAACGCTCGCTCGAGCGGACCGCCGAGCGCCGTCCCGAGCTGATCGACGCGCTCGACGCCGGCGGCCTCACCCGCGCCGACCGCCGCACGCTCGCGGGGCTCGGCCGGGTGGTCCCGGACGGCGCCGCCCACCCCGTGCCCGTCACCGTCCGTGCCGCCACCACGGACGACGCCGAGGCGGTCGCCACCCTCGCCGCCGACACCTTCGCGCTCGCCTGCCCGCCGGGCACCGCGCAGGCCGACATCGACGCCTTCGTCGCCGAGCACCTCACGGCCGAGCGCATGCGGGACCACGCCGCCTCTGCCACCGCGATCCTCCAGGTCGCCGCGACGGGCGGTGAGGGCGCCGGCACGGTGGTCGGCTACACGCTCACCCACCTGCCCGCCCGGGCCGAGGACCCGCCGTACGCGGACGACGTCGCGGGCCTCGTCACCGCGCGCCCGGCCGCCGAGCTGTCGAAGATCTACGTCGCGGCCGAGATGCTGGGCTCCGGCCTGGGCCGCATCCTGCTGGAGGCAGCGGCGTCCGCCGCCGCGGCCTCGGAGGTCGACGGCTCTCCGGTGCGTGCGCTGTGGCTCGGCACGAATGCGCGCAACCGCCGTGCCCGGAAGGCCTACGAGCGCGCGGGGTTCGTCGTCGTCGGCCCGCGACGGTTCCGGGTCGGCGACCAGGTGCACGACGACGTCGTCATGGTGCGCGACCTCACGTGAGCGGGTGCGGCGCCCGCCCTGGGGGTGGGCGCCGGGTTGTGGCAGGATAGAGCGGCTTGCGCGGCACAGCCGCGGCCACCGACCTGCCGCAGGGGGTCCTGGCCCGAGCAGGCACCCGAACCGACACGGCGCGACGCGCCGACCAGCCGGCCGTGACCTGCGCGCACGGGCGAAGGAGAGAAGCTCATGCAGACCCTGGACTTCATCGACAACGCGTCGATCCGCACCGACATCCCCGAGTTCCGGGCGGGCGACACCGTCAAGGTCAACGTCAAGGTCGTCGAGGGCACCCGGTCCCGCGTCCAGGTCTTCCAGGGCGCAGTCATCGCCCGCCAGGGCCAGGGCGTCCGCGAGACCTTCACGGTCCGCAAGGTGAGCTTCGGCGTCGGCGTCGAGCGCACGTTCCCCGTGCACGCCCCGTCGATCGACTCCATCGAGCGCGTCTCCCGCGGTGACGTCCGCCGCGCCAAGCTGTACTACCTGCGCGAGCTGCGCGGCAAGGCCGCCAAGATCCGCGAGAAGCGCGACAACACCTGAGTCCGCGTCGGCCCCCGGAGTACCCGGCGGGACGATCCGGAGCGACGCCCGGCGGACGGAATGTCCGCCGGGCGTCGCTGCGCGCGGGATAACGTGAGGATCGACGGCGGCGGGACCGCCCAGCGTGCGGGCATCCCGGCCGGCCGTACCGAGGAGGACGCATGACCGAGTCGCTCACGCCCCCGAGCGCACCGACCCCCTCGGAGACCGACGGGCCGACGACCGACGGGCCGACGACCGACGGGCCGACGGGCGACGGGCCGGTGGACGACGGGCCGGTGGACGACGAGGCCCCGCGCAGGCGCGGCACCGGCAGGTCGGCCCGGCGGGGCGGCGTCGGTGCGTGGCTGCGGGAGACGGCCATCGTCGTCGTATGTGCGCTCGTGCTGTCCGTCCTCATCAAGACGTTCCTCGTGCAGGCCTTCTACATCCCGTCGGGATCGATGGAGGAGACCCTCGAGGTCGGCGACCGGGTGATGGTGAGCAAGCTGACCCCCGGGCCGTTCGATCTCGAGCGCGGCGACATCGTCGTGTTCCTCGACCCGGGCGGCTGGCTCGAGGAGGAGCCGGAGCAGTCCACCAACCCGGTCCGGCGGGCGGTCACCGATTCGCTGACGTTCGTCGGGATCCTGCCGCAGGACGCGGGGCAGCACCTCATCAAGCGGGCCGTCGGGCTGCCGGGCGACACCGTGACCTGCTGCGACGCCGACGGCCGTCTCATGGTCAACGGCGAGCCCGTCGACGAGCCGTACCTCGCGCCGGGGGCGAACCCGTCCAGCCTCGAGTTCGAGGTCGTCGTGCCCGAGGGGCACTTGTGGGTGATGGGCGACAACCGGGACAACTCGGCGGACTCCCGCGCTCACATGGGCGGCCCCGGGGGCGGGTTCATCCCGATCGACAACGTGGTGGGCACCGCCTTCGCCACCGTGTGGCCGCTGAGCAACGTCACCTGGCACTCCGACCCGGAGGAGACGTTCGAGGACGTCCCCGCACCGTGAGCACGTCCCCGAGCGCAGCAGACGGGCCCGGTCCGGCGTCCCGTTCCGCCCGGACCGGCGGGTCGTCCCGTACCGCGCAGCCCGGCGGGTCGTCCCGTTCCGCCCGGCCCGGCGGGACGTCCCGTTCCGCCCGGCCCGGCCCGGATCTGAGCCGCGAGCGCGAGCTTCTCGCCGACCTGCCCGACGACGCGGTGGTGCTCGGCGTCGACGAGGTGGGTCGCGGTGCGCTGGCCGGTCCAGTGACGATCGGCGTCTGCGCCGTCGGGCGGGCGGTCGGCGAGATGCCCGTCGGGCTCACCGACTCCAAGATGCTGCGCCCCGCCGCGCGGGAGGCCCTCGTGGAGCCGGTGCGGCAGTGGTCGGCAGCCTGGGCCGTGGGCCACGCGTCGCCCGCCGAGATCGACTCGCTCGGCATCCTGGCCGCTCAGCGGTTGGCCGCCCGTCGGGCGCTGGCCGTCGTGCGGAGCGAGCTCGCCGCCGCCGGTCTCGTCGCCGGGGCGACGATCCTCGACGGCGCGCACGACTGGCTCGCCGAGCCGGTGGCGGACCTGCTCGCCCTGGTGAGCGACGACGTCGTGCCGCCGCCCGGTGACTCCCCGCGGGCCTGGGACGTCCCCGTGCTCTGCGAGGTCAAGGGTGATATGCGGTGCGCGTCGGTGTCCGGGGCGAGCGTGCTGGCCAAGGTCGAGCGCGACGCGCTCATGGTCGAGGCGGCGCTCCGGCCGGAGCTCGAGGTCTTCGGGCTGGCCGGCAACAAGGGTTACGGCTCCGCCCGTCACCTCGCGGCGCTCGCCGACGTCGGCCCCAGCGACTGGCACCGGCGCTCGTGGCGGCTTCCCACCCGTCGGGGTGCATGATGGGGCGGTGAGTGCCGAGGACCTGGAGAACTACGAGACCGAGCTCGAGCTCGGCCTGTACCGCGAGTACCGCGACGTCGTGAACCTCTTCACGTACGTCGTCGAGACGGAGCGCCGCTTCTACCTGTGCAACAGCGTCGACGTCCAGGTGCGCAACGCCGGCGGCGACGTGTTCTTCGAGCTCAACCTCGCCGACGCGTGGGTCTGGGACGTCTACCGGTCGGCACGTTTCGTCAAGAACGTGCGCGTGGTGACGTTCAAGGACGTCAACGTCGAGGAGCTCAACCAGGCGGACATCAAGCTCCCGTAGTGGTGGGCGCCGCGATGCCGGTGTCCGTCGCGATCGGCCGGGGCATCGCCGCCCCGCTGCCGCGCTGCCAGGAGCTCCACGCGGTCCCCACAGGGCACCCTGTGGCAGGTCCATCCACAGCCCCGACGACGACGTGCCCCGCCTGACCGTCGTCTCGCCTTGGGTGGGTACCGGAGGTGGTCGGGATGCCGAACGGCACGAGCACGACGCAGCACGGGGACTCGCGGACGGCCGGGGCAGATGCGCGCACATCGCCGGGGGCGGTGCCGCCGTCCGCCGCCGGGCGGCTGGCGCTCGGCACCTGGGGGGAGCGGGTCGCGGAACAGCACCTGGAGTCGCTCGGCATCGCCGTGGTGGAGCGCAACTGGCGGGTGCGCGACGGCGAGCTCGACCTCGTGGCGTGGGACGACGAGGAGGGATCCTGGGTCGCCGTCGAGGTCAAGACCCGGCGCAGCAGGGCGTTCGGCGACCCCGTCGAGGCTGTGACGCACGTCAAGGCGGCACGACTGCGCCGCCTGGCGCGTGCGTGGGTCGTGGCCCGTGCGGTCGGCGATCGCCCGTGGGACCGCGACGCGGGACCCGCGGCCGTCCGGAGCGCGCGCATCCGCATCGATGTGGTGGGCGTCCTCGTCGTGCGCGACGGCTCACCCGCCGTCACCCACCTCAGGTCGGTCGCCTGATGGGCGCCGCCCTCGGGCGTGCGCGAGCGGTCGCGCTGATCGGGACGACGGGCCACGTCGTCGACGTCGAGGCACACATCGCCGACGGTCTGCCCGCCTTCACGATCGTCGGTCTGCCGGACACGGCCGTCTCGGAGGCGCGCGAGCGCGTCCGGGCGGCGCTGTCCTCCTGCGGCCGACCGTGGCGGCCGTCGCGGACGACCGTCAACCTCGCCCCGGCCTCCCTCCACAAGCACGGGACCGGGCTGGACCTGGCGCTCGCGGTCAGCGTGCTCGCGGCGTCGGGCGACATCGAGGACCGGCGTCCGCGCATGTTCCTGGGCGAGCTGGGCCTTGACGGACGCGTCCAACCCGTCCGCGGCGTCCTGCCCGCCGTCCTCGCCGCACGGGACAGCGGCCTCACCGAGGTCGTCGTCCCCGCCGGGAACGCCCCGGAGGCGCGCCTGGTGAGCGGTATGACGGTGCGGGCGGTCGAGCACCTGGCCGACGTCGTCGTCGCCCTGGGTGGCGAGGCACGCCGCCCCGCGCTCCCGGCCGGCGCGGGGGCTGGCGTCGGTGCCGGGCGGAAGGCCGACGCGGCCGTAGATGCGGCGAGACCCGAGCCGGATCTCGTCGACGTGCTGGGTCAGTCCGCCGCGCGGCGGGCGCTCGAGGTTGCAGCGGCAGGTGGGCACCATCTCCTGCTCCTCGGGCCACCGGGCGCCGGCAAGTCGATGCTCGCCGCCCGGCTGCCCGGACTGCTGCCCGACCTCGACGACGACGCGGCTCTCGAGGTGACGACCGTGCACTCCGTGGCGGGCACGTACTCCGGCGACTCGCTCGTGCGCCGGCCGCCGTTCGAGGAGCCGCACCACACGGCCACCGCGGTCGCCGTCGTCGGGGGCGGTTCCGGTCTGCCGCGGCCGGGTGCCGCGTCTCGCGCCCATCGCGGGGTGCTCCTGCTCGACGAGAGCCCGGAGTTCCCCACCCGCGTGCTCGACACGCTGCGCCAGCCCCTGGAGTCCGGGGAGATCGTGCTGCACCGGGCGGCGGGATCCGCGCGGTTCCCTGCGCGCTTCCAGCTCGTGCTCACCGCCAACCCGTGCCCGTGCGGGTACGCCGACCGGGACGGCGCGCTCTGCACCTGCTCGAGCGCCGTACGGTCCCGTTACCTCGCGCGGCTCTCCGGCCCGCTGCTCGACCGGGTGGACCTGCAGGTCAGGGTCAAGAGCGTGTCCCGCGCTGCCGCCGCGGTGCAGGACCCGAGCGAGCCGACCGCGGTCGTCGCCGCCCGTGTCGCCTCCGCCCGGGCTGCGGCCGCCGAGCGACTCGCGGGCACGCGCTGGTCGACGAACGCCGAGGTGCCGGGTTCCTGGCTGCGCGAGCGCACGGGACGCAGCGCCGTGGCGACGGTCGCCCACGCCGTCGACACGGGAAAGCTGACGATGCGCGGGATGGATCGGGTGCTGCGCGTCGCGTGGTCGATCGCGGACCTGGCCGGGAGCACGTCCCCGACCGGTCTGCACGTCGGGGAGGCCACGATGATGAGGACGGAGGGGGTCGGTCGTGGGTGAACGCGGAGGTAAGGGTGCGCCTGGGCGCTCGGAGGAGCTGGTGGCCGCGGCGGCGTGGACGCGGCTCGTGGAGGGGGCCGATCCGCAGGCCCACCGGCTGATCACCGCGCTCGGGGCGGCCGAGGCTCTTGCCTGGGTGCGGCGCGCGGTCGCGGGCACCGTCCTGCCCGCCGTTCCCGCGGGCGCCGAGGTCGGTCGGGGCACCCTCGCGACATCGGTCTCGAGGTGGGCGCCGCGGGTCGAGCATCTCGCTCCCGAGCGTGATCTGGACGCGATCGAGCATCTCGGCGGCTGGTTCGCCGTCCCGGGTGGCCCGGGTTGGGCGGCCGGCCTCGGCGACCTCGGGGAGGACGCACCGCCGGGGCTGTGGGGGCGTGGCCGCCGGGATGCGCTCGGCGCCCGCGCCGTGTCGGTGGTCGGTTCACGTGCGTCGACGCCGTACGGGATGACGGTAGGCGCCGAGCTGTCCGCGGGGGCGGCGGAGGCGGGGCTCGTCGTGGTGTCGGGAGGTGCGTACGGCATCGACACCGCCGCGCACCGCGGGGCGCTCGTCGTCGGCGGTCGGTCCGTCGGCGTGATGGCGGGCGGGGCCGATCGCTTCTACCCGCAGGGGAGCGCGGAGATGCTCGGGCGGCTGCTCGAGGACGGCGCGGTGGTCGCCGAGGCCCCACCCGGCTCGAACCCGGCGCGGCACCGGTTCTTGTCCCGCAACCGACTCATCGCGGCGATGTCCGGGGCGACGCTCGTGGTCGAGGCCGCGCTGAGGTCGGGCGCGTTGTCCACGGCACGGCATGCGGCAGCGATGGGTCGGCCGCTGGGCGCGGTGCCGGGGCCGGTGACGTCGATGGCGTCGGCCGGGTGCCACCGACTCATGCGCGATCAGGGTGCGATGTGCGTGACGACCGCCGAGGAGCTCGTCGAGCTCGCCCTGCCCATCGGGGCGAGCATCGAGCGCGGCGGTGGCGGTGGTGCGGCCGTGACCCGACCCGAGTCGGTCGGTGGACGTGGGCGGAGCGGTGCCGAGGGTGGTGCGGATGACGGTGGCGACGCAGGGCCCGGCGGTGGCGGCCTGCTCGACGGGCTCGACCCGGTGTGCGCGCGGGTGCTCGACGCCCTGCCGGCGGTCCGTGCCGCGCAGGAGGCGTCGATCATGCGCAACGCCGGGCTCGATGCGAGGTCCGTGCGCTCAGCACTGGGCCTGCTCGAGCTCACTGGACGCGTCGAGCACGTGGGGGAGCGGTGGCGCAGGGTCGAGGTTCGGCGGGCGTCCTGAGGGGCGGCCTGTCCGGCAGGTCGCCGGTCTGGGTGGCGGCGGTGGAGGGTCGAGGTTCGACGGGCGTCCCGAGGGGTGCTCCGGCCTGCCGGTCGCCGGTCGAGGAGCCGGTGCGGAACTCCGGCGGCACGCGTAGCCTGCGTGCCATGACCGGGACGAACGCGGGTGCGGACTGCGTCGGTACATCTGCACCGGGCGTGACTCGGGCGGAGCTCCTGGCGGGCTTCGAACGTCACCTCGGTCGTGAGCGTGGGCTGTCCGCGCACACCGTGCGCGCCTACCTCGGTGACGTCACCACGCTTCTCGCACACCTCGGGCACTCCGACGACGATTCCGACGTCGATGTCTCGGCGCTCAGCCTGGCGGGGCTCCGGTCGTGGCTCGCCCAGCAGAGCTCCGAGGGACTCGCCCGATCGACGCTCGCCCGGCGTGCCGCGGCCGTGCGGTCCTTCGGAGCGTGGCTCGCCCGCTCCGGGCGGGTCGAGGTGGATCCGGCCCAGCGACTGCGCTCGCCCCGGCCGGATCAGCACCTGCCGACGGTGCTGGGGGTGGACGCCGTCGAGCGTCTCCTGAGCTCGGCCGAGGAGCGTGCCGCCGACGGCGACGCCACACACCTGCGCGACCATGCGGCCCTCGAGCTGCTGTACGCCACGGGTCTGCGGGTCGGCGAGCTCGTGTCTCTGGACGTGCGCGACGTCGACCTGGCCGAGCACACGGTTCGCGTGATCGGCAAGGGGGACAAGGAGCGAGTGGTCCCGCTGGGGGTGCCGGCGGCGGAGGCGATTCAACGGTGGTTGGGGGACGGCAGGCCGGCCCTACCGGTGCGAGCCGGCGAGCGAGCACTTCTCGTCGGTGTCCGTGGCGGCAGGATCGATGCCCGCACGGTCCGCGGGATGCTTCACCGGGCGACGGCGCTCGCCGGCGTGGCGGACCTCGCCCCGCACGGCCTTCGGCACTCGGCCGCCACGCATCTGCTTGCCGGTGGTTCGGACCTGCGGTCCGTGCAGGAGATCCTCGGGCACTCCTCGCTCGCCACGACGCAGCGGTACACCCATGTGAGCCCGGAGCGGCTCCGGTCGGTCTTCTCCCAGGCTCACCCGCGCGCGTAGCTACCGATCCACGAGTAGGTGTGGATCCACCAGGGGGGGCGAGCAGCTCGCGCGCGAGCACTCGCGACCGACGCGCCAGAGGTGCCGGGGGCCGACGTCGGTGCTCGCTTTGCTTCCTCGCAGCCTCGCAGCCTCGCAGCCTCGCAGCCTCGCAGCCTCGCAGCCTCGCAGCCTCGCAGCCTTCCAGCCCGTCGGTCCGGACCGCGTGCCCTGCACCCATGTCCGGGCTGGTGTCGTGGGCGGACAACTGCGTAGACGGCGGCGAGCCTTTATTCGCGTTGGTGCGGCTCGTCGCGGCCGGTGGGTGTCCGGCTGGTGATGGGGCGGCCGTGTTGGTCGTGGAAGTGCCAGTGGCCGGTGCGGCGGGTGATGGTGATGTTGCGTGCGTGGATGAGGTCGTGGTGGTGCCAGCACAGCAGGATGCCGTGCTCGATGCTGGTGGGGCCGTGGTCCTTGTACCAGTGCAGGGAGTGGTGGATCTCGCCGAATCCGGGTGGTTCGTCGCAGTCGGGGTATTGGCAGTGTTGGTCGCGGGCGTGGATGGCCCGGGTCATGTTCGCGGGGAAGATCCGTTTCTCTCGTCCGACGTCGAGGACTGTGGATTCCGGGCCGAAGATGACGCGCATCAGTGCGCTGTCGCAGGCCAGACGGGCGAGCATCGCGTGCGGGATGGGGGTCCCGTCCTCGAAGGTGGCGGGTTGGATGCCGTCCATCACGCGGGGGTCGATCGCGGCCGAGATCACGTGATCCTCACCGGGCTGCCAGTCGGTCAGCCACTGCCGTGCCGTCTCGGACAGGTCGAAGATCCCCGACCCGCCCTCGCTCGCCGACCCGTCGGGGGTGCTGCCACGCTCGTCCACCAGCCCGAAGGTGGCGTCGATACCGAACGCTGCACCGGCGTGGGTGCGGGTGGTGGTGTGGGGGCGGGTGGTGGTGTGGGTGCGGGTGGTGGTGTGGGGGTCGCGGGGTCCGCCGGGGGCGGTCAGGGTCTGCTCGGCGGTGATCGGGGCGACGATCTGCCCGGCGGGTAGTCCCGCATGGGCCTGGCCGTGGTTGGGGGTGAGGTCGTGGGTGGCCAGCCAGCCGGCGGTCGCCGAGGCGGGTGGGATCACGGACCCGGTCGCTTTGGTGAGGGCGGTGAGGGTGTCCAGGGTGGCGGTGATCGTCACGTGCGGACGGACCCGCGCGTTGGCCTGCTGCTCACCTCGGTCGAGGGACTCGTGGGCCAGGGCGACCAGTGCGCCGGCGCGGCGTTGGGCCGGGGTGCGGTCGTCCTCGGCGCCCTTGCGGCCGGCGTGAGCGGTCAGGGCGGTGGTCACGACCTGCCCGGACAGCTCGTCGAGCCACCCCGTGAGGTGATACCCACCCGTGGTCGGGGCGATGGTCAGTTCTTCGCGGGCATCGTCCTGCCGCCAGGCCTTGTCAGCT
>NZ_JBUZNK010000017.1:0-39945 GCF_055326445.1 Georgenia sp. Z2081
AGCTGACAAGGCCTGGCGGCAGGACGATGCCCGCGAAGAACTGACCATCGCCCCGACCACGGGTGGGTATCACCTCACGGGGTGGCTCGACGAGCTGTCCGGGCAGGTCGTGACCACCGCCCTGACCGCTCACGCCGGCCGCAAGGGCGCCGAGGACGACCGCACCCCGGCCCAACGCCGCGCCGGCGCACTGGTCGCCCTGGCCCACGAGTCCCTCGACCGAGGTGAGCAGCAGGCCAACGCGCGGGTCCGTCCGCACGTGACGATCACCGCCACCCTGGACACCCTCACCGCCCTCACCAAAGCGACCGGGTCCGTGATCCCACCCGCCTCGGCGACCGCCGGCTGGCTGGCCACCCACGACCTCACCCCCAACCACGGCCAGGCCCATGCGGGACTACCCGCCGGGCAGATCGTCGCCCCGATCACCGCCGAGCAGACCCTGACCGCCCCCGGCGGACCCCGCGACCCCCACACCACCACCCGCACCCACACCACCACCCGCCCCCACACCACCACCCGCACCCACGCCGGTGCAGCGTTCGGTATCGACGCCACCTTCGGGCTGGTGGACGAGCGTGGCAGCACCCCCGACGGGTCGGCGAGCGAGGGCGGGTCGGGGATCTTCGACCTGTCCGAGACGGCACGGCAGTGGCTGACCGACTGGCAGCCCGGTGAGGATCACGTGATCTCGGCCGCGATCGACCCCCGCGTGATGGACGGCATCCAACCCGCCACCTTCGAGGACGGGACCCCCATCCCGCACGCGATGCTCGCCCGTCTGGCCTGCGACAGCGCACTGATGCGCGTCATCTTCGGCCCGGAATCCACAGTCCTCGACGTCGGACGAGAGAAACGGATCTTCCCCGCGAACATGACCCGGGCCATCCACGCCCGCGACCAACACTGCCAATACCCCGACTGCGACGAACCACCCGGATTCGGCGAGATCCACCACTCCCTGCACTGGTACAAGGACCACGGCCCCACCAGCATCGAGCACGGCATCCTGCTGTGCTGGCACCACCACGACCTCATCCACGCACGCAACATCACCATCACCCGCCGCACCGGCCACTGGCACTTCCACGACCAACACGGCCGACCCATCACCAGCCGGACACCCACCGGCCGCGACGAGCCGCACCAACGCGAATAAAGGCGCACCACCGACCTCGAGCGCGGGACACGGTCCGGATCAACAGGCGGCATGGCTACGAAGCGATGGCCGAGCGACGCCGCCTACCGACATTCGTGAAGCCCACGTGCGCCGTTCCGTCAGCTCGAGCCGCGGACCCCCGACGAACGACGCGCCGGGCGGGCCCTCTGCTCCGGCTCTACGGGAGCGCCAACAGCTCCCGACCTATCGGCGCACGCGGCGGACGATCGACCAGGCTCCGGGGAGCAGGAGTGCCGCTGCCGCCGCCTTGACGACGTCGCCGACGAGGAACGGGACCACGCCCAGGGTGAGTCCCGTCGCCAGGTCGACGCCGAGGAACATGATGAGCCACGGGACACCGACCGCGTAGATCGTCGCCGTCGAGGCCACCGCGAGCGCGGCGGTGCCCAGCACCGACCGGTCGGCCCGGCGACGGGCCAGCTTGCCCACCAGCACGGCGGCCACGAGGTATCCGAGCACGTAGCCGTAAGACGCGAACGCCCATCCCGAGCCGAACTCGGCGAACATCGGAATGCCCGCCGTGCCGGCCGCCAGGTAGACGAGGATGCTCGCGGCAGCCCGCGCAGGTCCGAGCGCCGCGCCGGTCAGAAGGACGGCGAACGTTGCCAGGGATACCGGGACCGGAGTGAAGGGAAGCGGGACCGCGACCCACCCGGCCACCGTGACGAACACGGTGCCCGCCAGCACCAGCGCCACGTCCCTGAGACGCGCACCCGGCACGAGGTCGGCAAGAACGGGTGCGCGCCGGAAGCTGGCGACTGAGGTCATGACATCTCCTTGGCTCTGGACACAGGTGCTTGCGCATCATTGCAGGTCGTCCGGCACCGTAGGCCGACCCTCCGGCAGACCGGCGAGACCGGCGAGACCGGCAGACCGGCGCCACCGACGTGAAACGACCACCGCCTCGACCGACCTGAAATGCCCACCGCCCCGACTGGCCGGCTCGTCCACCTGAATGCGGCGGGGGCCAGGGATCGACATCCGTGGCCCCCGCCGTCGTACGCCGTCACCGGCCGTCGCAGCCATGAGCTGCGGCTACCGTCCGCCCCGGCCGCTCGGACCGCCCCCTACTGAGCGTGCTCGAGGAGCGCGTCGAGGTCGACCTCCTGGTCCAGCAGGCCACGCTCGTCGGCCAGGTCGTGGTAGATCTGCACCGTCTCGCGCGAGACGTCCGGCTGCCAGCCCGGAAGGATCACCCGGTCCTCGAGCCCCTCGGGCAGGTCGAGGTAGGACTGCAGGATCTCCCGGACCGCGTCCGGGTTCTCCTGTGCATAGGCGTTGGCCTCGGAGATCGCGGACTGGAACGCCTCGACGGTCTCCTGGTTCTCGTTCGCGTAGGTGTCGGTCGTGAAGTAGGTGGAGATCTCCCACTCGTCGGCGATGTCGAGGAGCACCGCGGTCACCACGTGAGCTCCGCTGTCCTCCATCGCCACCGTGACGAAGGGCTCGACGATCCACGCCGCGTCGACGTCGCCGTTCTCCATCGCGGCAGGCATCGAGTTGAACGGCATCTCGACGAACTCGATCGTCGTGGGGTCAACGCCGGCGAGCTCGGCCGACTCCATGACCACCGAGTCACCGATGGCGTTGAGGGTGTTGGTCGCGACGACGGCACCCTCGAGGTTCTCGGGGCCCTGGATGCTCTCGTCGGCGGACATGATGGTGAACGCGTCCTCCTCGGGGTCGCCCGTCGACCAGACACCGGAGGAGATGATCTGCAGCGGCATCCCGGTCGAGGCGGCGATGACGGTCGACATCGAGTTGCCGAAACCGAAGTCGAAGTCGCCGGAGATCACGCTCGGGACGATGGCGGCACCGCCCTGACCGGACTCGGCGGTGACATCGAGGCCGTGCTCCTCGAAGATGCCTTCCTCGATGCCGATGTAGAGAGGGGCGACGTCGATGATCGGGATGACGCCGACCGTGATCGGCGTCAGCTCGTCCCCGTCGCCACCACCCTCACCCTCGGAGTCGCCACCGCCGCAGGCGGCGAGGACAAGAGCCGAGGCGGCGAGGGTGGCGCCGGCTGCGTAGCTGCGACGACGTGATCGGAGGGGGGACATGGTGCTCCTTGCTGTTGGGGGTGTGGTGCTGCTGACGCGATCGATGAGCGGGTGTGTGGTGGGGGCGTCGCGCAGGCCGGCCTCGTCACGAGGTCCGTCGCACGGCGGGCGGTTCGTCACGGGTGCGCCTCTCGTCTCAGAGCGGGGTACCCGCGGTGGGCGACCCGTCCAGCCAGGCCGCACCCTCGGCATAGAGGGTCTCGACGGCGGGGCCGGTGAGGCCCGGCAGGCCCTGCTTGATGGTGAAGCCGGCCTCCTGCTGGAGGTAGGCGAGATGCCGGTAGCCGAGCGGGAACGCGGCCAGCACGTCGGCGTCGAGCGTCAGGCCGGCACCCGGGTCGAGGACGTCGAGCCGGTCCTTCTCGTAGACGGGCTGACGTCGCACGATCCTCCAGTCGTCGTCCTCGACGGCGAAGAAGTCGTAGAACCGACCCGTGCACACGACGTCCACCTCGACGCCGTGCACGCGGGCGCGTTGCGAGATCGTCATCTTGGTCTGTGCCGTCGCTCGATCTCCGGCGACGTCGACGGAGGTCCCGCCGAGGAAGTGGAGGATCGACACCCCCTCCTCGAACGCGGTGCGGCTCGCCCCGATGAAGTCGGTGGCCGATCCCTGGAACCACGTGGCGGTCATGTATCCCTGCGAGTGCCAGACGGTGGCGAACCGCTCCCACAGGCCGGCGTCACGCCACAACGCCCAGCTCTCCACGACCTCGCGGATGCGCAGGCGGTCTGTCATGCCCCGGTCCACCGACACGCGAAACCTCCTTGTTCCGGACACCGCCCGTCCCGGGCGGTGCGCCGGGCGGCACCTGAGAGTAACCCGCGCGATGATGAATCCGGATGGGACGACCATCACGACTGGATCGCGAATCCGTCGCGGCCGGGCCGACGCGCTCTGCGACCATTCCGACATGTCGCAGCCCATCGGACCGGCAGAGCGCGGACCGACCCCGCTCGCCGAACGCGCACTCGCACCCGACCTTGCGCGTGGCGCGATGCTGCTGCTCATCGCCCTGGCCAACGTGCGGGCGTTCGTCGACGTACCGCGAGAGGGTCTGCGTGGCTACCCGGATCCGGCCACGACCACAGTGCTCGACGACGTGGTCGCCGCATTCCAGCTCGTTCTCGTCGACGGACGGGCCTACCCGCTGTTCGGGCTCCTCTTCGGCTACGGAGTCTGGCAGCTGGCGTCGCGTCGCCTGGACGACGGTGCTTCCGCAGCGACCGTGGTCGGGATCCTCCGACGTCGGTCGGTGGTGCTCGTCGGCATCGGTGCGGCCCACGGCATCCTGTTCTTCCCCGGTGAGATCCTCGCCGCCTACGGTCTGCTCCTGCTGCTCCTGCCCGGCGCCATGGTCCGCGCACACGACGCCGCCCTGCTCGCCTGGGCCGGAATCGCCGGCGTCCTCGTGGTCCTGCTCCTGGCGGGCTCGGGATCGTTCGGGGCCGTCGCCGACCCGATCCCTGCCGAGCTCGGCCCGGCAGTGCGTGAGCACCTCGTCGATTGGCCGACCGGCGGCGTCCTGTCCAACGCCATCGGCGTGAGCGTCACCGTGCCGCTGGGCGTGCTCGCTGCCCGCCACCGCGTGCTCGAGCAGCCCGCCGGGCACCGGGCTCTGCTGGTGCGCTGCGCGGCCTTCGGTCTCGGCGCGGCGGTCGTCCTCGGCGCCTGGTACGCGCTCGTCGCCGCGGGCGCGGTCGGGCCGCCGTCGGAGGGGGCCGCCCCACTCATGGGCCTGCTCCACGGCGCCGGGGGCTACGCAGGTGGGATCGGTTACGCCGCTCTCCTGGGGCTCGTCGCGACGCGGGTCGCGCACAATCCGGAGGGCGGTCCCGCTGCGCCTGGTCCCGCCACACAGGGCCTCGTCACGCCTGGTCGGACCGCGGCTCGCCGTCCCCGGGGCGGCGCCCTCACCACCGCGATCAGCTCGTTGGGCCGGATGTCGATGAGCGGCTACCTCCTGCAGACGCTGGTGTTCGTCGTCGTGCTCGTCCCGTGGGGTCCGCTCGCGCTGGGACGGGACATCACCAACCTGCAGGCGGCAGGTGTCGCGATGGGTGCCTGGGTCCTCGGCCTCGCCGTCGCCGCTGTCCTCGCCCGCGGCGATCGGCGTGGACCGTTCGAGGCGCTCGTGCGGTGGTGGACATACCGCGGGACCGCCGCCGGGACGCGTGGGCCAACCTGACCACCCGCGGACGGTGACGATCCGCGGACAGCGAGGCCCCTGCGGACCGTGACGATCCGCGAACAGCGAGGCCTCCGCGCACGGCGATGCCCCGGCGGACGGCGGTGAACCGCGCACCGAACCGGCACCTCCGGCGCGGTGCGGCGGAGGGGGCGGCACCCGGACCTACAGTGGCCCGATGGCGCACAAGGGGAGCGGGGTGCGGCGGCAGGAGCCGCGTCCACGGTCGTGGGAGTCCCCGCTGCGGGCCCTCATCGACCACCCGCTGGACGCCGGCTATGCCGAGGCCGCCGCGCGCCGCGAGAAGGAGGGGACGAGCACGGGCCCCGTCCTACGGGTCGCGACCTGGACGACCGTCCTCGCGGTCGGCGTCGGGCTGGTCGTGGCCGGCCGTGAGCTCGCCGCGCCGGAGGAGGGGCGCGACCCGGTCCGGGCCGAGCTCGCGGCACAGATCGAGGGAGCCGAGGAGGCGGCCGCGGCGCTGTCCACCGGCAACCAGGAGCTCGCCACCGAGGTCGACCTGCTGCGCGACGAGATCGTCGAGGGCGCGCCGTCGGACCTCGGCGAGGAGGCGCGGGTCGCGCTCGGGGGCTCGGCCCAGTACGCGATCTCGGGTCCCGGCATCGAGATCGTGCTGTCCGACTCCGAGGACGCCGCGGCGGGTGTCGCGGACGCCGACGACGGCCGGGTGCGGGACACCGACCTTCAGACCGTCGTCAACGGCCTCTGGGCGGCGGGGGCGGAGGGCGTGAGCATCGACGGCAGGCGCCTCGCGTCCACCTCCGCGATCCGGGCCGCCGGGCGCGCGATCCTCGTCAACCTCGAGGCGACGAGCTCCCCCTACACGGTCGTCGCGCTCGGTGACCCCGAGGAGCTGCGGGACTCGCTCCGCACGGGCACCGCAGGCCAGCACCTCCAGCAGCTGTCCGACCGGTACGAGATCGACGTGTCCTACGCGGACCTCGACGAGGCGACGCTCCCGGCGCTCCCACCGCGGACCACCACCTATGCGACGCCCCTGGATCCCACGGGCGGCCCGACGGGGCAGGGGGAGCGGTAGTGCTCGCGATCGTCGGACTTGCGATCGGCGTGGTCGTCGGGGTGGTCCTCGACCCGACCGTGCCCGCGTGGCTCGTTCCGTACCTCCCGATCGCCGTGGTCGCCGCGATGGATGCCCTGCTCGGCGGCCTGCGTGCCCGTCTCCAGGGCGTGTTCGACGACCAGGTCTTCATCACCTCGTTCCTCTTCAACACGGTGGTCGCCGCCTTCCTCGTGTACGTGGGCGACCAGCTCGGCGTGGGCGGTCAGATGACGACGGCGATCGTCGTCGTGCTGGGGATCCGGATCTTCTCCAACGTGGCCGCCATCCGTCGCCACATCTTCAAGGCGTGAGCACGGTGCCTGACGAGTCGCACGAGCGCCGGGAGAAGGACCGCAGGCCCGACGCCGAGCAACGCACCCCGGACGAGGAGGACCGGTCCGACGAGATGACGGACCAGGCGCACGACGGCGAGGACCGGGCCCACGTCGATGACGCCGCGCCCGACCCGGCCCGGCGGCCCTGGTGGCAGGGCAGGGCCTCGGACCTCCTCGTGGTGATCCTGTGCGCGATGCTGGGGATCGCGCTCGTGGCACAGGTGCGGCACACCCAGGAGGATCCGCTCGCGGCGCTCCGCCAGGACGACCTGGTGCGGCTGCTCGACGAGCTCGACCGGCGCAACATCGACCTCGTCGACGAGCAGGACCGGCTGCAGGAGGAGCTCGACGAGCTGCGCACCGCGGCCGACTCCTCGCAGGCGGCCGCCGATGCCGCCGCCGAGCTCGCGGGCACACAGGGTGTGCTCGCGGGTACCGTGCCGACGGCCGGACCGGGCGTCGAGATCGTCGTCACCGACCCCGACGACTCCATGCGGGCGCAGACGATGGTCACGCTGGTCCAGGAGCTGCGCAACGGTGGTGCCGAGGCCATCGAGGTCGACGGCGTCCGGCTGACGGCGACCTCGTACGTGGTTCGGCAGACCGGTGGCCTCGTCGTCGACGGCACGACGATCGCCTCGCCGTACGTCGTGCGGGCCATCGGCGATCCGCAGACGATGCGGGTCGCGCTGGAGATCCCCGGCGGGGCGATGTCCACCACGCGCGGCCGCGGCGCGGAGGTCGAGCTCGTCGAGCGGGAGCGGCTGGAGATCCTCTCCGTCGCCGAGCCGCAGGAGCTGGAGCACTCGCGGGTCGTCGAGGACTGAGACCCGACGTCCGGCTCCGGGCGCGCACAGCGGTGGCTGTGCCGTACGACCTGATCAGAGCTTGTCACCACGGTGACACGAAAGGTCACGATCAGACTACGATGGCACGACGGCCCCGCGACCCGCGGGCCGGATGCACCCCGCCGAAGGAGGCACCGCGATGTCCACCCCTCCGCCTCCCGCACCCGAGCCGTGGGACGACCCGCGGCTGCACCTCGAGGAGGACGGCACCAGCGCCGACTCCACCGCGCGTTTCGGGATGCTCGGTGAGCCGTCGGCCGACCCGTCCCTCCCCGGCCTGTCCGCCGAGGAGTCCAAGGCGGTCGCCGCCCTGCCGGCGGGCAGCGCGCTGATGATCGTGCAGCACGGTCCGAACTCCGGCGCACGGTTCCTGCTCGATGCCGCCAGCACCTCGGTCGGCCGGCACCCACGCTCGGACATCTTTCTCGACGACGTGACCGTCTCGCGCCACCACTGCGAGTTCCTCGTCCGGGACGGCGGTGTCGACGTGCGCGACGTCGGCTCGCTCAACGGCACCTACGTCAACCGCACGCGCATCGACGCCGTCCGCCTCCGCGCGGGGGACGAGGTGCAGGTGGGCAAGTACCGCCTGACCTACCACCCGAGCCAGGTCCGCGGCGAGGAGGCTCGCGAGGCGTGAGCGCCGCGCGGTCCAGGGCCTCCCGGCCGGAGCCGGGCGGTGACGAGCGTCCCGACGTCGCTGCCTCGACGAGCTGGCCCCCCGGGGTGAGCACGACCCCGGTCATGGCGATCGGCCAGGTCCTCGCGGTCCTCAAGGACGAGTTCCCTGCCATGACCCTGTCCAAGCTGCGCTACCTCGAGGACCAGGATCTCGTCCGGCCCCACCGGGCCCCGTCCGGCTACCGGAAGTACTCCCGGGCCGACGTCGAACGGCTGCGCTTCGCCCTGGCCGCCCAGCGGGACGCGTTCCTCCCGCTGCGGGTGATCCGCGACCAGCTCGACGACCTCGACGCCGGACGCGGCGTGCAGGACCCCACGCTCGCTCGGCTCGTGGCCCGCGACGGCCAGGTCGTCACGCCCTCGGCCGGGTCGCGCATGACCACCGTCGAGCTCGCGGACGCCACCGGCGCGAGCGTCTCCGACGTCGAGGCGCTGGTCGAGGCCGGTCTCGTCGGAGCGGATGCGCGCGGGCGGCACCCCGGATCCGCCGTTCCGGTGGTCGTGGCAGCGACGGCGCTCGGCCGGCTCGGAGTCGATCCGCGTCACCTGCGCACCGTCCGGCAGGCGGCCGAGCGTGAGGCGGGGACGATCGCCGCCGCGCTGGCACCCCTGCGCGCCGGCCGTTCGGGCGCCGACCTCGAACGCGCCCACGCGAGCGCGCGCGAGATGGGTGAGCTCTATGCACAGCTGCACGCCGAGCTGCTCAGACGAGCGATCTCGGAGTCCTGAGCCCGGCTCGGCCGACCGCCGTCCTCGGAACCTGATACTCGCAGTCCCGGTCGAATATGCTCGGGGCGTGCATGAGATGGAGGTCCAGGGGGTCGAGGTGACGCTCGACGGTGGCCGGGTCGTGCTCCTGCTCAGGGACCCACCCAGCGGACGGGTGCTGCCCATCGTCGTCGGTGCCCGGGAGGGCGCCGCCATCGCGTCCGTCCAGGCCGGGCTGGTCCCGCCGAGGCCGCTGACCCACGACCTCCTGCTGTCGACGATCCGGGCGCTGGGCTCGGAGGTGGTCGCGGTCGTCATCACCGCACAGCTCGACGGCGTCTTCTACGCCGAGCTCGTGCTCTCGTCCGGCGAGCGGATCGACTGCCGCCCGTCCGACGGCGTCGCGCTCGCCCTTCGGGCCGGTGCCGCGATCCGGTGCGCGCCAGAGCTGCTGCCGGAGCTCGGCGCGACGACCCCGGCGCGCGGCGCGGCACCCGGATCGGGGGCCGCCCCGGCGACGGGAGGGGGACCGGCGACGGGGGGCGGACGGTCCCGCGGTACCGACGGCGCGGCGATCGAGGACGCGGTGGCCGAGCTGCGTCGCGAGCTCGAGGGGCTCGGTCCGAACGACTTCGGGGACCCACGCAGCGAGAGCTGATCGTCGCGCGGCCGTCCGTCGGTGCGTGCCTCACCCGCACCACGAGCCACGTCGGAGGTCAGCGGTAAACTGGTGAGCGACCCGCCGACCGGCGTCGTTGACCCCGGTCACGGGGCGCCCTAGCGTGACGGTGTCACCGGGACCACGCACCCGGTCCCGCCACGAGAAACGGAGCCCACCGTGAGTCCCACGGAAGCCACCGGCGCGCACGCGCGCGGCCCGCAGCTGTCCCAGGGCATGCTGTTCGGCGAGACGCTCCCGGACATCGACGAGGACACGGGCTACCGCGGACCCACGGCCTCGCGCGCGGCGGGCATCACGTACCGACAGCTCGACTACTGGGCCCGTACCGGTCTCGTCGAGTCCTCCGTCCGCGGTGCCAACGGTTCCGGCAGCCAGCGGCTGTACAGCTTCCGCGACATCCTCGTGCTCAAGGTCGTCAAGCGCCTGCTCGACTCGGGCGTCTCGTTGCCGCAGATCCGCGTGGCGATCGGGCACCTCAAGGAGCGGGGCGTCGAGGACCTCGCAGGCATCACCCTCATGTCCGACGGCGCCTCGGTGTACGAGTGCACGTCCGACGACGAGGTGATCGACCTCGTCCAGGGTGGCCAGGGTGTGTTCGGCATCGCGGTGAGCCGCGTGTGGCGGGAGGTCGAGGGGAGTCTCGCCGAGCTGCCGACCGAGCGGGCCGAGACCGAGGACGTTCCCGACGAGCTCGCCCGCCGGCGCGCCGCGCGCAACCGCCAGGTGAGCTGAGCGCTCCTCGACCGGGACGTCGAGGTCCGGCGTCGCCCGACTCCTCGCGGAGCGCGCGGTCCCGGGGCAGAACTGCCCTGCGGATCACGCTCGACAGTGACCAGAACGTGACCTGCGCGGCACTACAGTGCCCCTCATGAGTGTCGCGCCCGGGTGGTACACCGATCCCTACGACCACGCCAGACTCCGGTACTGGGACGGAACCACGTGGACGGAGCAGTCCGCGGAGCAGGGCACCCAGCCCGGCCACGGTCATCCCGGTCCGGGCAGCCCGACAGCCGGGTCGCCGGGATCCGCGGCCGGCTTCGGCGCAGCTGCGGCCGGAGCCGGCTACGGCAGCGCGGGTTCACCGGGATCCGCGGCCGGACCCGGTTACGGCGGTGCAGGTTCATCCGGCTACGGCCCGGCCGGCGCCTACGGGGGAGCGGGCGCGTACGGCACCGGCGGTCCCGGCGGGGGATACGGACCGGGCGGTCCCGGTGGTTCTGGGGGTCCCGGGGGTCCCGGCCCTGGCGGTCCCGGTGCTGGCGGGGAGCCGGACAAGCATCGCAGTCCTGCGCTCATCGCGTTGCTGTCGATCCTTGGTGTGGCCGTCGTCGGCGTCGGGGGATACCTGATCTGGGACGCGGTCTCGGGCGAGGACGAGACCGCCGGCGGGACCACGCCGCCGCCGGCCACCACCGGTGAGCCCGCCACCGAGCCGGCGACCATCGAGCAGCCGACCACGGAGGAGCCCACCTCGGAGGAGCCGACCACGGAGGAGCCCACGACGGAAGACCCCACCACCGAGGAGCCGACCACCGAGGAGCCGACCACCGAGGAGCCGTCCCTCGCGCCCGGCGAGCTCGTCGGCAACGGCGAGACCGGCACGGCGTTCTTCGTCGACCCGGACGGCGAGGCGCTCGGCACCCGTTTCGAGTCCGCGATCGCCGACGACCAGGTGCTCACCCTCACGCTCCGCATCGAGGAGCGTTCGGCGGTGATCTTCGGCGGGCACTCTCCGGAGGGCGAGGACCTGCGGTTCAGTGCGTCCGGCGAGGGCGGCGAGTTCACCGGTGACGACTCCCGGGCCCTCATGCCCGTCTTCGGCTTCCCGCAGTCGTACCTCGACCCGGCGGGAGCCTGGGTGATGGAGCCCGGGGACTACGAGTTCACGGTCGACGAGTACGGCGGGGACGCCTCGCAGGTCGTCATGGAGGTCCACTCCGGCTCGCTGGTCGTCGGCGTTCCGTCCGACACGCCGGTGACCATCGAGGACGGTCGTCCGTCGGTGTTCATCCTCCACGTCGGCGAGGAGACCCCGATCCGTGCGGGTGTCCACGGGGACGAGGACACGATGATCTACGTCGTCGACCCGGAGCTGTTCGTCTACCACAACGACGACGCGCCGCCCGAGCACGAGCCGCGCAACCCGCTGGACGCCTCGGTCGACACCGACCCGATCCCGGTGGGGGACAGCGTGATCGTCGCCAGCACCTTCTGGGGAGACCCGACCGACGCCGTCGTCCACATCGCTCCGCGCTGATCGCGGACGGAGAGGCGGTATGGCGACGAGGCAGGGCGGAAGCCCCGAGCACGGCGAACCCTGGCGGTACGACGCCCAGCAGGACGGGCGTGACGGCGCGGACTGGGACGAGGAGCACGGCGACACCGTGCGCAGGCCCGCGGAGGGGCGGACCGGACAGTCACGGGCCACCGCGTACGGCGACCTCGGCTACGGGGACGCGGGCGCCATGAGCTACCCGGGCTCGTCCAGCCCGGTCCCGACGGGGGAGCACCGCGTCGCGGGTGGCTGGGGCGACGACGAGGTGGACGTCGAGACGACGACGGGCACCTACGCGGTACAGGAGCCGGACGGCGGCTACGACGGGTACGCGGCCGTCGGGGCGGGCGCCTACCGTTCCGGCGGCATCGACCCCTACCGGGGCCGGCCCGTGGACCCGGGGACCGCCACGTGGCAGCAGCCGCTGGAGGCAGGTGCTGCGCCCCAGGGGTCGGCCCAGCCCCACGCGGGCGGACCGCGAGGAAGTTTCGGGCACTCCCAGCCGCACTGGTCGGGAGGGCCGTCCGGTGCCCCGGGCCCCGGCGGGACCGCCGGTGCGTCCGGGTACGGGCCGGGTGGGTACGGCCGGGGGCCCGGGGGGCCCGGGCCGTACGGATCTCCCGGAGGGCCCGGCGGGCGGGGGCGAGGACCCGTCGTGGCCGTGCTCGCGCTCGTCGCGGTGATCGTGGTCGCCCTGGCTGCCTTCGGGATCTCCAGGCTCGTCGGAGGTGACGACACGGCCGACGACGGCGGGCCGGGGACCTCCGACCGGCCGCCGACGACTCCGTCGCCGAGCACGGAGCCGCCGACCGACGATCCCAGCGATCCGCCGTCGACCACCCCGCCCCCCGCGGGCACCGAGGGCTCCGCCGGGGGCGACGGCGACGTCTCCGGCCTGGCCTATCTCGTGGACACGTCCGGGAACGACCTCGGGGCGGGCGTCGACGGCGCGTTCCCGCAGGACGGCCAGTACACCTCGACCCTGCGGGTGATCGAGCGGGTGCCGGTGGTGGTCGCCGGCTACTCGCCCGACTACACGACCCTCTCGATCACGATCGAGGGCAACGGCGTGAACCACGAGCTCACCGACTCGGCGGACGTCTTCGACTTCCTCGACTTCAGCGGATTCCCGTCGAGCCTCGACCCCGCCGGCGCGTTCGTCCTCGAGCCCGGCGACTACGAGCTCGTGGTGACGTCCGACTACGGCGACCCGAGCGCGTTCGAGCTCGAGGTGGTCGCAGGCGACGGCACGACGCTCGCCGACGGTGACCAGCTCGACGTCGACGTCCAGCCCGACGACGCGATCCTGTACGCGGTGGACCTCGAGGCGGACCAGGAGCTCACGGTGACACTGACCGGCGAGGACACGGACCCGCTGCTGATGATCGCCTCGCCGGACGGGACGATCACGGAGAACGACGACTGGGAGAGCTCGACGAGCTACGACGGCGAGGACCTGCCCGACTGGCTCGACTCCGGACTCACCGTCTCCGGCGACGAGGGGGAGCACGTCGTCATCGTCACCACGTTCGGTGGGCAGGGCGGCAGGATGGTCGCCGACGCCACCATCGGGTAGCGCGCGCCACCTCGCGGGTGTGAGTCTTGCCGCCGTGGGTCGCTCTCCCCGCGCGGAATGCCGGGCATGGGCCCTCGCCGTGGCTACCCTCGACAGGTCCGGACCGTGGGGAGCCCCACGCCGTCGCACGCTCGTCCACGGAGGAATCGTTGAGCACCGTCGAAGCAGGTTGGTACTCCGACCCCTGGGAGGACGGCAAGATCCGCTTCTGGGACGGCGTCACGTGGACCGACGAACAGTACGACGCCGAGGACTCGGAGTACGACGTGCACGGTGCGGAGGACCCCACTCCGCCTGTCGACCACACGGTTGCCCCGTCGTCCGTGCTGCAGGCCGGGCAGTCGTCCGGTGCGGTGGCTGGCGCACAGGACGTCGCACCGGCCGACCAGGGCCTGCCCCCGTCGGCCCCGTCCGCTCCGGGCTACGGCCAGATGCCGCCGTCGGCCCCGTCCGCTCCGGGCTACGGCCAGATGCCGCCCTCGGCCCCGTCCGCTGCGGGCTACGGTGTCGGTGCGCCCGGGCAGGGCGCGGCCGGTCCGCACGGCAGCACGCCGTCCGGCGGAAGCGGATTCACCGCGGGCAGCGGCTGGTCCGCCGGGTCCTCGGCCGAGGCCGGCTGGGCCGGTCAGACGGGCCCGGGCTTCTACGGCATCCCCGGCGCGGGCTCCCCGGGGTCGACCGGTCCCGTCGTCGAGTCCGGGTCGACCGCTCAGCTCGGTGACGGATACGGCGGGTACGCCGCTGCCGGCGCCGGCAGCTACCCGTCGGGCGGCACCGCCGCCTACCCCCAGGGCGCCGGAGCGCCGTGGGCAGCGTCCCCGGAGGGCCCCGGTGGTTTCGGAGCACCGCCGCAGGTGGCCGGTTACGGCGCGCCTCAGGGGCCGGCCGGCTACGCCGGTCCGCAGGGCCCCGGCGGCTACCAGTCGCAGCAGAGACGGTCCGGACTCTCTCCGCTCCTCGCCGGTGCACTCGTGCTGGCGATCGTCGCGGTGCTCGGCGTCGGCGCGTACTTCATGTTCTTCTCGGGCGACGACGACCCCACGGCGGGCGGCCCCGGGGGCGACCCGTCCGCCCCGGTCCCCGGCCCTGCCCCGGCCGACGCCCTGACGTTCACCGACTCGTCGGGCGCGGAGGTGCCGGAGTCCGGCCAGGTGCAGGTCCCGGCCGGCGGTGCGTGGACCGGAACCCTCACGGTCACCGAGCGCACGGGGTTCCTCGCACTGGCCGCCTCCGGTGACACGGATCCTCAGATCGCCGTGTCCGGCGAGGGGGTGTCGGTCGACGTCGACGACGTCGGGAGCGCGTCGAGCGACCTCGCCCCCCTCGGCGGCTCGTCGGGACTGGACGCCGCCGTCGGCCTGGTGCTCGAGCCCGGGACCTACACGGTCGAGGTCACCGACTGGCGCCAGAGCGGTGGGACGGTGCCTTTCGAGTTCCGCTCCGGTCTGGCGGGCACGCTCTCTCCGGGGGCTCCCGTCGACGTGTCCGTCGCCGTCGACGACGTCGCCCTGCTCGCGACCGAACCCGCCGGACCGTCGGGCTCGGTCCATACCCTGCGCGAGGGTGACTCCGACCCGCAGCTCGTCGCGTTCCCGACCGACGGCAGCGGTGTCGTCAACAACGACGACGGCGCCTACGACGCGCCCTCGGAGATCGGCGCGCAGATGTCCAACCGGGACGCGTACGTCGAGGTTCCGACCGGTTCGCCCACGCTCGTCGTCGTCAGCATGTGGCGGGAGGAGGCCGGCGACACGTCGGTGATCTACACCGATCACTGATCGCCGTCCGCCGGCGGGCACGAGCTCGCCGCAACGAAGGGTGCGGCTCCGGCCGGCGGCCACGGCACCGAGGCGGACCCCGCGGGCATGTGGTCCGGCGGGTCTATCCTCGCCGCGTGCCTCACCCAGCTCGCCGCCCGCGGCCGGAGCACCTGCGGCCCGGGATCCTCGCGCTCGTGGTGCTCGGCGGGACGCTCGGCTCCGGCGCGCGTGCCGCTATCGACCAGCTGGCCGGGTCCGTCCCGGCCGACGTTCAGTGGGCGACCGCCGGCATCAACGTCACCGGCGCGGCACTCCTGGGCGTGCTGTTCGCCGTGCTCACCACGATGCACGACGAGCGGGCACGCCGGGCACGGGTGGTGCTGGGGTCGGGCGTGCTCGGTGGCTACACGACGTACTCGGCCCTCGCCCTGCAGACGGTGCAGCTCGCCGAGGCGGGACGACCGGCCGTGGCCGCAGGCTATGCCGTGGGGTCCGTCGTCGCGGGCGTCCTCGCGGCCTACCTCGCCCACGTCGGCGTGCTGCGGGTCGTGCGCGCGCAGCGCCGTCGCGACGGCGGGGGAACGGCATGACGTGGCTGCTCGTCGCGCTGGCGGGCGGCCTCGGCGCCGGTACGAGGTTCCTGCTCGACGGCGCCCTCACCGTGGCCCTGCGACCGGCACTGCCCGTGGGGACCGTGGTGGTCAACGTGCTGGGGTCCTTCCTGCTCGGGCTGGTCGCCGGGACCGGAGGCGTGTCCCCGGAGCTCGGGCTGGTCGCCGGGACCGGTTTCCTCGGCGGGTTCACCACCTTCAGCACCGCCAGCGTCGACGTCGTGCGTGTCCTTGGCGCCCGGCGACCCGTCGCTGCGTCGTGCCTGTGCGCCGGGATGCTCGCGTCGTGCGTGGGGGCCGCGTGGTGCGGGCTCCTGCTCGCCCCGGGCCTGTGATCGCCGTCGATCAGCGCCCGGTCGCGAACCGCGGTCGGCCCTGCCGGCCGTTCCCCAGCGGCCCCCGGCGACGGCCGGTCAGTAGTCGCCGATGAGCCGCGAGAGGGATTCCGCACGACGAGGCTGAACCCAGGCGGCATGGTTGGGCAGGTGCACCGTGGCACGGCCGTTCGGCGTGAGGGCCTCGCACAGCCGTGCGACCGCGACGAGATCGATGAGTGCGCCCCAGACGTCCGCCTCGACCCGGAGCCGGGTGCCCCCGAGCACGAGGTCGATGCCGGCGGGGATCTCGCCGGACGCCTCGTAGACCACGCGGGATTCGGTGAGCCGGTCCCACGTGCCCGCGGTGCGCGCGATGTCCCCGACGACCCGCATCCAGTCGTCCGAGGAGTCGGTCATCGTGTCCTCCGGCGGGAACCGGTACACGTTCGCCCACGCGCGGATGTCGCCGCGCACCGGGTGGTGCACGACGGCGTCGAGAAACGGGTCCCAGTCGGCCGGGTCGGCGGATGGTACGACGGCTCCGGCGACGTCGTCGACGGACAGCCTCGGATCGAGGCGGAGGCCCGACTCCACGAGCGCGGAGAGCCTGCGGCGGTTGGACTCGAGGGTCTCCGGGTCGGGAGGTGCTGCGTCGGCGCCACGAGCAGCTCCACCCGGGCGGGGCCCGGCGGGGCCGGATGCGGTACCCGGGGCGCCGGCCACGTCGGGGGAGACGGGTACGGGCGCGCTCGTGCCGTCCGCGGTGGATCCGGCAGCGGTCGCTCCGAGGTCGGCCGGAGAGGCGTCGACGACGGCGGGCGGCGTCGTGGACGTGGCGCGGGTGGAGGTCCCGGGCGGACGGTCGGCCTCACCGATCGTCGGGTCCTCGGTCGTTTCGCTGATCGACGGGGGGACGTCGGCGAGCGCGAATCGGACCTCGGGCGCGCGGGAGAGGCGCACGGCGATCGACCGGGCCTGCTGACCGTGCTCCTTCGGCACGACGAGTCGGCGGTACGTGGCGCCCCTCCTCGGTCCCGCGTCGGAGGCGTCCGGGACGGTGGCCGGGTCGGAGTCGGAGCGCAGCAGGGGGATGGTCACCAGCCTCGGCGGGACCATCCGGTCGAGGAGAGTGTCGAGCACGGGGGCGATCTCCCGGCCCTCGAGCGGGACGGCGACGGGGGTGCCGCCGAGGGTGACTGTGACCGAGCCGGAGGCGCCGTCGTCGAGCATGACCTCGACCGTGCCCACGTGCCCCGACGCGCCCAGCGCGTCCTCCGCCATGTGCAGGGTGCGGTGCACGGACGCGGCGACCTCGTCCTCCGTGGCGGTGGCCGGCAGCACTGCATCGCCGACGACGAGCTCACGCACCGGGCGGTCGAACGATGCGCCGGCACCGTGCAGGAGGAGCTGGAACGGCAGGGGGGCGCGGTCGGCCGCGGCGAGTCGGAGGCGGAGGTCGTCGTGGCTGACACCCTCCCGAAGGTGGAGACCCATCGCGGCGAGGGCGGCCAGCTGCCGGGTGAGCGGCGCGTCGTCGGCAAGGTCGGCGGGGGAGGGTCCGGCCGGGACGGCGTCCAGACCCGACGACCGTCCGGACCGTGCGTCCGCCGCACCCCTCCCGCGCTCGCGCGGCGTCCGGTCACGACCGTCACTGCCGGTACGACGACTGAACGGCCACATGGCGTGTCCTCCTCGATCGGATCGGCGCGGCGCGTGAGGCGCGCGTGGCACGCCTCCACGGTAGGTCACGGCACGGGCGTCGTCGCGCACATACGCACGTCCGTGCCGGCGAGTGAGCGGACTTCTGCCCGGCGCGTGTGGCGAGTGAGCGGGGTTCGGTCCGTTCCGTGTGGCGAGTGAGCGGGGTTCTGCCGGTTGGGGAGCGGTTGCGCCGTGTCGTGCCGAGGCGCCGTCACCCAGTCAATCAGGTAACCATTGAGTCAGTCCTCCGGGGGCACTGCCTCGATGGTTACCCCGCTGACTCACCGACCACACCGCCCCGGCGACGGGCATCGCGACGACGGCGAAGGGCGGGCACCGCACCCCATCAGGGTGCGGGGCCCGCCCGACCGGTGAGCGCCGCCCGGACCGAGATCCGGGCGGCGCCTATCCGTGGAGCAGGACTCCGCTCACTGGTGGAGCAGAAGTCCGCTCACTCGCCAGCTATCGGCACCGGGTCCTGGGTCAGCGGCGGACTCCGAGGGTGTCGGAGCCGTCGCCGTTCCAGTCACCGACGAACACCTCGTCGCCGGCCCGGCCGTACCGGACCTCGGTGTCGGCCACCGTCGAGGTCAAGGAGTTCGACACCAGGTAGAGGTTGCCCCGGCGCACCGCGAAGGTGTCCACGGCGTCGCCGTCCCAGTCACCGACCAGCACCTGATCACCGGCCCGCCCGTAGTCGAGCTCGCTATCCGCCCAACCGGTGCTCAGCGAGTTCGACACGTAGTACGTGTTCCCGCGACGGACCGTGAACGTGTCGACGGCGTCGCCGTCGTAGTCCCCGACGAGCACGGTGTCGTCGGCGCGGCCGTAGTCCAGCTCCGCGTCGGCGTTGCCGCCGGTCAGGCTGTTGGTGAGGAAGTAGCTGTTCCCCCGGCGCACCGCGAACGAGTCACTGCCGTCGCCGTCCCAGTCACCCACCAGCACCGAATCACTGGCCCGTCCGTAGGTCAGCTCGACCTCGGCCGCCCCGCCGTACAGCGAGTTGGACAGGTAGTAGGCGTTCCCACGGCGCACGGCCAGCGTGTCGGAACCGTCGCCGTCCCAGTCACCCACGAGCACCTCGTCACCCGGACGACCGAAGCTGAACTCGTGATCCGCCCAGATCCCCCACCCGTCGTTCAGGTAGAACCCACGCCCCGCCGACGGCGGAACCGGCTCCGGCTCCACCGGCGGCTCCTCGTCGTCGGACTGCGTGGAGACCACGAGGTCACGCATGCTCCCGGTGTTGTCGAACGAGCCGAACCCCACGCGACCGGAGCCGAACGTCGTGTCGGTCGCCGTCATGAGGGGGTCGTCGAGTCCGTCGACCCAGACCGCGATCTCGCCGGTCTCGGCGCAGTGCACGAGGCGGACGTCGTGCCAGGCGTCGTCGGTGATCGCCGGAGGAGCGCCGACCGAGGCCTCCTCGTCCCACTGGTCGTCGATCCGCAGACGATCGGCGCCGTCGACGAGGAAGATCCCGTTGTGCGCGTAGATCGTGTTGTCCTGCGACAGGTGCGCGTAGTAGTACTCCGTGTCGGACCGCTGCCCGAACACGAGGATGATGTCGCGGTTGTTGACCGACGGTGGTGCATCCAGCCGGACCTCGGCCTCGACCTGCACCGTTCCGACCGGGTCGCCCGCGGCGAGCAGGGCGTACTCGAACGGACGGCGGATGCCGTCGCCCGGGTCGGTGCCGGGACCGGTCATCGTGATCATGTCGCCGGGGAAGTCCCAGATCTCCGGCGTGCGCGGCGTCCAGTTCTCCTCGGCCATGAGGCCGGTGACCTCGGTGTCGAAGGTGCACTCGGGCGTGGACGGTGGATCGACGGGCTCAGCGCCGTAGGCCGCGTACTGCGCCGCTATCTGCTCCGGCGTGGGCACGGCGTCGAGGATGACGATGTCGTCCATGCGGCCGTCGAACGCGTTGCGCTCCCGGTCGTTCTGGGGGAAGCTGCCGCCGATCTTGATGCCGGCAGGGTTGGTGCCCGAGGTCGTTCCCTCGCCCCACGGGTTGTCCGCGGTGTACTCGCCCTCGAGCTCCTCGCCGTTCATGAAGAGGCGCATCTCGCCGGCCTCGTAGTCGAAGGTCGCGGCGAGGTGCACCCACTCGTTGCGGGCGAGGATCTCGTCCCACGGCATCGTGGCGGCGTAGGTCCACGATCCGGCGCCGTCGACGCGGCGGCCGAGCGCGACGAGCCTCAGCTCGCCGTCGACCTCGATGACCTCGAGCAGGGCGCGGACGCCGTGCCCGTCCGAGTCGCCCGACAGCACTCCCGCGAGACCGATCGCGTTGAACACGTCGTCCGGGTCCGTGGACTCGGAGTTGGGCACGGGGTGGTCGCCGGTGGGCTTGAACCAGCCCATAATCGATATCTGCCCCGCGTCCGCCAGCGCGTCGAGCGAGTCGACCCCCTCGGGGTCGTAGACGCCGGCCTTCCAGTCGTCGTTCGACGCGGTGTCCGGGCTCAGCTGCTGGGTCTGCAGCGCGAGTCCGGCGCCGGGGTAGGCCGCGTCGGCGACGCGCATGAGCTCCCCGCCGTTGACGAGCTCGATGTCCGTGCCCGAGCGGCCCAGGTCGTCCTCCCACGCAGGCGCGTCGGCCACGGGGTGGTCGAACGTGTAGTGGCTGACCACGTTGCGCGCGAGCTCGGGCAGCACGTTGGTCTCCGGCACCTCGTGGGCCCCGGTCACGCTCCAGATGCGGCCGTCGGCCTTGGAGACGAGGTACAGCTCGCCGGAGGCGTCGGCGCCGAAGCGCAGGTCGACACGCGTGTCACCGACGAGCTCGGCGAACGTCGTCTCGACTCCCTCGTGGATGACGCGGAGCTCCTCGATCGGTGCGAGGTCGTGTGGGTCCCCGTCGTTGCGGTGCATCTCGTCGGCGTTCGTCGAGAGGATCCACCCCCGGACGAGGTCGGTGAACAGGTACCTGCCCTGGAGCTCGGGGATCGACCCGCGGTAGACGAACCCGCCGTTGACCGCCACGCCGGCATCGCCGGTCTGGCCCGGGTCGCGGTTGTGGTCGTACGCGGCGACCGGGTAGGTGTAGCCGGCGTCGTCGTCGGGAAGGGGGTAGATCTGGCGGTCGTGGGCGAGGAAGGAGCCCTCGCGCTCGGACCAGCCGAAGTTGTCCCCGGACTCGACCTCGTAGATCGACTCCACCTGCCACTCACCGATGTGCCCGAGGTACATCGCGTGCTCGCCGGCGGTGTCCCAGCTGATGCGGTGTGGGTCGCGCATGCCGACGGCGTAGATCTCCTCGAGCGCGCCCTCGGTGCCGACGAAGGGATTGTCCGCCGGGATCCCGTACTCCCCGTTGGCGCTGTCCTCGCCCAGCGGGTCGATGCGGAAGATCGTGCCCTGCGGGGTCGCGAGGTCCTGCGGATTGCCGTTGTCGACGCCGTTGCCGCCGTCGCCCACGAGGATGTAGAGCATCCCGTGGTCAGGGTCTCCCGGCTCGACCGTGGGGTTGAAGGCGATCTGCTGGACCGTGTGGACGCGGCCGGCGAACGGGATCCGCATGAGCTCGCGGCTCGTCCCGGAGAACGTCTCGGCCGACGGATCGTCGGCCGTCCACTCGGTGATGACGCTGTGGAACGCGGTACCGCCGTACTCGGGGAAGTCCGGCTCGTCCTCCGTGAGCGCGGTGCCGCCCTCGGTGTGCACTGTGTAGAAGATGCCGTTATCGGCGAAGTCGGGGTGGAACTCCGCGAAGCCGAAGCCCGTGCCGAGGCCGGCGTGGTTGTGGAAGTTGTCCGCGAAGTGGTCCCGGACGTTGAGGTAGTCCACGTACTCGCCGGTGTCTCGGTCGACCAGGTACAGGATCTCGTTCATGTCGACGACCATGAGCCGGCCGGAGTCGTCGGGCACCTCGTCGAGGTGGGTGATCCGGTTGTGCCGGATCAGCCGCTCGTCGGTGGGCTCCGGGGTGGGGGAGGACTCGGGGAGCTGGACGAGCTCCTCCACCTCGATGGCGAGGGTCGTCAGGGTGGGGTCGGGAAGGGGATTGAGCAGAGGATCGCCGACGGGCTCGTCCGCCTGGGCGGCGGGCGCCAATACGAGCGTGGCGCACATGGCAGCGCCGGCAGCGATCGTCACCGCCGTTCGCCGTCGTCGGGGCCGTCTGTGGTGCCGGGTGGAGTTCTGCCGTGTGGACGTCATCGTCGCGCTCCTAGCGTGGAAAGCGTTTTCCTGGCAGTCAATCAATCTAGGCCCGGACGATGAGCCGAAACATCGTCCGCTGGTATGAGATCCGGACGGCCGGTCGTGGTCCGCCCGCGGGTGCCCTGGTGGCGGCGACGCTCAGGCGCACGACTGTCGGTGCTCGGGCGTATCGTCGCGCCCGGACGCGACCCGCCCGGTGGCCGCGCCGAGGCGAGGGGGTCGTCATGGTCGACGTCGTGCTGTTCCACCACGTCCTGGGGCTGACCGAGGGGGTGCGGGAGCTTGCCGAACGCCTGCGGGCCGGCGGCAGGCACTCGGTGACAACGCCGGACCTGTTCGACGGCCGGACGTTCTCGAGCATCGAGGACGGCTTCGCCGCGTTCTCCGCGATCGCCGAGGACGAGGTGCTGGCCCGTGCGGCGCGCGCGGTCGCTCAGGTACCGCGGCCGGTGTACGCGGGGATCTCGCTGGGGGTGATGGCCGCGCAGCGGGTGCTTCAGGAGCGTGGGGACGCTCGCGGTGCGCTCTTCCTCGAGGGCGCTCTGCCTGTGTCGGGGGAGTGGGCGACCGGGCCCTGGCCGACCGGCGTTCCTGTCCAGATCCACGGGATGGACGACGACGAATTCTTCACGCACGAGGGTGACATCGACGCGGCCCGGGCGATCGTGAGCTCCGTCGGTCCCGACAGCGGCGAGCTGTTCACGTACCCGGGGAACGCCCACCTGTTCACGGACTCGTCGTCAGCAGGGTTCGACGCCGACGCGACCAGGCTCGTCGTCGAGCGTGCGGTCGCCTTCCTCGACGGGCTGGGACCAGCGGCGTGACCGGAGTGGTGCCGGGACCGGTTGACGCCAGTTCGGCCGGGCGGTCGGAGGAGGGCGGGCCTCACTCTTATTGGCACCCCTACGTATCGAGACGTGCCGAGTTCTCTGTTCTGACACTGCGAACAGGACAGGCATCGGGGCCTGGCGCGGCGACGTCGAGTCACCTTTCGAGGTGCTGGCGGAGGCGGGCAGCGACAGCGAGTCGAACCAGGGGACGTGGGGTGACGGTGGTCGGCGGCCCGTAGGTCCTCGGTCGCGAAACGCGCACGGGGGAGTGGCTATCGCCGGCTCGTGTTTCGTCCGAGCGACGCCCGGCCTGGCCCGCCGGGCGTCGCTCCTGGACACGTCACGCCGACGTGGGCACCATCTCGACGGTTCGATCGCGCTGGCTGAGTTCGCGAAGTCCGGCGATACCGATGGGCTCGGCTGGGAGGATCGGCAGGACGGCGCACCGCTCGGCGGTGGCAAGGACCTGCTCCAGCTCTGCGCGTTCGTTGCCTGCGCGCTTGAGGAGCAGGGCGTTGGTGGTCTGTGCGGCGGTGAGGGAGTTGTTGACGACCCATCCCCATGGCTCGATGCCCGCGCGCCGCAGATCGTCCTGCAGGTGGGTCGCTTCGAGAACTGGTGTGGTCTCGGGCAGCGTGATCACGACGACCTTGGTGTGCTCGGGGTCCTGGAGGCGCATCATCGGGGTGGTGACGTTGTTGCTGTCGCCCATCTGGCGTACGACGTCGCGGTGGTAGGAGCCGGTCGCGTCGAGCAGGAGGAGGGTGTGCCCGGTGGGGGCGGTGTCCATGACGACGAAGCGCCGGCGCGCTTCGTTGACGGCCCGGGAGAAGGCCTGGAAGACGGCGATCTCTTCGGTGCACGGCGAACGCAGGTCCTCCTCGAGCGCGGCCCGGCCGGCCTCGTCGAGCGCCGCACCACGGTTCCGGAGCACCGTCTCACGGTACGTGCGCGTGGCCTCGTCCGGGTCGATGCGCGAGACCTGAAGCCCGTCCACCGCCTCGTCGAGGGTGTCAGCCAGGTGGGCGGCCGGATCGGTCGTGGTGAGGTGGACGTCGTGCCCCCGTTCGGCGAGGGCGACGGCGACGGCCGAGGCGATGGTGGTTTTGCCGACCCCGCCCTTGCCCATGAACATGAGCAGGCCATGGTCCTGCTGCGCGAGCTCGTCGACGAGGGTTTCGAGGTCGTCGGTGCCGGCAGGAAGTCCGGCCGGGGCCTCCTCGATGGGTGCCTCGAGGCTGGTACTGGCCTCGTCGAAAAGTCTGGTGAGCGCGTCGAGGCCGACCATGTTGTCGGCCCTGAGCGGAAGGAGGTCGGTCGGGAGGCCGCGCAGCGCCTTGGGCAGGTCGTTCAGCACGGCCTGTTCGCGGTCGTGGACGGCGCGTGCCAGCACGTCGCCGTCGCCCGGGGGCGGCAGCACAGCGTTGACGACGACGTGCTGCTGACGCAGACCGAGCTCGGCAAGCTCCCCGTGGGTTCTCGCGATCTCGGTGACAGCGCCGGTCTGCGGCCTGGCGACGAGCACGAGACGGGTGCGTGCCGGGTCTCCGAGAGCGTCGACGGCTTCGGCGTAGGTCGAGCGTTGGCGCTCAAGGCCGGAGAGCGGCCCCAGGCACGACGCATCCCCCTTGCCCTCGTCGAGGTAGTCCGTCCATGACCCGGGAAGCTGAAGCAGGCGGATCGTGTGGCCGGTCGGGGCGGTATCGAACACGACGTGGTCGAACGCGGCGGTGGTCTGCGTGTCGGTGAGCAGGCCGGTGAACTCGTTGAACGAAGCGATCTCGGTGGTGCACGCCCCCGAGAGCTGTTCCTCGATGAGATCGACCTCGGGCTCGGGCAAGATGCCCCTCACGGGCCCGACGATGCTCTCCCGGTAGGTGGTCGCGGCCTCCGCGGGGTCGATCTCGAGCGCGGACAGGCCGGGCACGGCGGCGATCTCGGTGATCGTGTTGCCGATCGCCGTGTCGAACACCTGACCCACGTTGGAGGCCGGGTCGGTGCTCACCAGGAGCACCGACCGTCCGGCCCGGGCGAGGTGCATCGCACTGGCACAAGCGATCGACGTCTTGCCGACGCCGCCCTTGCCGGTGAGGAACAGGTAGCGGGGGGCGTCGGTGAGGAAGGTCGGGATCACTAGAAGCCTTTCAGGAGCTCTGGTCGAGTGTCGGGGCAGCGAGGGACGGCGGTTCAGCAGCCGGTGGATCCGCCGCCGCAGCAGCCGCCGCTGGCCGGGACCATCGACAGCTCGGGCCGCCCGCCGGGCGCCGGAGCGGCGGTCTCCTCGCCCTCGATGCCGGCCCAGCGGGCGAGCTCTGCACGGGCGGGGTAGGCGCCCGTCCGTGCGACGGTGCCGTCCACGAGCACGAGCGGGAGCTGCTCGGAGCCGGAGACCTTGAGGAACTGCAGGACCTGGGGATTCTCGGCGAAGGCCTGTGCCTCGCTGCCGAGGTTGAAGCGGTTCACGGTGGCTCCCTGGTTCTTGAGCCAGTCCACATCGGCCGAGAAGTTCACCAGCTCCTGCGGGACGTCAGGACCGCACACGCCCGTGCTGCAGCACATGGCCGACTCGTAGACCTCGATGGTGCTCATGATGACTCCCTAGATGGATCGAGATTGATCGATGCAAGGACGAGCGTAAACCCTTAGATCGACCGCTGTCGATTCAAGGGCCATACTGGGAGCATGACGAACCCGACGACGTCGGCTGCTCCGCTCGCCGCGGCCGACGACTGCTGCCCGGTAGTGGTGCGTGAGCACGTAGTAGTCGAGGAAGTGGCCGCCCTGAGCAGGGCGTTCAAGGCCCTTGGTGACCCGACCAGGTTGCGTCTCCTTGCCAGTATCGGCGGACACCCTGGGGACAGCGCCTGCGTCTGTGACCTGACCGAGCCGCTCGGGCTGAGCCAGTCGACCGTCTCCCACCACTTGAAGGTCCTTCGTGAGGCCGGGCTGATCGAGGGGGAACGCCGAGGTACCTGGGTGCACTACCGCCTTCTGCCCGGAGCGCTGCGCGAGCTCGGTGCCGCCCTGAGTGACGCTGCGAACCACGCGTTGCCTGGTGAGCCCAGCTCCTGACGCGCAGCGCCTGACCCCGGACGCGTACCACTTGACTGAACCCAACCATCTCAGCCATCATTGACTCAATGGATACTGAGGCGCTTTCGCAGAGGGTGGGGCTCCACTCTGCTCTTGCCGACGCCGCCCGGTTACGGATCGTCGACACACTGACCCTGGGGGATGCCGCGCCCTCCGAGCTCGCACGAAGCATCGGCATGCCGTCCAACCTGGTGGCGCACCACCTGGCGGTCCTCGAGCGCGCGGGCATCCTCGCGCGGAAGAGGTCCGAGGGCGATCGCAGAAGGAGCTACGTCCAGCTCGTCCCTGGCGCGCTCGACGTCCTATCGCTCCGGCCGGCCCGTGTGGTCCCACGCGTGCTGTTCGTCTGCACCCACAACTCCGCCCGTTCTCACCTCGCGGCTGCCCTGTGGCGGCGGGCGAGCGCAGTGCCGGCGGCTTCGGCCGGCACGCACCCGGCCGATCGGATCAACCCGTCCGCGGTCGCCACCGCCGACCGGCACGGCTTGCACATGCCGTCGACCACCCCGCAGCACATCGACGCAGTACATGCCCCGGATGACTTCATCGTCAGCGTCTGCGACCGGGCGCACGAGGAGCTCGACATCCCGATCGACATCCACTGGTCCGTCCCGGAGCCCGTCGGCACGGGATCGAACGAAGCCTTCGAGGCGGCCTATGACGATCTCGCTCACCGGGTCACGAGCCTGGCCCAGGTCCTCGATCCAGCCTGACTGTCAGCACGTCCAGCCACCCCAAGGAAGTCACCACATGAGCAAGCAGCCCAGCGTCATGTTCGTCTGCGTCCACAACGCCGGGCGGTCCCAGATGGCCGCCGGATACATGAGCGCCCTGTCTGACGGCCGGGTCGAGGTCCGGTCGGCCGGCACCATGCCGGCGGAGCAGATCAACCCCGTCGCCGTGGAGGCGATGCGCGAGGAGGGTATCGACATCACCACCGCGCGTCCGAGGGTCCTGCAGGCCGACGAGGTCCAGTCCTCCGACGTGGTGATCACCATGGGTTGCGGGGATGAGTGCCCGTTCTTCCCGGGCGTGCGTTACGAGGACTGGCCCCTGGCCGACCCGGCGGGCCAGGGGATCGACGCCGTGCGCCCGATCCGCGACGAGATCCGCGGCCGCGTGGAGGTTCTCCTCGCCGAGCTCCTGCCCGTCAAGGCGTGATCCCCGTGACCACAGCTGCCGCTACGGCGGACGTCCGCGACGTCATCATCATCGGCTCCGGCCCTGCCGGCTACACAGCAGCCATCTACGCGGCCCGCGCCGAGCTGCGCCCGCTGGTCATCGCCGGCGAGCTCGACGCCGGTGGCGCCCTGATGAACACCACCGAGGTCGAGAACTTCCCCGGATTCCCCGACGGGATCATGGGACCCGACCTCATGGACAAGATGCAGATCCAGGCCGAGAAGTTCGGGGCCGAGGTAGTGTTCGCCACTGCCACCGCAGTCGACCTCACGGGGGCGGTCAAGACCGTCACCACCGACGAGGCCACCTACCGCGCGCGGTCCGTGATCCTCGCCAACGGCTCGGCCTACCGAAAACTCGGGCTCGACGACGAGGAGCGGCTGACCGGCCGCGGAGTGTCCTGGTGCGCGACCTGCGACGGGTTCTTCTTCCGCGGCCAGGAGATCGCCGTCGTGGGCGGCGGTGACAGCGCCGTGGAGGAGGCCACCTTCCTGACGAAGTTCGCCGACAAGGTCTACCTCATCCACCGCCGCGACAGCCTCCGCGCATCGAAGATCATGGCGGACCGCGCCCTGGCGAACGACAAGATCCAGCTGGTCTGGAACAGCGAGGTCACCGAGATCCACGGTCAGGACAAGGTCTCAGGACTCACCCTCCGTGACACAGCGACTGGCCAGACCCGCGACCTGCCCGTCACCGGCCTGTTCGTCGCCATCGGTCACGACCCCCGCACAGCCGTCCTCGACGGCCAGATCGAGCTCGACGACGAGGGCTACATCCTCACGGCCGCGCCCACGACCACCACCAACATCCCCGGCGTCTTCGCGTGCGGGGACGCGGTCGACCACACCTACCGACAGGCGATCACGGCCGCGGGCACCGGCTGCTCCGCAGCGCTGGACGCCGCGCGCTATCTCGCCAACCTTCCGGTGCTCACCCCCGAGCCCACTGCCTCCGAGCTCGCGCTCACCCACTGAGAGGACCGACATGAGCAGCGTTCCCGACATCACCGACGCCACCTTCGACGCCACGGTCCTCGGCTCCGACAAGCCTGTCCTGGTCGACATCTGGGCCACCTGGTGCGCCCCGTGCCGCCGCACGACCCCGATCATCGAGGAGCTCGCCGCCGAGCACGGCGACAAGATCCAGTTCGTCAAGGTCGACGCCGACGCCAACACCGAGACGGTCACCAGGTACGGCGTCACCTCCATCCCCACATTCAACCTGTTCGTGGGCGGCGAACTCGTCAAGAGCCTCACCGGTGCGCGGACGAAGACCCAGTTCCTCGAGGAGCTCGCCGAGTACCTCTGAGCCACCCAGGCCCACACGTACGCCCGACCGCCTTCCGACGGCTTCTACGAGGGGAGCCTCCGACACGCACGCTGACCTGGCTACCGGTAGCGGCAAGTGTTCGCGTCCGCATTATTCGCGGCAGTCTGCCGCCGGTTTAGGGTTCGAGGAGAGGCGCCGGCTGACGTAGCGCGAGAGCGGGGCAGCAGCGCTCGCGGCGTGCTTGGCCGTGATGGGGTCGCTGTAGCCGAGGAGCTTGGCGACGATCGGTGCGGGGACTTCCATCACCAGGTCTTGGATGGAGCGGGTTCGCGCGGCGAGGCTCTCGATGCCGAGTGCGCGTAGACGCGTGTGGACGGTGCTCGGATGCAGGTGACGCCCGGCGCGGATGCTCGGGAACAGCCAGGTGTTGCGCCCCGGGTTTGGTGCAGGCTTCAGTGTCTGTCACCGAGCCCGGGCGAGCTCGATGGGTCGATCGTAGCCGTTGGGCTGGTGGAGCTGCTCGACCTCGGCCGGCGGGCGCTGGTCGAACTCCCCGTGGGGGCGTCGCTGGTTGTACCAGTCGACGTACTCGGCGACCGCGATCTCGACGTCGTTGATCGACTTTCAGCCGCGACCACGCATGTATGGATTCTCGATCAGCTCGCCTTTGAACAGCGAGTTGAACGCCTCGGCCATCGCGTTGTCGTATGAATCCCCGTGCGAAGAATGTCATTCGCCCGCTTCAACTCACGATTCTCCCGCTCCAACTGGTTGATCCGCTCAGTGACGTCCGTGGTCCGTCCCGGGCGTCGGGTTCTCGGTCCTGTCGCCGGTGATGAGGGCTGTCACCATCAGGGTTATGGCCCCACCAGTGATGTAGACGTCAGCGAGGTTGAAGGTGGGGAACCAGCCGGTGTGCAGGTAGTCGGTGACGACGCCGTCGGTGGCACGGTCGATCAGGTTTGCCACCGCACCTGCCAGGATGACGGCCAGCGGCAGCCACGTTGAGCGTGTCTCGGTGCGGGTGGCACGCCAGGCGAAAACGGCCACCGCGGCGATGATGAGCCCGGTGGTGGCGAGCACGACACCGGCTGGCAGCTGGGCGCCGAGGCTGAAGGCCATTCCGGCGTTGAAACCGAGGCGAAGCTCGATGGGTCCCAGGTCTACCGAGTGGCCGTCGGCCAGTGCCCCACCTGCCCATGCCTTCACCGCCAGGTCTACCGCGGCCAGCAGCACGACGGTGAGGAGGAGGGTGGCCCGAGCCCGGGTGCCGCTGCTCGCTGAGCCGAGGTTCCGTGTGGTCATGGGGACGCCGTTCTTGTGTGGGCCGCGTCGGCTACTACTCCCTGCACGTGAGGGCTCACGGTTGCTCCTTCAAACGATCCGTCGAGCGTCAGCGCTCTCATAGGCCGAAGGCACCGCCCTCGAGGAGGATGACGACGCCCAGGCCGATGAGGACCAGCGGGAAGAGGATGTGCTCCCAGCGTTCGAGGACCTCGGCGATGGGCCGGCGGGTGGCGACGTACCGCGCGGCGAGCACGAGGAGGCCGACCAGGGCGAGGAAGACGGCGCAGTAGGCGATGACCGCGGTGGTGGAGGCGGTGGCGAAGACGGGGACGTAGACCCCGATGTTGTCCCCGCCGTTGGCGAAGGTGACGGCCGCGACGGTTAGTGTGCCGACCTGGCGGTCACCGACCTTGGCCTCGTCGTCGTCATCGTCCTCGTCGCGGTTGCGCCACACTCGCCAGGCCGCGTACAGGCCCAGGGCCAGGGGGATGAGCCCGAAGTAGGGCAGTGCGGCCTCGGGCAGGAAGGTGCGGGCTCCCAGGGAGACGAGCACGGCGGCCAGCAGGATGCCGCCGAAGCCGAGGTACTGGCCGGCGAGGATCTTGCGGGTGGTGCCCCGCTGGCCGGCGCCGCGGGCGTAGAAGAGGGACAGGATGATGATGTCGTCGATGTTCGTGGCCACGAACAGGCCGACCGCCTGCAGGATCGGGGTGAGCAGTTCCATCGGTGCCTTTCAGGGCGCGGCCGACCGCCGCCGGTGCACGACGAGGGTGGGTGGACCGCGGCGGGGGGTCAGTGTCCGGGCGTGGTGGCGTGGTGGGTGCGTGCGGCGCGCAGGCCGTTGAGGATGACCAGGACCTCGGCGACCTCGTGGATGAGCACGACGGCGGCCAGGCCCAGGACGCCGGTGATGGCCAGCGGGGGTAGGGCGGCGATGATGAGCAGCGACAGGACGATGTTCTGGTTGACGATGCGCCGCCCGCGCCGGGCGTGGGCGATGGCCTGGGGCAGGAGGCGCAGGTCCTGGCCGGTGAAGGCGATGTCGGCGGACTCGATGGCGGCGTCGGAGCCGGTGACGCCCATGGCGATCCCTACGTGGGCTGCGGCAAGGGCCGGGGCGTCATTGATGCCGTCGCCGATCATCGCGGTGGGCCGGCGGGCGCTGAGCTCGTCCACGGCGGCTGACTTGCCTTCGGGGCGCAGCTCGGCGCGCACGTCACTGATGCCGGCCCGCGCTGCGAGGGCACGCGCGGTGCGCTCGTTGTCCCCGGTGAGCATCGTGACCCCGATGCCGCGGCCCGTAAGGGTGCTGATGACCTGGGGGACCTCGGGCCGCAGCTCGTCGCGCACCCCGATCGCCCCGGCGACCGTGCCGTCGCGGTGGACGACGACGACAGTCATCCCCTGCGATTCCAGGTCGCGCACTGGGTCGGTAAGGTCGCCGGGGTCGACCCAGCGGGGGCTGCCGACCCGCACCTCGGCGCCGTCGACGGTGCCGTGGATGCCGTGACCGGCTTGCTCGGTGATACCCGCGGCCGCAGGGGTTGCGGTGGTGGCTTGGGTGATGGCGGTGGCGAGGGGGTGGGTGCTGTGCTGCTCGAGTGCGGCGGCCCAGGCCAGGACCTGCTCCTCGGTGAGGCCGGTGGTGGGGACGACGGCTGTGACGGTGGGCCGGTTGGCCGTCAGGGTCCCGGTCTTGTCGAAGGCGACGTGCCCGATGTCGCCGAAGCGTTCGAAGATGGCGCCGCTCTTGATGATGACGCCGAACTTGCTCGCCGAGCCGACCGCGGAGACCACGGTGATGGGCACCGCGATCGCCAGCGCACACGGGGAGGCGGCCACGAGCACCACCAGGGCGCGGGTGATCCAGGTCTGCGGGTCACCGGCAAGCGAGCCGATGACGGCGACGAGCACGGCCAGGAGCAGGACGCCGGGTACGAGCGGGCGGGCGATGCGGTCGGCGAGCCGGGCGCGGTGCCCCTTCTCGGCCTGGGCGCGTTCGACCAGGCTCACGATCGTGGTCAGGGAGTTGTCGGTGCCGGGTGCGGTCGCCTCGACCTGCAGGACTCCCGTGGTGTTGATCGCCCCGGCGGACACCTCATCACCCGGGCCGACCTCGACGGGGATGGACTCACCGGTGATGGCCGAGGTGTCCAGGCTGCTGCGCCCGGTACGGATGATTCCGTCGGTGGCGATGCGCTCACCGGGCCTGATCATCATGACCTGCCCCGCGGCCAGGTCTCGCGCCGGGACGGTCACGCTCTGGCCGTCGGTGAGGACGGTGGCGCTCTGGGGCACGAGCTTGAGCAGTGCGCGCAGCCCGGCACGCGCGCGGTCCATGGCGCGGTCTTCCAGGGCCTCGGCGATGGAGTAGAGGAAGGCCAGGGCCGCGGCCTCCTCCACGTGCCCCAGGAGGACCGCGCCGGTGGCGCTCATCGTCATCAGTAGCGCGATGCCGAGCTTTCCGGTAGCGAGCTTGCGCAGCGCACCGGGGACGAACGTGGAGGCCCCGAGCAGCAGGCCGACCCAGAACAGCACCAGCGCCGCGGTCGGGGCGTCGGACCACTCACAGGCCATCCCGGCGACGAACGCGGCCCCCGAGGCGATGGGGATCAGGACGGCACGGTCACCCCACCACGGGGCCTCGTGCTCGTCGTCGCTCTCGTGCTGCTCAACGGGGGCGTGGGTGGTCGCGCTCATGCCACGGTCCCGCTCGGGCAGCAGCCGGGCACCGTGCAGGTGGCATCGACGCACGGCGCGTTCTCATCGACGGCCAGCGTCACCTCAACCAGGGCGATCATCGCCGCGGCCAGGTGCGGGTCGGCGATCTCATACCGTGTCTGGCGCCCTTCGGGCTCGGCGACGACGATGCCGCAGTCCCGCAGGCAGGTGAGGTGGTTCGACACGTTCGACCGGGTCAGGCCCAGGTCGCGGGCGAGTACCGCCGGATAGCTCGGGCCCTCGAGGAGGGTCATGAGGATGCGGGAGCGGGTGGGGTCGGCCATCGCCCGGCCCAGCCGGTTCATCACGTCCAACCGCGAAGCAATAGTCAGCATGCGCTGATCATACAGCACACGCTGATCTCTGGCGGCTGCTCTCCACGACATCATCTGCACATCTGCATAGGTGTATGGTCGTGGCATGAGTGTGACGCCGTTGGATTCGTGTGAGGTCACCGCCGTTCATCCGGAGAAGGTGGCGCTGACCCGGGAGAGGATCCCCGACGAGGGGGAGGCGGGCAGGTTGGCCGGGCTGTTCAAGCTCCTGGGGGACCCGCGCCGTGCCCGGGTGCTGTATGCGTTGCTGGAGGCGGGGGAGCTGTGCGTGTGTGACCTGGCGGCGTCGGTCGATGTCGCGGAGGCGTCGGTGTCCCAGGTGCTGCGCGTGCTGCGCAGCGCCGGGGTGGTGGCCAACCGGCGGGAGGGCCGGATGGTGTACTACCGGCTGGCCGACGCTCACGTGCGGATGCTGCTGGACGTCTCACGTGAGCACGCCCGCCACGACGGGGGGCAGGACTGATGGGCGCGGGACACAGCCACGCCCCGGCGCCCGGGCACGCTGGTGGCCGTCACCGCCGGCGGCTGGCCGGGGCGTTCGCCCTGACCGCCGGCTTCTTCTTGATCGAGCTCGTCGCTGGACTGGTGTCGGGGTCGTTGGCGCTGCTGTCGGATGCCGGGCACATGGCCGCGGACGTGGTGGTGCTGGGCGCCGCGCTGTTGGCGACGCGTATTGCCAGTCGCCCGGACTCCACGGGGCGACGCACCTATGGCTCCTACCGGGCCGAGGTGTTCGCCTCAGGCTTGGCGGTGCTGGCGATGCTCGCGGTGGGGGTGTACGTGGTGGTCGAGGCCATCAGCCGGCTGGGCGATGCGCCGGAGGTGGCCTCCGGTGCCATGCTCGTAGTCGGGTTCGCCGGCCTGGTGATCAACATCGCCTCCATGCTGCTGCTGCGCAGCGGGTCCAAGGAGAGTTTGAATGTCAAGGGCGCCTACTACGAGGTGATCGCCGACGCGGCGGGGTCGGTGGGCGTCATGATCGCCGGTGTGCTGATCATCCTCACCGGCCAGCCGGTCTGGGACGTCGTGGTCGCGGCCCTCATCGCGGTCTTCGTCATCGTCCGGGCGGTGGTTCTGGGCAGGCAGGTGATCGCGGTGCTGGCCCAGCACGCCCCGGAGGGGGTCGACCCGGAGGACGTCGCCGGTGACCTGGACGCGGTCGAGGGCGTGGCGGAGGTCCACGACCTGCACCTGTGGACCCTGACCTCGGGCATGAACGTGGCCACCGCTCACCTCGTCGCTCAGGCAGACGCTGACCATGGCGCTGTCCTTGCTGGCACTCTACTGGTACCTCTGCGTATCAGGTATGTGCGTATGCAGACCGTTTGGACTCGGTCCTGGCCGAGTAGGCCGGATGCGACCATGCAAGGCGAGTTGCAGCATGGCCTGGGTTGAGCGGACGAAAACGTGCTCAACCATTCAGCGCCGAGATCTCCACCACCGCTGGCTGAGATCCGAGCGACGCTCGGGAATCTTGGCTGGTCGGTTAAGCCTGCCCATGGCTGTCTGCGCAAACCAGCCCAGCCAGCGATCAGCGAACTCATGAGGGTCATCCGGGTCAAGCGGATCGAGAGTCCAGGCGAGGTCTAGTCCACCCAACACCGGCATGAAAGCCTGCTCTGACCCCCATGGTTCCATGGAGCACGGAATAATTTCGGAGGGTGCGCCACTAAAGGCGGAGTCCCAGAATGCGGTTTCGAACCAGGCAAACTCGTCACGACTCTGGGCATCACAAAACCACAAAGAGTGGCTACGTCCAAACCACCCTGATGACTGTCTTTGGGCGGCACGGATCGCGATGATGGCGTCGGCGGCGACAGTGAAGGGTCCATCCCACTGGGCTGAAGGCTTCGGCACCGACAGCCCCAGTGTGGCGCCTGAGAGGCGCGCGACGAAGATCATCTCGCCACGTCCCTCTTTGCGGTCGACCGACGCTATCGGTGCGTCGTCAGCCAGGGCTGTGAGGAGGGCGTCGGCGACTCGATCGAACGAGCGGATGCCGTCGCTGGCTAGGGATTGCAGCCTTTCCTTAGCGGCTGTCTGCTGTGCAGATTCTGCCTCGGCACGTGCGCGCGCCTGGACAGCAGCTCTGTTCGCCTCTTCCAAGAGGCGTGCTCCCGAGCCGCGCGGTTCTGCGTCGGCACGATTGAGCCGGGCGAGCAGGCCTGCTGGCGTCGGTCGCGCGCTGGGTTCCTTGAAGAGGCAGTCTTCTATGATCTGCCGTAGTCGGGTCGTTCCGTTCGTGAGGGGCGGTGGCGTGGCGTGGAGGTGCTGATCGCGGTAGTGGTGGCGTTCCGGACCGGGGAACGGCCGCTGTTCGGCCAACATCTCGTAGGCGAGCACGCCCAGTGAGTACACGTCCGTGGCGCTGGTGGCTCGCTCTGCTCTCCATTGCTCGGGTGCTGCGTATGGGGCCGACCATGAGAATTTGCGTGTGTCGGAAGCAGTCGTCGCCTCCGCGAACCGTGAGATGCCGAAATCTGCCAGGCACCAGTTTCCGTCCAGGTAGAGGATGTTTGCAGGTTTGATATCCCGATGAACTACCCGACCTTCCAGAGATATTAGAGCCTTGGCGACGTCGGTCATGACGACTAAGACATCGTCCCCGGTCGGGTGGCTGTCAGCCCGTTCGAGATACTGAGCGAGGGATTGCTCAGCTCGGGGCATCACCAGCACAAGTTCGTCGCCGAGATCGGCTTTATCTAGAATCGGAACTACATTCTCGGCACCGTCGGCTTTAATGGCATCGCCGAAAAGCAATTCGCGGCTTGCGCCACGGTCGTTTCGCACACGCTTGATGACGGCTATTTCATCGTTCGGTCCGACCGCCTCGTAGACGGTTCCAAACCCCGCCGGGTCCGCGGTGAGCTGAGCTCCGACGCTCCAGACGTGGTTCTCAAGTCGCAAGTCGATCACGCTGCTCACGTTAGCCTGCCAATCTCGTGGGCGTGGACGGTCTGGAGCGCCAAGCGGGTTAGCCAAACGCGCCGAACAGCGACTGCGGGTGACGGATTAGCCGCCATTCTGCCCGCGGCCTACGTAGCGTCCCCACGGCTCGGCAGCCTTCTCGGCATGCTGAAAGGCGACTTGGTGGCTGTAGCCCAGGGCGTCGGCGACGAGCGATGGTGGGCACTCGAGCACGAGTTCGCCGATGGCTCGGTTGCGAGCTCCGAGCAGGTTGATGCCGAGATCGCGTAGTCGGGCCATGACGGTGATGGGGTGGAGGTGACGTCCGGCGAGTCTGCTGGGGAACAGCCACGGGCTCTCCGGACCGCCGGCGGTTCTCAGGTTGGGCCGGCTGGCCTGGTGCTGCCGGACGAGAGCGGCGAACGGCTCGAGGACGTCGACGCGGTGGCGACCCAGCGCGATGCTCATACCGTCACGGCCGTCGTCGACGGCGTCGGTGGTGAGGGCGACGACGCGGACGAGCGGCTGGGCGTAGAGCAGGAGGAGTGTGCCGGCGACGCGGTAGGGGAGTGCTTCGCTGGTGCCGGTCAGGAGTTCGTGGATCCAGGCGAGTCGCTGGTCCTGGCTCAGGGACGGGCTCGATTGCGGGGCGCGGTGGTTGATGTGGACGTTCGTGTTGAGCTGCGACTTGTTCGCAATCATGAAGAAATTCCGGATCATGGTCCGAGTCGTCGGCCCGGTGGCCATCCACTCGTCGACGTCCTGCTGGGTGCAGGTGGCCGCGGTCCGGTGGTGCGTCTCGTGCAGCCAGGTCAGGAACTTGGCGGTCTCGGTGATCTCCTGCTTCGCGGAATGCACTGGCCCGCGGGTATCGCTACCGGCCTGCGACTTGGCGCGGACACTGCGTAGGTGGTGCCAGATCGCGAAGTGCTGGACGGGTTGGCGGACCCCGAGTGGTAGTCCCTCGAGCTTGGTGGCGATCCACGTCTCGAAGCGATGCAGGTAGGGATCCCGCCAGGGGAGCAGACCGTGGTGCTCAAGCAACGCCCGGAGGTGCTCTGTAGGTCTCCCCGGGACGCTGTCGAGACCGTCGTGGGAGAGCTCGATGGTCCCGTCGCCCAGGTGCCGCAGCAGCGTCTGGACCTTGGGGGAGCGCTTCCAGACGATGATGGACTCGGGCCTCTCCGCGGCGCAGAGCGCGTCGAGGAGTCCGCGTAGTACAGGGTGAGCGGGCTCCCCGCCGATCAGTTGTCGGAGGTCGTCGCGTAGGGCGCAGCGGGCGCAGAGTCGGCCGCGGTGGTGGCCGGCTTCGGTGCCGCACCGCTCGCAGTGGAAGTCGTAGGGGATCTCGGCACACGTTGAGCAGATCGGATCGCCGTCCGAGTTTTCCGGTCCGGGGAGCAGGCGCTCCTGGTGGCACCGGGGGCAGGTGCCGTGGTTGTGGACGGCGGCGTAGTAGCAGGTGAAGCAGAGTCGGCCCTCTGGCCAGCGCGCTGCGAGGCGCGGGATGTCCCGGCCGCACCTCGCGCACGGGTCCTCGCGGGCACCAATGGTGCGGGGGCGCCCGCGCGTCGTGGAACGAGGGGAGAGGCCGACTGGCGCCGGGTACGTCATCGAGCCGAGTCCTACTCGTCAAGGATGTGCGCGCGTCGGGGCCGGACGGTGCGGTCGAGCGATACGACGTTGGCGGGGGCATCGGATGCCGCCTTGCGTCGACGGGCGTCGGTGGCGGTGGTGGTGACCAGGTCCGCGGGCGTGCAGTCGAAGATGTCGCACAGTGCGGCGAGGACTTGGAGCGAGATCCGCTCGGGTCGTTGATTCACGAGCCGGTAGACCTGTGGCCGTGAGAGCGTGATGTCACGCTCGTTGAGCAGAGGGATCAGCTCCGTGGTGTTGTGCAGGCCCCTGGCCGCCATCAGCTCGGCGAGGCGCCACCGGTAGTCGACCTGGCGCTTCATGGTGCTCCCTCCGTTGTCGTGCGGGCCAATGCCTCGTTGACGGTCCGGTCCAGGACGCTGCGGAGCGTGCTGCGGCGGAACTCGTCGCCGACGAACTGGTAGATCCCGGTGGTCGAGGCGTACTCGTGTCCCATCTGGTCCTGGACGAACCGCGGGTCCCAGCCGGCCTCGAGCAGGTGGGTGGCATAGGAGCGACGGAACGAGTGCAGATCGAGCCCGTCAGACAGCCCGAGCTCGTCGCAGTAGCGACGCAGCCGTCGCAGGAGGGTGGACTCCGCGACGAGCCCGCCCCGTTCGCTGGGGAACAGATCGAGCGTGTCTGGCTCGCCGCGACCGTTGGCGAGCCAGTCCTCGAGGATCCCGGGTGTCCACCGCCACACGGTCAGCACGCTGCGCGGCTTGTTCGGGGAGGACCGCTTGGACTTGCCGTAGCGGACCTTGCACACGCCGAACCTGCCGAACTCACGAGCATGCGGGTTGCGCGCGAAGTCGACCGTCTGCAGGTGCCGCAGCTCGTTGAACCGCAGCCCGTAGGCATAGGCGATCTTCATCATCACCGAGTCTCGATAGGCCGACTGCCAACCCTTCCTACCGGACCTGCCCACGCGCTCGACCTCGTCATCGGCGTGGAGGAACAGGGTGTCGAGCTCGGCCCTCGTGTACGGACGCTTGTGCGGACGCGCGTCGAACTCCTGGACGTGAGGAGCGGTGTTCCAGTCGAAGAAAACCTGCGCCGGGTGAGCCTGTCAAGTTGTCTGTGTAAGGGGGCCGGGTCAGAGGTGGGGGTTGATTCGGTCGGGGTAGACCAGTGAGAGCTGTTGGAGGGCCGTCTTCCAGTTCGTGGTGACAGCGCCCTCGACGAGCCGGCCCGAGGCTCGTCGCTCGGCGGCGGGTCGTCCTCGTTCCTTGGCTCGCTCGCGCGCTCTTTTGTCCTCGATGTTGCAGATCGCCAGCCACAGCAGCTTCACTGCCGCGGCGTCGTTGGGGAAATGGCCCCGGTTCTTGGTGACCTTGCGGAGCTGGTAGTTCAGCGACTCGATCGCGTTGGTCGTGTAGATGACCCGCCTGAGTTCGGGCGGGAACGCCAGGAACGGGGTGAACCGCTCCCACGCGGCGCGGAACGTCTTGACCGCCGAGGGGTAGCGACGGCCGAGCTCGCTGGCCTCGAAGGCCTCCAGCACCTCCAGGGCGGCCTCAGCGCTGGGCGCCTGGTATATCGGCCGCAGCGCGGCCGTCAGAGCCTTACGGTCCTTGTAGTTCACGAACCTCGTCGCGGCCCGGATCAGGTGGACCACGCAGGTCTGCACGGTCGCCTGGGGCCAGGTCGCTTCGACGGCCTCGGGGAACCCCGTGAGCCCATCGCAGCACACGATCAGCACGTCACGCACGCCCCTGTTGGCCAGCTCGGCGCAGACGCCGGCCCAGAACTTCGCTCCCTCGCTGGCCTGGACCCAGATACCCAGGACGTGCTTGATCCCGTCCATATCGACGCCGATGGCGAGATGGGCGGACCTGTTGCGCACGTGTCCGCCATCGCGGATCTTGACCACGATCGCGTCGAGGTAGATCACCGGATACAGCGCCTCCAACGGGCGGTGCTGCCAGGCCAGGACCTCCTCGCTGATCTGGTCCACGACCTTGGAGATCGTCTCGTAACTGATCTCGGTGCCGATCGTGGTCGCGAGGTGGTGCTCGACGTCCCGCAACGTCATCCCGCCTGCGTAGAGGCTGATGATCATGCCGTCCAGGCCATCGAGACGGCGCTGCCCCTTGGGCACCAGCATCGGCGTGAACGTCCCGTCCCGGTCCCGGGGGACGGCCAGATCGACGTCCCCGATCTGGGTCGCCACGGTCTTCGGGCTGGTCCCGTTACGCGAGTTCGGGTGCTCGGCAGCGTCCGCGTCGCCACGGTCGTAGCCCACGTGCTCGGTCAGCTCGGCACCCAGACCCCGCTCGAGCGCGGCCTTGAGCATCCCGCCGAGCAGGCCCTGCTCACCCGTGAGCGGCTCGCCGGCATCGATCTTGGCGAAGATGTCGTCCAACGCTCCAGAGCCCTTCAGACCGTCCGCGATCTCCTTCTGCCGCCGTCTGCGTTCCGCACGCTCCGGACTCTCCTTGGTCATGGTCACAGCATGTTCTCCTTCGAACGCTGACCCCACCCCTTACACAAACCATCTGACACGCCC
>NZ_JBUZNK010000018.1:0-22515 GCF_055326445.1 Georgenia sp. Z2081
AGCGTGGATCAGCGGGTCTGCTCGATGCGGACGACCCCGAGGCTGTCCGCGCCGTCGCCGTCCCAGTCGCCGAACGCGGCGACGTCGCCGTCGCGCCCGTAGCGGGTCTCGATCACCTCGGCGTCGGAGGCCATCTCGTTCGTCACGAAGAAGTCGGCGCCACGCTGGAGGGCGAGGCTGTCCGCGCCGTCGCCGTCCCAGTCGCCCACGAGGACGAGGTCACCGTCGCGGCCGAGCGAGATCTCGCCGTCCACGCCTGCGCCGGTCGGATCGTTCGTCCAGATGACGTCGGAGCCGCGTCGGATGCCGAACGTGTCCGTGCCGTCGCCGTCGAAGTCGCCCACGAGGAGCGTGTCCCCGTCGGCACCGAAGGCGGCGAGCTCGATCTCGCCCGGGTTCTCGAGGTCGTTGATGATCTGCAGGACGTTGCCGTCACGGACCGCGAACGTGTCCGTGCCGTCGCCGTCGAAGTCGCCCTGGACGATCTCGTCGCCCGGCTCCCCGAGCCGGACGACCTGCTCGGCGGGGCCGGTGCCGAGGGTGTTCGTCAGGTGGATCTCGTTCCCGCGGCGCACGGCGATCGAGTCGGACCCGTCGCCGTCCCAGTCGCCGACGAAGATCTCGTCGCCCTCGACGCCGTAGAGGAAGCTGTGCGCGGCGTCGCCGGCGAGCTCGTCCGAGAGCAGGAAGCGCGGCGTGCCGGGCAGCTGCTCGGGCTCGGGCTCGGGGGCCGGCTCCGGCTCGGTGCGCGCGGCGTCGCGGGAGGCGGCGTCCGCCTCGCGCGCGGCATCGGCGTCCGGGGCCACCTGGTCGTTCTGCGCCTCGGTCTCGTCCTGCGGCTGCGCCTCGGGCTGGGGCGCGGTCTCGGGCTCCGGGGCCGGCTCCGCGGGCGCGGGCTCGGCCGGCGCGGGGGTCGAGCCGCCGGGGCCGCCGCCCGGGTAGGTGGCGAAGTTCTGGGTGGCGAACACGCGTCCGTCCCCCGAGACCGCCACGCCGACGCCGAAGTGCGTGTAGGACCCCGTGAGCAGGATGTTGTTGTGCACCGGCGAGTTGCGCCACTGGCTCATGAAGTAGTCGGCCTGGTGGTCCGGGTAGATGCCCCAGGACAGGATCTCCGAGGTGCCGGTCGATCCGGCGGGCACGGCCGACCGGCCGTAGTCCCCGCGGTGGACCATCGAGCCGATGCTCGCCTGGTGGTTGGACCAGGACTGCGCGACCGAGTCGATGGACCCGGTGCGCGTGAGCTGGGACAGGCCGTTGGCGGCGCGGTAGGCGTTGGTCTGGGCGGCGATCGCGTTGGCGACCTGGTTCTGCCAGCCGGCGTCGGTGCGGATGACGGGGCTGACGGTGCGGACGCCCGAGGGCGCCTCGGCCGCCTGGGCGGTCGTGACGGTCGCGCTCGCGGCGGCGACGGTCAGGAGTGCGGTGGCGACCCGGGGGGCGAGGGTGCGGCGCCGGGCGTGGCGGCCGCGCGGGGGTGCAAACACGTCGGTCGGTTCTCCTTGTTATCGGAATGTTACGAGCCGACGCTAAACCGTGACCTGGCGTGCGGTCGAGGGGCTGTGCCATGTCTCACCGGGCCCTCATCGATGCCTCACCGACCGCTCGTCGATCCCTCGTCGGGCGTCCGTCCGTGCCGGACCCGCGCCGGTAGCCTCATGCCGGTGACCTCACCAGCACCGACGGCCCCGGGGCCGCAGCCGATCACTCGCGGGGCGATCGTGGACAACGCGCCCGTCCTCGTCCTCATCACGGTGGGGGTCGCGCTCGTCGGGGCGTTCGGCGGTCTCTCGGTCGGCGGCGGGTCCGTGGCCTGGACGATCGGCGGGTTCGGGATCGGCCTCGCGCTGACGGCGTTGATCTTCTGGCTCACGCTGCGCCCGTACGTCCGGGTCGACGTCGACCTCGGCGCGGGGACCGTCGCCGCCAAGGGGCGCACCGTGCCGCTGAACGAGATCGACCAGCTGCACATCGGGCCGTCGAGCTTCGGGATGCTCGGCAAGCCCGGTGTCCACATGGCGTTCGGGCGCGGGACCGACGTCGTCGCTCCCGTCTACCTCAAGGGCGCGCCGCTCCGCCGGATCCCTCGGCCCCAGGCGCAACTCCTGGCCGAGGCCATCCACCGCACGTCCGCCACGCCCGCGCCCGACGCCGTCGAGGCCCTCGTGGCCGGCGGGTTCATCGACCGGCCCACCTGGCACGAGGTGCCCGACCCGACCCGGCCCGAGGGCATGGTCCGCTACCTGCTCGTCGGCCCGCTCACCGGGCGGCCCGACCCCGACGGCCTCGCGCGGGTCGCCGGCAACCTCTCGCTCCCGGTCGAGACGCTCGCCACCGCGATCCGCGGCAGCGTGCGCGCCTCCCGCGAGGTGGCGGAGGCGCTCGCCGGGGCAGGCATCCAGGTCGAGCGGCTCCAGGGTCACGACGACGCCGCCTCCGGCGGCAAGGCGCAGGGCGAGGAGACGGTGGACCCCGCCGTGCTGACCGAGCGCGCCCGCGCCGTCACGGTCCTCACCGAGGGGCCGCGTGACCTGACCGGCGTCACGGGTGCGGACTCCACGGCCGCGGTGTACGAGTACGCGGCGCTCGTCAACCCGGCGGGTGCGCGGCAGATGATCGAGCAGCTCGCCGCCGCCCGCCCGGCCGACCGGGAACGGCAGCTCGAGGCCGACCCCGGCCTGCGCCGCGTGTGGGAGCGGCACGCGCAGGCGCACGGGAACGGCACGACCGCAGGGTGACCAGGCCTGGGCCCGCCGGGCGGGTCGGTCCGCTCCGGCCCGCAGCTACCGTGGCCCTCGTGCCAGAACCTCGGTCCCGGGTGACGCCATGAGCCGGTGGTCCGCCCACGGACCCGGCGCGGTCGCCCGCTCCGGTGCGGTCTCGATCCCGCGGCCCGCGCTGTGGGGGTTCGTCTGGCGCTGCCTGCTGTACGCGGCGCCGTTCGCGGTGCTCGGCTACGGCGTCTTCCGGGCGGAGGGGGCCGCGAGGCGCGCGGCCTCGCACGAGATGGCGCTCGTCGCTGTCGGCCTGTGCGTGCTCGTCTTCGCCGCCAGCTACGCGCTCCTCGCCCGGCCGCTCGTGCGGAGGATCAGCTACGACCGCGGTGCCCGGACCGTCACGGTGCGCGGCGAGCACGCCTCGTTCGACGACGTCGCCGACGTCGGCTTCATCGAGTACCGGAGGCGGCGGGGTGTGCGCCCGGACCCGCGGTCGCGCCCGCCGGCCGAGGGCCTCCCGTCGGTCGACACGATGATCTACGTGACCCTGCGGTCCGGCACCCAGGCGGCCCGGCCCTTCCGGATGCGGATGGTCGCGCGGACCATGCCTGAGCCCGACGCGCGGCTCCTGCACGAGCTCGCCACGGCCGTGCGCGCCCCGAGCCTTGCCCAGCTGACGGCGGCGTTCGCCCGGCAGTACGGGTGGGGGCCGCACACCGGAGCGCCTGGATCGGCGGCGCCCGGCTACCGCTGAGCGGACCACCGCCAGGCGCCGGCGCCCACGCTGCGCACGCCGAGCCGGTGGGCGTGGTCGGTCCACGCCGATCCCGCGCCGGAGGGACCGCGCTCGGGACCGTCGGCCTCTCCGCTCCCCGGCGCGCCCTCCGTCCGCGCCAGCGCCCGCGCGGTGGCCAGTCCGGCCAGCAGCGCGGCGAGCTCGTCCTCGTCGGGCGTGCCGGACAGCACCCGCAGCGCCGCGAGGGCCTCGACGTCGGACACCGAAGGGCGCGCCTCGCCGGGACGCTCGTGTGCGGCGACCAGCTCGTCGTCCCCCTCTGGGCCGGTCCAGTCCCGCGCGTCGCCGAGGTTCGTCACAGCGGGATGTTCCCGTGCTTCTTCGCCGGACCGGACGCCCGCTTCGTCCGCAGCGCACGCAGCGCGCGGACCACCTGGGAGCGCGTCTCGTGCGGGGCGATGACCGCGTCGACGTCGCCGCGCTGCGCGGCCTCCCACGGGTTGATGAGCGCGTCCTCGTACTCGCCGGTCAGGCGCGCCCGCTCCGCCTCGACGTCGCCGCCCTCCTCGTCGACCTTCCGCAGCGCGGAGCGATGGAGGATGTTGACCGCGCCGCCGGCGCCCATGACCGCGATCTGCGCCGTCGGCCAGGCGAGGTTGATGTCGGCCCCGAGCTGCTTGGAGCCCATGACGATGTAGGCACCCCCGTAGGCCTTGCGCGTGATGACCGTGACGAGCGGGACCGTCGCCTCGGCGTAGGCGTAGATGAGCTTGGCGCCGCGCCGGATGATGCCCTGCCACTCCTGGTCGGTGCCCGGGAGGAACCCGGGGACGTCGACGAACGTGAGGATGGGGACGTTGAACGCGTCGCACGTGCGCAGGAACCGGGCGGCCTTCTCCGCGGCGTCGATGTCCAGCGTGCCGGCCATCGAGCTCGGCTGGTTGGCGATGATCCCCACCGGGCGGCCCTCGACGTGGCCGAACGCGGTGATGATGTTGGGCGCGAACGCCGCGGAGACCTCGAGCGACTCGCCGTAGTCGACGACGTGCTCGATCACCGTGTGCATGTCGTAGGGCTGGTTGTCCGAGTCGGGCACGAGGTCGTCGAGCTCGTGGTCGATCGCAACGATCTCCGCGGAGTCCTCGCCGTCCGCCGGCGGCCAGGTCGGCGGCTCGGAGAGGTTGTTGCTCGGGAGGAAGGAGAGCAGGGCGCGGACGTAGTCGATCGCGTCGTCCTCGTCGCTGGCCGCGTAGTGCGCCACGCCGGAGCGGGTGGAGTGCGTCGAGGCCCCGCCGAGCTCCTCGAACCCGACGTCCTCGCCCGTGACCGAGCGGATGACGTCCGGACCGGTGATGAACATGTTCGACGTGCCCTCGGCCATGACGATGAAGTCCGTCAGCGCGGGGGAGTACACGGCGCCGCCGGCGCTCGGGCCGAGGATGAGCGAGATCTGGGGGATGACGCCGGAGGCCGCGACGTTGCGGCGGAAGATCTCCGCGAACTGGGTGAGCGCCGCGACGCCCTCCTGGATGCGTGCACCGCCGCCGTCGGAGATCCCGATGATCGGTACTCCGGTGCGCAGCGCGAGGTCCATGACCTTGGCGATCTTCTGGCCGTGCACCTCACCGAGGGAGCCGCCGAGGACGGTGAAGTCCTGGCTGTAGACGCAGACCTGCCGGCCGTCGATCGTGCCGTGGCCGGTGATCACGCCGTCGCCCGCCACCCGCTTCTTGTCCAGCCCGAACGCGGTGGACCGCAGGGTCGTGAACGCGTCGAGCTCCGTGAAGCTGCCGACGTCGAGCAGCGCCTCGATGCGCTCGCGCGCGCTGCGCTTGCCGCGGGCTGACTGCTTGGCCGCGCCGGCCTCCGTCACGGTGTCGATCTCCTCGGCACGGCGGCGTGCGAGGTCGTCGATCTTGGCCCGGGTGCCGGCGGTGTCGGGTCTGGCGTCGCTCACCCGTGGCAGCCTAGATGCTTGCGGGGCAGGCCTCGACGAGGTGCGTCGTCCGGAGCGGTCCGGGCAGCGTCCCGAGCCGTCTCCAGCCTGGTGCCTCCGCACCGCCTCGACGCCGCCCGGAGCGATCTGGACGCCGACTCGCGAGTTCTCGTGGTGGCGCAGCCGCGCGCGGGGCGCGACACGTGGTTGGCTTCGCCCATGAGCCCCTTCAGCCGCGTCGTCGAGCTTCCCTCGACCGGCTCGACCAACGCCGACGCCCTTGCGCTGGCGGACACCGACCCGGACGAGTGGCCGCACCTGTCGGTGCTCGTCGCCCAGCGCCAGACCGCCGGGCGCGGGAGGGCCGGTCGCGAGTGGCTGACCGGCACGGGGGCCGGCGACGCGCTGACCGCCTCGGTGGTCCTGCGCGTGGACCTGCCGCCGGTACGGACCACCTGGATCCCGCTCGTGGTCGCGCTCGCCGTACGCCGGGCGCTCACCGACCTCGGGGCGCCGGCGGCGACCAAGTGGCCGAACGACGTCGTGCTCCTCGGCGCCGGGACCGAGCCCCTCGACGGCTGGGGCCGCAGTCGCAAGGTGGCCGGCATCCTCGTCGAGGTCAGTCCGCGCACCCGCGCGATCGTCGTCGGGATCGGCATCAACGTCGCCCCCGGCAGCGCCCCGGTCGCGTGGGGGGCCGGCCTGGGCGACGTCGGCATCGACGTCACGCCCGCCCAGGTGCTCGAGGCCCTCGGGGCCCATCTGCCGGGCCTCGTGGACCGGCTCGTCGCCGCCGGTGGGGACGCCGACGCGGCCGCCCTCGCGGAGGAGGTCGCCGAGGGGACGGTCACTCTCGGCAAGCGAGTGCGCGTGACCCTGCCCGACGACACCGAGATCGTCGGCACCGCCGGCCGGCTCGACCCGACCGGCGCGCTCGTCGTGATCGACCGCTCGGGCGTGGAGCACGTGCTCGTCACGGGCGACGTCACGCACCTGAGGTTCGTCCAGACCGAACCGGCGGTGCCCGCGGGGGACGGCACGGCCGGGGACGGGACCGTCCTCGACGACGAGACCCGCCTGTCCGGCTGATGCCCCGCTCCCGTCCCGCACCCGCCCCGGCGAGCGGCGGCCCGCGGGGCCGGAGCGCCACCCGGGACGAGAGTCCCACCCACGGACCGCCCTCACCCACTACCATCGCTCTGTGATGCAGCACACGCCGGAGGGTCGACCTGCCGTCGGCCCTGTCGACGGTGGGTGCCGCGCGCGCCCCGGGCAGGGCGCGGACACCGTCCCCGACGTGCCTCCCGAACCGGATGCCGACGTCGCGACCGCCGTCGCGGGCGTCGACGCCGGGACCGTCGACGAACGGGTCCGCGCGCTCGTCGGCTCCGACGCCGTCTACACGATCCGCGAGCTCGCCGAGCGGGCCGGCACGTCGGTCGAGCTCGCCCACACGTTCTGGCGCGCCATGGGGTTCCCCAACGTGGGGGAGAACCACGTGGTCTTCACGGACTCCGACGTCTCGGCCCTGCGCTCGATGGCCAGCCAGCTCGACGAGGGACGCATCGACATGTCGACCGCGATCTCGCTGCTGCGCGCGCAGTCCCACACGACCGACCGCCTCGTCCTGTGGCAGACCGAGGCGCTCGTGGAGGGCCTCTCGAGGCAGCTCGGTATCGACGACACGAGCGCCCGGCGCCTGTTCCTCGACCGCGTCGGCGGCCACACAGAGGTGCTGGAGAAGCAGCTGACCTATGCCTGGCGACGTCAGCTGGCCGCGCTCCTGCGCCGCACCGAGGCCGAGGTCGCCACCCGTGAGCCGACCGCCGACCTCGGCCCCGGTGGTGCCGACCGCTACCCGCTCACGCGCGCGCTGGGATTCGTCGACATGGTCGCGTACACGCGCCGGTCGACCGAGCTCGGCTCCGCGGCGCTCGCGGACCTCGTGCAGACCTTCGAGTACACGTCCCGGGACGTCATCACCTCCGCGGGCGCCCGCATCGTCAAGACGATCGGCGACGCCGTGCTGTACGTCGCCGACGACCTCGTGCTCGCCGCCGAGGTGTGCGTCGACCTCATCGCCGCACTCACCGCCAAGGAGCGGATGCTGCCCGTGCGGGCCTCGCTCGTGTGGGGCGAGGTCGTCTCCCGGTTCGGGGACATCTTCGGGCCCAGCGTCAACCTCGCCTCGCGCCTCGTCGATGTCGCCCCCGCGGGCTCCGTCCTCATGGACTCCGCCACCGCCGACGAGCTCTCCGCGCGGGACCGCGTCGGCACGTTCCGGATGGTGCCGCTGCCCGCCGCCGGGCTGGAGGGGATCGGCCAGGTCTCGCCCGTCGAGCTCGTCCGCGCCGCTCCCTGACCGGCGCCCGGGGCACGTCGGCGCCGTCGCCGCGACCTCGTGCGACCCCTCGTGACCCGTCGACTTGACCAAACGTTGACGATTGCGCCTACGATGTCGATGTGACTGACGTGCTGCTCGTCGAGGACGACCCTGCGATCGCCGAACCGCTCGCCCGCGCCCTCGGCCGGGAGGGCTACGAGGTCCGCTCCCACACCACCGGTGGGGCGGCCCTGGAGGACGTGGGGCAGGGCGCCGACCTCGTCGTCCTCGACCTCGGGCTGCCGGACATGGACGGCCTCGACGTCGCCCGTGCCATCCGCTCGCGCGGGCTGACCGTGCCGATCCTCGTGCTCACCGCCCGGGCCGACGAGGTCGACCTCGTCGTCGGGCTCGACGCAGGGGCCGACGACTACGTCACCAAGCCCTTCCGCCTCGCCGAGCTCCTCGCCCGGGTGCGGGCGCTCCTTCGCCGTGCCGGCGGGGACATCACCGAGGAGGACGAGCTGGTCGCGCAGGACGTCCGCGTCGACGTCGCCGCCCACCGCGCCTTCCGCGGGACCCGTGAGATGCACCTGACCGCCAAGGAGTTCGAGCTCCTGCGCGTCCTGGTGCGCGACGCCGGGTCGGTCGTCACGCGCGAGGCGATCATGCAGGAGGTCTGGGGGACCGACCCCACGGGGTCCACCAAGACCCTCGACATGCACGTCTCCTGGTTGCGCCGCAAGCTCGGCGACTCGGCCGACCAGCCGCGGTACATCACCACGGTCCGCGCCATCGGCTTCCGGTTCGAGACATCCGGAGGGTGATGTGCGCCGCCGCGCGATCCGCATGATCGTCGTGGCGGTGACGGTGGCCGTCGTGGTCGTCGGCGCGCCGCTGGCGGTCTTCGGGGGGGCGATGATCTGGGGCGACCAGCGCGCGACCCTCGACCTGCGCAACTCCTCGCTGTCGCGGTCGGTCGAGCGCCGGATCGCCACGGACGAGGGTCTCGACGACGACATGCTCATCGCCTGGGTGGGCGGCGACAGCAACATCGAGGCGAACATCGTCGTGCGCAGCCCCGACGGCGAGGTCCATCGTGCGGGGCCGGACATCGAGGGTGACGTCATGCGGTCGGTGAACCGGACCCCGTCGGGCGCCGAGGTGATCATGGAGATCGCGATCGCCCACGTGTGGTTCCGGGTCCTGCAGGTCGTCGGCATCATCGCGGTCACGTCGATGATGGCGCTGGGCATCGCCGTCGCGATCGGCTCCCGGCTCGCCCGCCGCCTGTCCGCGCCGCTCATCTACCTGGCCGCCTCCGCCGAGCAGATCGGCTCGGGCCAGGTGCGTCCACGCATCCAGGTCTCCGGCATCGAGGAGATCGACCTCGTGTCCGCCGAGCTCGTGCGCACCTCCGACCGCATGGCGGGCCGCCTCGCCGCCGAGCGCCAGTTCGCCGCGGACGCCTCCCACCAGCTGCGCACGCCGCTGACCGCGCTGTCCATGCGCCTCGAGGAGATCGAGATGACCTCCGATCAGGAGGAGGTCCGCGAGGAGGCGCGCCGGTCGCTCGAGCAGGTCGAACGGCTCACCGGGGTCGTCGACGACCTCCTGAGGACGTCGCGCTCGGCGGGCGGCGGTTCGACCGAGGTCGTCAACCTCGACGAGATCTTCGCCCAGCAGGACGAGGAGTGGCACCAGACGTTCGTGGCCGCCGACCGCGAGCTCACCTTCTCCGACGACGCCGACACGCCGGTCCTCGTCACGCCCGGCTCCCTGTCCCAGGTGCTCGCCACTCTCATCGAGAACTCGCTGAAGTACGGGGCGGGGACGACGACGATCACCACCCGCTCGGCGTCAGGCGCCAAGGGTGTGTTCATCGACGTCGCGGACCAGGGCGAGGGGGTCTCCGACGAGCTGGCCCCCGAGATCTTCACCAAGCACGTCTCGGGCGGCGCCGGCACGGGCCTCGGGCTGGCGCTCGCGCGCGAGCTCGTCGCGGCCGACGGCGGACGGCTCGAGCTCACGCAGCGTCGCCCGCCGATCTTCCGGGTGTTCGTGCACGCGGTGCCGCGTGAGCTCACGCCGGAGGCCGTCCTCCCGCAGGGCGCGCTCGTCTCGGTCGGGCGCCGGCGGGGCAGGCGGTGACCGTCCCCGCGTCGGCGGCGCGCCGGCGCGGCCCGTCGCGCGCGGCGGTCACGACGGCGATGGTCGCCACGGTGGTCCTGGCTGTCGTCACGCTCGTCCACCTGGTCGCCCAGCTGACCGGCCCGGCGATCCTGCGGGAGGTCACCCAGCCGCTCATCCTGCCGCCCCTGCTGCTCGCCGTCCTTGCGCTGACCCCGGCGCCGCGGTCGCGCACGACCTCCTGGGCGCTCGCCGCTCTCGCCCTGTCCTGGGGCGGCGACCTCGTGCCCCGGTTCCTGGAGGTCGGGGGCTTCGAGGCGATGCTCGTCCTGTTCCTCCTGGCGCACGTGTGCTGGCTGATCGCGCTGTGGCCGCGGCGCCGGAGCACGCCCGTGTGGAGCTCGCCCGCGCTCGTGCTCCCGTTCCTCGGGTACGGGGTCGTGCTCGTCATCCTGTGCGCGCAGGGCGCCGGCAGCCTCCTGCCGGCCGTCGTGGCCTACGCGGCGGCGATCATCGGTACGGCGCTGCTGGCCCCGGCGCTCGGGGCGGCCGCCGCCGTCGGTGCGCTCGTCTACATCGTCTCCGACTCGCTGCTGGCCCTGCGCACGTTCGCCGGACTAGATCTCCCGGGCCACGGCATGTGGGTGATGCTCACCTACGTCGCCGCGCAGGTGCTGCTCGCCGCGGGGGTCGTGCGCGTCCAGGGGCGGGAGAGGGCCGGCCGCTGAGGCGACCGCCTCGTCGTCAGGGGAGGTCGCGTGGGGAGAGTCCTCGGCCGTGTGGTCCTCGGTGAAGACCACGTACCGGTAGCAGACGTACCGGAACGCGGTGCCGAGGACGAGGCCGACCCCGTTGGCGGAGATGTTGTCCGCGAGCGGAGAGGTCAGCCCCAGCACGTAGTGGGAGAACGCCAGGCAACCCACGGCCACGAGCATCCCGCCGATGTTGACCAGCACGAACATCAGCGCCTCGCGGTGGGCGGCCGATCGGCGCTTCTCCCGGAACGTCCACAGGCGGTTGCCGATCCACGCCACGACGATCGACACCGCCACCGAGATGACCTTCGCCGTCAGCGGCTGGTCGTACATGAGCTCGCCGGGGCCGAAGCGCAGCAGGTTGAACAGCCCGACGTCGACGACGAACGCCGACAGGCCCACGGTGCAGAACCGCAGCAGCTCGATCCACCACTGGCGCCAGGTCTGGCCGCGCAGGAGCAGGTCGATGAGGCGTCGCACCGGACAACCCTAGGTCGAGCGGGCCGGCCCGGTGGGGGCGGGGTGGGGGAGTTCGCACCGTCTAGGGTTGATCCTCGTGACCCGACGGACCGTGGCCGTGATCGGTGGTGGGCAGCTCGCCCGCATGATGGCGCCGGCGGCGCTCGCCCTCGACGTGCACCTACGGGTCCTCGTCGAGTCGGCCGACGCGCCTACGGCGCAGGTGGTGCCGGACTCGGTCGTCGGCCGGGCCGACGATCTCGAGGCGGTGCGGCGACTCGTCGAGGGAACGGACGTCCTCACGTTTGAGCACGAGCACGTGCCCGCCGAGGTGCTGGACGCGGTCGCCGCCTCGGGCGTGCCGGTCCGGCCCGGTCCCTCCGCGCTGCTGCACGCGCAGGACAAGATCGCCATGCGCGAGCGGCTCGGTGAGCTCGGCGTCCCGTGCCCCTGGTGGACGACCGCCGCGGACGCCGGTGAGGTCGCCGCCGCGATCGCCGAGGCCGGAGGACCGGTCGTCGTCAAGACCGCCCGCGGGGGCTACGACGGCAAGGGTGTGCGGGTCGTCGCCACCCCCGACGAGGTCGCGGACTGGCTCGACGACCTCGCGCCCGGCGGGCGGCTCCTCGTCGAGGAGAAGGTGCCGTTCGTCCGCGAGCTCGCGGCGCTGACTGCGCGCCGGCCGGGTGGCGACACGCCCGGCGGGTCCGGTGGGCCCGGTGGGGCGCCCGGCGAGGTGCGCAGCTGGCCGGTGGTCGAGACGCGGCAGCGCGGCGGGGTGTGCGCCGAGGTCCTCGCCCCCGCCCCCGGGCTGCCCGCGGAGCTTGCGGAGCAGGGCCGTGCCATCGCCGAGCGCGTCGCGACCGGCCTCGGCGTGACCGGGGTCCTCGCCGTCGAGCTGTTCGTGGCACCGGCCGAGGGCGGCGGCGAGCGGCTGCTCGTCAACGAGCTCGCCATGCGCCCCCACAACTCGGGGCACTGGACGATCGACGGCGCCGTGACCAGCCAGTTCGAGCAGCACCTGCGGGCGGTCCTCGACCTTCCCCTGGGCGATCCGTCGGCGCTCGCCCCCGCCGCGGTCATGGTCAACCTGCTCGGCGCCGAGCGGCCCGACCCGGCCGCCGCGTACCCGGCGGTGCTGGCCGGGCACCCGCGCGCGAAGGTGCACCTCTACGGCAAGGAGGTGCGCCCCGGCCGCAAGCTCGGGCACGTCACCGAGGTCGGCGAGCGGCACGGGGCACTGATCGTGTCCGCCCGTGCCGCCGTCGACCTGCTCCACCGCGGCTGAGCCGGCGCAGGCGGCCACGCAGTGGTCGGGACGCGCCGCCGGTGCCGGCCGCGGTGGGAGGATGGCCGCGGGCCGGAGCCGCCGGCCCTCACGGGACCGGGGAGTGAGCATGGTCGAGGTCGGGATCGTCATGGGGTCGGACTCGGACTGGCGCGTGATGTCCGCCGCGGCGGTCGCGCTCGACGAGCTCGGCGTGAGCCACGAGGTCGACGTCGTCTCCGCGCACCGCATGCCGGACGAGATGATCGAGTACGGGCGCACCGCGGCCCGGCGCGGGCTGCGCGTGATCGTGGCCGGCGCGGGCGGGGCCGCGCACCTGCCCGGGATGCTCGCCGCCGTCACGCCGCTGCCGGTGATCGGGGTCCCCGTGCCGCTGGCTCACCTCGACGGCATGGACTCCCTGCTGTCGATCGTCCAGATGCCGGCGGGCGTGCCCGTCGCGACGGTCTCGATCGGCGGGGCCCGTAACGCCGGCCTGCTCGCCGCCCGGATCCTCGGGGCCGGCGAGGGCGCGCGCGCCGAGGAGCTCCGCGAACGGATGGTCGATCTCCAGGCCGACCTCGCCGAGTCCGCCCGTGCCAGGGGAGCGCGGCTGCGGGCCTCGCTGACGTCCGACCAGGATGACGACTGACCGCATGACGTCGGTGATCGACCTCCACGGCCGAGGCGCCCACCGCCTGCGGTCGACCGCTCAGGAACGGCCGTATGCGACGAACCCCGCCAGCTGCGTCCCGTCGTCGGTCCAGACCTGGGTCGTCACCTGGATGTCGGCACCCTCGGCCACCTCGAAGCCGAGCACGTAGGTGTACTCCTCGCCCGGAAGGATCTCCTCGGACGGCGAGCACCCGAAGGGGTCGGGACCGCACACGAGCCCGACGCCGGTACCGGCGTCGTCCGGGTAGCCGACCTGCACGTTGATCCCTCCCTCGGGGATCTGGACGTCGGAGTCGTTGGTGACGGTGACCTCGATCTGGGTGCCTTCCCGTGGCTCGTCGCTCGTGGGCGACTCCGGGTGCGTCGGTGCGCGCTGACCGACCTCGACCCGCAGGGTGACGCCGGACGGGTGGTCGACCTGCTCGGACAGCGCGCCCTCGGCAAGCTCCTGGTCCCCGGTCCCGACAGACGGACCGTCGGTCGGGTCGTCGGGGGGCCCGGACGTCGGCGTCGCGGTCGTCGTCGGTGCCTCCGTCGCCGGGTCGCCACCGGTATCGTCCTCGCCGTCGCAGCCCGCGGCCAGCAGCGCCACGATCGCGGCCGCCCCCAGCATGCCTCGTCGCACGTCCATCCCCGGCACGATCCTCGCCCCCCGGGGGCGGGATCAAGGGGAAATCTTCCTGCGCGGCCCGGCCGAGGGCCGGGGCCGCCGCCCGCGTCCCTACGCCTGCGGGCCCGCGGCGAGGTCGTTCCTGGCCTCCTCGGTGCCGTTGACGGCCTGCTCGACGAGCGGGTGGTCGGGGGGCACGAGCCGGTCGAGGTCCGCCGTCAGCGCCCCGAACTGCTCGAGCGCCCGGGCGGGATCGACCTCGAGGGTCGCCCACGCCTCGCGATGGCGCGCGTCGAGCGTGGACAGGTGCTCCGGGCCGACGTCGGGCCGCCCGGTGCGCAGCGCGACGAGCTCGGCGAACACCTGGCGGGCCTCCTCGAACCTGCCCTTGGCAGCGAGCAGGTCGGCGCTGCGGGCGGTCGCGACGTCCGCGAGCTCGAGGTCGTCGGGGCGGTAGCGGCGGGCGTCCCGGCCGAGGAACATGTTCGCGTCGAGCGCCTCGTCCAGGCGACCGGCCTCGACGAGCGCCGTCACGTGCCGGGCGCCGGCCCGCAGCGCGGTGCCCGACGTCGGACCGTCGAGCGCGGCGACGACCTCCGCGCGGCGGGCGTACGCGTCCACGGCGCCCTCGGGGTCCTCCGCGCGCGTGCGGGCCTCGGCGAGGATGAGCAGCGCGTCGGGCAGCAGCTGCCGCTCGGCAGGGGTGTCGGCCCGGGCCACGAGCGCCACGGCGTCGTCGACCCCGGCGCCGTCGGCCGCGGCCCGGCGCAGGTCGTCGGCCAGGGGGGCCTCCGCACCCTGGCCGGTGGCAGCCGCGCCCGCCCTCGTGTCCTCCGCGTCGGCGGGCGCGGCCCCGGCGGCGGCTGCCGGGGGTGCACCCACGCCGCTCCTCGCACGTTCGTCGTCGGCCCGCTGGTCGTCGATCGGTTCCTGCGAACTGGCGTCCGGTCCGCCGACCTGCGCGAGCTCGTGCTCGAGGGACGGCGTCTCGTGGCTGCGGCCCGAGGCCTCGAGCGCGGCGATGAGGGACGTGATGAGCCCGGCGCGGGTCTCGGCGTCCTCGGGCCCCAGCTCGCGGGCGAGGACGACGCCCGGGCCGAGGACGTCGACGGCCTCGTAGTGCCGGCCGAGCCGCCCGAGCGCACCACCGAGCTCGCCGCGTACGAGCAGCACGTCGGGGTCGCCGGGGCCGTAGGCGGACTCGGCCCAGCCGAGGACGTCGCCCAGCGCGGTGACGGCTCCGGCGTGGTCGCCGGCGTCGAGCAGGTGCCCGGCGCGGTCGACCTCCTCGCTCAGGCGGGCGTCGTCATCGGGGGTGGGATGCCCGGGGGTGGGACCCTCGTGCGGGTCGGTGCTCATCTCAGTCCTTCCTCGCGCGAGCTGCGCGTCGCGCACCCCTGACGCTAGCCGCCCGCGGGGTCCGTCTGCTCCTGGTCGGACGGGCTGATCGTCCCCTCCCGCACGGACTCCAACCACGCGGGCAGCGCGTCGGCATCGAGCAGCACGGTCGCCCCCAGGCCGCCGGCGCGGTAGGCGGGGTCGGCGACGGGCGGTGCGCCGACGAACCCGCCGCCCGAGGCGCTGCGGAACGCCAGCGCCATCCGGCCCAGGTCGACGATGCCGGTCTCCTCGTCCGTGACGAGCACGTCGGTGCCCGTGCGGGCGAGCGAGACGTGCCTGCGCGGGTCGAGCAGGGTACCGGGGGTGGCCACGGAGTCGGCGATGGCGCCGATCACCTGGCGCTGGCGCATGCCGCGGCCGATGTCCCCGGTGGGGTCGGAGTAGCGCATCCGGGCGAAGGCGAGGGCGGTCTCGCCGTCGGAGACGTGGCAGCCCGCCTGCCAGCTGAGGCCGGAGAAGTCGTCCTCGACGTCGTAGTCGAGGCACAGCTCGACCCCGCCGACGGAGTCGACGATCTCCGACAGCCCGGACATGCCGATCTCGACGTAGTGGTCGACGGTGAGCTCCATGAGGCCCTCGACGGTCTCCACGAGCAGCTCCGGGCCCCCGAGCGAGTAGGCGGCGTTGAGCTTGTTGTCGCCGTGGCCGGGGATCTCGACGAGGGTGTCGCGCGGCAGCGAGATCAGCGAGGGCGTGCCCGACTCGGGATCGTGCAGCACGAGGATCGAGTCCGAGCGGGAGCCCTCCACACCGTCGTCGATCGCCCCGCCGCGGGAGTCGGTGCCCGCGAGGAGGTAGGTGGTGCCGGTGGAGTCCCCGGCTCCCGAGAGCGCGGCCGTGTGCGAGATGCGGCCGTCCGCCCAGATGGCGAGGCCCACCGGCCAGGCGATCACCAGGACCAGGAGGAGGACGAGGACGAGCGCGACGACGCGGCCCGGCCGGCGGCGACGCCGGCCGGGCCGCGGCGGGCGGCCCGGCGGGGGTGGCGGAGGCGCCTGTCCCGGATCGTCGGGGTACCGGGGCGGTGCCTCGCCCGGACCGGGGCGGCGTGGGTCGGTCGCACCGTGGAAGGCCGGCCGGTACGACGGTGGTGCGTAGGCCGGCGGCGGTGCCGAGGGACGCCCGGGCGCCTCGCGCCCGGCGGTGGGCACGGCGCGGGTGGCGCCGATCTCGTCGCGCGCGGGGATGCCTGCGCGGTCGCTGGGGGCGCGGCGCGGCGAGCCCGTCGGGGCGGGCCGGGGGCGTCCACGGTCGAACCGATCGGCCGTGGGCTGGCGCGGGGGAGCGGGCGGGCGCCCGGCGCCGTCGACCTGCCGGGTCCCCTCCGGCTGCTCGCGGTCCGGGCGTGCCGAGCGACGCTTGTTCTTGGGCGCGAACGACGGAGGCAGGTCGTTGTCGTTCATCGTGTCCCCCCGGTCGTCCGTCCAGCGAGAGGCACCGTACGCGCGGGGAGGCCCGGAACCGTGGCACCACCCCGAGGGAGGCGGGTCGCGGTCAGCGTGTGCACGGGGGCAGGGGGGCAGCTTCCGGCTCGTCGGTCGGCGCGGGCGGCGCCGCGTCGTCGGGCGTGCCGAGGCCGTCGGACTCGTCGGTGGGAACCTCCGGGGAGGCCTCGGCCCGGGCCGCGTCGCGGGCCTCCTGGGCGATCTCGCCGCCGGTGCCGATCGCCGTGCCGGTGTCCTCGGGCGCCGCGCCGTCGGACGCCCCCTCGGACGCCGCCTCGCCGGAGGCCGACTCCTCGGCCCCGCCGCCGAGCTCGGGGTCCGCCGCCACGGTGGCGCCCGTGACGGGCTCGTCCTCGCGCAGGGCGGCCCAGACGTCCTCGGCCTCCTCGGTCGGCGTCACGCGGTAGCCCGCGGGCTCCCAGGGCATCGTGAGGAACCCGATGTTCTCGCCCTCGAGGCTGCGCAGCGACACGGCGAGCCCGGCGAGGTTCCGGATGCTGCCGAACTCCGAGGAGGTGGTGAGCGTCTGGGTGCCGGCGTCGAGCACCGAGTACAGGCGCGGCAGGTCGAACAGCACGCGGCTCGACAGGACGTCGCGGGCGATGGCGCTCACGAGCTGCTGCTGACGGCCGATGCGGGAGATGTCGGAGCCGTCGCCGAGCGTCTGGCGGGCGCGCGCGTACCCGAGCGCCTCGTCGCCGTCGAGGATCTGGCAGCCCTGCTCGAGCTCGAGCCCGGCGGCCGGGTCGGCGATCTCCTCGTCGACGTACATCGGCACCCCGTCCAGCGCCTCGACGACGCCGATGAACCCGGCGAAGTCGACCACCATGTAGTCGTCGATGCGGACGTCCGTCAGCTCCTCGACGGTGGCGATCGTGCAGGCGGCGGCCGCGCTGACGTCACCGTGCTGGCCGCCGGTGTGGAAGGCGGAGTTGAAGATGGCCTGCTCGGCCGGCTCGGTCTCGGTGCCGTCCTCGAGCGTGCAGGAGGGGATGTCGACCAGGGTGTCGCGCGGGATCGAGACGACGTCGACCCGTTCGCGGTCCGAGGAGATGTGCAGGATCATCGTGGTGTCCGAGCGCATGCCCTCGACGTCGGCCTCGCCGCCCTGAGCGGCGTTGTCCCCCTCGCGGGTGTCGGACCCCATGACGAGGATGTTCATCGCCTGGCCGGCGTTGGGGTCGTCCGGGTCCTCGTGGACGGTCGGGCGCTCGTCGTCGTCGAGCAGGTGGTCGACGTCCTCGGTGGTGATGTTGCCCTGGAGGTCGTTGTACATCGCGGCGACGGCCCCGATGCCCACCGCGACGACGGCCGCCGCGGCGCCCGCGATGATCGGTCCACGGCGGCGCCTGGCCCGCGCGGGGGCAGGCTTGCGGTGCCGGGGTCGGTAGGGCTCGTCGCGCGGCAGCTCCGGATCCGCCGCGCCGTCCTGAGCGTCGGTCGGCATCGCGATCACGATACGGGCAGGCGGCCCCGGCGTGGGCCTTCGTTCACGGCACGGCGGCGGGTAGTTCTGTCCCGCCGCAGGTTCACGGTCCGCGCTGTGGCCGGTGTCTCGGCGCGGCCGCTACCCGGCGTCGCCGTCCGCGCCCGGCCGGCGCGCGTCGTCGGGACCGGCACCCGCGCCAGGTCCTGCCACGGGACCGGGAGGGGAGTCGCCCCGGGCGGCCCGCCGTGCGTCGTCGTCGGCCTCCCGGATGGCGAGCCTGCGGGCGAGGATCGTCGTCTGCCGGTCGCGGCGCGCGTGCCCGCGGGCGGTGACCACGACGTACCCGAAGAACATGACGACCAGCACGTACAGCACCAGGTCCGTGCCACGACCGACCCCCACGAACCTGGCCGCCTGCGAGACCCAGGACGGGAACAGGACGGAGAGGGCGGCGAGCACCATGAAGCCGAGCAGCCCGAGCCGGCGGATCGCCTGGTGGCGCGAGCCCGCCGTCGAGCGGGTGAGCAGCACCGTGAACGCGACGACGGCGACCAGCAGCAGGATCTGGATGAGGCGGGTGTCCCCGGAGACGGGCATCAGCGGATCACCAGCTCCCAGAGGATGTTGACGGAGTTGAGCAACGACTGTCCTTTGGCCTTGGAGTAGTCGGTGTAGACGATCTCGATCGGGTGCTCCGCCCACGGCAGGCCGGTGCGACCGAGCGCGAGGACGATCTCGGTGGCGTGCGCCATCCGGTTCTGCCTGAGGTCGATGCGCCGTGCGGCGTCGCGGCGGATGACGCGCAGTCCGTTGTGGGCGTCGGTCAGGCGCATCCCGGTGGACTGGTTCGTCACCCAGACCGCGGTCTTGAGGACGATGCGCTTGAGGAGCCCGGGCTTGGTCCGGTCGTCGAGGAAGCGCGAGCCGAAGACGACGGCCAGGTCCTCGGCGCGCGCCCGCTCGACCATCTGTACGGCGTCGACGACGCGGTGCTGCCCGTCGGCGTCGAACGTGACGAGGTAGCTCGCGTCCGTGCGGGTGACGACGTACTCGATGCCCGTCTGCAGCGCGGCGCCCTGGCCCAGGTTGAACGGGTGGGTGACGACGACGGCGCCCGCCGCGGCGGCCGCGGACCCGGAGCCGTCCGTCGAGGCGTCGTCGACGCACACGATGTGCGGGAACGTCTCGCGCGCCTCCGACACGACGCGGCCGATGACGGACGCCTCGTTGTAGACGGGGATGACGAGCCAGGCGTCGTCCACGGGTGGCACCATGGGCATGGGCCGCATTGTCGCAGGCTCGTGGACGACAGCAGGGCAGCGTGCCGTGCGCGGGCCGGTCGCGGGAGCGGTCGGTGCGGGCGGTGCGCGGCCCGGGGAGCGAAGGGCAGCGCATGACCGCACGGATCGTGGACTCCGCCGACGTGGCGACCACCGCCCGCATCGGCGACGGCAGCTCCGTCTGGCACCTCGCGCAGGTGCGAGAGGACGCCGTGCTGGGGGAGGGGTGCGTCGTCGGGCGCGGTGCCTACATCGGCACCGGCGTGGAGATGGGACGGCACTGCAAGGTCCAGAACTACGCGCTCGTCTACGAGCCCGCGCGGCTCGCCGACGGCGTGTTCGTCGGCCCCGCCGCCGTGCTCACCAACGACACCTACCCCCGCGCGATCAACCCGGACGGCTCGCTGAAGTCCGCCTCCGACTGGGAGGCCGTGGGCGTGACCATCGAGGAGGGCGCCGCGATCGGTGCCCGCGCGGTGTGCGTGGCACCCGTGACGGTCGGCGCCTGGGCCACCGTGGCGGCCGGCGCGGTCGTGACCAAGGACGTCGCCCCGTACGCGCTCGTGGCCGGCGTACCTGCCAAGCAGATCGGTTGGGTAGGACGTTCGGGCGCCAGGCTGGTGCCGGACGGGGAACAATGGCGCTGCCCGATCAGTGGGCAGCGGTACGCCCTGACCGACGGCGTGCTGACCGAGACGGAGGAGAACGCGTGAACGACGAGCTGCCCATGATCCCGCCGGCGAGGCCCATCATCGGCGACGACGAGCGGGCGGCGGTCGACCGCGTGCTCGCCGGCGGCATGATCGCCCAGGGGCCAGAGGTCAAGGCCTTCGAGGAGGAATTCGCCTCCGTGCTGGCGCAGGGGCGCGAGGCGGTGGCCGTGAACTCGGGGACGTCGGCCCTGCACATGGGCCTGGTCGCGGCCGGGATCGGCGAGGGCGACGAGGTCATCGTCCCGTCCTTCACGTTCGCGGCGACGGGAAACTCGGTGGCCCTGACCGGCGCCACGCCGGTGTTCGCCGACATCGAGCCGGACCACTTCTGCCTCGACCCGGAGTCCGTGCGGGCCTCGGTGACCGAGCGCACCCGCGGCATCATGCCCGTCCACCTCTACGGGCACCCCGCGAACATGGACGCGCTCCAGGCCATCGCCGACGAGTTCGACCTGCAGATCTTCGAGGACGCCGCGCAGGCCCACGCCGCCACGCTCGGCGGGCGCCAGGTCGGCACCTTCGGGGCGTTCGCCGCGTTCTCGCTCTACCCCACCAAGAACATGACCTCCGCCGAGGGCGGCATGGTGACGACGGGGGACGAGACCCTCGCGCGCCGGGTGCGCCTCCTGCGCAACCAGGGCATGGAGAAGCAGTACGCCAACGAGGTCATCGGTTTCAACACCCGCATGACCGACGTGCACGCCGCGATCGGGCGGGTCCAGCTCGGCCGGGTGCTCGGCTGGACGGAGCAGCGGCGCGCGAACGCGGCGTTCCTCGACGCGAACCTGTCCGGCGTGGTGGTGCCCCCCGTCGCCGACGGTGCGGAGCACGTCTACCACCAGTACACGGTTCGGGTACCCGTCGAGGGCGACGGCGGCGCCGAGCGCGACCGCATCGTCACCGCGCTGCGCGAGGAGTACCGGGTGGGCAGCGGCGTGTACTACCCGATCCCCAACCACCGCCTCGAGTCGCTGGCCGTGTTCGCGCCGGACCTCGAGCTGCCCGAGACGGAGCGCGCCGCGCAGCAGGTGATCTCCCTGCCGGTGCACCCCTCGCTCGAGCAGGGTGACCTCGACCGGATCGTCGCCGCCGTGGCGGCCGTGACGACGGCGGGGGCGTGATCGCGATGGCTGAGGACTTTGCTTCCGGCGCGCCGCTGCGGGTGGGGCTCATCGGGCTCGGCTCGATGGGGCGCCACCACGCCCGCGTGATCCGCGAGACCGAGGGCATGGACCTCGTGGCCGTGGCCGACCCGGGCGGGGACCGCTTCGGGGTCGCCGGAACGCTCGAGGTGGGGTCCGACGTCGAGTGGTTGATCGACGCCGGCATCGAGGCCGCGATGGTGGCCGTGCCGACGGTGTACCACGAGGAGGTCGGGCTGCGGCTGGCCGAGGCCGGCGTGCACACGATGGTCGAGAAGCCGATCGCGCACGACGTGGCCGCCGGCCGGCGCGTGGCGCAGGCCTTCGAGGAGGCCGGGCTGACCGGTGCGGTGGGGTACGTCGAGCGCTGCAACCCGGCGATCGTCGCCCTGCGGGACAAGCTGGCCGAGGGCTTCCTGGGGGAGATCTACCAGATCCAGACCTTCCGGCAGGGGCCGTTCCCGGCGCGCATCTCGGACGTCGGTGTGGTCAAGGACCTCGCGACGCACGACGTCGACCTGGCCGCGTTCGTGGCCGGCTCGCCGTACAGCTCGATCTACGCACGCACGACGCACCGGTCGGGCCGCGAGTTCGAGGACATGGTCGTGGCGACGGGGCAGCTGGCCGACGGCACGATGGTCGGCCACACCGTCAACTGGCTCTCGCCGTTCAAGGAGCGGCGCACAGTGGTCACCGGGGAGCGTGGGGCCCTCGTGGCCGACACGCTCAACATCGACCTCTCGTTCTACGCCAACGGCACCATCCCGACCGAGTGGGACGCCGTCGCGGCCTTCCGCGGGGTCTCCGAGGGCGACATCACGACCTACGCGATCCCCAAGCGCGAGCCGCTGCGGGTGGAGCAGGAGCGGTTCCGGGACGCCGTGCGCGGCGTGTCTGACGAGGTGGTGTCGATGGCCGAGGGCGTGCACACGCTCGAGGTGGTCGAGGCGATCCTGTCCGCTGCCGCCGACGGTCAGGCCGTCCAGCTGTAAGGGGCCGGGCGTGCCGCGCCGAGCTCTGAGCCGACCCGCTTCGCCGAGCTGGACCTGGATCCGCCGAGCTGGACCGTGCTGAGGTCAGTCTCGGTGGGGAACAGTCGAGCTCGGCGAGGTGGGTCAGCGAGCTGGACCGGGCGCTGTCGAGCTGGACCGTGCTCCCTCTGTGTCAGCCTGGTGTGAGACACAGGGGGTGGGGACTGGAGACGTTCATGAAGAACGGGTATCGCGGGCCGCGTCGGCACACGATCCAGGACCGGATCGACATCGTGGCCGAGTACGAGAACGCTGACTTCGGGCGGCGCGTCGAGGTACTGCGTCGGCACGACATCGCTCACTCGACGTTGTTGCGATGGCGTGACCAGCGTAATGCTGGGGCGTGTCAGATGGTTTGTGTAAGGGGTGGGGTCAGCGTTCGAAGGAGAACATGCTGTGACCATGACCAAGGAGAGTCCGGAGCGTGCGGAACGCAGACGGCGGCAGAAGGAGATCGCGGACGGTC
>NZ_JBUZNK010000019.1:0-20454 GCF_055326445.1 Georgenia sp. Z2081
GGCTCTTCACATTCGAGGGTGTAGTTGGGGTCGGAATCCGCCCGTCTCGAGTAGTGATCGGGCGATGTAGTTGGTCAGGTTGCGGAAGCCGAGGGCCGAGCCGCGCAGGTGCTCGAGCCTGCCGTTCATGGCCTCGGTGGGGCCGTTGGACGTGCCGGGCCGGTCGAAGTAGGCGAGCACGTCGGCGGCGCGGCGCTTCAGGGTCCTGCCCAGCTTGCGCAGCTCGGTCAGGGCGGCTGGCACGGTGGAGCTGACGGAGTCGATGAGCTGGGCCATGAGCTGGCGACCATGTGCGCGGTCGGGGACGCGGTAGGCGGCGATCATGCGCTGGTAGACGGCCCAGGCGGCCTCGACCGCTACGTGGGTGTCGCCGTCGAACAGGCCCTCCAGGCGCTGGGACTGCTTCTCGGTGAGCAGGTCGGCGCCGGTGTGCAGGGTCCGGCGGGCGGCGTAGAGCGGATCGCCCTTGCGGCCCCGGTGCCCGCAGGTGTCCTGCTGGACACGGCGCCGGCAGTCATCGAGCGCGTCGCCAGCGAGGCGGACCAGGTGAAAAGGATCCATGATGGCGACCGCGTCGGGCAGCTCTTCGGCGGCGGCGGTCTTGAACCCGGTGAAGCCGTCCATCGCGACGATCTCGACCCCGTCGCGCCAGTCCTGCGGCCGGCCCGCGAGCCACTGCTTGAAGGCGTGTTTCGAGCGGCCCTGGACCATGTCCAGCAGCCGGGACGGGCCGGTCCCCTCGCGAACAGCGGTGAGGTCGATGATCACGGTCACGAACCTGTCGCCGCGGCGGGTGTGGCGCCAGACATGCTCGTCGACACCGATGGCGCTGACGCCGTCGAACCGGGTCGGATCATCGATGAGGACGCGGCGTCCTTCGGTCAGGACCGCGGCGTTGGCGGTGTTCCACGAGACCCCCAGCCCCTCGGCGACACGAGCGACACTCAAGTGCTGGCACACGATCCCTTCCAGCGCCCACCGCAACCCGCGGCGGGAGAGCCGCGCGCGCGGCTCGGCCGCGGCGGTCGTGTCCTGACGCCACACGTGCCCGCAGCCCGTGCACCGGTACCGACGCACCCTCACCTCCAGCGTCGTGGGACGCCACCCCAGCGGCTCGTGAGCGAGCTCGCGCGTGACGGTGTCCCGCGCGACGCCCTCGCACCCGCACCGCCGGCACCAGCTGTCCGGTTCGACGACCCGGCAGGCCAGGACCGCCCGACCAGGCTCGATGCGCTGGCCGACGACCTCCAAGCCGAGCTCGTCCAGACGAGCGAACGTGGTCAGATCAGGGCGGGCGAAGGTAGCGTCAGGCACGTCGAGGTCTTCCCGGTGGGTGGCGTGAGAACCCCCATCATCGGAAGACCTCGACCCCTATCTGGACGCTGACACGCCGGCACCTCGCTCACCACCGCGCCAGGCCGTCTACACCCTCAATCCGGAAGAGCCCAATAGGCTCTTCGCAGTTGAGGGTGTAGAGAGGGTGCGTGTGGCGGTAGCCGGGTAGGGGTCGAGGTCCCCCGATGATGGAAGTTCCTACGCTCGCCATCCGGAAGACCTCGACGTGTTCAACGCTACCTATGCCGCGCCGTGCCTCACCACGTTCTGCTGCCTCGATGAACTTGGTCTCGAAGCTGTGGGACAACGTCTTGAGACGGGTCGGGCGGTGATCGAGTGCCGCGTCGTCGAGGACGATCCGTGGTGCCGGGCGTGCGGGGCGCAGGGCGTGCCGCGGGACACGGTGGTTCGTCGGCTTGCGCATGAGCCGTTCGGACGACGGCCCACGGTCCTGCATGTGCGGGTGCGCCGTTACCGATGCGAGCACTGCCGGAAGACGTGGCGGCAGGACACCACGGCGGCAGCAGCCCCGCGGGCGAAGATCTCTCGCGGCGGGCTGGACTGGGCGCTGGGGGCGATCGTCGTCGACCATCTCACTGTCTCGCGGGCCGCGGCCGGTCTCGGGGTGTCGTGGCATACCGCGAACAGCGCGATCATCGCCGAGCGCAGGCGGCGTCTGATCGACGACGCCGCCCGATTCGACGGGGTGACCACGATCGGTGTCGACGAGCACGTCTGGCGCCACACGCGATTGGGCGACACGTACGTCACCGTGATCATCGATCTCACCCCCGTCCGCGAGAAGTCTGGTCCCGCCCGGCTGCTGGACATGGTCCAGGGCCGCTCGAAGGCCGTCTTCAAGCAGTGGCTCGCGGGTCGCCCGAAGCAGTGGCGGGACGGGGTCGAGGTGGTCGCGATGGATGGGTTCAGCGGGTTCAAGACCGCTAGCGCGGAAGAGCTCCCTGACGCGGTACCGGTGATGGACCCGTTCCATGTCGTCCGTCTCGCCGGCAATACGCTGGACCGGTGCCGGCAGCGGGTGCAGCAGGACACGCTCGGGCATCGCGGCCGCGCCGGCGATCCGCTCTACAAGGCGCGCCGCGCGCTCCACACCGGCGCCAGTCTGCTCACCGAGAAGCAGTACGCCCGTCTCGAGGCGCTGTTCGCCAGCGACGAGCACGTCGCGGTCGAGGCGACATGGGGCATCTACCAGCGCATCGTGGCCGCCTACCGCGAGCCCGACAAGAACAAGGCGAAACTGGCGATGCGGGCCGTGATCGACGCCCTGCGCGGCGGCGTCCCTGCCGCGCTCGTCGAGATCCGCAGCCTCGGCCGCACCCTCAAGCAGCGAGCCAACGACGTGCTCGCGTTCTTCGATCGACCCGGCACGTCGAACGGCCCGACCGAAGCGATCAACGGGCGGCTCGAGCACCTGCGCGGCTCCGCACTGGGCTTCCGGAACCTGACCCACTACACCGCCCGCAGCCTGCTCGAAGCAGGAGGATTCAGACCCCACCTACACCCTCAACTGCGATGAGCCAGATACAGGCCAATCTGGTGGCGCTCCATCGCTCGGGTCGAGGGGGCCAACGGCACCGTGCCAGTGTAAAGAAGCCCGCACCGGCGACTCGTACCTGGGTACGGGTTCACGCTCGGCGGTCAACGCTGTTCAGGCGCAGCAGCTGGTGGGCATGGTCGAACGGAACAGGCCGGCCGCTATGCGGAGGGCTTCGCTCATCGTGAGGTAGGGCGCCCAGGTGTCCGCCAGGTCCTCGACGGTCAGCCCGAACTTGATGGCGTACGTCGCGGCGAGCATGAGCTCTCCGGCGCCGTCAAGTGCAGCGTGCACACCCAGGACCTTGCGGGTCTGGGCGTCGATGACGAGTTTGAGGACCCCCCGAGTGTCCTGGTTGACCAGTGCGCGCGGGATGTCCTGCGCCCCCAGGATTCGGCAGTCGCAGTCGTGGCCGAGCTCGAGGGCGCGGGCTTCGGTCAGTCCGGCGCTGGCGATCTGCGGAGTCGTGAAGGTGACCCCGGGCAGGCCGCGGTAGTCCACCGTGGAGGGCTCACCCAGCGCACCGGCGGCGGCGACCCGGCCAGTCTTCGCGGCGACGTAAACGTACTGCGGGGCACCGGAGACATCCCCGGCGGCGTGCACGCGGTGGTTGGTCGTGCGCAGGTTCTCATCCACGCGGATGAATCCGCGGGCGTCGGTGCCGATTCCGGCGGCGTCCAGCCGAAGACCGCTGGTGCTGGCGCGGCGACCGGTGGCGATCAACAACCGCTGGCCATGGACGTGAACGCCGCTGTCGGTGGTGACGATGGCCCCTCCGGCGTGAGGCGCTACTTCCCGCCCGTGTTCCTCGATCACCGCGATGCCCTCCTCCTGGAAGGCGGTGCGGAGCACGTCAGCGACCTCGGGTTCAGCGTAGGGGGCGACTCGGCCCACGAGGGTGACGTTCACGCCCAGCTGGGCCCACAGCTGGGCCTGCTCCAAGCCGACGTACCCACCACCGAGCACGACCAGGGAGGTGGGCAGGTTCTGTTGCTCCATGGCGGTGGTCGAAGTCAGGTAGTCGACCGCACCGATACCGGGCAGGTCGGGGATGTGCGGGGTTGCTCCGGTTGCGATGACGTATGCCCCAGCGTGCAACGTCCGGTTCCCGACCTGGATGCTCTGCTCGTCGAGGAACTGCGCGTGCCCGTACATGATGGGAAACCCGTGGGCCTCGGCGACGTCGGCGTACTTCGCCTGGCGCAGGTCCTCGATGAGTCCCTGCTTCTGGGTCATCAGTTCGCCCACCACCGCGCCCTCAGCGCTGGTGGGCACACCACGAAACGGGCTGGCCAAGGCGCGGTGGCGCTGACCGGCGGCGGCTAGCAGGTTCTTGCTCGGGATGCAGCCCACGTTCAGGCAGGTACCGCCGAGCGGACCGTGCTCGATGAGCAGCACGCTCTTGCCCCGGGAGCGCGCCTCGATCCCGGCGGCCATGGCCCCACCTCCGGTGCCGATGACGATCAAGTCGTACTCCATGGACTATCTCTCCTTCGGTCCGCACCCGGTCGCTTCGACCGTAAACCTTCCAGCACACTGGAAGGTCAAGGGCGTACGGTCGAGGCATGCGTATCGGAGAGCTGGCCGCGCAGACCGGTGTGCGTCCCAAGACCATCCGGTTCTACGAGACGGCCGGTGTATTGCCGGCGCCCGCTCGGACCACATCGGGCTACCGGGTCTATGACTCCAGTGCGGTCGACCGTCTCGCGTTCGTCAAGGCAGCCCAGGCCGCCGGTCTGACCCTCGCTCAGGTCCGCGATGTCATCTCGGCGCGGGAGGCGAGCGGAGCACCCTGCCAGCACGTCGCTGCCATGCTGGAGAACCACGCCACCGCCCTCCAAGCGCGCATCACCGCCCTCAGTGACCTGCTCGAGCATGTGCGCCGGCTCAGCCAGCGGGCGACCACACTGGATCCCGGCCAGTGCCTCCCCCAGCACGTCTGCCACGCCATCCCGACCAGCCAACTGACCGACCGCTCCTCCAGCAGCTGAACACCTAAATCCGGTGTCGATCCGCGGATTACTCCGCGCAGGGTCTACCCCAACAAGACGAAGGTAGGCGGCTGCGGTGGGGCTACTAGTTGTGCTGCTCGGGGACGTTGATCAATCGCGTGAAGGGCGGCTTCCGCACGCCGAGCGCGGTCGGTGCTGGTTGTGGTGGTCGATCCGTGCCTCGAGGGCATCACGCCACTCATGCACGCCGCTGAGCGCCCTTCGCGTCCTACCCATGACTGCCTCCTCAGGACTTCACGAGGCGAGTGATGGCCGCGGAGGCTTCCTTGATCTTCTCGTCGGCTTCGGAGCCACCGGTCCTGGCGGCATCCACCACGCAGTGCTTGAGGTGGTCGTCCAAGAGGGCCAGAGCGACGTTCTCCAACGCCGAGGTGACGGCGCTGATCTGAGTGAGGATGTCGATGCAGTAGGTGTCCTCATCGATCATGCGGTGGATGCCGCGTGCTTGTCCCTCGATGCGCTTGAGACGGGCAAGGTAGCGGTCCTTGTCACTGATGTAGCCATGGTCGACTTCGGCTGATGGCGTGGTGATGGTGCCCATCGTGTCTTCTCCTGAGGTGTGCGGTACTCGATCCGGCACCGCCGGGGCGATCACTTGGAGGTGTCCTGGTCAAGGATCTTGGCCGCGCTGGCCTCGGGCGTGAGGTCGAGGCGGCGGAGCAGCTGAGCGTTGAGCGCGACGACGACGGTCGAGACCGACATCAGGATCGCGCCGATGCTCATCGGCAGCACGAACCCGATCGGTGCGAGCACGCCAGCGGCCAGGGGCACCGAGATCAGGTTGTAGCCGGCGGCCCACCACAGGTTCTGCTTCATCTTCCGGTAGCTGGCGCGGGAGAGCTCGATGACGGAGAGCACCGAGCGCGGGTCGGAGGAAGCCAGGATGACCCCGGCGGAACCGATCGCGACATCGGTGCCGGCACCAATGGCGATACCGACATCGGCCTGGGCCAGAGCAGGGGCGTCGTTGACGCCGTCGCCCACCATGGCGACCTTCCTGCCTTCGTCCTGGAGCTCGGCGACCTTGGCAGCCTTGTCCTCGGGCCGCACTCCGGCGAAGACCCGGTCAATGCCCAGCTCCTTCGCGACGGTGTCGGCAACGGCCTGCGCGTCACCGGTGATCATTACCACCTGGGCGCCGGCAGCGTGCAGGGCGTCGACGGCCTCACGGGATTCGGAGCGGATCTCATCGGCCAGCCGCAGCGCCCCGATGACCTCACCGTCGGCCAGGACGTGGAGGATGATCGCGCCCTCGTCCCGCCACTCGTCGGCGACCGACAGTTCCTCCAATCCGTGCTGGTCGAGCAGGTACGGGCCGCCGACCTCGATCACGGAGCTGTCCACTGTTGCCTTGACCCCGACTGCCGGGGAGGAGGAGAAGTCCCGCGCCTTCGCGACTGGAAGCTCGCGGGCACCGGCTGCGCCGATGATGGCCTTGGCCAGGGGGTGCTCGCTGTCGGATTCCGCCGCCGCGGCCAGTGCCAGTACCTCCTCGGCGCTGCGGTTCCCGACCGGTTCGATGGCGGTGACGGTGGGCTCACCCTTGGTCAGCGTGCCGGTCTTGTCGAACAGCACGGCATCGACGGTGCGCATCGATTCCAGGGCGAGCCGGTCCTTGATCAGCACGCCGCCGCGGGCTGCGCGCTCGGTGGCGATGGAGACCACGAGCGGGATTGCCAGTCCCAGCGCGTGAGGGCAGGCGATCACGAGCACGGTGACGGTGCGCACGACCGCGGATTCCGGCAGGCCGATAAGACTCCAGACGACTGCGGTGATCAATGCGGCGCCGAGGGCGAACCAGAACAGCCAGGCAGCGGCGGTGTCGGCGATCCGCTGCGCGCGCGAGGACGAGGCCTGCGCGTCGGCGACGAGCTTCTGGATGCCCGCCAGGGCGGTGTCGTCACCGGTGGCAGTGACCTCGACGCGCAGCCCGGAGTCGGTGGCGACAGTGCCAGCGACGACCTGCTCACCGGTCTCGCGACGTACCGTCTTCGACTCTCCGGTGACCATGGACTCGTCCATGCTCGCCGACCCGTCGACGATCTTTCCATCGGCGGGCACCGCGGCGCCCGGGCGGACGATGACCACGTCGCCGACGATGAGGTCGGCGGGGGCAACCTTCACGACCTGATCGCCGTCGACCTTCTCGGCCTCATCCGGGAGCAGCGCTGCCAGGGAGTCGAGGGCGGACGTGGTTTGGGCCAGGGACCGCATCTCGATCCAGTGGCCCAGCAGCATGATGACCACCAGCAGGGCCAGTTCCCACCAGAAGTTCAGCTCATGGTCCAGCAGGCGCAGGCTCGCGCCCCAGGACGCGATGAACGCCACCGTGATGGCCAGGCCGATGAGCAGCATCATGCCGGGCTTGCGGGAGCGGATCTCCGAGATTGCGCCGGTCAGGAACGGCCAGCCGCCCCAGAAGTAGATGACCGTGCCCAGGATCGGCGAGACCCACCAGACCCATTCGGCCTCGGGCAGCTGGTAGCCGATGAGGTCGGCGAACATGTCGTTGAACCCAACGACGGGCACGGCGAGAACGAGCATGATCCAGAACAGGCGACGGAACTGACCGACGTGGTCACCATGCCCGGCATGCCCGGCGTGACCACCGGGGGCTTCGTGATCCGCGTGGTCGTGGTGGCCTGCATGACTGTCATGCATGCCCTGGTCGTGTGCATCGTGCGTGCTGTGGTCGTCGTGCGTCGCGGTCTGTGACGCGGTCGGATGGTCGTGGCTCATGCTGTTTTCTCCTTCCTGCGCCCCTGACCGTTCCTGGTTCACCGGGGCGGCGGTCCCGCTCACCCCGGACTGGGGTCGGGGCGAGCGGGACCGGTCGAATGTGCTTATGCGGCGACGTAGCGTTCGGGGTCGGCGTCGAAGAGCGGCCCGCAGGAGGCGCAGCACAGCCAGTACCGCTGCCCGTTGTAGTCGCGGGCGAGTCCGGCTTCTTCGGCCTCGGACTTGATCACCGCGGTGCCGACCATCACGGGGCACTCGGTGATCTCGTCGGCCCCGACACTGGCCAGGCTCTCCGTCGTGGGCTGGTGGCTGTGGCACCCTCCGCCCTGCGGTGTTTCGTGGTGGTTGTGGTCCTCATGTGCGGTCATCGTGTGTTCCTTTCCTGTGGTGTTGATGCCGGTGTCAGACGTGGACGGGTTCACGCTCAGCCGGTGCTCGTGTGGGAGCTGGCGCACTGTCATCGGCCCGGGCGGTGAAGGTCCGCAGGCGCAGGCTGTTGCTGACGACGAACACGCTGGACAGGGCCATGGCCGCCCCGGCGAGCATCGGGTTGAGCAGACCGAAGGCCGCCAGCGGGATGGCAGCGGTGTTGTAGGCGAAGGCCCAGAACAGGTTGGTCTTGATCGTGCCCAGCGTGCGCCGGGAAAGGCGGATCGCGTCCGCCGCGGCTCGGAGGTCACCGCGGACGAGGGTGATGTCGGCGGCCTCGATCGCGACGTCGGTGCCGGTGCCCATCGCCAGGCCGAGGTCGGCCTGGGCCAGGGCGGGAGCGTCGTTGACGCCGTCGCCGACCATCGCGACGACCTTGCCTTCGTCTTGGAGGCGGGCCACGACATCGACCTTGTCCTTGGGCAGGACTTCGGCGATGACCGACTCGATGCCGACCTCCGAGGCGACCTGCTCGGCCACGCTCTGGTTGTCCCCGGTGAGCAGCACCGGCGTGAGACCGAGTTCTTTGAACTGGGCGATCGCTTCGGCACTGGTGGGCTTGACCTGATCGGCCACGACCAGCACGCCGCGTGCCCGACCATCCCAGCCGACCGCGATCGCGGTCTTGCCCTGCGCCTCGGCGGCCTGCTTGGCCGACCGCAGATTCTCGTCGAGGTGCTGCGACCAGTCGCGCAGCAAGACCTCGCGGCCGGCGAGGACCGTGCGCCCATCGACGACACCCTGGACACCGAGGCCCTCGACGTTCTCGAAGGACTCCGGCGTGGGAAGGGCGCCGACCTCGGCGGTAGCTCCAGCGGCGATCGCCTGAGCGATGGGATGCTCCGAGGCATCCTCCAGACCGCCGGCCAGTCGCAACAGCTCGGTACGATCCACTCCCTCGGCGACGATCACATCGCCCAGGGTCATCTTGCCGGTGGTGACGGTGCCGGTCTTGTCCAGCACGATCGTGTCGACCCGGCGCGTGGATTCCAAAGTCTCGGGACCCTTGATCAGCACACCCATCTGCGCCCCCCGCCCGGTGCCGACCAGCAGGGCGGTCGGGGTGGCCAGCCCCAGGGCGCAGGGGCAGGCGATGATCAGCACCGCCACCGCGGCGGTGAAGCCCGCACTGACGGGGAAACCGGCGCCGATCCAGGCCCCGAGCGTGGCGACGGCGATCGCGATCGCGATCGGGACGAACACCCCCGAGACCCGATCGGCCAGCCGCTGGATCTCGGCCTTACCGGACTGGGCATCCTCGACCATCTTCGCCATCTGCGCCAGCTGGGTATCGGAGCCGACACGGGTTGTCCGCACGACCAGTCGGCCCCCGGCGTTGACCGTCGCACCGGTGACCGAATCGCCCTCGGTCACTTCGACCGGTACGGATTCTCCGGTGAGCATGGAGGCATCGATGGCGCTGTTGCCCGAGGTGATGACCCCGTCGGTGGCGATCTTCTCCCCGGGCCGGACGATGAACTCGTCACCGACGGAGAGCTCCTCGATCGGCACCCGCTGTTCCCGACCCTCGCGCAGGACCGAGACCTCCTTCGCGCCGAGTTCCAGCAGCGCCCGCAGGGCGGCACCGGCGCGGCGCTTGGACCGCTTCTCGAAGTAGCGCCCCAGCAGGATGAACGTGATCACCCCGGCTGCGACCTCCAGGTAGATGTGCCCGAGACCTTCACCGCGGGAGATGGTCAACTCGAACGGATGGACCACCCCGGGTTGGCCTGCGGTGCCAAAGAACAGCGCGATGATCGACCACACCAGGGCTGCGGTCGTGCCCACCGAGATCAGGGTGTCCATCGTCGCCGCACCATGGCGCAGGTTGGTCCAGGCTGCCTTGTGGAAGGGCCAGCCGGCCCACACCACCACCGGGGCGGCCAGCACGAGCGAGGCGAAGCCCCAGTAGTCGAACTGGAGTGCCGGGATCATCGCCATCGCGATCACCGGGACAGCCAGGACCGCCGAACCGATGAGCCGTTGGCGCAGCGAGCGCAGTTCGGCGTCCTCGGCCGATTCGGCCTCGCTGCCCGGTGCGTCACCGGCCCTTTTCGCGGGGGTGGGGAGGGCGGCGGTGTAGCCGGTCTTCTCCACCTCGGCGATCAGCGTCTGCGGGTCCAGGCCCTCCGGTCCACTCACGCTGGCCTTCTCGGTGGCGTAGTTGACGCTGGCGGTGATCCCGTCGAGCTTGTTGAGTTTCTTCTCGATCCGGTTCGCACACGAGGCGCAGGTCATGCCACCGATCTGCAGTTCGACGCTGCTGGCGCCGGTGGTGTTCTCAGTCGTGGTCATGGCCGCCTCCCTCCTCGTGCTCATCGGTGTGGTCCGACTCTTCGGCCTCGCCGTGGTCTGTCCCGGCGTCGCCGGTGGTATCCAGCACCAGCGGTGCGGTGTGGACCTGACCCTCGACCTGGAAGTCGAGGTAGAGCAGGTACCGTCCCGGGGTCGGCGCGGTGGCCTCGAACACGATCTCCGGTCCCGATGTCTGGCCCGGCTGGGGCTCCTCGCCGTGCGGGTGGACGTGCAGGTAGGCCAGATCGCCCGCACGCAGCGCCACCAAGTGCCCGAAGGCCCCCAGGTACGGCTCCAGCTCGGTGACCGGCTGCCCGTCACGGGTGATGGCCATCGTCAGCCGGGTCGATGCACCTGCCACCAGGTCGCCGGTCACGCTGACCTCGTAGCCATCCACCGTGGTCGTGGTGGCAGGCTCAGCCGGTGCTGGGGCGTAGTTGCCGGCGACCTGTACCGAGGTCGACAGAGTGATGCCCTCACCGGCCTCGGCGGGCACGAAGTCGGCAAACACGCGGTAGGAGCCGGCTGCATCCCACTGCCAGGGGATCGACCAGGTGCCATCCGCGTTCATCTCGGGGTGGACGTGGTGGAAGTGCTGCCCATCAGCGCGGACCGCGATCAGGTGCAACTCCCTCTCGTGCTCCAGCTCGAAGTCGGTGACCGGGTCCCCGGCGGGTCCCGTGACGATCAGTGACAGGTCGCCGTCGGTGCCGGTCTCCGCGGGAGCGGTGACCCCGGTGAGCCGGTAGCCGTCCTGCGCGACGCCGAGACCCAGTGAGGACGCATCGTCGGTGTGTGTCTCGTGGCCGCCGGTGCCCATGTCTTGTTCCCCTGCGTGATCGGTTTGTTCCGTCTCTTCTGTCCAGCTCTGCACGGTCTGCTCGGGGATGACCGCGCCCGCCGTGACGAATGCCACGGCGAACACGGACACGAGGAGCAGCCCGTACAAACCGAGCCGTGCCGGGGCTCGCATATCAGCTGGGGGTGGCCTGGTAGCCGGCCTCGTCGACCGCGGCGATCACCGCGGCATCGTCCGCCGGGTCGTTCGTTGTGACGGCTAAGCGGCCCGTGGCCGCGCTGACCTCGATGTCCTGGACTCCGGCGATCTGCGATACCTCGGCGCGGATCGCGCCCTCGCAGTGGCCGCAGCTCATGCCGGTCACGGTGTATGTGGACGTAGTGGTCATGTCCTTCTCCTTCAGAGATACCTCAGGGGGGGTATCACCACTTATACCTGGTAGGGGTATCTGATGCAAGTGGTGAGCCCACAGGGGTGAGGCTCGCGGCTTAGGTGCGAGCGGGTTGCCGCGGAATCGCGATCGTTGAGATCACGGCGGCAACCACTGCGGCGATGGCGGCGGCCGTGAAGGCCTGTTGGAAGCCTGCGGTGCCACCATCGGTGGCGAGGCTGAGGGCTGCGATGCTGGAGACCGTGGCGACGCCGACCGAGGCGCCGAACTCGTGGAAGGTGCTCAGCAGGCCCGAGGCGATGCCGGCCTCCGCCGGCCCGATCTGTCCCAGCGCCGTGGCCGCGGCGACGACGAACAGTGCGCCGATACCGAAGGCTCCGAAGCTGATGCCGATCGTGGTCGCCACGGTTGTGGGCCACAAGGCGGGCACCATCAGGCCGATGGCTGCGATGAGCATGCCGACAGCTCCCAGGGCGCGCGCTCCCAGGCGGGCGATCAGGCGTCCGCCGAGATTGGCACCTGTCATCGTGGCCAGTGCGATCGGCAGGAACAGCAAGCCGGTTGCCAGAGGGCCATGTCCGGCGAACTGCTGGAAGTAGAAGGTGCCCAGGAAGAACACCGCGACCATCAGCGCGGTGGCGATCAGGATCACGAACACCCCGGCACCCACAGATCGTCGGCCCAGCAGGCTGAGATTCATCAGCGGGGATGCAGCGGTCTTCTGTCGCCACCCGAACAGCAGATAGAGCACAACGGCCGCCCCCGCAGCGATAAGAGTCTGCGGACTGGTCCAACCGAGCTCACCAGCCACGGTCAGGGCGTAGATCGCGGAGCCCGTCGCTGCGGTGACCAGCAGCGCGCCGAGGATGTCGAGTGATGGCCGCGGGCCGGCGCCAGGTGGCAGTGGTGGGAGCACCCACAGCAGGCCTGCCAGCACGATGAGACCGACGGGGATGTTGATGAAGAACACCCATGGCCAGCCCGGCCCCGCGGTGATCAGGCCGCCGAGCAACACGCCGACCGCCGCGCCGCCACCGCCGAGGGCGGACCAGATACCCAGGGCGCGGTTGCGCTCGTCGCCGGTGAACAGTCGCACCACCACGGACAGGGCGGCGGGTGAGAGCAGCGCTGCACCCAGGCCCTGCGCGACTCGCCCGCCGAGCAGGACGCCGCCGCTCTCGGACAGCCCGGCCAGCAGCGACCCGGCGGTGAAGATGAACAGCCCGGTATAGACGATCGGTTTGGAGCCGAACAGATCGGCGCTGCGCCCACCCAGGAGCATCAGACTGCCGAAGGTCACTGTGTACGCGGCCACCACCCAGGTCATCGCCTCGCGTGACAGGTTCAGGTCCAGTCCCATCTGCGGCAGGGCGATCGCCACGACCGTGACGTCGAGGATCAACATGAATTGGGCCGTGCCCAACAGGCCCAGCGCCAGCCAGCGCTTGGGGTGGGCCCCTTCGCCTACTTGCTCGTGTTGTGTCGCAGTCATCATCGATCTCCTTCTACTCGACGGTGCCCATGGGTTCTGCGCTTCGCCCACGCAACTCAATCATGTGTGTACGAGATACAGCGGTTAGACTATCTCATACATTCCCGTACGAGTACTGAGGTGGAGCATGGCGGCCAAGAAGCCCCTGACGAACGACGGGCCCCAGCAAGCGCCCGCAGCAGGTGACCGCCGCGCGGCCAACCAGCGGGCCGACGCGCAACGCAACCGAGCGAAGATCCTGGCGGCGGTCGTCACTGCGATCCGCGAGCACCCCGACGCCTCGGTGGCCGACATCGCTGCCGAGGCGGGGGTGGGCCGCATGACGCTGTACGGGCACTTCGCGACCCGTACCGAACTCATCGAGGCTGCACTCATCGACAGCCTCGAACGCGGTGAGGAGGTCCTGCGCGAGGTGTCACTGGACGGTGACGCCCGTAAGGCGTTCCAGCGGCTCGTCGCCTCCAGCTGGGTCCTCGTGGACCAGGCGAGGGCCGTGCTGGCTGCGGCGCAGAAGGAACTGCCTGCAGCCCGCATCCGCGAACACCACGAGAAGGCCGAAGCCCGCATGCGCGACCTGCTCGAGCGTGGTCAGCACGAAGGCGCCTTTCGCGCTGACCTTCCGGTCAGCTGGCTCCTGGCCACTACCCACGTCGTGATCAACGGGGCGGCCGAGGAAGTGCGAGCCGGGCGGCTCAACGCCGAGGACGCCCCCTGGTTCATCGACGCCATCCTGCTGCCGGCTTTTGCGAACGCTGCGCAGCCCGGAAGCACATGATGAACGCTCACGGGTGGGCATCATCGGCGCGGGCGCGGGCGCGGGCTTCTCGACGAAGTCACTGAGCAGCACCGCTGATCCCAGCGAACGAAGATCAACGTCCCACAGTCGTACGTATCCGGCCCGACCGGACGATGAGTTGCCCTCTGTACCGCTCAGTGCCGCGCACTGTCGAGCCGTCTGAACGTTTCCCACTGTGCCCTACGCGGGCTGAGGGTGGTTCATAGGCAGGTCGATGGTGAACAGGGCGCCCGGGCCGGGGTTGGTCACGGTCACGGTGCCGCTATGGGCTTCGACGATGGATCGGACGATGGCGAGCCCGATCCCTGATCCGCCGTGTGCGCGGTCGCGGGCGGCGTCGGCCCGGTAGAAGCGTTCGAAGATGTGCGGCAGGTGCTCAGCGGTGATTCCGTCGCCGTTGTCCTTGACCCACAACCGGAGGACGGGCACGTCGCGTTGGACGCCCAGCTCCACCCGCCCGTGACCGGGTGTGTGTCGTAACGCGTTGTCGAGGAGGTTCGTCAGCACCTGTCCGAGCCGGTCACGGTCGGCCACGATGGTGGTGCGTCGGTCGCTGTCGGTGCCGCTGAGGTGCAGGTGGACACCTTTGTCCGCATACCCTGCCCGCGCCTGGGCCCAGGCATCGTCGAGGAGGTCCCCGACGACCAGTAGTTCCTGTCGCATGCTCAACCGTCCCTCGCCGGCCGCGGTGACCAGGGTGATGTCATGTGCCAGGCGGGAGAGCCGACCGGCCTGCTCGCGCAGCATGCCCAAGGTCGGTTCGTCCACCTGGACAACGCCGTCGATCATGCCCTCGAGATAGCCGTCCAGCGTTGCCACAGGGGTGCGCATCTCGTGGGCCAGATCCCCGAGCATCCGCGTGCGTGTCTGTTCGATCTGCCCCAGATCGGTGGCCATGGTGTTGAAAGCCGCCGCGAGATCGTCGAACTCGGACCCCATGTGCACCTCGGGGACACGGGCCTCGTAGTCCCCGTTCGCTACCTTGGCTGCCGCGTGCCGCACCCGTTCCAACGACCTGGCGATCCGCCGGGTGACGAGGACGCTCACCACGACCGATGTCAGGAGGCCGGCGAGCAGAGCAAGGGAGAGGGCCAGCGTCGACGCAGTGGTGAAGGCCTGCTCGGCGTGGGCGACGACATCCGATTCCGCCGGCTCGGCCATGAGCATGTGGTCGTGGAAGATCACCGGCCCGATGGCCGCGGCGACAACCCACGCAGTGCCCGCTGCCACGAGGATGACCGCCACGATCGCCGCAAGCAGCCGAGCACCCAACCCCCATGACCTCGGCCGGCCGCTGCTCACCATCCCGGCCCCATCCGGTAACCGATCCCACGAACTGTCCGGATGAACTTCGGCGCGGACGCCTTGTCACCGAGCTTCTGCCGGAGATGTCCGACATGTACGTCGACGAGGTGCTCGTCGCCGCCCCAGCCCGGCCCCCACACCGCCTCGATCAGTTCGCGCCGGGAAAAAGCCATGTGTGGGCGTGTCGCGAGCGCGGACAGGACGTCGAACTCCGTGCGGGTCAGTTCCACCGGATGCTCGGCGAGGAACACCTCCCGGCCTACGACGTCCACCGTCAGCGGCCCGAACGACGCCGAGCGACGGGTGTCGCCCGAGTCTAGGCGCGGGCGGCGCAGCATCGCCCGCACCCGGGCGACGAGCTCCCGCGGGCTGAACGGCTTGGTCATGTAGTCATCGGCCCCCACCGACAGACCGAGGAGCTTGTCGATCTCTTCCACGCGGGCGGTGAGCATGATGATGTAACAGTCGGAGAAGGTGCGCACGATCCCGCAGATCTCGATGCCGTCGATGCCCGGGAGGCCCAGGTCGAGGACGATCACGCCGGGGTGCCATCGCCGCGCGAGCTCGACCGCGTCGTTCCCGTCGCCGGTGACCTCGACCTCGAAGCCGTCACGTTCCAGGTAGCTCGCTACCAGTCGCGCCAATGGCGCCTCGTCGTCCACGACGAGAACTCGCGGCAGATTCGCGTCAGGGGAAGCGTGCGGAGCCACGGCGTCATCGTGAAGCAAGAGCATCGCCTCCCGGTGGCTCACCCGTCCGCGATCGTGCGAATCGCCGGGTAGCACCCCGTCGATCAGATCGACCGACGTCGTTCACGCGGCTGGCTGGTCCGGTCCGGACGGCGACGGGGTCACCGGTCCAGGGTGGGACCGGTGACCCCGTCGGGTCGTGCTGATGCAGCCGGGGGGGCCGGGTCAGCGGGTCTGCTCGATGCGGACGACGCCGAGGCTGTCCGAACCGTCGCCGTCGAAGTCGCCGAAGACGGCGGTGTCGCCGTCGCGGCCGTACCGGGTCTCCTCGACCTCGGCGCCGTCCGCGTTCTCGTTGCTGACGAAGAAGTCGGCGCCGCGCTGGAGGGCGAGGCTGTCCGCGCCGTCACCGTCCCAGTCGCCCACGAGGACGAGGTCGGTCGCCTCGCCGAGGGAGAACTCGCCGTCGACGCTCGCGCCGGTCGGGTCGTTCGTGTAGACGACGTCGGTGCCTCGGCGGACGCCGAACGTGTCGGTGCCGTCGCCGTCCCAGTCGCCGACGAGGAGCGTGTCGCCGTCGGCGCCGAAGGCGGCCAGCTCGATCTCGCCCGGGTTGTCGAGGTCGTTGATGATGTGCAGGACGTTGCCGTGACGCACCGCGAACGTGTCGGTGCCGTCGCCGTCGAAATCGCCCTGAACGATCTCGTGGCCCTCGCCAGCCCCGAGCTCGACGACGCGCTCCGCCGGGCCGGTACCCAGGGTGTCCGAGACGTGCAGCTCGTTGCCGCGGCGCACCGTGATCGTGTCGGTGCCGTCGCCGTCCCAGTCGCCGACGAAGATCTCGTCGCCCTCGACGCCGTAGAGGAAGTTGTGCACGGCGTCGCCGGCGAGCTCGTCCGACAGCAGGAAGCGCGGGGTCCCGGGCGGGCGGACCGGCTCGGGCTCCGGCTCCGTGCGGGCGGTGTCGCGCGAGGCTGCGTCGTCGGTCCGTGCGGCCTGGGCCTCGGCCTGCGCCTGGGCCTCGGCCTGTGCATCCGGCTGCGGCTCGGCCTGCGGCTCCGGCTCCGGCTCCGGCTCGGGAGCAGGCTCCGCCGGCGCGGGCTCGGCGGGAGCGGGCGTGGAGCCGCCCGGGCCGCCGCCCGGGTAGGTCGCGAAGTTCTGCGTCGCGAAGACGCGACCGTCGGCCGAGACGGCCACGCCGACGCCGAAGTGCGTGTACGAACCGGTGAGCAGGATGCTGTTGTGCACCGGCGAGTTGCGCCACTGGCTCATGAAGTAGTCCGCCCCGTGGTCGGGGTACATGCCCCAGGACAGGATCTCGGAGGTGCCGGAGGAGCCGCCGGGGACGGCCGAGGCTCCGTAGTCGCCGCGGTGGACCATCGAGCCGATGCTCGCCTGGTGGTTGGACCACGACTGGGCGACCGAGTCGATCGAGCCGCTGCGCGTGAGCTGGGACAGCCCGTTGGCCGCGCGGTAGGCGTTGGTCTGGGCGGCGATCGCGTTGGCCACCTGGTTCTGCCAGCCGACGTCGGTGCGGATGCTCGGGGTGACGGTGCGTACTGCGCCGGAGGTGTCGGTGGCCTGGGCACTCGTGGCGACCGACGTCGCCGCGGCGACCGTCAGGAGCGCGGTGGCGACCCGGGGGGCAAGGGTGCGGTGCCGTGCGTGGCGGCCGCGCGGGGGTGCAAACACGTCGGGAGGACTCCTCGTTATCGGAACGTAACCTGAGCGATAGTAAAGCGTGACCTTCTAGGGGTCGAGGACATGTGCGCAGGCTCACGTCCCGCGGTTGACATCCGGCGCACTGCAGAACTTCCCCTGACGCCGCGAGGCGGCCCCGTACCAGGTGGGGGAATCGTGTGGCGGGGCTCTCGGCGCGTGGCCGTGCGGCTGGGTCTCAGCCTCGAGCGAGCCCTCATGAGTGCTGCCCCGGGTCCGTTGGGCATCAACGACTCTCGAGCATGTCTTCCATCTCGGTGATCTCCGCTTGCTGGTCGTCGATCATCGTCTGGGCGAGGGCGAGCGCTTCGGGGTTCTCACCGTCGTCCAGTTCGGTCTCGGCCATGTCCACCGCGCCGCGATGGTGCGCGATCATCAGTTCCAGGAAGCGGAGTTCGAACTCGGCGTCCGGCACCGACTCCAGCTCGACCATGGCTTCCTCCTGGGTCAGCCCTTCCATCTCCATGCCGCCGTGGTCCATGCCGCCGTCACCGGCCGGAGAGGTCTCCTCGCCCCAGGCCTCCAGCCAGGAGGTCATCTGTGTGATCTCCGGCCCCTGGGCTGCGGAGATCCCTTCAGCGAGCGTGCGCACCTCCTGACTACCGGCACGTTCCACCGCTACGTCAGCCATCTCGATGGCGCCCTCGTGATGGACGATCATCATCTGGGCAAAGTTCACGTCGGCTTCGTTGTGCATGTCGGATACCTCCGGCTGCAGCGTGCTCTCTGTTGTCGTCTCCGAGCTCTCCTCCTCGGCCGCAGCGGAAGTCGCTGCATCTTGGTCACCGTTGCCGCACGCGGCGAGCGTCAATGCCAGAACGGTTCCGCCCGCAACCGTGGTAAGCAGGGTCCTCAATTTCATGGTTCCTTTTTCTCCAGATCATTCGAGTTGGGGCGCCGGGCTAGCAGGACGGGCGGCAAGAAAAGCATCATCGGCCGGCCCGCTCATTAGGTTTGCTGGCAGAGTTGCCCACCCGCGTGCTCGGCGCCGCGTCGACGCTAGCCGTGCGCGACCAGAGGTGAGGGATCGATGCCAGTGTTTGCGGCGAATCTTCATCAACTCTTCATGGAGTCTCACCGGGCGGGCGGTGCAGGTCACCAACGTTTGGACCGGGCTTATGGTGTGGCGTTGGAAGCGCGGGTCCAATTGGCAACTTTCGCGCACACCGGATGGGATCCAGCCCCCATCGGCATCCATGCGCGAAAAAGACTTCTGAGTAACGCACGTAGGAGAAGTTGTAGAACTACGAGGTCGGACGGTCTGACGACCGGCCCCGTGTAGGCAGCGGCACGTGAGCCCCCAAGGGCTCTTGAAGGGTGAAAGGCGTGAAGTCCAACAACAGGCGTCGAGGCTCGGTGGACCGGTGGCTTGTTGCGGCCGGCGTGGCATCGGTGATGGCACTGGCAGGCTGCGCCTCGGCACCCGGTGCCAACTCAGACCTCAGCATTGATGGCTCTTCACATTCGAGGGTGTAGTTGGGGTCGGAATCCGCCCGTCTCGAGTAGTGATCGGGCGATGTAGTTGGTCAGGTTGCGGAAGCCGAGGGCCGAGCCGCGCAGGTGCTCGAGCCTGCCGTTCATGGCCTCGGTGGGGCCGTTGGACGTGCCGGGCCGGTCGAAGTAGGCGAGCACGTCGGCGGCGCGGCGCTTCAGGGTCCTGCCCAGCTTGCGCAGCTCGGTCAGGGCGGCTGGCACGGTGGAGCTGACGGAGTCGATGAGCTGGGCCATGAGCTGGCGACCATGTGCGCGGTCGGGGACGCGGTAGGCGGCGATCATGCGCTGGTAGACGGCCCAGGCGGCCTCGACCGCTACGTGGGTGTCGCCGTCGAACAGGCCCTCCAGGCGCTGGGACTGCTTCTCGGTGAGCAGGTCGGCGCCGGTGTGCAGGGTCCGGCGGGCGGCGTAGAGCGGATCGCCCTTGCGGCCCCGGTGCCCGCAGGTGTCCTGCTGGACACGGCGCCGGCAGTCATCGAGCGCGTCGCCAGCGAGGCGGACCAGGTGAAAAGGATCCATGATGGCGACCGCGTCGGGCAGCTCTTCGGCGGCGGCGGTCTTGAACCCGGTGAAGCCGTCCATCGCGACGATCTCGACCCCGTCGCGCCAGTCCTGCGGCCGGCCCGCGAGCCACTGCTTGAAGGCGTGTTTCGAGCGGCCCTGGACCATGTCCAGCAGCCGGGACGGGCCGGTCCCCTCGCGAACAGCGGTGAGGTCGATGATCACGGTCACGAACCTGTCGCCGCGGCGGGTGTGGCGCCAGACATGCTCGTCGACACCGATGGCGCTGACGCCGTCGAACCGGGTCGGATCATCGATGAGGACGCGGCGTCCTTCGGTCAGGACCGCGGCGTTGGCGGTGTTCCACGAGACCCCCAGCCCCTCGGCGACACGAGCGACACTCAAGTGCTGGCACACGATCCCTTCCAGCGCCCACCGCAACCCGCGGCGGGAGAGCCGCGCGCGCGGCTCGGCCGCGGCGGTCGTGTCCTGACGCCACACGTGCCCGCAGCCCGTGCACCGGTACCGACGCACCCTCACCTCCAGCGTCGTGGGACGCCACCCCAGCGGCTCGTGAGCGAGCTCGCGCGTGACGGTGTCCCGCGCGACGCCCTCGCACCCGCACCGCCGGCACCAGCTGTCCGGTTCGACGACCCGGCAGGCCAGGACCGCCCGACCAGGCTCGATGCGCTGGCCGACGACCTCCAAGCCGAGCTCGTCCAGACGAGCGAACGTGGTCAGATCAGGGCGGGCGAAGGTAGCGTCAGGCACGTCGAGGTCTTCCCGGTGGGTGGCGTGAGAACCCCCATCATCGGAAGACCTCGACCCCTATCTGGACGCTGACACGCCGGCACCTCGCTCACCACCGCGCCAGGCCGTCTACACCCTCAATCCGGAAGAGCC
>NZ_JBUZNK010000002.1:0-69822 GCF_055326445.1 Georgenia sp. Z2081
GTGACAGGTGTTCTCAGGCCGCGAGTGCGATCTGAGTGGTCATGATGGTCTCGTACTCGATGGGGGTCAGGCGACCGAGCCGGTCCTGTCGCCTTCGGCGGTGGTAAGTCCGTTCGATCCAGGTCACGATCGCGATCCGCAGCTCGGCCCGAGTGGCCCAACGACGGCGGTTCAGGACGTTCTTCTGCAGGAGCGAGAAGAAGGACTCCATCGCGGCGTTGTCCCCCGCGGAGGCGACCTGGCCCATCGAGCCCACGAGGTCGTGGCAGCGTAGGGCGGCCAGGAATCGGCGCGACCTGAATTGGGAGCCGCGGTCCGAATGCACAACGCAACCGGCGACATCACCGCCGCGGCGGGAGACCCCCGATACCAGAGCGTCGACCGCGAGGCGGGTCTTCATGCGATCGCTGATCGAGTACCCCACGATCCGTCCCGAGTAGACGTCCTTGACCGCGCAGAGATAGATCTTGCCCTCACCGGTGGGGTGCTCGGTGATATCGGTCAGCCACAGCTCGTTGGGAGCGGTGGCCGTGAAGTCCCGCTCGACGAGATCGTCATGGGCCGGCGGGCCGGGCCGCTTGCCGTTCGCGTTGCGCTTCTTGCCGAACACGCTCCACCACCGGTTGTCCCGGCAGGTCCGCCAGACCGTGCGATCACACGCGACGTGCCCCGCTTCGCGGGCCTCGTCGGCCAGCAGGCGATACCCGAACTCCGGATCGTCCCGGTGAGCATCGAACAAGGCGTTCGCGAGGTAGGCCTGCTCGAGATCACGGTCGGTGACCGGGGTGGCGAGCCAGCGGTAGTAGGGCTGGCGGGCGAGCTTGAGGACCCGACACGTCACCGCGACAGGGATCCTGTCAGCGGCGAGCTCCTTTACGAGCGGGTACATCATTTCCCCGACAGGTTCGCCTGAGAGAGGTAGGCCGCTGCGCGGCGCAGGACCTCGTTCTCCTGCTCGAGCAGGCGGACACGCTTCTTCGCTTCGCGCAGCTCGGCCGACTCGCTCCGGGTCACGCCGGGGCGGTTGCCGTCCTCGACATCGGCGGCCTGTAGCCAGTTACGCAGGCAGGACTCGCTGATCCCGAAGTCTTTGGCGATGTCCTTGATCGGAGCGTCCCCGCGGCGGGCCACGGCCACGACATCGTCGCGGAACTCCTTGGGATGAGGTCTGGGCACGATCGACATCCTTCCAGCAGCACCTTCCGGCACCACAGATCAGGTGTCACCTATCCGTGCAGCAGACCCGGAGTTGCTGAAGAAGGAGCAGAACCGGATCAGTGCCGGGCTGGAGACCATCAAGAACCGAATCGAGGCTCACCACGACGAGTACGCCGATGCCCGCAACAACCTGGACGACTCACTGAACCTGCTGGAGCAGGCCGCCGACATCTACTCCCGCTGCGATGACGCGAACCGCAGGCTGTGCAACCAGGCGTTCTTCACCAAGATCTACATCGAAGAAGACGGAGACGTGAGGGTCGGCTACGCCCGCCCGTTCGATGCGCTGACCAGCCGCGAGGTCCAGGCCGATGCCCTGACCTGGGTAGAGAACGCCCGCAACGAGAACGAGGTGCGAACCCCAACCGAAGGCGGTTCTTCGGTCAAGGGTTCACACCTCGCACATTTGGGGTGGCTAACGGGGCTTGAACCCGCGACCTCCGCGACCACAACGCGGCGCTCTACCGACTGAGCTATAGCCACCATGCGCCACCGTCCGGCGGTGGCGACGCACCATCCTATCCGAGCGTCGCCGGCCCGAACGCCCTGTCCGCGGTGCGCTCGCTCACGTCCTCGAGACCGTGAAGGGCGTCGGCCGTGCGGCGTCGACCGAAGGCGGGGTGGGGTGACCGGGACGCCCGGTCCGGGCATTCGGAGGCGGGTGCTGCCCGAATCACGGCTCGGACGCGCTGATGCGGGCCGAACCGGAAATGAGGTCACACCCTGTCCGGGTCGGACCGTAGCGTCGCCGCTATGACTGATATCGGCACCCGTGGCTCCGACACGAACCCCACCGGGACGAACGAGTCCGACACGAATCCCACTGACACCGCCGTACGACCGTTCACCCTCTCGGTCGACCAGACCGAGATCGATGACCTCGCCCGTCGCCTCGACACCACCCGGTGGCCCGACGAGGCCCCCGACGCCGGATGGGCCGACGGGCTCCCGCTCGCCTACGCGAAGGAGCTCGCCGAGTACTGGCGGGATCGTTTCGACTGGCGGGCGCAGGAGGAGCGGCTCAACGCCGTCCCGCAGTTCACCACCGGGATCGACGGCCACGACATCCACTTCTTCCACGTTCGCTCGCCCCGACCGGATGCGAAGCCGCTGGTCCTCGTGCACGGCTGGCCCAGCGGACCGACCGACTTCCTGTTGATGATCCCGCTCCTCACCGTTCCCGACGACGGAGGGCAGGCCTTCGACGTCATCGCACCGACGATCCCGGGCTTCGGAGTGTCGGGGCCGGTGACGAGGTGGACGCTCACCGGGGTCGCCGACGCGTTCGCGGAGCTCATGGAGCGTCTCGGGTACGACCGCTACCTCGTGCACGGATACGACACAGGCGCCGGCGTGGCCCGTGAGCTCGGACTGCGGCACGGGGACCACGTCGCAGGCATCCACACCACCGGCATGCTCGGCGGCGAGGAGCTCACGGAGGAGACGGCCGACATGTCCGTCCCGGAGGAGACGGCCGCGATCGCCGACGGGTACCGGTACATGTACGACGTCGGCGGCTACGCGATGCTCCAGTCCACCCGGCCGCAGTCGATCTCCTACGCGCTCACCGACTCGCCGGTCGCGCAGATGTCCTGGCTCGTCGAGCGATTCCGGGACTGGTCGGCCGCCGAGGGCGATCCCGACGAGGTGCTCGACCGGGACGAGATGCTCACCGTCGTCTCGATCTACTGGTTCTTCCGCACTGCCGGGTCCTCCGCGCGGTACTACAAGTACGGCTTGCCGGACTGGTCGGAGCCGCTGCAGCCCTCGACCGTGCCTACGGCCATCCTCGTCATGCCCGACGACATCGGTCGTCCCGTGCGCCGGCTGGTCGAGACGACCGACAACGTCGTGCACTGGACCGCAGCGGAGCGCGGCGGGCACTTCGCGGCCTGGGAACAGCCCGAGCTCGTCGCAGCGGACATCCGGGCGGGCATCGGCGACCTCACGTAGTCCGAAGGAGTCACGTGCGCACGACGCGGAGGCGTCATCGCGCGGGTCTCCGTGCGCCGCGGCCGACTCCGGCGAGCCGCCCGACCACGTCCCGCCGTGCGCTCAGGACTCAACGGCGTCCGGGAGGTCGGCGGCCGTGACTACGGCGCCGTTCTCGTGCCGGATCTCGAGGCGGTCCACCTCGTGGCGCATCACCGCTGCGTTCATCCGGCACTCGATGGTGACCTCGCTGCCCAGGAACGTGCCCGAGTCGTACTCGTCGCCGGAGTCGGAGACCAGGACGAGCACGTAGCTCTCGCCGGTCTCGAGGCCGTCCACCTCCAGCACGGTCTCCGTGCCCCAGGTGTGCGCGACCAACGACCCGTCCACCGAGACTCCCGCGGGCTCGCCGACGAGCTCGATGTCCTCGACCGCGCCCAACGTCCCCGGCGGGCCGGACGGCGGTCGGTCGCCGAGCAGGAACGCGCCGGCGGTGATCGCGACGCCCGCGACGAGACCCGCTGCCGCAGCCGGTACGTAGCGGGGCCACCGGCGTCGCTCGCGGTCCTGCGCACGGCCGCGACGACGCCGCTCGAGGTCCGACACCTCGAGATCCGAGTCCTCGAGATCCGACACCTCGGGCCCGTCGCCGGTCGTGGCCCTGCCCACCGACACCACCCGCTCGCGCAGCTCGGGGGCGGGCTCGTCGTCCAGCCAGGCGACGGCGCCGGCTCCTCCCAGCACCTGCACGGTGGCGCCGAGCTCCTCCATCTCAACCGCGATGCTGGGATCGGTCCGCATCATCGACTCGAGCTCGTGGCGCTCGTCGGGCGACAGGTCGTCGGAGAGGGCGGCGGCGATCAGCTCGGCCCGGCGCTCCGAGGAGTGCTCGCTCATCGTGCGTCTCCTTCCTCGAAATGGCGCCGTAGTGCGCGCAGGGCATAGAACGTGCGGGTGCGCAGGGTGGCGACGGGGACCCCGGTGGACCCGGACAGCTCGGCGTAGGACGTACCGACGAGGTGGATCGCGACCACGGCCGCACGCTGGTCGCGGCTCAGCGTGGCGAGCGCCTCCAGGACCGCCAGGCGCTCGCCGGGGTCGCCGTGCTCCCCCGGCGCGTCCCCGAGCTCGTCGGTCCATACCGTCAGTGGAGCCCGTGCCGCGGAGCGGTGCCGGTCGCGCACCAGGTTGCGGATGATCGCGAACAGCCACGTCCGCACGCTGGACCGGGCCGGGTCGTAGCGGTCGCGTGCCCGCCACGCGCGCAGGAAGGCCTCCTGGACGCACTCCTCGGCGCCGCTGCGGTCGCGCAGCGCGTTGAGGGCGAAGCCGAAGAGCTCTCCGGCGTGCGCATCGTAGGCGTCGGCGACGTCGAAGACTGGCGGACGATCGGCCCCGACGTCGTCGCCGGCCCCCGGCTGCTCGTGGTGCGTCCCCGCCTCGCCGGTGCGTGGTGCCTGCGACGAGGCGCCGTCGCGTGCGTGCTGCCGTCCAACGGCCAGGTTGACCACGCTCCCGCATCGCGTACCGGTGTCGGCTGCCGGGCTCAGTGTAGGCATCGCCACCTCCGTCACGGTCCGGACGCCGCACGGATCTCGCCGCCCATGGTGGGGGATACGTCGGGGGGCGTCGGCCGTTCACCTCATGGCCCAGGACATTGATCGGCGATGTGCGTGAACGCACGCCCGGGGCCCGACGTAGTACCGGGGTACGTGGGCGCGACGAAGCGACGCCCCTCGACGAGAGGCACAGACATGTCACACCAGTACCGCACCGCCCGACTCCTGACACTGGGGGGAGCTGCCAGTGCGGGAGCTCTTGCGCTCGTGGCCGTCGCGCTGCCGGCCGGCGCCGCCACGGAGGTCGACGAGCCCGACACCTTCACCTCGGCGTTCACCGCGATGGCCACACCCGAGGAGGTCGTGGACGCCGACGGCAACCCCGCACCCGGGGAGGCGGGCGCAACCGGCGAGTTCACGTTCCGCGTCAACTCGGACACGGAGACCATCTGCTACGACATCACGCTCACGGGCGTCACCGGCGACTACGAGAGCCCCGCGGACACCGCCACGCACATCCACGCCGCGCCGCGAGGCGAGGGCGGCCCGCCGCGGATCGCCTTCCCGAACCCCGAGCCGATCGGGGACGGTCCCCGGACGAGCTCCGGCTGCCTGCAGGGCCCGTTCACCACGGGCGTCGAGGCGGACGACGGCTCCGACACCGGGGACGGCTTCTCGCTCGCCGACCTGGAGGCCGACCCCTCCGCCTTCAGCGCCGACTCCCACACCGCGGCGTTCGTGCCCGGCGTCGTGCGCGGTCAGCTGACCCAGGTGCCCGTGGGCGGGCCGGAGACCGGTGGCGGCGGCACCGCCACCGAGAGCTCGGCCTCCATGGCGCCGCTCGTCGGGGCGGGCGTGCTGGCCGCGGCCGGCGCCGCCGGCTTCGTGGTGTACCGGCGTCGCGAGCAGTCGACGGACTGATGAGCATCGACGGCGAGACGGACGTGGCCGGGGCGGGGCCGCGACGCGGCAGCACCCTGGTCCTGAGCCTGCTCGCCGCCCTCGCCCTGCTCCTGGGCTGCACCACGGGTGCGGTCCAGGAGCAGGGCGCCTCGACCGGGCCGGCGGAGATCGGGTCTGCGGCGGAATCCGCGGGGCCGGGGGGCCCCGCCACCGAGAGCGCGACCGACCGGGAGAGCCGGTCCGCCCGCGAGCACGACGCACGGGCGGAGAGCCGGTCGGAGCCGAGTCAGCCCGAACCTGCGGCACCGATCCTGGGGGAGGGCGTCGACCCGGCCCACCTGCGCGTGGCGAGCATCGGCGTCGACGAGGACCTCATCGACCTCGGCCTTCAGCCGGACGGCACGATGGAGGTGCCCTCGGACTGGGACCGCGTCGGCTGGTTCACCGGTGGCGGTCGACCGGGCGGCCGCGGCCCCACGGTCCTCGCGGGCCACGTGGACTCGCCGACCGCGCCGGCGGTGTTCTACCGGCTCACCGAGCTCGCGGTGGGGGACGTGGTCGAGGTGACCGACGTCGAGGGCACGCTGCACACCTACGAGGTGTACCGGGTGGCGGACATACCGAAGGACGACTACCCGACGCACGAGGTCTTCGGCGCCGTGAACGCCGACGAGCTGCGGCTGATCACCTGCACCGGGGACTTCGACCAGGCGCAGGGTCGCCATGCGGACAACCGGGTGGTGTTCGCCGCGGCCGTCGACCGGTAGCGCACGGTGCCGACGTCGACGCGCGGCCGGACGTTGTCGACCAACCCGGAGCCCCGTAGTCACACCTTGGCCGTAGTGACACCATGACACGGTGACCCACGTCGCGCTCGGCTCCGCGCAGGGCCGATGGGTGGTGCTGGCGGCGACGCTCGGCTCGGCGATGGCGCTGCTCGACGGCACCGTGGTGAACGTCGCCCTGCGCCCCCTGGGGCTAGAGCTGGGCGCCTCGCTCCCGCAGCTGCAGTGGGTCGTCAACGGCTACATGCTCACGCTCTCCGGGCTGGTGCTCGTGGGCGGGTCGCTCGGTGACCGGCTCGGGCACCGACGGGTCTTCCTCGTCGGCATCGTGTGGTTCGCCGTCGCCTCGCTCGGGTGCGGACTGGCCCTCACGATCGACCAGCTCATCGCCGCGCGCGTGCTGCAGGGCGTCGGTGCCGCTCTGCTCACCCCCAGCGCGCTGGCGATCATCCAGTCGACCATCGCCGAGGCGGACCGCCCGCGGGCGATCGGGATCTGGGCCGCGTGGTCCGGCATCTCCAGCGCGGCGGGCCCCCTGCTCGGCGGGTGGCTGATCGACGTGCTCTCCTGGCGCTGGGTCTTTCTCGTCAACCTTCCGGTGGCGGCCGCGGTGGTAGCGGTGATGATCCGGCACGTCCCCGAGTCCGGTGGCATCGGCCGCGACGAGCGGCCGCGCTTCGACCTGACGGGCGCCGCGCTGGCCATGCTCGGACTGGGCGCCCTCACCTACGCGCTCATCGAGGGCGCCTGGCCGATCGTGCTTGTCGGGGTGGCGGGGCTCGCGGGTTTCGTCGTCGTCGAGCATCGGACCCGCAACCCGATGCTCCCGCTCGGCGTCTTCACCACGCCGGCGTTCTCGGCGGCCAACGCGATGACCTTCGCGGTCTACGGCGCACTCGGCGCGCTGATGTTCTTCCTCGTGCTTCAGCTCCAGGTGGTCAGCGGCTACTCGCCCCTGCAGGCCGGACTCGCCACCGTCCCCTTCACGCTGCTCATGCTCGTCTTCTCACCGCGCGTGGGTGTCCTGATGCGCCGCACCGGCCCCCGGTTGCTCATGACGCTCGGCCCGGCGCTCGCCGCCGCGGGCGCCCTGCTGCTGTCGACGGTCGGTGCCGACGCGCCGTACGCCTCGCGGGTGCTGCCGGGCGTGGTGCTCTTCGGTGCCGGGATCACTCTCATGGTCACGCCGCTGACAGCGACGGTGATGGCCGCGGTGCCCGGCCGCCAGGCGGGGGTCGCCAGCGGCGTCAACAACGCCGTGGCGCGGTCCGGGAGCCTGCTCGCGGTCGCCGCCCTGCCACCGATGGTGGGTCTGACCGGCGACGACTACACCGTCCCGGCCGTCTTCGGCGCCGGATACACCACTGCGATGTGGTGGTGCGCCGGATGGCTCGCGGCCGGGGCGGTGATCGCGGCGGTCTTCATCCGAGGCAGGGTCTCGCCGCGGTCGTCCCCACCGGAACAGGCCTGAGACGGCAGGGCGGTTGCCGGTCAGTCCGTCGACGGCGTCGACGCCGGGGTGTCCCTGCCGAGCGCGGCGATGGCGGCGCTCGTCGGCCGCTCGCTGACCAGCTTGGCGGCGGCGCGGGCCTCGCTCGTCGTCGGTCCCGCCCCCTCGGGCCACAGGACTGCCCGGTAGTACCTCAGCTCGTCGATCGACTCGAGGATGTCGGCGAGCGCCCGGTGGCCGCCGCTCTTCTGCGGCGACTGGAAGTAGGCGCGCGGGAACCAGCGGCGGGCGAGCTCCTTGATCGAGGAGACGTCGATGATCCGGTAGTGCAGGTGCTCGACGAGCTCGGGCATGTCCCGCGCGAGGAACACCCGGTCGGTGCCCACGGAGTTGCCGGCGAGCGGGGCGCGGCGCACCTCGGGCACGAACCGCTTGACGTACGAGAGGACCTGCTCGGCGGCGTCGGCCATCTCCAGCCCGGAGTCCAGCTCGGTGATCAGGCCGGACGCCGTGTGCATCTGGACCACGACCTCGTCCATCGTCTCCACGGTGCCGGGGCGCGGCGCGATGACGAGGTCGAGCCCGGCGTCGAGCGGGTTGAGCTGGGAGTCGGTGACGACGACGGCCACCTCGACGAGCGAGTCGCGCTCGGCGTCGAGGCCGGTCATCTCGCAGTCGATCCAGACGATGGGGTCCGCGGGGGAGGAAGGGCTCACCAGGTGATGGTAGGCGTGACATGCGACGGTCGCGGGCACCTGACGTCCCGCGACCGCCACCCGCCACGAGCGTTTGGTCAGGCGCCGGCGGCGCTCCGGCCGGCCTCTGACTCGGCGGCCCAGGTCGCCACGGTCTCGCTGAGCGGGGTGGAGGGCCGTCCGAGGAGGTCCTGGAGGTCGGTCGAGGTCGAGTGGAGCGTGCCCTCGGCGGTGTTGGTGTCCGCCGCCACGAGGAAGCCGACGAGTCCCTCGTCGAGCCCTGCCTCGGTCAGCTGCGCGGCAAACGCGTCGGCGTCGAGGTCGACGTAGCTGATCTCCCGGCCGAGCGCGGCGGCGAACTCCTGGGCGATCTGGGCGGTCGTGAGCGCCGGGGCGCCGGCGAGCTCGTAGACCTTGCCCTCGTGCCCCTCGGTGGTGAGGACGACGGCGGCGGCCTCGGCGTAGTCGGCCCGCGCCGCCGGCGACACCAGCCCGTCGTGGGCGGCCCCGGCGAACGACCCGCTCGCCGCCGCCTGGTCGAAGTTCGGGCGGTAGTTCTCCGAGTACCAGCCGTTGCGCAGGATCGTGAAGGGGATGCCGGAGGCCGCGATGGCCTCCTCGGTCTGCTTGTGCTCCGGCGCGAGGACGTGGCTGGACGTCGACGCGCCGAGGAGCGAGGTGTAGACGATGCGACCGACCCCGGCGGCCGTCGCCGCCTCGATGACGGCGGAGTGCTGGGCGAACCGCTGGCCGACCTCGTTGGAGGACACGAGCAGGAGGGTGTCGCCGGCCTTCAGGGCGCCGTCGATGGGCTGCGTGTAGTCGAGGTACGCAGTCGTCACTCCACGGTCGGCGACGTCCGCGAGGCGGTCGACCGACCGGGCCGTGGCCGTGATGGTGTCCGGGGCGACGCCGCGGTCGAGCAGGTGCTCGATGACGAGGCGGCCCAGCTGGCCGGTGGCTCCGGTGACGACGAACGACATGACACGCTCCTTGATTCGTTGACGTTTCAACGACGACCAACCGTCGGTCCCGGGCCGATATTCCGGGTGACGCCACCACTTGGCCGGTGGGGGAACCGGGTGCACGACCGAGGAGCCGGTCGGGTCGCGATGGAGGGGCGCCTGCTGTTCGATGCGGCCCCGGCCGAGCGCGTCCGGTGGCAGGCGACCACGCGCAAGCTGTTCCTCGACGAGCGGTACCGGGTGGAGCAGGCGCGACGTGACTTCGTGGACGCACACCGGGATTGACGCCGACCACACCTCGGCGCGCGAACGTCAGACCTTCGGTGGATCCCGCCAGACGAGACACCGCGTCTAGACTCTGCGACGGCGCGGCCGGCGGTCCGGCGCGACGACCCCTACGACCCCCGGAGCACGCCCGTGGCGAACCTCGCCCGCTTCTCGCTGTCCAACCGCGCACTGGTGGCGTTGTCCACGATCATCGCCGTGCTTGCCGGACTGTGGGCCACCACGACCCTGCGGCAGGAGCTCATCCCGGACCTCGAGCTCCCCATCGTCGCCGCCGTGACCACCATGCCCGGCGCCTCGCCGGAGATCGTCGAGGACCAGGTCACCGGCGTGGTCGAGGAGGCCGCCCGCGGCGTCCCGGGCCTCGAGGGCACCACCTCGCAGTCCGGCCCGAGCGTCTCCGCCGTCATGCTCGAGCTCGAGTACGGCACCGACATCCTCACCGCACAGCAGGAGCTCCAGGTCGCGCTCGGCCGGGTCGAGCAGGACCTGCCCGACGACGCCGACACCCAGGTCATCGCGGGCTCCGTCGACGACCTGCCGGTCATCCAGCTCGCGGCGACCGGAGGTTCGGACACCGCCGAGCTCCAGCAGCGCGTCGAGGACGTCGTCGTGCCCGAGCTCTCCCGCGTCGACGGCGTCCGGCAGGTCCAGCTCTCCGGGATCACCGAGCAGCAGGTGACTATCGACGTCGACCCCGAGGCGCTCGCCGCGCAGGGGGCCTCGCTCGACGCCATCACCGAGGCCATCGACGCCTACGGGGTCGTCACGCCCGCCGGCACGATCGACGCCGAGGGCCGCGAGCTGACGATCCAGGCGGGCAGCCGGATCACGTCCGTCGAGGAGATCGCCGCACTCCCGCTCGTCACCGACCCGGCGGAGTCGGGTGACGCCGGGGGAGCAGGGGACGCCGGAGCACCCACCGACACCACCGGCCCCTCGGATCCGGGCCAGGAGCCTCCGGCGGGCGACCAGGCGCCCACGGACCAGGCGCCCGCCGACCAGGCGCCCGGCGACCAGGGTGCGGACCAGGCCCCCACGGACCAGGCCCCCGCCGAGCCCGCCGAGGTCGCCACCATCGACGACGTCGCGGACGTCGCGATCGAGGACGTCCCGGCCACGTCGCTCACGCGTACGGACGGCGCGGCCAGCATCGGGCTCGCGATCACGGCCACGCCCGACGGCAACACGGTCGAGATCTCCGAGCAGATCCGGGAGCTGCTGCCCGAGCTCGAGGCCTCCCTCGGCGACGGCGGCGGGCTCGTCGTCGCCTTCGACCAGGCCGTCTTCATCGAGCAGTCGATCGAGGACCTCGCCGTCGAGGGCGTCCTCGGCCTCGCGTTCGCGGTCCTCGTCATCCTGCTGTTCCTGCGCTCGTTCGCGGCCACCACGGTCACGGCGATCTCCATCCCGCTGTCGCTGCTGGTCGCGCTGCTCGCCCTCAGGGTCGCCGACTACTCGCTCAACATGTTCACCCTGGCGGCGCTGACGATCTCGGTCGGCCGCGTCGTCGACGACTCGATCGTCGTCATCGAGAACATCGCCCGCCACCAGAGCTACGGCACCGGCAAGCGCCAGGCCGTGCTCACGGGCGTCAAGGAGGTGGCGGGCGCCGTCACCTCCGCGACCGTCGCCACCGCCGCCGTGTTCGTCCCGCTCGGCCTCGTCGGCGGCATGGTCGGCGAGCTCCTGCGCCCCTTCGCGTTCACGGTCGCGCTCGCCCTGGGTGCCTCCCTGCTCGTCGCGCTGACGATCGTCCCGGTCCTCGCGTACTGGTTCCTGCGTTCGCCCGTCGACCCCGAGCGGGCGGCGAGGGCTCGCGCGGAGGCCGAGGCCAAGGAGCGGCGCAGCGTCCTGCAGCGCGGCTACGTCGGTGCTCTCGGCGGCGTGCTCCGCCACCGCTGGCTCACCGTCGGCGGCGCGGTCGTCCTCATGGCGGCCACCGTCGTCGGCGTCACCCGCCTGCCCACCGACTTCATCGGCGACACGGGCGAGAACGCGATCTCCGTGACCCAGGAGCTCCCCACCGGCGTCACGCTCGAGGCGCAGGACGCCGCGGCGCAGCAGGTCGAGGAGGTGCTCGCCGGCGTCGAGGAGGTCGAGAGCTACCAGGTCACTGTCGGCGTCGCGGACCCGGCCATGGCGGCGTTCGGCATGGCCCAGGACGTCACCTTCTCGGTGACGCTCGACGTCGATGCCGACGCCGGCGCCGTCGAGCAGGAGGTCCGCGACCGGCTCGAGGGCCTCGGTGAGGATGCCGGCACCATCACGGTCGCACCCGGCTCGTCCGGCGGGTTCGCCTCCGGCGTCGAGGTCATCGTCTCCGGCGCTGACGGCGACGAGGTCGCCGCCACGTCCGAGGAGGTCCTCACCGCCGTGGGCGAGATCGACGGGCTGCGCGACGTCCGGACCTCGCTCGCCTCCGACCTGCCGTTCATCGAGGTCGAGGTGGACCGGCCGGCCGCCGCAGCGCTCGGGCTGACCGAGGAGGCCGTCGGCGGCCTCGCCTACGGCGCGCTCAACGGCATCCCGCTGGGCGACGTCGAGATCGAGCAGGGCAGGCTGCCGATCGTCCTGTTCTCGGACGAGGCCCCGACCACGGTCGAGGAGCTCCGCGCACTTCCCCTGGGCGGCTCCCCGGAGTCGCCGCTCGTGCTCGACGACGTCACGCACGTCGAGGAGTCGATGCAGCAGGCGACGATCACGCGCCAGGACGGCCTGCGCTCGGCCTCGATCACCGCGGCCACCGAGATCGCCGACCTGCAGACCGTCAACGCGGAGCTCGCCGCCGCACTCGACTCGGTCGACGCCCCCGAGGGCGTCAGCGTGGAGATCGGCGGAGTCAACGCCGAGCAGCAGGACGCCTTCGGCAACCTGTTCCTCGCGCTCGCCCTCGCCGTCCTGCTCGTCTACCTCGTCATGGTCGCGACGTTCCGCTCCCTCGTGCAGCCGCTCGTGCTGCTCGTGTCGATCCCGTTCGCCGCGACCGGCGCGATCCTCGGGCTGCTGATCACCGGGACCCCGATGGGGGTCGCCGCGCTCGTGGGCGCACTCATGCTGGTCGGCGTCGTCGTCACCAACGCGATCGTCCTCATCGACCTCATCAACCAGTACCGCACCCAGGGCATGGACCTGCGCACCGCCGTGATCGAGGGTGGCCGGCACCGGCTGCGGCCCATCCTCATGACGTCGGCCGCGACGATCATGGCGCTCGTCCCGATGGCGTTCGGGATCACCGGCGGCGGCGCGTTCATCAGCCAGCCGCTGGCGATCGTCGTCATCGGCGGCCTCATCACCTCGACCCTGCTCACCCTCCTGCTCGTGCCGGTGCTCTACGAGCTCTCCGAGGGCCGCGGCGAGCGGCGCGCGCGCGACAAGGAGATCGCCCGCCTGGAGAAGGTGGTCGCCGCACGGACGGAACGCGGCGAGGACGCGAGCGCACCGGCGGCCGAGCTGGAGCGGCTGCGCGCCGGCGGTGGCGCCGCCCGCGTCCGCGAGGAGGAGCGGGTCGGCGACGACGACGCACGGGTGCTCGCGCACGCCGGCGCGCCCGCCGCGGAGGCCGGCCACGACGCCGACATGCACGTCGACGCCGCGGGTCGCCCTGCGCACGCCGACGCGGCCGGCGCAGGGACGGGCCACGACGCCGGTGCGGCCGGTGCCGGGGCGCACGCCGCCGGCCCGCCCGACGACGCCGACGCCCTGCGCGACGCCGACGACTCGGGAGGCGGGAAGCACGTCGCCGAGTGACGGCCGATGCGCGGACCGCGCGCACCTCGCCCGGTGGTCTCGGGGAGAATCGGACCATGACCGACAGCAAGATCGTCTTCCTCGACGTCGACGGCACCTATGCCCACCAGGGCGAGGTACCGCCGGGCCACGCGCGGGCGGTCGAGGCCGCCCGCGCGGCCGGCCACCGGGTGCTCCTGTGCACCGGGCGGTCCAAGGCCATGCTCCCCGAGCGCATCGTCGCCGCCGGCTTCGACGGGATCGTCGCCATGGCCGGGGCCTACGTCGAGGTCGGCCGCGAGGTCGTCGCCGACCGCCGGTTCCCGGCCGATCTCGGCGACCGGCTCATCGACGTGCTCGAGTCCCACGACGTGGTGTTCGTCCTCGAGACACCGGGCGCCCTCCTGGGGACGCCGCGCGCCGAGGCGGCGATCCGCGCGGAGGTCGCCCGTCACGAGTCGAGCGACGACGGCACCGCGCACGCCGGTCCGTCCGACATCCTCGCCGCCCTGTCGGTGTCCGACGAGCTCCGGGGCCGCCCCTTCGCCAAGGCCGTGGTCGTCGAGTCCGCGGTACCCAACACCCGGCTCGCCCGCGAGGCCGGCGACGGCGTGCTCTCCCTCGAGGCCTCCGTGCCCGGGCTCCACCCCTCCTCCGGCGAGCTCTACCTCGCCGACATGCACAAGGCCGTCGGCATGCTCGCCGCGCTGGAGCACCTCGGCGCCGACGTGGCCGACTCGATCGCGTTCGGCGACGGCATGAACGACCTCGAGATGCTGCGCGCGGCGGGCCTCGGGGTCGCGATCGAGGGCGCGGACCCTCGGGTGATCGACGCTGCCGACCGGACCGCAGCCGGCCCGGAGGTCGAGGGCCTCGTCGCCGCGTTCGAGGAGCTGGGTCTGCTCGGGCGCTGACCGGTCCGCGCGCCCAGGGCCTCGGCGCCGCTATCGACCGGGCGCCCGCCGCGGCGCGGCCGTAGCCTGGTGGGAGCCGACGCCGGGCGCACGACCCCGCCGACGTGGGCTCGACCACCGCCGGGTCGAGGAGGTCACCGCCGTGAAGCTCGCCGAACAGATCGTCGCCCAGCTCCAGGAGGTGGGCGTCCGCCGGATCTACGGGATCGTGGGCGACAGCCTCAACCCCGTCGTCGACGCCGTCCGCCGCACCGGCGGGTCCGCGAACGGCGGCATCGACTGGATCCACGTCCGCCACGAGGAGGCCGCCGCCTTCGCGGCCGCCGCCGACGCCCAGATCACCGGGGAGCTCGCCGTCTGCGCCGGCTCCTGCGGCCCGGGCAACCTCCACCTCATCAACGGCCTGTACGACGCCAACCGCTCCGGCGCCCCGGTCCTCGCGATCGCCAGCCACATCCCGAGCGCCCAGATCGGCCAGTCCTACTTCCAGGAGACGCACCCCGACCGGCTCTTCACCGAGGCTTCCGTCTACAGCGAGCTCGTCAGCACGCCGGAGCAGTCGCCGAGGGTCGTGCACTCCGCCATCACGCACGCGCTCGCCGCCCCCGGCGTCGCCGTCGTCACCCTCCCCGGGGACGTGGCGGACATGTCCGCCACGGCCGACGCGCCCTCCTACGTCCCCACCGTGCGCGGCACCCTCGAGCCCGCCCCGTCGGCGGTGGACGCCGTCGTCGAGGCACTCAAGGCGGCGAAGAAGGTCGCGATCTTCGCCGGCGCCGGCGTGCGCGGGTCCCACGACGACGTCGTCAAGCTCGCCGACATGCTCGCCGCCCCCGTGGGGCACTCCCTGCGCGGCAAGGAGTGGATCCAGCACGACAACCCGTTCGACGTCGGCATGACCGGCCTCCTCGGCTACGGGGCGGCCGCCGAGGGCATGGACGACGCCGACCTGCTGCTCCTGCTCGGCACCGACTTCCCCTACGACCAGTTCCTGCCCGACGGGCCCACCACGATCCAGGTCGACCGGCGCGCCGAGGTCCTCGGCCGGCGCACCGGCGTCGACCTGCCCGTGCACTCCGACGTCGGCCCGTTCGTCCGCTCCCTCCTGGGGCGGCTGCGTCCGACGAGGAGCCGCGCGTACCTGAAGAAGACGCTGCGCCGCCACGAGAAGCTCATGGACTCGACCGTCGGCGCCTACACGCGCGACGTCGAGGACCTCGTCCCGATCCACCCCGAGTACGTCGCGTCGGTCATCGACGACGCGGCCGCGGGCGACGCCGTGTTCACCGCCGACACCGGGATGGGCAACGTGTGGCAGGCCCGCTACGTCACCCCGAACGGACGCCGCCGCATCATCGGATCGTTCCTCCACGGATCGATGGCCAACGCGCTCCCGCACGCCCTCGGCGCCCAGATGACCGACCGGGACCGTCAGGTCGTCGCGTTCAGCGGCGACGGCGGTCTGTCGATGCTCCTGGGGGACATGCTCACCGCCGTCCAGTACGACCTGCCGGTCAAGGTCATGCTGTTCAACAACTCCTCGCTGGGGATGGTCAAGCTCGAGATGCTCGTCGACAAGCTCCCGGACCACGGGGTCGACGTGCCGGGCACCGACTACGCCGAGATCGCCCGCGCGATGGGCTGGCACGCCGTCCGGGTCGAGCGCCCGGCCGACCTGCCGGAAGCGGTCGACGAGGTTCTCGGGCACCCCGGCCCGGCCCTGCTCGACGTCGTCACCGACCCCAACGCCCTGTCCCTGCCCCCGAAGATCACCGGCGAGCAGGTCTTCGGCTTCGCCACCGCGATGAGCAAGATCGTCTTCACCAAGGGCGCCGGCGAGGCGGTGGCGATGGCGCGGTCGAACCTGCGCAACATCCCGCGGCCGTAGGTCTCGGTCAGGCGGCTGCCGCGGCGACGGCCAGGTCCGCGTCCGCCATCACGAGGTCGCCGTTGATGTGGCCCCCGGCCAGCGCCCCCTGCGCGGCGGCGGCGCCGACCTGCGCCGACACGTCGGCGAGGTTGCCCGCCACCCACACGCCCGGCACGGAGGTCGCGCCGGTGGGACCGGCCGCCAGGGCGGTGCCCATGGCGTTCTCCGCGAGCTCCAGCCCGAGCGGACTGAACGGCTCGGCACGCGGGTGCATGCGGGTCTGCACCGTGAGCGCACCGGCCTCGACGAGGCTCCCGTCGGCCATCCGCACGCCCTTCAGCGCCCCGTCGGCGCGCTCGACGCCGACCGGCGTGCCGGGCACGACCTCGACGCCGCGTGCCGCCAGGCGGGCGAGGTCCTCCTCCCCGAGCGCGAGGTCCCAGGTCAGCAGGCGGACCCGGTCGGAGAGCTGGCGGAACATCAGCGCCTGGTGGACGGCCATCGGCGTCGTGCCCAGCACGGCGATCGCCCGGTCGCGGACCTCCCAGCCGTGGCAGAACGGGCAGTGCACGACGTCGGAGCCCCAGCCCGCGCGCAGGCCGGGCAGCGCGGGGAGCTCGTCGACCAGGCCGGTCGCGAGGAGCAGGCGCCGCGCGCGGACGACCGCGCCGTCGGCGGCCGTGACCCGGAACAGGTCGCCGTCGGCGCGCGCCTCGGAGACCCTGGCGGGGCGGACCACGCCGCCGTAGCGCTCGACGTCGGCGCGACCGCGGGCGAGCAGCTCGAGTGGCGGGGTGCCGTCCAGGGCGAGGAGCGCGTGGACGGCGTCGGCCGGGGCGTTGCGGGGGTCCCCGGCGTCGAGGACGAGTACCCGGCGGCGCGAACGGGCGAGCATCAGCGCCCCGGCCAGGCCGGCGGCGCCCCCGCCGACCACGACGACGTCCCAGACCGCCTCGCTGGGCTGGCCCTCGGGTGCGGGGGAGTCGGGGGCCGGGACCGGCACCGGTGGCGCCGTGGCGGACGGGGGTGCCGGGTCGGTCGACGGTGCGGCGGTGGGGCGGGCGGGGCCAGGCGTGCGCATGGTGACGTCCTTCGTATCGTTCGGCGCCGGGGTACCCGACGGTCTGTCCGTGACCGAGCCTTCCCCCGGGGATGCCAGTGAGCAAGAGGAGTTGCCGAACGGCAAGACCCGGGTCCACGATCGGGGGATGGGACGCGACCTGGACCGCACGCTCGACGCCGTCGGACCCCGCTTGAGACGACTGCGTCAGCGGCGGGACGTCACCCTCGCCGAGCTCGCCGAGCGGACCGGCATCTCGTCGAGCACCCTGTCCCGACTGGAGTCGGGACTGCGGCGCCCGACGCTCGAGCAGCTGCTGCCGCTGGCCCGGGTGCACGGCGTGACCATCGACGAGCTCGTCGACGCGCCACCGACGGGTGACCCGCGGATCAACATGCGGCCGATCGCCGGTGACTCCGGGTCCGTCGTCCTGCCGCTCTCGCGCCGGCCCGGCGGCATCCAGGCCTACAAGTTCGTCCGGCCCGCGGCCCGTCCCGGCACGGTCCCGCAGCCGCGCACGCACGAGGGCTTCGACTGGGTCTACGTGCTCGACGGGCGCCTGCGGCTCGTGCTGGGGGACCAGGACACGGTGCTCGAGCCCGGCGAGGCGGCCGAGTTCGACACCCGTACCCCCCACTGGTTCGGCGCCACGGAGGACGGCCCCGTGGAGTACCTCAGCCTCATCGGGAAGCAGGGCGAGCGCGCGCACGTGCGCACCTCGCCCGGCGACCCGGGCTGAACCGCCGGCCCGGACAGCTCGGGCCCGGACCGCCCGCCTCACCCCTGGAACGACTGGAAGCCGTTGAGCGCGAGGATCACCCCGACGATGCCGACGACCCAGGCGGTGGTCGACGCGGCGTTGCGCGTGAGCCAGGCGTCGAGCCGGCGCAGCGGCCCGTCGAGCTGCCTGGCGGCCACGAGGCGCCCGGTGAGCAGGACGAGCGCGGGCGCGATCATCACCACGCAGTAGGCAGCGAGCCAGAGGACCGACGTCGGCCAGCCCGGCCCCTGGGTGGTGATGAGTCCGATGCCGGCCAGGTAGGGGAGCATCGACGCGACCTCGATCGCCGCGGCCGCGAGCGCGAGTCCCATGAGTGCGCCGACCGAACCGCGCCCGCGGGTACGCGTGGCTGTCCCGGTCAGCGCCGGTGGTGTCACGGTCCCGGGCAGCCCGGGGCCGTCCGTCCCGGCGTCGTCGACGCTCTCCACGCCCATCGCGCGCTCGCGCCACCGACCGATCCGGCCGCCGCCGTGCTCGGCCTGCTCGGCGGCCCGACGCTTGGCGGCGGGGGAGTCCAGGGCGAAGCTGAGCAGGAACAGGGCGACGCCCACGACGATCATGGCGACCGCGACCGGGCGGCCCGACAGCACGTCGCCGAACGCCGAGAGGAAGGCGTCGGCGCCGAGCATGACGGCCACGCCGACGGCCAGGTAGAACCCGGCGACGGTGCCGAGGAAGATCAGCACACGGTCGGGCCGCACGCGTCCCGGCGCGAGCATGAGCCACACCGGGATGAGCAGCGTGCCGAAGCTCGTGGAGTCGATGAGGGCGAGCACGGCGAGCACGCCGGCCAGTGCGGCGGACGACATGCCGCCGTCGGACAGGGAGCTGAGGAAGTCCATGCCGCCAGTCTTCGCGGGCGCCCCCGCCGGCGCGTCCGCCGGACGGACCGTCCTCGCCGTACATCCTTCGGCGGACCTGGTCACCGCCGTACCCGTGCTGGGATGGTCCCGTGAGAGCCGACCATGCCAAGGACGTCCGAGCCGCGGCTTTCGTCGTCGGCATCGGGCTGCTGCTGCTCGCACTCGGGCTGTACCCGATCACGAACATCCCCTCGGCCTACGGGGTGGATCCGGCGTCGATCTCGCCGTGGTGGTTCGTCCTCACGCTGGCCGTGGGTGGCGGCGTGGTCGCGCTGCGCGGGTACCACGCCGTCGGGGCGCTCGTCGTCGGGACTCTGCTCCTCGCCGTCGACCTCGCGATCGGCGGGAGCATCGCGATGCTGCTCGTCATCTGGGAGCTCCTCCACCACGCGGCCCTCGTGGGCTCGCGGCGCACGCGGACCGCCGCGATCGTCGGCGTCGGGGTGGTCGCGACGCTCGCCGGCGTGGGGGTCGCGCTCGGGCAGAGCGACCCCCGCGTGCTCATCGCGACCGTGCTGCAGGTCGGCGCCGTCGGCATCATGCCGATCTGGTGGGCCACCGAGGTGCGCCGGGGACACGAGCTGGCGGAGGTCTCCGCCGAGAAGGCCCGTCTGGAGGCCGAGCGGGCCGACGCCGTCGCGCTCGCCGCCGACCGTGAGCGGTCCGAGGCCCTGCGCGAGGAGCGGACCGCCATGGCGCGCGACCTCCACGACGTCATCTCCTCGCACCTGTCCGCCATCGCCATCCACTCGGGCGCGGCACTCGCCGCCCCGCCCGAGCCGGAACGGGACCGCGAGGCCCTCGCCCAGGTCCGGTCTGAGGCGGTGGCGTCCCTGGAGGAGATGCGCACGATGGTGCGCCTGCTGCGCTCGCAGGACGACGACGCGTGGACCGCGCCGGCGGGCCTGGCCGAGCTGCCCGCCCTGGTCGAGCGCTCCCGGGCGGCGGGCCTCGACCTCACGGTCGCCGCCGGTGTCGTCGGACCGGACGGCGCCGCGCACCTCGACGTCCCGACGGCGGTGGGCCTGGCGGCTCTCCGGGTCACCCAGGAGGCGCTCACCAACGCGCTCCGGCACGGCGCCGGGGACGGGCACCTCGAGCTCGAGGCCGACGACGGCACTCTCGCGCTGACCGTCTCCAACGAGCTCCGCCGTCCCGCCCTGGCCGGCCAGGGTGGTGGGGGAGACGCGGACGGCCCGGGTGCTGCGCCGGCCGTACCGTCCCCGGGGGTCGGGCTCCACACGATGCGGGAGCGCACCGAGGCCTGCGGCGGCACCTTCTCCGCCGGCGCGCACGACGACATGTGGCAGGTCCGCGCGACCTTCCCGACGGAGGAGACGACATGATCCGGGTCCTGCTCGCCGACGACCACGCCGCCATCCGTGGCGGTCTGCGTCTCCTGCTCGACGCCGCGGAGGACGTCGAGGTGGTCGGGGAGGCGGCCGACGGCCGGGCCGCGATCCTCAACGCGCGCTCCCTGCGCCCGGACGTCGTCGTCATGGACGTGCGCATGCCCGGCGTCGACGGCGTGGAGGCGACGCGCGCCATCGTCGGTGAGGACCTCGCTCAGGTGCTCGTGCTGACGACCTTCGACCTCGACGAGGTCGTCTTCGGTGCCCTGCGTGCCGGCGCCGCCGGGTTCCTCCTCAAGACGGCGGAGCCCGAGGCCCTGCTCGACGCCGTGCGGCGGGTGGCGGCGGGCGACGGCGTCGTCGCCCCCGAGGTCACGCGCCGGGTGCTCTCGGCGTTCGTCGGTCCGGCCGAGCGCGGCGGCGTTGCCCGGGCCGGCGAGCCGCGCGGGCGCGGCGCCGCGCCCGGTCTCGCACGGGACCTCGCCGCGGGCGACCGCGCGGGGGCAGGCGGCGGGACCGCCGGGGCCGGCGCCCGGACGCCCGTCGGGGGCCGGACGCCCGTCGGCGGCGGCCCCGACCCGCTCGCCGGGATCGACCTCACCGGGCGCGAGCGTGAGGTGCTCGGCGCCCTGGGCCGCGGGCTGTCGAACGCCGACGTGGCCGCCGAGCTGTTCATCGCCGAGGCCACGGTGAAGACCCACGTCTCGCGGGTGCTCGCCAAGCTCGGCGTCACCTCGCGGATGCAGGCGGCGATCGTCGCGCGCGAGGCCGGCCTGGCCTGATGCGAGGCCGGCCCGGCCCGATAAATGACCTGACACCGTGGGCCGACCCTGGTGAGGTGGTGACCCAGACGACCGAGGGCCGGGCCCGACCCGCCCGACGCCGTCGCGACTCACCCGTCCGCACGACGCGAAGGAGGACCACGTGCACGCCACAGGCAACGGTCCGGCGTCGGCGCACGACGGGGCTACCCGCCTCGCGTAGCCGACACCGCTGACCGGCACCGGCCGCACCCGCGCGGCCGCGAACGAGGCGACGACCACCACCGGCGCGCGGCGACGCGTGCTGCACGGTCGTGCCCATCTCCCGCTGCCCGCAGGGGCGGCCATGCACCTCGGCGCGCCTCACGCGCGCCGTCACGGGTTGGAGAGGCATGAACGCAGTACCCACGACCACCGCAGCACCATCGGTCGTCCCGCAGTCCGCCGTGCGCGCACAGTCACGGTCGGTACGTCCCGCGACCCGTGCGCCGGGCGCCGCGCGCATCGCGCGTGCGGTGCGCCGCGTGCTGGCGGCAGTCCTCCGGGACGACGTCGGTGCACGCATGGCGGCCGACCCGAACTACGGCGCGGCACGCTCCGAGGCGGCCGGCTACCTCCTCGTCCGCACGATCGTCCGCTGAGGGCCGGCGACCCGCGCGACGGCGGTCCGCATACGACGACGCCGGGCCCTACGCACAGGGCCCGGCGTCGTTCGTCCCCGCTGTTGCGGAGCGGGTTGCTCAGTCGGTCTGGACGCGCCCGGGCGCGTCCTGGATCCCGGCCTCGGCGGCGGGCGACGGGCCGGTGCTCGCGGGCGGTCCGTCGTCGGACCCGGAGCGCTCGCGGCGCTCGTCGACCTTCTCCTTGGCGGTCCGCGCGACGGACGCCGCGGCGCCCGGCGCCTGCTTGGCGAGCTCCTCGGCCTTCTCGGTGGCCTGCTCGCGGACCTCGGCGACCTTGGGGTTCTCCCAGATCTGCGTGGCCTGGCGCTTCATCTTCTCGTACTGGCCGCGGCCCGCCCGTGCACCGAGCACGAACCCCACACCCAGGCCAACCAGGAACGACACCTTGCTCATCTCGTCATCCTCCTCGTGCTTCGGGAACAGCTAGAGCCTAGAACGCCCGGGCGGTCGGCGCGCGGGGGCGCTCCCCGAGGAGCGGTGCTCACGAGGCGGTGCCCCCACCCGGACTCGAACCGGGAACCTACGGATTAGAAGGCCGGTGCTCTATCCATTGAGCTATGGAGGCGTGGACGGCGCCGGCGCGCCGCCCGCGCAAGTCTACGTGCGCCCGAGGGGTGGCTCCCGGGGTTCTCGGTGGGCCCTGACGGCGCCGGCGCCGACCTCCGGCCGCGCGTCCGGCGTCGGAAGATGGGAGCCTGGCGTCTCCCACGGTCGGGCGGGTGCCGATCCGGACGCCGCCGCGACGCCTCGAGGAGGGAACGCTCATGCATCCAGGCCCACGGCGTGGTCGATCCGGTGGCGACCGCACGGCCGACGCGGCACGGTCGGCGGACCCGGAGAGCGGTCGGCTCGCCGGCCTCCTGCGTCGCCCCGACGTCCTCACGGAGCTCACCCAGATCGCCAAGGGCGTGGTCGCCGCGACCATGGCCTGGTGGTTCTCCGTGCAGGTGCTGGAGTCGGCCCTGCCGTTCCTCGCCCCCTGGACGGCGCTGCTCACCGTGCACGCCACGGTCTTCCGGTCGATGTCGAGCGGCGTGCAGCTCACCCTGTCGTCGGCGATCGGGGTCGGGCTGTCCTTCCTCGTCGGCAGCTACCTCGGGGTGAGTGTCTGGACCTTCGCCCTCGCGATCCTCGTCGGGCTGGCCGTCGCGCGCACGCCGACGATCCGGGACGAGGGGGTCGCGATCGCCACCACGGCCATCTTCGTGCTCGGCAGCGGCTTCGACGACCAGGAGTCGCTTCTGCTCGACCGGATCATGGAGGTGGGCGTCGGCGTCGGCGTCGGGCTCGTCGTCAACCTGCTGATCATCCCGCCGCTGCGGGACAGGCAGGCGTCCCAGCACGTCGACAGCGTCAACCGGCAGATGGGACAGGTTCTCGTCGAGATGGCCGACGAGTTCTCCGAGTCGTGGGACACCGACAAGGCGTCCGACTGGTTCGGTGCCACGGAGTCGATGAGCCGGTCGGTGGAGCGGGCGTGGGGGGCGGTCGGTTACGCGCGCGAGAGCCGTCGCATCAACCTGCGCCTGTACCACCCGGACCGGCGCAGCCCGGCGAGCCGCGGTCGTGGCCTCGGGTACGAGGACATCCTTCCGCGCCTCGACGAGGGCGTCTCCCACCTGCGGAACCTGGCCCGCACCCTGTACAACGCGACCTACGCGGAGGGTGAGTGGGACGCCCACTTCCGCGAGCGGTGGGTCGGTATCGTCCGGGACTGTGGCCGAGCGGTCGCGGATCCGGACGCCGAGGTCGAGCCGGTCGCCGACCGGCTCGAGATGCTCGCCGGGGAGCTGTCCCGGGACCGGAAGCTGCCCGAGAGCACCTGGCCCGTCTACGGAGCACTCATCACCAGCGTCCGTCACGTGGCGGTCGTCGTCGACGACATCGCGTCCGCGCGCGCGGCGCGAGAGGCGGGGAGCTCGAGTCCCCGGGCGTGATGCCGGGGCGCGTGAGCTCGAGGAAGTGACGCGCGGTCGACCGCGCGGGTGATGGACGGGCGAAGGTTCGAGCGCGGCGCCGTGCGGGTCGATCGCCCGTCGACGGGCCCACGGACGCACCGGTATTGGCTGGCCGAGCGCGGATCCGGCTGCTTGGCTCGCGTCGTGGATCTTCGAGTCTCCTCCTACGTCGTGGTCGTCGAGGACGACCGTCTGCTGCTCTCGCACATCCGCGACCATCCCGGCGACGTGTGGACCATGCCCGGCGGGGGCATCGACCCCGGCGAGCACCCGGAGGACGCCGCAGTACGCGAGGTGCGGGAGGAGACGGGGTACGACGTCGAGATCACCGACCTGATCGGGGTGAGCAACATCGTCATCGCGCAGCCCGACCGGGAGCCGCCGGCCGACCGGGGGATGCAGGGGGTCCGCATCGTGTACTCGGCCCGGGTCGTCGGAGGCAGCCTGCGCCCCGAGGCGGACGGGTCGACTGATCGCGCGGACTGGATCGCCCTCGACGCGCTGAACGGCATCCACCGGGTCGAGCTCGTCGACGAGGCGATCGCCTTCGCCGGGCTCCTCCCGGGGCGCGGGATCGCCGGCGGCCCGGGGGGCGACGGCCTCGTGCCGATCACCCTCGTCGCGGATCATCCGGCACTCGCACCGCGCCAGCGCGAACTGCTACGGGAGTGGATCCCGGGCGCCGTCGTCGACGAGGACATGAGCTGGGCGATCTCCGGGACGACCGTGCTGCGCGTCCGTCACGCCGGCCGGGATCTCGTCGTCAAGGCCGGTGGCGCCACCGACTCGCACATCGCCCGCGAGCTGCGCGCGCACGACGGATGGATCGAGCCGTGGATCGTCGGCGGCCACACGGGTCGGCTCGTCCACGGCGACGTCGATGCGAGGCTCGTCGTCACCGAGTACCTGCCCGGTCGGCTCGTGCTCGGCGACCCGGCGGCGTCGGACCCGGCGACCTACCGGCAGGCCGGCCGGCTGCTCGCCGAGCTCCATTCGCAGCACTCCGAGCCCGCGACCGACTACGAGTCACGGATGAACGCCAAGGTCCTCGCCCGTCTCGACGAGCCGCACCGGATCCCGGCCGCGAGCGTGCACCGAGTGCGTGGGCTCGTCGCCGGGTGGCCGAACCCGCCGACGGCCCTCGTCCCCACCCACGGCGACTACCACCCCCGGAACTGGCTGATCGACGACGCTCTCGTGCGCGTCATCGACCTCGGCCGGTTCGACCTCAGGCCGGCGGAGGAGGACCTCTACCGCCTCGGCACCGCCGAGTTCGTCGACGTCCCCGGGGCTGAGCGAGCTTTCGTCGAGGGGTACGGCAGTGACCCGCGCCGGCCCGGGACGTGGCAGCGGCAGCTGGTCCGACAGGCAGTGCTCACCGCGGTGTGGGCGTATCAGGTGGGGGATGAAAGCTTCGAGGCCGACGGGCTCCGGCTGCTCGGCTCAGCTCTGGGACTCGACGAGGCGTGAGCGTCCGCCGAGCCGGGCCCGAACGCCGATCCCGTCCGTCGAGAATGCGGTTGGGCTCCCAACCGCACTCTGGGCGAAGGGACGAAGGCGGGTCAGGCGGCGAGGAGCGCACGCAGGACGTGCAGGACCCCGTCGTCGTCGTTCGACAGCGCGACGAACCTCGCGGCCTCCTTGACCTCGGGCTCCGCGTTGGCCACGGCGAACGGCAGGCCCACGGACCGCAGCATCGTCAGGTCGTTGTGGTGGTCGCCGAACGCGGCGCTCGCCTCGCGCGGGATGCCGAGCGCCTCGCGCAGCCGGGTGAGCGCGGCGCCCTTCGAGGCGCCGGCACGCATGACGTCGGCCCAGTGCTCGTGGGAGCGGACGAGGTCCGCCTCGACGTCGAGACCCTCGAGCGCGGGGACGACGGCCTCGACGATCGGCGCCGCGTCCCAGGTCGCGAGCTTGACGACGTCCTCCGGTACGAGCGTGAGGTCGTCGACGACCTCGATCGCCGGGTAGAAGTGCCGCACGTGGGACAGGAACTCCTCGTCGGTGCGCTCGACGTACGCGCGGGAGGGCGCGCCGGCCACGAGGCCGGTGTCGCGCCCCTGCGCGGCGAGGTCCCGGACGGCGCGCGCGACCTCCACGACGACGGAGTGGTCGACGACCTCGGCCCGCATGACGTCGTCGCCGTGCCAGACCACCGCGCCGTTCTCGGACAGGACGGTGAGCCGGTCGGCGACGGGCGCCATCGTCTCGAGGATCGCGCCGCGCTGGCGGCCGCTGGCCGCGACGAGGACGACGCCGCGGTCGATCAGCTCGTCCAGCACGGGCCAGACCTCGTCCGACACGGTCTTGTCCGAGCGCACGAAGGTGCCGTCCATGTCGAGGGCCACGAGCCGCAGGGCACGGGACTCCTCCGGGGTCGGGAGGTCGAGGATCGGGGCCGGGGAGGTCTGCTCGAGCACGGTCCCATTGTCCCAGCGGCCGGGCGGCGGCGACCCCGCATCGCGGGAGAGTCGCGCCACCCGTCACCGGACGCGACAGTGCCTCACAGGGAGCGGGCGAGGCTGCGCCGCATGGCCCACGTGCCGAGCAGCACCGCGAGCAGCGCCATCCCGGCGAGGACCCCGAGCATCGGCAGGATGTCGACGAGCGAGCCGTCGTGCCGCTGGATCTCGGCGAACGCGTCGTACGCCCAGGCGTGCGGCGTCACGTGCGCGACCTGCCGCATCGTGTCCGGGAAGATCTCCAGCGGGGCCATCCCCCCACCGATGCCGGCGAGCACGAGACCGAGTCCCACACCCACCCCGGACGCCGCCCCCTCGTTGTCCAGGAGGGACCCGAGCAGCATCGCGACCCCCGCCGCCACCGCAGCGAACACGGCGAGGACGAGACCCGCCAGGGCGAGGTTGCCCCAGTCGACGCCGAACAGCAGCGCGGTGGCCGCCATGATGTAGACGCCCTGGAACATGGCGATCACCCAGCGGCCCAGCGTGAGCCCGCCCATCATCTGCTGCGTGCGGATCGGCGCCGACAGGGAGCGTGCGACGACACCGTTGCGGCGGGCCTGGATGAGCGTGCCGGAGGCGGCCAGCGAGATGAGGAAGACGAACAGCAGCAGCTGGGAGACGCCGCCCAGGTCGAACTGGCCGAGCCCGGAGAACTCCTGGGCGATCTCGTCGACGTCCGTCACCACGACCTCGGGCGCCCCGCCCGCCTCGCGGGCCGCGGCGAGCTCGTCGTCTGCCTGGGCCGGGTCGGCCCCGGCCGAGACGAGGGCGTCGAGCTGGATGCGGTCCAGGGACAGCGACTCGACGGCGGTGGACACGCGCTGCTGGACGGCGACTGAGTTGCCGGCGGAGCCCGCGACGACCTCGAGCGTGACGGGCTCGCCGTCCGCCCAGGCCGCCTCGGCGTCGTCGGGGACGACCAGGGCGACATCGGTGCGGCCGCGGGCGACGGCGGTGCGGGCCGCCTCGGCCTCGTCGGTGTCGACGGTGAGGTCGTGGTCCTCCAGAACTGTGACGACCTCGTCCTGCAGCTCGCCGCCGTCACCGCTGATCGTCACCCCGCCCTGGGAGCCGGAGCCGCCGAACTGGGAGCCGAGCACGAGCACCAGCAGCAGCGGGAAGACGAAGACGAAGAAGATGTTGGACCGGTCGCGCAGGAAGCGTCGCAGCTCCGTGCCGGCGACCGTCAGGATGGCTCTCACAGCGATGTCCCCCTGTCCGGGACGAGGCGGGAGACCGCGCCCATGACGAGTGCGAACCCGAGCATGATCGCGGCCGGCACGGCGATGTCGCCGATCCCGCCGCCGCCCGAGGTGATCCCGAGGCCGCGGGTGAACGCGCCGATCGGGTTGAGGTCGAGGACCTGGCCGAGGAGTCCGGACGCGGCCATCGGGAAGAATGCGCCGCCGGCCATGCCGAGCACGAGGGCGACGATCGACTGGGCGATGCCGGCCTGCTCGCTCGTCCGGGTGACCCGGGCGATGACGAGCATGACGGCGGTCCCCGCGGCCGCCACGCAGACGATGAGGACGGCCACGGGGAGGGGGTCGCCGAAGTCGACGTCGAAGAGCAGGCTGCCGGCGATCAGCAGGACCGAGGTGGCGACGACGCCGAGGAGGAAGCTCGCGAGCGCCTTGGCGGCGACGATGTGCCAGGTCGGCATCGGCATCGACCGCAGCCGGGCGAGCGTGCCCTGCTCCCGCTCGGTGACCAGCGCGAGCACGCCGAAGCCGACCGTGAACAGGAGGAACAGCCCGGCCTGGCCGGCCACGAGGGTGCCCGAGGCGTCGAGCTGCTCGTCGGCGGTCTCCCCGGCCGCGAGGGCGATGACGGACTCGCCGCGGCCGACCTGCTCGGTGACCGCGCCGATGTCCTCCGGCGCGAGCCCGAGCGAGGTGCCGGCCCCGGCCGCGGTCCCGGCGGCGTGCATCCGGGTGAGCGTGCCCTGGAGGATCGACAGGACGACGTCGCCCTCGATCCCGGCCCCGTCGCCCTCGATCACGCTGACGTCGACCGTGTCCCCGCCGCGCAGCCCGTCGCCGAACCCGTCCGGGACGATGAGTGCGAGCGCCGCGGACCCGTCCTCGGCTCGGGCGCGGGCGTCGTCTGCGGTGGTCTCCTCGACGGTGACGTCGAACCCCTCGATCCCGCTCAGCGTGTCGACGAGCGTGGTGGCCGAGTCGTCCCCCTCGGGGACCGAGGCGGCCACCGTCAGGGGGTCGAGCTCCTCGTCCTGGGCACCGCCGAGGACGAGGTTGAGGACCGCCATGAGCGCCAGCGGCACGACGATCGCGAAGATGATGACGGACTTGTCACGGATGCGTTGACGCAGGTCCGACTGCGTCATGGTCCAGATCGTGCGCATGTCAGTCCCTCAGCGCCTTGCCGGTGAGGTGGAGGAAGACGGACTCCAGGTCGGGCCGGGAGATCTCGACGTCGGACAGGCTCAGCCCGGTCGAGGTCCCACGGTTGACGACGTCGGCGACGGCGGTCGGCGCGTCGTGGACGGTCAGGCGCAGCGTGCGGCGCTCGACGTCGACGTCGACGACGGCGTCCAGCTCGCGCAGGGCGGCCGCCGCGGCCTCGGTGTCCCCCGTGCCGGTCAGCACGATCTGGTCCACGCCGCCGACGAGCCGGGTCAGCTCGTCGCGCGTGCCCTCGGCCTGGATCTTCCCGGCGTCGACGATGGCGATCCGGTCGCAGAGGCGCTCGGCCTCCTCCATGTAGTGGGTCGTGTAGAGCACGGCCATGCCCTCGACCGAGAGCCGCTCGACGGACTCGAGGATGGAGTTGCGCGACTGCGGGTCGACGCCGACCGTCGGCTCGTCGAGGATGAGCAGCTCGGGCCGGTGCAGGAGGCCGATGCCGATGTTGAGGCGCCGCTGCATGCCGCCGGAGTACTTCTTGGTCTGGTCCTTCGCGCGGTCGGCGAGGCCGACCAGGTCGAGCACCTCCTCGACGCGGCCCTTGAGGTCGGCGCCCGCCAGGCCCTGGAGCCGGCCGAAGTACTGGAGGTTCTCGCGCGCGGTGAGCTCGGGGTAGATCGCGAGGGACTGGGGGACGAGGCCGATGTGGCGCTTCGGGCCGACGGCGTGCGGGCCGACCGTCTCGCCGGCGATCGTCACGGTCCCGGAGTCCGCCGGGATGAGGCCGGCGACCATCGAGATCGTCGTGGTCTTGCCCGCACCGTTGGGACCGAGCAGGCCGAACGTCTCGCCCCGGCCGATGCGGAAGCTCACCCCGTCGACGGCGGTGAGGTCGCCGAAGCGCCGCACGAGGCCGTCGACGACGAGGACGGTGTCGGTGGGGTCGGGCGCCTGGGGCGCGGTGGTCGTGGCGGTCGTGCCGCCGTGCGTGTCGTCCACGTGGGTGCCTCTCGTCGTCGTTCGGACGCGGATCACGCTAGGGGCGGGCCGGCTGCGGCGGACAGTGAAAAGTGTCGTCGACCCGGCATGACCGATGTCATCCGTCCCGCGTGCCGGGTCGCGCCCGGCGTGCGGCGCTCGGGGACGCGCCGGGCGGGCGGACATGCACCGACCGCGCGCGGGCAGACACAATGAGCCATGTGCCCACCCCCGAGAACCGACGTGCCACGACGGCCGACGCCGCCGCCCGCCGGTCCGCGCCGGAGGGTGGCGCCCCTGACCGTCTACCCCGGGTGGCCGTCATCGCCGACACGCTGAGCGACCTGCGCGAGCTGCGGCTCCCGCTCGACATCCCCGGTGCCGAGGAGGCGCGGGGGCGCCGGCGGCGCGTGCTCACCGAGCTCGAGGTGCGCCTCCTGCCGCGCCTGCGCGAGGACTCCGCGCCGGCGATCGTCGTCCTCGGCGGCTCGTCGGGCGCGGGCAAGTCCACGCTGCTCAACTCCTTGGTGGGTGAGGAGATCTCGCTGGCCGGGGTCCTGCGGCCGACCACGCGCACGGCGATCCTCGCCGCCCACACCGACGACGCCCCCGCCCTCGAGGACAACCCGCTCCTCGAGCTCGCGCACCTCGTGCCGACGGACGAGGTGCCGCGCGGTGTCGCCGTGCTCGACGCCCCCGACCTGGACTCCGTCGAGGCGAGGAACCGACAGCTGTCGGCCCGGCTCGTCGAGGCCGCCGACCTGTGGGTGTTCGTCACCACGCCCGTGCGGTACGGCGACGAGCTGCCGTGGTCGGCACTGGCCGCCGCGCACGCGCGCGGCGTGACCGTCGCCGTCGTGCTCAACCGGGCCGGGGACCGGGTGCGGCGCGAGGTGGAGCAGGACCTCACGCGCCGCCTCCAGGCACTGGGCGCCTCGGACGCCCCGATCTTCGTCGTCCCCGACGTCGGACCGAACCACGGACCGCTCCCGGCCGCCCGGGTCGCGGAGCTGCGCCAGTGGCTCGCGCTGGTCGCGCGCTCGCGCGCCGGGTCGATGTTGCGCCGCCAGACCACCCGCACCACGTGGGCGGCCCTGCGCGACGACCTCCTGGCGATCGCCGACGCCGCCGACGCCCAGGTCCGGCGCGCCGAGGAGCTGACCGGGCTGGTGGACGACGCCATCGCCGGGCCGCTGGAGGACGTGCGTGCCGACGTCGCCGACCCCGCGCTGGCACACGGCTCGCCCACGACCCGATGGCTCGCGCTGGCCTCCACGGGTGGTCCTCTCGCACGCCTCGCGGCCAGGCCGGGTCGGCTGCGCGCCGGGCGCGCGCGCACGCGCGAGGAGCGTAGTCGCGCCGCCGTGAGCGTGGGTGCCCAGGTGGACGGCCCGGTCCACGACACGATCCTGCGTCACGTGCGCGTCGCGGACGCCGCGATGACGTCGCGGTGGGAGGACGGCGGCGCCGCCGAGATCCTCGCCGGCGAGCGCGTGCACCGCTCGCGCGGACCGGAGGCGCTCGCCGAGCGTGCCGTCGAGGGGTGGCAGGACGCCGTCGCCGAGGAGGTGGCAGCGGTCCTGCCCGGGACGGTGGCTGCCGAGGCGCTGGGCGCGGACGGCGTCGCGGGCCTCGTGCGGGCCGCGGCCGCCGGTCTCGCCGGGCCCGCCACTGCCCTGCGGGGGTTGTTCCCCGCCGACGGCGAACGGCTCGTGCAGTCCGCCCGCGAGCGGCTCGCGGACCTCGCCCAGGGTGCCGTCCGCGACGTCGCCCGCCCGTACGCCGACGTGCTGAGGGACCTCGCCGTCGATCCCGGCACCGCCGTCCGCCTGCGTGCGGGCGAGCTGAAGGAGTTCACGTGACCGATCCCGCACCGACCGCCACCGACCGGGCCGCCGAGCCTGTCGGCGGGAGCGGCGCCGGCCGCCCCGCGATGCCCGCCGCCTCCGACCGCCCGGTCGCCGACCGGCTCCGCGCCCGCATCGCCCGCCTGACCGACGCGCTCGACCGCGCCGGGGACCGCGTCGACCCGGAGGCCGCCGCCGCGGCCCGGGCCCGGTGCGCCGAGCTGCTCGACCGCCTCGAGCTGGGTGTCGACCACGCCGTCGTCGCGCTCGTCGGCGGCACCGGCTCCGGCAAGTCGTCCCTGTTCAACCAGATCGCCGCCCTCGAGGTGGCCGAGGTCGGTCCGCTCCGGCCGACCACCGAGGAACCCACGGCCTGCGTGTGGGGGCCGGACGCGAGCGGGCTGCTCGACTTCCTGCTCGTCGCGCCCGGGCGTCGCGTCACGCGTGAGTCGCTGCTGGACGCGTCCGACGAGGAGCTCCTCCACGGCCTGGTGCTCCTCGACCTGCCCGACCACGACTCCCGCTCGGAGTCCAACCAGAAGATCGTGGAGCGGATGCTGCCGCTCGTCGACGTCCTCGTGTGGGTGGTCGACCCGCAGAAGTACGCCGACCACGTGCTGCACGACAACTACCTCACGCACCTGCGGGGCCGCGAGGAGCACATGCTCGTCGTCGTCAACCAGATCGACAACCTGCGCGAGCAGGACGTCGACGTCGTGGTGCGGGACGTGAGCCAGGTCCTCGCCGACGACGGGCTCGGCGGGGTCGAGATCCTCACCGCGTCCGCGCTGACGGGGGAGGGGGTCGCCGACGTACGCGAGTTCCTCGCCCGCGCCCTCGTGCGCCCCACGACGTCCTCGGCCACGCTCGACGCAGGTATCGACCGGCTCGCCGCGCAGCTCGGCGACCAGGTGGCCGACAGGTCCGTCGCGCTGCCCGCGGACGACGCCGTCGGCGCGCACCTGTCCCGAGCCGTGGGCACCGAGGCCGCTGCCGACTCCGTGCGCACCGCCGTTCGGTCAGGCGGTGCCGCCGCCCGGCCCGAACCGGTGCGACCGGTCGCGGTCGAGGACGTGCGCGCCGACTGGCTCGCCGAGGTCACCGGCGGGCTGCCCGGGCGATGGTCGAGCGCCGTCGACGACTCCGTGACCGGAGCGCCGGACCTGGCCCGCTCGGTCGACACGGCCGTCGCCGAGGTGCCTCTGCCGGCCACCGACGTGCCGCGGGCACGCGGACTGCAGATCGGTGGGGCGGTCGCGCTGGCCCTCGCGGTCGTCGTGGTCGTCCTCGGTCTCGTGCTCGACCTGCCCACGATCGCGTGGATCGTCGTGGCGGTCGTCCTCGCAGGCGTCGGCGCGTACCTGCTGGTGTCGGCTCCGCGCGTGCGAGCGGCCGCCGCGCAGGAACGGGCCGACGAGTACTCCCGCGAGCTCGAGTCCCGGCTGCGCGCGGTCGGGCGCTCGGGCCTGCGCGAGCCCGCGGAGCAGGTGCTCGAGGACCACGAGACGTTGCGCGCGGCCCTGGGCTGACCTGGTCCGACCGTGATCTGACCCGGTTCGACGCGACGCTCCGACCCGAGCTCGCGGCCCCGCGGCGCCCTGGTCGGAGTCCCACAGGTAGCCACGCCGGCGTCCCCCCACCGGTAGCCACGCCGGCGTCCCCACAGGGCCGCTCGGCGGCAGTCCATCCACAACCCGCACCAGCTCCGGTGCGGCGCCGGGGCGCCTCGCGCCACGGTGGTCGTGAGTCGGCACGGCGCCGGCAGCGAAGGAGCACGCCATGTCCAACGAGATCAACGTGACGGTCCGCGGTAACGCCGCCGCCGACGCCACGCTCCGCCACACCGAGTCCGGTTCGCCCTGGGTGACGTTCCGGCTCGGCTCGACGCGACGGAAGTTCGACCAGGCCACGGGCTCCTGGGTGGACGCCGAGACCCAGTGGTTCAACGTCAAGGTCTTCGGACGAATGGCGCCGCACATCGGTGCCTCCGTCAAGAAGGGCACCCCCGTCCTCGTCCGCGGCCACCTGCTCACCGAGATGTGGGTGGACAAGGACGGTGCCGAGCGCACCTCGCTCGTCATCAACGGCGACTCCGTGGCGCTCGAGATGTCCCGCGGGGTGACCACCTACATGAAGGTCGACAACGGCTCGCGCGACCAGGCCGGCGGAGCGGCCGGCGACGCGCCCGCCGGTGAGGTGACGTCCGGCGGCCCGGGCAGCTGGTCCGTCGTCGAGCACACGACGACGGATGCCGAGAGCTCCACCGCCGGCGACGTCGCGGACGGCGTCGACGACGAGGGGGTGGCCGACGTCGAGGAGGTCGGTCCGCAGCTCGAGCACGCCTACTCCTGACATCGGGAGGCGTCCGGCCCGGCGGGGGAGCTGGGCCGGACGTCGCCATGACGCCGCCCCGGGCGATGCCGGGCGTCGTGCCGTGATGCTGCCGGCGCCCGGCCCCCGTCGCTCGGTGCCCGTCGCTCGGTGCCCGTCGCCCGGGTGGTTCGTGTCCCCGGGCACGTGCGGTGCGGGGCCGCGGCCCCGCCCGGCTCGCCTACGCTGGGGGACAGCGCTCCGGCAGATCCGGCCGGGCACACCCACCACCCGATCGAGAGGGAGATACGTGGCCGAGTACATCTACTCCATGGTCCGGGCCCGCAAGGCCCACGGGGACAAGGTCATCCTCGACGACGTGACGATGTCGTTCTACCCGGGCGCCAAGATCGGCATGGTCGGTCCGAACGGCGCGGGGAAGTCCACGATCCTCAAGATCATGGCCGGCCTCGACCAGCCGTCGAACGGCGACGCGGTCCTCACGCCCGGCCACACCGTCGGCATCCTGCTGCAGGAGCCGCCGCTGAACGAGGAGAAGACGGTCCTCGGCAACGTCCAGGAAGGCGTCGGCGAGATCCTGTCCAAGGTCGAGCGGTTCAACGAGATCGGCAACGAGATGGCCGAGCCCGACGCCGACTTCGACGCCCTGATGGAGGAGATGGGCAAGCTCCAGACGGAGATCGACGCGGCGAACGCCTGGGACATCGACGCCCAGCTCGCCCAGGCGATGGACGCCCTGCGCTGCCCGCCGCCGGACGCTCCCGTGACCAACCTCTCTGGCGGTGAGCGGCGTCGAGTCGCGCTGTGCAAGCTCCTCCTCGAGCAGCCCGACCTGCTCCTGCTGGACGAGCCCACGAACCACCTCGACGCGGAGTCCGTGCTCTGGCTCGAGCAGCACCTGTCGAAGTACCCCGGCGCCGTCATCGCCGTCACGCACGACCGGTACTTCCTCGATCACGTGGCTGAGTGGATCGCCGAGGTCGACCGCGGCCGCCTGTACCCCTACGAGGGCAACTACTCCACCTACCTGGAGAAGAAGCAGCAGCGCCTCGAGGTCCAGGGCAAGAAGGACGCGAAGATGGCCAAGCGCCTGGCCGACGAGCTCGAGTGGGTGCGCTCCAACGCCAAGGGCCGGCAGGCCAAGTCCAAGGCCCGTCTCGCCCGGTACGAGGAGATGGCGGCCGAGGCCGAGCGCACGAGGAAGCTCGACTTCGAGGAGATCCAGATCCCGCCCGGGCCGCGCCTGGGCAACGTCGTCATCGAGGCGGACGACCTGCACAAGGGGTTCGGCGACCGCGTCCTCATCGACGGGCTGTCCTTCAGCCTGCCGCGCAACGGCATCGTCGGCGTCATCGGCCCCAACGGGGTCGGCAAGACCACGCTGTTCAAGACGATCGTCGGGCTGGAGCCGTTGGACTCCGGAGACCTGACGATCGGCGAGACCGTGAAGATCAGCTACGTCGACCAGTCGCGTGGCGGTATCGACCCGGACAAGAGCCTGTGGGAGGTCGTCTCCGACGGGATGGACTACATCCAGGTCGGCAACGTCGAGATGCCCTCGCGCGCCTACGTCTCGGCGTTCGGGTTCAAGGGACCGGACCAGCAGAAGCGGGCCGGCGTGCTCTCGGGCGGTGAGCGCAACCGCCTCAACCTCGCGCTCACCCTCAAGCAGGGCGGCAACCTCCTCCTGCTCGACGAGCCCACGAACGACCTCGACGTCGAGACCCTCGGCTCGCTGGAGAACGCCCTGCTGGAGTTCCCGGGCTGCGCGGTCGTCGTCACGCACGACCGGTGGTTCCTCGACCGCGTGGCCACCCACATCCTCGCGTGGGAGGGCACGGAGGAGAACCCGGCGAGCTGGTACTGGTTCGAGGGCAACTTCGAGTCCTACGAGGCCAACAAGATCCAGCGCCTGGGCCCCGAGGCGGCTCGTCCCCACTCGGTCACCTACCGCAAGCTCACGCGCGACTGACGCGCGACCGACGACCACCCGGCCGGACACCCTCCGGGGTGTCCGGCCGGTCCACGAGGCCTCCGCGAGACCGCGGGGGCCTCGTTGGTGCACGCCTGGGCCTCGGTGGTTCACGCCCGCTCGCGTCCGATATGGTCTCGGGCGGCCCTCCGGCCGATTCCCGACGACGCAGGAGACACACGTGACTGAGTACGACCCCTCGGCAGCATCGGCACCCGGGCCCGGCGGCCCGGCCGGCCCCGGCCAGCCGCAGGGCCGGCCGGCCGACTACGACCAGGGCTATGGGCAGCAGGGCTACGGGCAACAGGGCTACGGACAGCCTGCGTCGGGCCAGGCCCCCGGCGGTTACGGCCAGCCGGGCTACGGTCAGGCGGCGGCCGGCCCGGCTCCCGGCGGATACGGCGCACCGGGCCAGCAGTTCGCCCCGCAGTCCTCCGGCGGCAACATCTTCGCCGCCCTGTTCTCCGGCGACTTCTCCCGCTCGGCCGTGGCGCGGTTCGCCTCGACGGTCTTCTACATCGGCGTCGCCGTCCTCGCGATCGAGTGGCTCTCCCAGCTCTTCACGCTCACCGCCGGTCGCGGCGACGTGCCCGCGGGGCTCTGGGTGGCGTGGGTGCTCAGCCTGCTCGTCGTCGTGCTCAAGATCGCGCTGCTGCGCGGTTTCATCGAGATCGTCGTCGCCGTGACGCGCGGTGGCGACCGCCGATAGGTCAGTGGACCGGGCCGGCCGGCCCGGGGCTCGTCGGCGGGCGGGGAGCACGGCTGCATGCCGGTTCCCCGCCGCCGTCGTCCCCGGGCACCCGGCGCACGGAGGACAATGGCTGCCATGCCTCGCCTGACGATTCCCGTGCGCCTGCGCTGGTCGGACATCGACGCCTACCGGCACGTCAACAACGCCCGGATGCTCGGCATCCTCGAGGAGTGCCGCATCCAGGCGTTCTGGGCGTCCGTCCCCGGGGACCCGGCGGGCCCACCCGCCGAGGCACCGGCGACCTCGGGCCCGACCATGTCCGCCCTCCAGGCGGCCGCCGACGCGCCGGGCACCAAGGTCCTCGCGACCGGCCCCGGCTCCGGGACCAATACCTACATCGCCCGCCAGGAGATCGAGTACCTGGCGCCCGTCCCGTACTCCCTCGAGCCGCTGCAGGTCGAGCTGTGGATCTCGCACCTGGGTGGCGCGTCGATCGAGGTCTGCTACGAGATCCCCGGACCGGACGGTCCGGCCGCGCGTGCCATGACCACGCTCGTCCTCGTCGACGAGGAGACCGGCCGTCCGCGCAGGCTCACCGCGGACGAACGTTCAGTCTGGTCCGAGTTCATGGATCCTGCGATACGTTTCCGGCGCCGGGACCGAGACACGTCCGACGCTGCCTCGGCGACCGCCCAGGACGGCGCCTGAACCGCCTCATCGGGTCGGCTCACCGCAGGGACGGCCGGCGCCACTCCCCGTCCGGACCGGAGGCAGCCAGCGGCGGGTCGGGGTCGGGCACCCGGACCATGCCCTCCTGGCCGATCGACGAGACGAGCGCGCCGGACCGGTCGTAGACCTCGGCCGTGCCGAGCCCACGCCCACCCTGCGCGGACGGCGAGCGCTGGACGAACAGCAGCCACTCGTCGACCCGGACCTCGCGGTGCCACCACATCGAGTGGTCCAGGGACGCCATCGACAGTCCCTCCGAGCGCCACGCCAGCCCCTGTCGGCGCAGGACGGGCTCGAGCATCACCTGGTCGCACGCGTACGCGAGCAGGGCGCGGTGCAGGAGCTGGCTGGTGCTCTCCGGGAGCGGGGTGCGGGCCCGCATCCACAGCATCTGCCGCTCGGCCCGGTCCGGGTCGGGCCCGAGGTAGAGGTTGCCACCCACGTGGCGGATGTCGAACGCCGCCGTCGAGGACATGAAGCGCGCCACCGGATGGTCGACGGACTCGAACAGGTCGATGGCGCTCGGCAGCGTCTCCGGGTCCGGTGCCTGCGGCGCGGGGTCGTGGTGGTCGAGGCCCGGCTGGGACTTCTGGTACGAGGAGATGATCGACAGGATCGGCTTGCCGTGCTGGAACGCGTGCGTGCGCCGCGTGGAGAAGGACCGACCGTCGTGGAGCTGCTCGACGGCGAGGGTCACCCCGTCCTGAGAACGGCCCGGCCGCAGGAAGTACCCGTGCGCGGAGTGGAGGTACCGCGGGCCGTCGTCGGTGAGCGTGTCGTCCGCGGCGAGCAGGGCCTGCGCGAGGACCTGACCGCCGTAGATCCGTCCGGACAGCTGGGGCAGGGAGCCGCCCGCGAACGAGTCCGGGCCGGTGCGCTCGAGCCGCAGCGAGTCCAGGATCTGCCGCATCTGCGCCGAGTCGCTGTCCGGGACGTCGAGCACGCCGTGCCGGGCTCCCGGCGGCGGGGGCACGGACGGCACGCCGACCCGGGACGGGGCGTCGCCGCTCACGGCCGCGGCTCGAGCGTGTTGATCATGGCGTCGGCCGCGCGCACGAAGTAGTCCCACATGGCGCGGTCGGCCTCCGGGTCGAGAGCGACGTCGTCGAGGGCTGCGCGCATGTGCGTGAGCCAGCGGTCCCGGGCGTCCGGCGTCACCCGGAACGGCTGGTGCCGCATCCGCAACCTCGGGTGCCCGCGCTGCTCCTGGTAGGTCGTCGGTCCGCCCCAGTACTGCTCGAGGAACATGCGCAGCCGTTCCTCGCCGCCGTCGAGGTCGCCCTCGTACATCGGGGCGAGGACCTCGTCGGTCGCGACGCCCTCGTAGAACCTCCTGGTCAGGCGCTCGAACGTGTCGTGGCCGCCGAGGCGGGCGTACAGCTCCGCGCGCTGGGCCGTCTGGCTCGACCGGTCGCTCGTCGTCATCTCACCATTGTCACCCGCGCGACCGGTGCGGCACCACGGCACCACCTCGCGTCGTCGACGGTCCCGCTCTGGCAGGATCGGGGAGTCCCGAACGATCAGCAGGCCGGCCAGCGCGGGCCACGGATAAGGAGCTCAATGTCGGACGCCGGCGACGCCGCGACACCCTCGAAGGACCTCGCGCGTCTGGCTGACCTCAAGGGGGTCGCCACCGAGTTCTGGGACTTCCACGGGAAGCACCGGACGATCAGCGCCGCCACCATCCGGGCGGCGCTCCGGGCTCTGGGGGTGCCCGCCGACTCCGCCGCCGACGTCACGGCGTCGCTGGCCGAGCACGACCTGGCTCCCTGGCGCGAGATCCTGCCGGACTCGGTGGTCGTGCGTCGTGGGCGCGAGTCCCGCCTGCCCGTCTACGTCCCGCTCGGCTCGGAGGTCCGCGTCGAGGTCCACCTCGAGGACGGTGGCACGTGGCAGCTCGCCGCCGCGTCCGAGCCGCCCCAGATGCGTGAGGTCGACGGACGTACGCACACCCGGATCGAGTTCGTGGTCCCGGCCGATCTCCCGCTCGGCTGGCACACCGTGGTCGCCGAGCCCGAAGGTGCCCGCCGTCGACGCGCACCGATGGCCGTGACCCCGGACCGCCTCGAGCTTCCCGAGCTCGAGGGCGGCCGCGGCTGGGGCCTGGCCGCCCAGCTGTACTCCGTGCGCTCGCGCCGCTCGTGGGGACTCGGCGATGCTGCCGACCTCGCCGAGCTGGCCGCGATCGCCGGCAGCTCCGGGGCGGACTTCGTCCTCGTCAACCCGCTGCACGCCGCGCAGCCCGTGGCGGGGATGACGACCTCGCCGTACCTCCCGGTCACGCGCCGGTTCGTCAACCCGATCTACCTGCGGCCCGAGGAGATCCACGAGGCGGCCTACCTCTCGGGCCCCCAGCGCTCGCTCGTGCAGTGGGCGGCGGACGAGGTGCGGCCGCTGAACGAGACCAACGAGCCGCTGGACCGCGACGCCGTGTGGGCGGCCAAGCTCCAGGCCCTCGAGGTGATCTTCGCGGCAGGTCGGACCCCGGCCAGGCAGCAGGCGTTCGAGAGGTTCCGTGCCACCGAGGGGGAGGGGCTGGAGGACTTCGCCCTGTGGTGCGCGCTCATCGAGGACCAGGCCGGCCGGCCGTGGCCCGTCGAGCTCACCGATCCCGCGAGCCCTCAGGTCGCGCTCAAGCGGTCCGAGCTCGCCGACCGCGTGGAGTTCTTCGCCTGGTTGCAGTGGGTGCTCGACGACCAGCTCGCCGCGGCCCAGCGCGCCGCGAAGGACGCAGGCATGTCGCTCGGGATCATGCACGATCTCGCGGTCGGAGTCGACTCCCAGGGCGCCGAGCGCTGGTCCGGCCAGGAGGTGTTCGCCGCCGGGATCGAGGTCGGCGCGCCGCCGGACATGTACAACCAGCAGGGCCAGAACTGGTCGCAGCCGCCGTGGCGGCCGGACGCCCTCGCGCGCACCGCCTACGCGCCCCTGCGCCAGATGCTGCGCACCGTGCTGCGGCACGCGGGCGCGATCAGGGTGGACCACGTCGCCGGCCTGTTCCGCCTGTGGTGGATCCCGACCGACGGCGGCGCCGACCAGGGCACCTACGTCAGCTATGACCACGAGGCGATGGTCGGCGTCATGCTGCTCGAGGCGCACCGCGCCGGCGCGGTCGTCATCGGGGAGGACCTGGGCACGGTCGAGCCGTGGGTGCGGGACTACCTCGAGGAGCGCGGCGTGCTCGGCACGCAGGTGTTCTGGTTCGAGAAGGACGACGACGGACGGCCGACGCGGCCCGAGGAGTACCGGCGGCTCGCTCTGGCGACCGTCGACACGCACGACCTCCCGCCGGTGGCCGGCTACCTGGCCGACGAGCACGTGGACCTGCGCGAGCGCCTCGGGCTCCTGGTCGAGCCGGTGGAGCAGGTGCGCGCGGAGTCGGCCCTCGAGCGGCGCCGCGCCGTCGAGCGGCTGCGTGAGCTCGGGCTGGTGGGGAAGGACCCCTCCGAGCGCGAGATCCTCGAGGCGCTGCACGCCTACGTCGCGGCCACGCCGAGCTACCTGGTCGGCGTCTCGCTCGTGGACGCGGTCGGGGAGAGGCGCGCGCAGAACCAGCCGGGCACGCACACCGAGTACCCGAACTGGAAGGTGCCGCTCGCCGACGGCACCGAGCAGGTGGTCCTCCTCGACGACCTGCACGCCCACCCGCGGGTCCGCTCGCTCCTGCGGACGGTCAACGAGGCGATGGGGCGCGGCACGGACTGAGCCGGCCGCCGAGCCCGTGCCCGTGCCGGTGCCTGGCCGGGGCAGGGCGCGCCGGTGGCTGCGGCAGGCTGACCCCTACCTCGTCCCGGAAGGTCGGCCACCCCGGCGGGAGGCCGGCCACCCCGGCGGGAGGCCGGCCACCCCGGCGGGAGGCCGGCCACCCCCTCCAGGAGAGTGGCGACCCGCTGTGGAAGGGCAGCCAGCCCCCAGCGGGGCGGTGCCTCCTCGGTCCCTCAGCGCCCCGTGTCGACCGCCTGGGCGCGCACGGCACGCTCGGCGGTGTCGAGCCGCTCGGCCACGAGCCGGCGCAGCGCGGCGGGGGCCTCCGCGTGCGCGTCCAGCCAGGCCCGGGTCTCGGTCACGACGTCGACGCCCGCCTCTGCGGACCGGCCCGCCAGGGCGGCCGGGAACGCGTAGGTGACCACGTTCTGCGCCATCTCGTTGGTCTGCTCGGCCCACACGCGCGTGAGGGAGTCGAGGTAGGGCCGCACGAACGGCGCGAGCACCGCCGGGTCGCGGACGTCGGCGAACCCGAGCGCGGCGTACCGCTGCTGCGTGTTCGGCAGGTTGGCCGCCGCCACGACGTTGTCCCACACCCACTGCTTGGCCTCGGCCGTGGGGCGTGCGGACCGCACCCAGACGGCGTGCTCCCGGCCGGTCGCGGACGGGTCGGCGTCGAGGGCCGCCGTCACGTCGTCCTCGGTGAGGGCCCCGGCGAGCGCGAGGCCGCGCAGGACCTCCCACCGCTGCTGCGGGTCGACCTCCTGGCCGGCCAGCGGACCGCTGCCGTCGATCCAGCCGCGCACGGTGGCGACCTGCTCGTCGGTGACGACGAGCTGGGCGGCGGCGCGGGAGAGCTGGAGCTGGGCGTCCGAGCCGGGCTCGGCGCTCGTGGCCAGCGCCACGAGGTCCTCCGCGACGGCCGCGCGCACCTGGTCCCTGCCGGCGGGGGCGGAGTACCGCTCGACGGCGGTGCGCACGTTGGCGAGGAGGACCCGCATCGCGGTGGGCTGGGTCTCGGACGCCAGCGCCCGCAGCGCGAGGTCGAGGTAGCGGCTCGCGGCCCACTGGCCGTCCCGGGTCATGTCCCAGGCCGAGGCGAGCACCAGCGTGCGCGGCATGGCCTCGGCGAAGTCGTCAACGTGCCGCGTCGCCGCCGCGAGCGAGCGGTCGTCGAGCCGCACCTTGGCGTAGGTGAGGTCCTCGTCGTTGACGAGCAGCACGGCCGGCCACGGGCGGCCGACCAGCACGGGCAGCTCGGTGCGCTCGCCGTCGACGTCGACCTCCTCGGACCAGCTGCGCACGAGCCGGTCGCCGTCGAGGTCGTAGCCCGCGACGGCGAGGCGGTGGGGCCGCTGCACGGGGTGGGTGTCGGGCACGGTCTGCACGACGGCGGCGGAGGAGATCCGCTCGACGCCGCCGTCGCCGGTCTCCGTGGTGACCTGAGGCGCGAGCGTGGTGACGCCCGCGGACTCGAGCCACACCGTCGACCACGAGCGCAGGTCTCGGCCGGAGGCAGCCTCGAGCTCGACGAGCAGGTCGGACAGCTCGGTGTTGCGATACGCGTGCGTGGCGAAGTATCGGCGCAGGCCCGTGAGGAAGGCGTCCTTGCCGACGAACGTCACGAGCTGGGTGAGCACGGAGGAGCCCTTGGCGTAGGTGATGCCGTCGAAGTTGACCTCGACGTCCTCGAGGTCCTCGATCGACGCGACGATCGGATGGGTGGTCGGCAGCTGGTCCTGGTCCAGCGCCCACGCCTTCTCGAGCGACGTGAACGTCACCCACGCGTCGTCGATGCCCAGCCCCTCGGCGGCGGACAGGTGCGAGGCGTACTCGGCGAACGACTCGTTGAGCCACAGGTCGTTCCACCAGCGCATCGTCACCAGGTCGCCGAACCACATGTGGGCGAGCTCGTGCAGGATCGTGATGACGCGGCGCTCCCTCACGGCCCCGGACACCGGACCGCGGAAGACGTAGTTCTCGAGGTAGGTGACCAGCCCGACGTTCTCCATGGCGCCCGCGTTGAACTCCGGCACGAACACCTGGTCGTACTTCGTGAACGGGTAGGGGCGGTCGAACGCCTCCTCGTAGAACGCGAAGCCCTGGCGCGTGACGTCCATGATCGTCTCGGCGTCGAGGTGCTCGGCGATCGAGGCGCGGGCGTAGACGCCCAGGGGGATCGTGCGGCCGTCGCTGGAGGTGAGCTCGCCGGTGGTGCCCGCGTAGGGGCCGGCGACGATCGCCGTGAGGTAGGTCGAGATGCGGGCGGTGGGGGCGAAGGTCCAGGTCCGCGCACCGGCCCCGTCGACCTCGCCGGCCTGCGCGGCCGCGTCCGTGACCTCGGCGGCCGCCTCGTTGGAGAAGACCGTCCACTGGGCCGGAGCCGTGACGACGAAGGAGAACTCGGCCTTGAGGTCGGGCTGCTCGAAGCAGGCGAAGACGCGCCGGGCGTCGGCGACCTCGAACTGCGAGTAGAGGTACACCTTCTCGTCGACCGGGTCGACGAAGCGGTGCAGCCCCTCGCCGGTGGTCATGTACGCGCCCTCGGCCTCCACGACGAGCTCGTTGGTCTGCGCGAGGCCGGACAGGGCGATGCGCGAGTCGGCGAAGGCGGAGGTGTCGACGTCGGCGCCGTTGAGGGTGATCCGGTGGACCGCGGGAGCGATGAGGTCGACGAACGTCGAGGATCCGGGCGTCGCCGTGAAGGTGAGTGTCGTCGTCGAGCCGAACACCTCTGGCCCCCGGGTGAGGTCGAGCTCGACCCGGTAGGTCTGCGTGGCGACGAGGGAGGCGCGCTCGGCGGCCTCCGCCCGGGTGAGGTTCTCTGCGGGCACGGGGGCTCCTGGGGCTCGAGGATGACGCACCGGGACCGCCGTGGTCCCGGCCGGGCGCGTCGCGCCACCAGGCAGCGTAACGGTGCCGTGACCGCTGCGACGCTCGAGCCGACCGGCGGTGCTCCCGCCCCGCTGCGGTACCACGTGTGACGATGGGGTCATGTCGGACTCCGCCTCCTTCCAGCCGAACGACGTCGACCTGTTCTTCGACCCGCACTGCCCGTGGGCGTGGATGACCTCCCGCTGGCTCACCGAGGTCGCCGAGGTCCGCGGCCTCAACCTCCACCTGCACCTCATGCCGCTCGTCATCATCAACGAGGGCAAGGACGTCCCCGAGGAGTACCGGGCGGGGCTCGAGAGGCAGTGGGGGGTCGTGCGCATCTTCCAGGCCGCCAAGGAGCGCCTGACCGACGAGCAGTTCGCGGCGCTCTACACCGCCGTCGGCACGCGGTTCCACCCGGCCGGCCGCACGGACGAGGGCTCGGGGGTCGTCGCTGAGGCGCTCGCCGAGCTCGACCTGCCGGCCGACCTCCTCGACGCCGCCGACGACACCTCGCTGGACGCCGCCTTCCGCGCCACGACCCAGGCCGCGCAGGACCTCGTGGGTGACGACGTGGGCGTGCCCGTCATCAGGTACGGCGACTCCGCGTTCTTCGGCCCCGTCGTCACGCCCGCCCCGACCGGCGACGACGCCCTACGGCTGTGGGACGGCTTCGCCCTGGTGGTCTCCGTCCCCGGCATGTACGAGCTCAAGCGCAGCCGCACCTCGGGCCCGATCTTCTCCTGACCCCGCCGGCGGCCCCACCCCCGGGGCCGTCGACGCGTCCTTCCTCGTCCCCACCTCCGAAGGAGTCCCCATGCGACACGGTCGCAGCATCGGCGTCGGCGCGACGCTCGCCCTGGCGGCGGCGCTCGCCGCCTGCAGCCCGGTCGAGAGCCTCGACGACGAGGAGACCACCGAGGCCGAGGAGTCACCGTCCGGGTCCGCCTCCGAGCAGCCCACCGCCGGCGAGGAGAGCGAGGAGTCCACCACGGACGGGACCGACGACCCGGAGGCGCCGAGCGCGGCCGACGACGGGCCTGCCGACCCGGAGGAGGAGACGGACGAGTCCGAGGAGGAGCCCACCTCCGACGGTGCCGAGGAGGAGGCTCCGCCGCTCGACGGCGAGCAGCTGACCGTCGAGCACGACGCCGGGACGGTGAGCTACACGCTCCCCGAGGAGTGGAACGACCTGTCGTTCGCCTACGAGGGGCACCCGACGATCGTCATGGGCGCCGCCCCGCTGGCGACCGCCGCCAACGGCACCCAGGTGACGCTCACCGCCATCGAGGGCGGCGCAGGTTCGTACGAGGCCTACCGGGAGGCGCTCGAGCAGCAGCGTCCACCGGACGCCGAGATGACGGACGCCGATCCGCTGACCGTCGACGGCGCCACCGTCGAGGGGCTGCGGGTCGAGATGTCGACCCCGACGGGCGGGTTCGTCCAGTACACCTACCCGATCTTCGAGGGCGGCTACCAGTGGGAGCTGCAGTTCGCGATGGACGCCGCCGACGAGGAGGGGGACCTGCCGGGCATGCGGCAGGTCGCCGGGTCGATCACCATCGAGTGAGGCAGGTCCGGCGTCGAGTGAGGTTGGCCGGCGCCGGGCCGACGGGTAGCCCTACCTGGTCAGACATCCCCATGACGGCGATACAGGGGACGGCCGTCGGCGGTTTAGCGTGAAGGCATGAACAGGCGAACTGTTACCCCCCGTCACGCAGCCACTGCCAGCCTCGCCCTCGCCGCCGCGCTCACGCTCGCGGCGTGCGGCGGCGACGACACCATCGCTCCCTCGCCCGACGACGACACCACGACGACGGAGCCCGCGGAGCCGTCCGAGGACGAGCCCACCGACGACGACACGGACGAGGCGCCGTCCGACGACGCGGACGACGACGCGGCCGAGGAGCCCGGCGACGACGGCGCTGACGACGGCACGGACGAGGCGCCCTCCGACGACGCGGACGACGACGCGGCCGAGCAGCCCGGCGACGACGACGCTGACGACGGCGCGGCCGCCTCGGGCGAGTTCCCCCAGGTCGAGGTCTCCTGGCCCTCGGAGTGGGTCGACATGTCCGACCAGGTGCCCGCGCAGCCGGGCCTCGAGGTGCAGGTGCACGGCGAGCCGAACCCGGACGGCTTCTCGATGAACGGCGTCGTCACCACGTACCCGGCGGGCACCGCCCCCGAGGGCGCGACCTACGGCGACCTGCTCGTCGAGGAGCTCGGCGGCGACTCCGGCCAGCTGGCCGAGGTCGGCGAGCGCGAGATCGACGGCCACACCGCGATGGGCTACCAGCAGGACGCGTCCGAGGCCGGCGAGACCTTCCGTCAGCGCCTGTACGGCGTGGTGCTCGAGGACGGCAGCATCGTCGAGTTCGTGCTCTCGGCCGAGGTCGACCAGATCACCGAGGGTATGGAGCTGTTCGAGACGGTGCTCGACTCCGCCGTCATCGGCTGACCTCCGACCCGACCGACGACCGGACCTGAGGCCCGGGACCGAGCAGCTCGGTCCCGGGCCTCAGGCCGTCCCGGGCACCGCCCTGCGCCCCTGCCACCAGGGCGGGAATCACCGGCGGGGTCGTCTCCGCGAGGGGCGACGACTGCGATACTTGTGGCATGCAGACACCTTCGCCCTCGCGCCTGGCCGCGACCGCGTCATTGACCCTCGCCTCCGCCCTGGTCCTTGCCGCATGCGGCGGGGGCGACGACGACAGCTCGCAGATCGCGCCGTCGCCCGACGACACCCCCGCACCGGCCGAGACGTCCGAGCCGGCCGAGGAGGAGCCCGACGACTCGTCGGAGTCCTCCGAGCCGGCCGAGGAGGGACCCTCCCAGGACGCGTCCGACGCCCCCACGGACGAACCCGCCGACGACCCCACGGACGAACCCACCGACGACCCCGCCGGGGCCCCGGGCGGCGTGCCCCAGGTCGAGGTGGCCTGGCCCGAGGACTGGACCGACCTCTCCTCGGACCTCGGCGGGAGCGTCCCGCCGACCTACGACCTGCAGGCCTACGGCATCCCGAACCCGGCCGGCTTCTCGACCAACGTCGTGGTCGTCGCCTACCCGCCGGGCACGGCGACCGGCGGCTCCTACGACGAGATGGTCGAGGCGCAGGGGCTCGCGCCCGACGAGCTCCGCGCGGTGCCGGACCGGGAGATCGGCGGCCACCCGGCGACGGGGTACTCGACCGACGCGAGCGGCGGTGGCCTGACCTACCGCCAGCAGATGCACGGCGTGGTCCTCGAGGACGGCAGTGCGGTCGAGGTCGTCTACTCCGCCGACGTCGAGGAGTTCGACGAGCACGTGGGGACGTTCGAGGCGATCCTCGACTCGATCGTCATCGGCGGCTGAGATCTCCTCGGGCAGCGGGTCCGGCGTGGTGACACCGGGCCCGTTGTGAACGTCTGACCTGGTGCGGCGCCGCGTGCCGCACTCGATGTTCACCCTCGGCGAAGAGAGCCGTGGAACGGTGCGGGAGCGCCGATCTACGGCGCCCCGTCCCGCCTGCGTGCGGGCTTTCTCACGCGAGGCAGAGGTGCGGGCGGGCGCCGGTGGTGCAACTGTGGTGGCGATGAGAATCCGACCGACGAGCTCCCGGGCGGCCGCGGCACTGGCCGTGACCGTCGGTTCGCTCACGCTCGCCGCCTGCGGCGGGGGCGACGACGAGTCGGAGACGTCCGGGCAGGAGACACCGTCCGACGAGACCGCGACCGATGCCGAGTCCGCGTCGGAGAGCGAGACGGAGACCGAGGAGCCGTTCGACGGCCCCGCGGTCGACATCACGTGGCCCGACGAGTGGGAGGACCTCGCCCCTTACATCTCGACGACCCCCGAGGGCGCCGAGGTCCAGGCGTACGGGGACCCGACCACGGAGTACGCGACGTCCGTCGTCGTCATGTCGTTCGGTGAGAGCACGGTCGACGGGCGGTCCTACACCGAGATCCTCGAGGAGCAGGGGACCGATCTCGCCGAGCTCCTCGAGCTGCCCGCACGGGACGTCGACGGGACGACGGTCACCCCGTACGAGCGCGTCACCGAGGCCGACACCGGGCCGGTCGTCCAGCACCTCTACCCCGTCGAGCTCGACGACGGCGGCCTCGTCGAGATCACGCTCGTGGCCGAGCAGACCACGTTCGCCGGCCTCATCCCCGTCTTCGAGGAGATTCTCGACTCCGTCGTCATCGACTGAGCGAGCAAGCACGTGGGGAACGCCTCACGGGGACATGTCCCCGTCGAACCTCCCCGCTCAGACCAGACCCCTACTGGAAAGTGGTTCGCATGAACATCACGCACACACCTGTCCGTCGTTCGCTCGTCGCGGCTGTCGCGCTCGGCGCGGGCCTCACGCTCGCCGCCTGCGGCGGGGGCGACGACGAGGAGTCGACGACCACCGAGGAGGCTCCGCCCGCCGAGGAGGAGCCCGAGGCGCCCTCCGAGGACGAGGAGACCGAGTCCGACGACTCGGGCCTCGGCGGCGAGACCGAGTCGGACGACGCCGCGGGCCTGCCCGGCGAGTCCGAGAGCGAGGCCGGCTCGGACGGCGCTGCCGGCGGCGAGTCGGGCAGCGACGCCGCGGGCGAGGAGCGCATCGAGATCACCTGGCCCGAGGGCTGGGAGGACCTGACCGAGGTCACCGAGATGCCGACGCCCGACGGCGTCGAGGAGATGCACGCCTACGGGCTCACCGACTCCGAGACCTTCGCGACCAACGTGACGGTCATCCGGTACGCCGAGGGCATCATGGGCGAGGGCTCCTACATCGAGCTGCTCGAGCAGAGCGGCCAGGACACGTCGTCCTTCACCGAGATCGAGCCGCGCGACATCGACGGTAACGAGGCCGAGGGCCTGGAGTTCGAGCAGGACCCGGGCACCGGCCCGATCCTGCAGCGCGCCTACGGCGTGCAGCTCGACGACGGCTCGTTCGTCGAGGTCGTCCTGTCCTCCTCCGCCGAGGAGTTCGAGACCCACGAGGCCGACTTCGAGTCGATCCTGGACTCCATCACCATCAACTGACCCCTCCGCGGACGGTCCTGACGGACCGTTCCACGGCTCCACGACGGCGTCGCCCACCTCGGGCGGCGCCGTCGTCGTGCGTGGCGGGTGCCTCCACGCGCGCCCCGATCCCCGTCCGCGCGGCATGTCAGCGACAGTGGAAGGCATGAACATCACGCACGCACCTGTCCGTCGTTCGCTCGTCGCGGCTGTCGCGCTCGGCGCGGGCCTCACGCTCGCCGCCTGCGGCGGGGGCGACGACGAGGAGTCCCCGGCCACCATGGACGCTCCGGCAGAGGCTCCCAGCGGTGGCGACGAGACCGGGTCGGACGAACCCGGCGTCGGCGAGAGCCCGTCGGAGTCCGGCTCGGACGATGCCGCGGGCGCCCCCGGCGGTGGCGAGTCGGAGAGCGAGGCCGGCTCGGCCGGTCCCGGCCCCGGCCCCGGCGGCGAGTCGGAGAGCGGTGCCGCGGGCGAGGAGCGCATCGAGATCACCTGGCCCGAGGGCTGGGAGGACCTGCAGGCGGACGCGGCCGGTCCGCTGCCGCAGGGAGTCGCGGAGATGCACTCGTACGCGCTCGACCCGGCGGAGCCGTTCCCGACCGGGGCATCGGTCACCCGCTACGCGCCCGGCACCATCGGTGACGGCTCGTACATCGAGCTGCTCGAGCAGAGCGGCCAGGACACCTCGGAGCTCACCGAGATCGAGCCGCGGGACATCGCCGGGCACGACGCCGAGGGCCTGGAGTTCGAGCAGGACCCGGGCGAGGGGGAGATGCGTCAGCGCGCCTACGGCTTCCCGCTCGACGACGGCTCGTTCGTCGAGGTCTCCCTCCAGGCACCGGTGGAGCAGTTCGACACCCACGAGGCCGACTTCGAGTCGATCCTCGACTCCATCACCATCAGCTGACCCGCAGATGCGCGGCCCTTGGGGGCCGCCGCGCGGATACTCGACGGCGTCGCCCACCGCGGGCGGCGCCGTCGCCACGCCTGTGGACGACGGACGGTCGGAGACGGAGCTGTGGACGAGGCTCCGTATCGCGCATGCGGCGGGGCAACGCTGTCGGCATGCGCACAGTCACACGCCCCGAGTCCCGCCCGACCGTCCGCCCCGCCGCACTGACCGCCTGTGCCGGTGCGGTGCTGCTCGTCCTCACTGCCTGCGGCACCGGAGAGCTGGCTCGTCCCGTCTCGGAGCCGCTGCAGCTCGCCGCCGAGTCGGCCTCCGCCGGCGCAGCGTCGGACGGGTCCGACGGCTCCGGCGCGACCGCTGCCGCAGAGCAGCCGTCAGCCCCGTCCGCCCCGGCCGACCCCGACCCCGCCCCTGGCCCCGAACCCGACCCCGCCGACGTGCCCGAGGACGCGGTCACCCTTGACATCACCTGGCCGCAGGCCTGGGCGGAGCAGCCGGCGGCCGCGGAGTCCCTTCCGCCCGGCTCGCTGGCCATGGCCACGGTGACGGAGAGCGGGACCATCGCCGCCGCGACGGTCGTGCTCCAGGAGGACCCGGCCGGGACGACCGACTGGGCGGCCGTGCTCGTGGGGCGCGGGGCCGACCCGGCCAGCGTCGTCGAGGGCGAGGCGCGCACCGTCTCCGGTGCTCCGGCCACCCGGTGGGAGGCCCGCAGCACGTCGGGCGAGTGGGACACGATCGCCTACCCGGTCCCCGGGCCGGACGGCCTCGTCGCGCTCTTCTCGTTCGTCGTCACCGCCGACCGGGCCGACGAGGTCGAGGACGACATCGCGTCCGTCCTCGACTCCGTCGAGCTCGGTTGACGACGCGGCTCACCGGTCGGCGCGTGTCACCGGGCGACGGGCGTCACCAGATGGCGACGCGGTCCTCGGGGGCGCGGTAGCCGCCGTCGCCGGGCTGCACGTCGAACGCACGGTGGAACGCGTCGAGGTTGCTGGCCGTGACGTTGGCCCGGAACTCGTCGGGGGAGTGGGGGTCGGTGGCCATCTGGGTGCGCAGGGTCTCGTCGCGGTGCTTGGACCGCCAGACCCGGGCCCACCCGGTGAAGAAGCGCTGCAGGCCGCTCCGGCCGTCGAGCACCGGAGCGTCGTCGATGCTGTCGATCCCCTGCGCGCGCAGCGCGAGGGCGTAGGCCTTGAGACCGATGTCCAGGCCGCCGAGGTCGCCGATGTTCTCGCCGACCGTGAGCGCGCCGTTCACCGACGCCTCCGAGCCCTCGCCGAGCTGCGCAGGCACCAGGCCGTCGTACTGGGCGATCAGCGCGTTCGCCCGCTCCATGAACCGCTCCCGGTCCTCCTCGGTCCACCAGTTCGACAGTTGGCCGTCGGGACCGAACTTCGAACCCTGGTCGTCGAACCCGTGCCCGATCTCGTGCCCGATCACCGTGCCGATGCCGCCGTAGTTGAACGCGTCGTCCGTCTCGGGGTCGAAGAACGGGGGCTGGAGGATCGCCGCCGGGAACACGATCTCGTTCCACACCGGGTTGTAGTAGGCGTTGACGGTCTGCGGCGTCATGAGCCACTCCCTGCGGTCGACCGCGGTGCCGTAGCGGGCCATCTCGTCGTCCCACCAGTACGCGCGCCCCGCGCGCACCGACCCCACGAGGTCGCCCTCGGTGACGACGAGGCCCGAGGAGTCGCGCACGACCTCGGGGAAACCGATCTTCGGCGTGAACGCGGCGAGCTTCGCCTGGGCGCGCTCCTTCGTCCCCGCGCTCATCCAGTCCAGCTCGTCGATCGAGACCCGGTAAGCCTCGACGAGGTTCGCCACGAGCTCGTCCATCCGGGCCTTGTGCGCCGGCGGGAAGTGCCGGGCGACGTAGAGCCGCCCGACGTCCTCGCCGAGCAGACCCTCGACGAGGCCGACCCCGCGGCGCCAGCGCTCGCGGTTCTCCTGGGCGCCGGTGAGCGTGCGCCCGGCGAAGTCGAAACGCTCGGCCACGATCTCCTTCGTGAGGAACGGTGCGCGCGAGGCCGCCGCATGGAACGAGAGCCACACCCTGAGGTCGTCGACCGGTGTCGAGGCCCAGGTCTCCGCCGCCCCGACGAGCGCCGACGGCGTGGCCACCAGCAGCTTGAGGTCGCCGTCGGGCAGCCGCAGGCCGGCGCGGTAGGCGGTCCAGTCCAGGCCCGGCGCGGAGGCGGCGAGCTCGTCGAAGCTCATCGGGTTGTCGATCTTGTCCGCCTCGCGCGTGGCGACCACGTCCCAGTGGCTCGAGGCGATCCGGGTCTCGAGCGCGAGCACCCGCTCGGCGGCACCCGCGCCCTCGCCGGCCCCCACCGCGCCGACGAGCTCGAGCAGACGGCCGACATGACCCGCGTACGCCTCGCGCACGGCGGCGTGCTCGGCCTCGCGGTAATAGGCCTCGTCGGGCAGCCCGATGCCGTCCTGCGCGAACCACACGAGGTAGTCCGGGTCAGAGATGCCCGGCGAGACGTCGATCCCGGCCAGCCCGGACACCCCGGTGCGCTGCAGCTCACCCATGACACGAGCCAGCGAGGCGTGGTCGTCGGCGCCGCGCACGAGGTCCAGGTCGGCGGCGAGCGGCTCGGCCCCGGCCGCCTCGATGGCGCTCTCGTCCATGAACATCGCGTAGACCGCACCGATCTTCGGGGCGGCACCGGCCGGGTCGGCGTCGGTGACCGCAGGGTCCGCCGCGTGCTGGGCGACACCCTCCGGGTCCCCGTCGGCAGCGGCCGCCGCGCCGAGCTCCTCGATGAGGGCGCGGACCCGCTCCTCGGAGCGGTCGCGCAGGTCGATGAACCCGCCGATCCTCGCCCGGTCGGCCGGGATCTCCGTCTCCGCGATCCAGCGGCCGTTCACGTGCCGGAACAGGTCGTCCTGCGGGCGCACGTCGGTGTCGACGTAGCTCTCGAGGTCGACGGGGGTCTCGGTGGTCGATGAGGTCATGGCCCCCAGGGTAGGCGCGGCACGGTGCGTGCCACACTGTGCGCCATGCGCGTCCACATCGCCGCCGACCACGCCGGCTTCGAGCTCAAGTCCGCCCTGTCCGCCCACCTCACGGGGGCCGGCCACGACGTCGTCGACCACGGGGCCGACACCTACGACGCCGAGGACGACTACCCGGGCTTCTGCTTCACGGCCGGCCGCGCCGTCGTCGAGGAGCCGGGCTCCCTCGGCGTCGTCATCGGCGGGTCCGGCAACGGCGAGCAGATCGCCGCCAACAAGGTGCCGGGCGTGCGCGCCGGACTGGCCTGGTCCGTCGAGACCGCCCGCCTCACCCGGGCGCACAACGACGCCAACGTCGTCGGTATCGGCGCCCGCATGCACACGCAGGACGAGGCGTTCGCGATCGTGGACGCCTTCCTCGCCGAGCCGTTCTCCGGCGAGGCCCGCCACCAGCGGCGCATCGACCAGGTCGCGGAGCTCGAGCGATGAGCACGCGCACGAGCCGTCGGGGCGGAGCCGGCCGCCGGTCGGCCTTCGCCGGGGCGGTCCTCGCGGTCGCGCTCACGCTCGCCGGATGCGGGGGCGGGGACGACGAGTCGACCGACTCGGGCAGTCCGGAGCCGCCCGAGGCGCAGGAGGTCGACCCGCCGGAGGACACCTCCGAGGCTGCCTCCGACGACGACGCCACCGCGGGCGAGGACTCTGCCTCCGACGACGCGACCTCGGAGGACGAGGCGGACTCGGCCTCGCCCGGGGAGGACGCCGACGACGCCGCGGCCGACGACGAGGCGGACGGTGATGCCGGGGCCGACGGTGCCGGCGAGGGGACGCCGGCCGGGATCGACCCGGTGTCGCTGACCTGGCCCGCCGAGTGGATCTCGCTCACGCACCTCATGGGCGCGACGCCGAGCGGCGCCGAGCTGGAGATGTTCGGCATCTCGGAGACCGAGGTCTATCCCGGTGGTGTCCTCACCGTCTACAGCCCCGAGTTCGTCGCCGGGCAGAGCTTCGAGGAGATGGTCGCCGCCGAGGGCGCGCCGGCCGAGGAGCTCGTCGAGCTCGAGCCGCGTGAGGTGGCGGGCCAGACGGTCACCCCGCTCGAGGTCGACCTCACCCCGCACGGCCTGCCCGCGACCCAGCGCTTCTATCCCCTCGAGCTCGAGGGCGGGGGCATGGCCGCGATCACGCTGACGTCCCCGGTCGACGTGCTCGCCGAGGCCGAGCCGTTGTTCGACCAGATCCTCGCCTCGGTGACGATCGAGGACTGAGCCCGTGGTCGAGAGCCCCTCGACGCTGGTCCTCGTCGGCGGTAGCGGCCTGGGCGGCTGGGTCTGGGAGCGCGTCGTGCCCCTCCTCGAGCGGCGGGGCCACCGCGTCGTCACGCCGCACCTGCGCGGCATCGACGGCGACCCCACGCCGGCCGCGGAGGTCACCCTCAGCGACTGGGCAGACGACCTCGCAGCGGCCGTCGAGGGCGAGGCGGACGGCCAGGGCGGCAAGGGCGTGACCGTCGTCGCGCACTCGTTCGCCGCCTACGTCACGGCGGGAGCTCTCGTCCGCCTTTCGACGAGTGAGCGGACTTCTGCTCGCACGGGTCCCGTGCGCGCCGTCGTCATGGTGGACGCGGTCCTGCCGAGTCCTGGCCGGTCCTGGTTCGACCAGCAGCGCCCCGGGGCGGCCGAGGTGATGCCGCTCCTCGCCGTCGACGGGGCGACGCCCTGGTTCACGCGCCAGGAGATCGACGCGCTGTTCCCGGGGCACGGGCTGACCGACGCGGACCATGCGTGGATGGCCTCCCGCGTGAGCGGGCAGCCGCTCGGGACCTATGCCGAGCCCGCGCCGGACTTCGAGCTGGCCGACTCAGGGGTGGCCCTCGGGTATGTGCGCTGCCTGCGTACCGATCCGCCGACGTCGTCGGTCACCGCGTCGACCCCGGGCTGGTCCTACCGGGAGATCGACGCCGGGCACTGGCCGATGGTCACCGCGCCCGAGGAGACGGCGGCGGTGCTCGACGAGCTCGCCCGTTCGCTCACGGGCGTCAGCGGCGGTGGGCCGACCCCCGGACGCTGAGGGCGGCGCACAGTGCGGCCAGCAGGATCACCGCGACCGCGAGCGGCCCGCCGAGCAGCGCCGCCACGGCGACCGCAGGTCCCTGGACGAACCAGGCGAGCGGCAGGGCGAGGTTCTCCTCGCGTCCGGCGATCGCCTGGGTGCGGGCCACCTCGGCGGCGTCGCCGGGCTCGAACAGGGAACGTCGCCAGGCCACGGCGGCGAGCGTGTCGGCGAGCGCGGAGGCCGACCACCAGGCACCGCCCGCGACGAGGGCCGTCGCAAGGCTGACCGGCGCCCCGGTGACCATCGCGGCAGCGAGCCCGACGACGGGGCCGAGCGCCGCCGTCGTGGCGGCTCCGGCCGCGATGCCGAGCCGGGAGGACCGGCGACCGACCCGGCGCACGAGGACCACCCCGACGGCGGAGGCGACGAGCCACCCGGCCCCCACCGCGAGCGCGAGCAGCGCCGCGCGGCCCGCGGCGCCGTCGAGGACCGCGAGGACGAGGCCGAGGACCAGCGGTGCAGCGGCGATCACGGTGACGACGAGCGACCGGCGGCGCGACCGGCGGGCGGCCGCGGTGAGCTCGGCCCGGACGTCGATGTGCTCGTGGGGCACGGAGTCGTCGCAGTGTGAGCAACCAGCCCCGTGCGCGTCGGCGGAGGCGGGCGTGGGCAGGGTGGAGAAGGACATGATGCTGCGATCATAAGGACCATGTCCGCACCCAGGCCCGTGGGGATCACCACCACCGAGCTCACCGAGTTGGTGCTCGACGTCGCCCAGCAGGTCCCCGAGGGGCGGGCGACCACCTACGGCCTGATCGCCGAGGCCGTCCGGGACCGCACGGGGCGGGGCAGCGCACGGTACGTCGGCACCGTCCTCGCGCGGCACGGGTACCGCGTGCCGTGGTGGCGGGTGGTGCGCGCCGACGGCACGCTGCCCCGGCAGCTGCGCGCCGACGCGAGCGCCCGCTACCGGTCCGAGGGCACGCCGCTGGAGCCGCTGGTGCCCACGATGGTCGACCTCCGGCGCGCCCTGTGGGACGCACCGACCGCGTGGAAGGCACCCGAGACGCATGCCTGAGGGCCACTCGATCCGGCGGCTCGCCACGATGCTCGACAGCCTGTTCACCGGTCAGGTCGTGCGCGCCTCGTCCCCGCAGGGGCGGTTCGACGCCGGGGCCGGGGCCGTCGACGGCTGGCGCGTGACCGGGACCGACGCGCACGGCAAGCACCTGTTCGTCGAGCTCGAGCCGCCCGCCGGGGGCGAGCCCCGGTTCGTGCACGTCCACCTCGGGCTGTACGGCGCCTGGGCGTTCGTCACCGCCGACGGAGCAGGGCCGCACGCCATCGGCGCTCCGCGTCGGCCCACCTCCCGGGCACCCGAGACCGGCACCGGCACCGATGCCGTAGCTGTAGCCGATGCCGTCGTACCGGCGGACCCTGCGGACATCGAGGCCGAGGCGAGCGCCGAGCTCGTCGTGCCCGAGCCGCGCCCCACCGTCCGTCTCAGGCTCCTGACCGACACCGTCGTGGCCGACCTCACCGGCCCCGCGCGGTGCGACCTCATCGACGAGGGCCAGAAGGACGCCGTCCACGACCGGCTCGGGCCCGACCCGCTCAGGCGCGACGCCGATCCCGAGCGCTTCGTCGCCGCCGTGCGCCGGACGCGCCGCAGCGTCGGCGAGCTGCTCATGGACCAGTCGGTCATCGCCGGCGTGGGCAACATCTACCGGGCCGAGGCCCTCTACCGAGCCCGGATCCACCCGCGGACCGAGGGGCGTGCCGTGAGCGTGGCCCGGCTGCGCGCCCTCTGGGACGACGTCGCGGAACTGCTGGCGGACGGCGTCGAGCACGGAGTGATCGTCACCACGCGCCCCGAGGACCGCCGAGCCCCGCGCCCCGACTCCTGGGCCCGCGCCGCCGAGCGGGCCACGGACGAGGAGGCCGACTTCCGCTGGTACGTCTACCGGAGAGCCGGGCGGCCCTGCCACGTGTGCGGGAACCCGGTCTCGATCGACGACCTCGCCGGGCGCACCGTGTTCTGGTGCGCCAGATGCCAGCGCAGGCTGAGGTCCCGCGCGAGGGCCGCGTAGGCAGCTCTGCGGGCGGTCGGTGGGCGAGGGGGAGGCGCACGCGCCTCGGACGCCGATATCGTGGAGCGGTGAACGTCGGTGTCCGCCCGGGCACCTCCATCGACGAAGGAGTCCGCATGTCGCAGAGAACTGCCGTCGTCGCCTCCGCGCAGGGCCTGCACGCCCGACCGGCCTCGGACTTCGTCGCCGCCGCGTCCAGGAGCCCGGTTCCGGTGACCATCGCGAAGGACGGTGCGACGCCGGTACCGGCCGGATCGATCCTGTCCGTGATGAGCCTCGGCGTGAAGCAGGGGGACACGGTCGTGCTCGAGGCGGCCGGTGACGGTGCCGAGGAGACGCTGGACGAGCTCGTCACCATGCTCGAGAAGGAGGACGGCAAGTGACCGGCGCCGCAGCCCACGCCGGGCTGGCCGGGATCGGGGTCGGACGCCGCGGCGTCGTCGGGCCGGTCCGGCACGTCCGTGGTGGCCCGGAGCTCCCGGCGGACGAGCCTGCGCCGACAGATCCGGAGGCTGCCGTCGCACGCGTCGAGGAGGCGCTCGGCGACGTGCGCGCCGACCTCACGGCGCGGTCCGAGGCGGCTGCCGGCAGCACGCTGGGGGAGGTGCTCGGTGCCGCGGCGCTCATGGCCGGTGACCCGGCGCTCGCCGCCCGCGCCGCCGAGCTCGTGCGCTCCGGGACCGGCCCCGCGCACGCGGTCCACGACGCCGTCGAGGAGTTCGCGGCCACCTTCGAGTCCATCGGCGGCTACATGGCCGAGCGCGTGACCGACCTGCGCTCGGTCCGCGACCGCGTGGTCGCCCGCCTGACGGGGCAGCCGGAGCCGGGTGCCGAGCTGAGCGAGCCTGCCGTCGTCGTCGCCCGCGACCTCTCGCCCGCCGACACGTCCGCGCTCGACCTCTCGCTCGTGCTCGGCATCGTCACCGAGGAGGGTGGGCCCACCTCGCACACGGCGATCATCGCCCGCCAGCTCGGCCTGCCCTGCGTGGTCCGCGCCGCCGGGGCGACCGGACTGCCCGACGGCGGGATCGTCGCCGTCGACGCCGCGAACGGCCGGGTGCTCCTCGACCCCGACGACGACGTACGACGCGAGATCGAGGGCCGGACCGCGGCGCTCGACGCCCTCGAGTCCGACCGCGAACCGGGAGCGACCTCCGACGGCCACGCCGTCCAGCTGCTCGCCAACATCGGCACCGTCGAGGACGCCGAGCGGGCCGCGGCGACCGCCGCCGAGGGCGTGGGCCTGTTCCGCACGGAGGTGCTGTTCCTCGACGCCGCGGAGGCGCCGACCGTCGAGGACCAGGCGGAGGCCTACGCCGCCGTGCTGCGTGCGTTCTCGGGGCGGAAGGTCGTGGTGCGCACGCTCGACGCGGGGGCCGACAAGCCGCTCGCGTTCGCCAACCAGGACGACGAGGACAACCCGGCCCTCGGGGTCCGGGGCTACCGGCTCGTGCGTACGATGCCGGACCTCGTCCAGGACCAGCTGCGTGCCCTCGCGCAGGCCCGCGAGCAGGCGGGGGAGGGGGCCGCCGAGCTGTGGGTGATGGCGCCGATGATCGCCACCGCCGCCGAGGCGCGGGAGTTCGCTGCCGCAGCACAGGAGGCCGGGCTGCAGGGAGCCGGCGTGAAGGTCGGCGTGATGGTCGAGGTCCCCGGCGCGGCACTGCGAGCGGAGGGCGTGCTCGCCGAGGTGGACTTCGGCTCGCTGGGGACCAACGACCTTGCCCAGTACACGATGGCGTCCGACCGGCTCCTCGGCGGCCTGGCCGACCTGCTCGACCCGTGGCAGCCGGCGGTGCTCGACCTCGTGGCGCGCACGGCGTCGGCGGGTGTGGCGGCCGGGAAGCCGGTCGGCGTGTGCGGCGAGTCGGCCGGCGACCCGCTCATGGCGCTCGTGCTGACCGGTCTGGGCGTGACGAGCCTGTCGATGTCCACCGGGGCGTTGGCGGAGGTGCGGCACGCGCTGCGCTCCCACACGTCGGCCGAGTGCGAGGCGATGGCGCAGGCGGCGCTCGCCGCGGGCGACGCCGGCGCCGCACGGGAGGCCGTTGCCCGGCTGCTGCACGCCGACGTGCGCGAGGTCCTGGGCATCTAGGCCGCGGAGAGCGTGCGCGCCCGTGGCCGTAGGGCTGGCTGGTCAGCGGGTGCGGCCGCCACCGTCGTCGAGGTCGTGCCGTACATGGTGAGGTCGTGCGTCCGAAGCACGACCTCACCACCCCGGGCACGAGCTCGATGCGGCTGGTTCCTCAGATATAGATCGCCGGGTCCATCCAGCGGGCCTCGTCGGCCGTCACCTTGGGGCGGATCGCCTTCGCCGGCACGCCGACGGCGGAGGTGCCGGCCTCGACGTCCTTGACGACGACAGCGTTGGCGCCGACCCGGGCGTCCGAGCCCACGGTCACCGGTCCGAGGACCTTGGCGCCGGCCCCGATCGTCACGCGGTCGCCGACGGTGGGGTGCCGCTTGCCCTTCGACATCGAGACCCCGCCGAGCGTGGTCCCGTGGAAGATGACGACGTCCTCGCCGACCTCGGCGGTCTCGCCGATGACCACGCCCATGCCGTGGTCGATGAACATGCGTCGCCCGATGACCGCACCGGGGTGGATCTCGATGCCGGTCACGGCGCGTGCGACCTGCGAGAGCAGCCGCGCGGGCAGCCGGAGCCGCCCGCGCGACCGGTCGGCGTGCCACATCCGGTGCGCGACCCGGTGCGCCCACAGGGCGTGGACGCCCGGGTACGCCAGGGCCACCTCGGCCATGGAACGGGCGGCGGGGTCGCCGCGCTGGGCCGCCTCGAGGTCCTCGCGCAGGAGGACCCAGAAGGGCACGCCGGAATCGTGCACGTCAGTCGACCAGGCCCTCGAACAGCGCCGTCGACTGGTAGCGCTCGCCGAGGTCCGGGAGGACCACGACGATCGTCTTGCCCGCGTTCTCCGGACGCTGGGCGACCTGGACGGCGGCCGCGATGGCGGCACCCGAGGAGATCCCCACGAGCAGGCCCTCCTCCGTGGCGGCGCGGCGCGCGAAGTTGAGCGAGGCGTCGAGGTTGATGTCGACGACCTCGTCGTACAGGTCGGTGTCGAGGATCTCGGGTACGAAGTTCGCACCCAGGCCCTGGATCTTGTGCGGCCCGGGCTTGCCGCCCGTGAGGATCGGGGACTCCTCCGGCTCGACGGCGACGAGGTGGAGCTCGGGCTTCTGCGACTTGAGGTAGCCCCCGGCGCCGGTGATCGTGCCGCCGGTGCCGATGCCCGACACGAAGATGTCGACGGCGCCGTCGGTGTCGTTCCAGACCTCGGGGCCGGTGGTGGTGCGGTGGATCTCGACGTTGGCCTGGTTGGCGAACTGGCGGGCGAGGACGGCCCCGGGGCGCTCGGCGGCGGCCTTCTCGGCGGCCTCCACCGCGCCTCGCATGCCGTCGGGCCCGGGCGTGAGGATGAGCTCGGCACCGAAGGCGCGCAGCAGTGCGCGCCGCTCCTTCGACATGGTCTCCGGCATGGTGAGGACGACCGTGTAGCCGCGGGCCGCGCCGACCATCGCGAGCGCGATGCCGGTGTTGCCCGACGTCGCCTCGACGATCGTCCCGCCGTCGGTGAGCTCACCGGAGGCCTCGGCCGCGTCGACGATCGCGACGCCGATCCGGTCCTTGACGGAGTTCGCGGGGTTGAAGTGCTCGAGCTTGGCGAGGACGGTCGCGCCGGCGCCGTCCGTCACGCGGTTGAGGCGGACGAGGGGGGTGCGACCGACCGCCTGGGTGACGTCGTCGAAGATCTGGGCCATGGGGTCCTCCGAGAGTTGGGTGGGTGTGCGTGCTGGTCGGGTGCGCCGATGACGGCGAGGCCGTACCCGGTCCGTCCTCGGGCATGGCTCGAGCGGTGGGGGCCGGGTCGGCGGGGCGGGGGGTCGGGAGGCCTGGCGGCGGTTACGGGCCCGACGCCCTAGCGACAGCCGCCCTCGGTGCAGAAGCCGAAGTGCGGTGGGGGAGCGAGGGACACCAGGTCGTCGCGCACGCGTCACCTCCCTGCACGGGCCGTCAGTGGCCACCGATGGATTGAACTCTCAACCACCTTAGCCGGTGGCCGGTCCCCATGGTGCCCGATCGGTGCCGCTCGCATGTACGCATGGTGGGCCCGGTCCGCCATGTGGGCGCGGGCCGGTACTCAGTCGGTGCTCGTGCCGCTCCGCCCGCCCGCGACCGGTCCCTGCGGCTCGATCGACTCGCTCGCTCCCGGGCGGGTGGCGCTCCCGAGCGGCGTGTCCTCGATGTGCGACACCGGCCGGGCTCGCTCCGCCATGGTGTTGAGCAGGGCGGCGCCCCGTTCGGCGTCGTCGACGGTGATCACCTGGATGCGGCCGCCGGTGCGCTCGATCCGCACCGCCGCCCCCTTGCGGGTGACGAGGCCGACGCGGCCGTGGACGTCCGTGCGCAGGCCCCAGCCGCCGAACTCGGGGAACGGCTCGATCGAGACGACGTCGGCCCGCACGACCTCGTCCGCGCGTGCCCGCAGCACGGTGACGCCGAGGGCCGAGCGTGCGACCAGGCCGTCGGCGTCGACCCGGACGACGTAGCGCAGCAGTGCGAGCTCCAGCGCGATGAGGGGGGCCGCGAAGACCGCGCCCCACCACCAGCTGCTGAGGGCGCCGATGAGGACGCCGGAGCCGACCAACAGCACCACGATCACGACCAGCGTCCTGACGGAGGCCCCCGTCCCGCGGACCCAGACGGCGCGCTCGGTGGGGCCCAGGTCCGCCCGGGCCGCGTCGGCGGGCACGGGATCGGTCGCCGGGACGACCGGGTCCTCGCCGGCCGCCGCGGCTGCCGCGACCGCGACGGCGAGACCCGCAAGGCTGGCGAGCACGATGCCGGCGACGGGATCGCCCGGCGGGTCGGTGAGGTTGACCTGCACCGTCGAGACGGCGATGCCGGCGAACATCGTGGCGAACCCCGCCGAGATTCCGACGATCGTCCGGCGGGTCATGGACTGCCGCCCCGTGAACGCCGCGAGCGGGCAGGTGAACGCCAGGCTCACGCCGCACATCACCGCGGGGATCGTCAGCAGCTCGGTCACCGAGCTCCACCGGTCCGGCCCGTCGGTGCCCCAGTGCACCGCGACCCGGTCCGGGAGGTCGCCGGCCACTACCGCGATGTAGATCCACGCGGCTGCCGTCACGGCGAGCGGGAGCACGACGCCGAGAAGCAGGCGACGTCCGCGGTGCGGGATCGGTCCGCGGCCGGGCTTTGTCGTGTTCCGGCCGGTGGCGCTCATGACTGCGGCTCCTTGAGGAGGTGGATGACGGTGTTGAGCGGGACGCCCGACTCGGTCGCGGCACGGCGCACGTTCTCGATCGCGCGCAGGAGCTTCGGGTCGGGGTAGGGGTGGTCCTCGCGGACGGTGGCGCCCCGCCCGCGGCGAAGCTCGATGAACCCTTCGTCCCGCAGGAGCTGGTAGGCGTGCAGCACGGTGTGCTGGTTGACGTCCAGTCCGGCGGCGAGGTCCTTGGCGGACGGGAGCTTCTCGCCCGGGCCGACCTCGCCCGCCAGGACGGCACCACGGACCTGGGCGGCGACCTGCTCGAAGAGCGGCTGCGCCGAGGCGGTGTCGATGACCACTTGCATGGCTTCATTCTATAGTTCTATTGCAACTAGAACAAATCACGAGTGAGCGGACCTCTGCTCGGCTCGACCCCCACCGTTCGACGAGTGAGCGGACTTCCGTCCGGGCCAGGCGGAGTGCGGCAGCTCGACCTCGTGCGGGCCGATCTCGGTGGTGCGCGCCGCCCCCGCGGAGAGCTCCGCCGTCCGCGCGTCGAGTCCGGCCGGGTCGTCGGTGGTGACGTCGAGCTCGACCCCGTCCGGGCCCCAGCGGACGTCCAGCACAGAGATCAGCGAGGCCGTCGACGAGCGGAGCTCGGCCTCGATCCGCGCCCCGGTCGCGTGGTCCGCGGCGACCGTGCACCGCGTGAGGACCCGGACCCGCACCAGGGGGAGGCCGGCGAGCACCCCACCGACGGCGTCCCCGTACGCGCGCACGAGCCCGCCGGTCCCGAGCAGCGTGCCACCGAAGTACCGCACGACGACGACGGCCACCGCCTCGAGCCCCGCGCCCGACAGCCGGTCGAGCATGGGCCGCCCCGCCGTCCCCGAGGGCTCGCCGTCGTCGGAGCTGTGGGCCACCGGCGGGCCGCCGCCGTCGACGGGCAGGATCCACGCGGAGCAGTGGTGCCGGGCCTGCGGGTGCTCGGCGCGGGTGGCGGCCAGCAGTGCGCGGGCATCCTCGGCCGTGTCGGCCCGCGCCGCGTAGGCGAGGAACCGCGACCGCTTCTCCACGAGCTCGGACTCGGCCCGTGCGCCGCGCGCGGGCCGCAGGGCGGCGGGGGGTGCGTCGTCGTCGGGGCGGGGCGTCCCGGGGCCGGCGCCGGGCGCCCCGGCCGGATCCCCGGCGGGCGAGCCGGTCACTCGGCGGCCTGCTCCTCGCGGCCCAGGAGGTGCGCCACGCGCTCGGCGTCGAGGGCGTCGACATGGCGGTCGGGCGCGGTGCCGGTCGTCAGCACGAAGTCCGTCAGCTGCTTGCGGACCGTCGCGCGCAGCACGTCGGGGTCCCAGGGCTTGGCGATGTAGTGGTCGAGCCCGCCCTCGTTGACGGCGCGGATCGTGGCCGCCTGGTCCGCCTCCGCCGTCAGCAGGATCTTGCGCGAGTCGGACGTGCGCGGGTCGACCCAGGCCTCGACGAGCAGGTCGACGCCCTTGCGGCCCGGTAGCCCGTGGTCCACGAGCAGCAGCGCGGGAAGGTCCTCGTCGGCCATGACCTCGTCGACGATGGCCCACGCGTCGTCGACGGTGTCGGCCTCCTCGATCCGCACCGTCGCGGCGAACGGTTCCAGGTCACGCACGACGGCGGAGCGCACCCCGGGGTCGTCCTCCAGCACGACGACGGTCAGCCTCGGCTCGCTCATCTCGTCTCCCTCCCGGCGGCCGATGCCGCCACGTGCGCGCCCGGGTCGGGCGGCAGCTCCACGATCATCTCGGTCAGTCCCTCGCGCGAGCGTGCGTGCATCGTCCCGCCCGCGCGCTCGACGATGTCCTTGGACAGGGCGAGCCCCAGCCCGAGCCCGCCGCCGCGCCCGCCGGACCTGGTGGTGAACCGACGGGTGAAGATGCGGTCGAGGTCGCCCGCGGGGATGGGGGGACCGTCGTTCGCGAGGACCACGCGCACCAGGCCGTCGTCGGTCTGCGTGAGGTCGATCGTCAGCGTGCCGGAGCCGCCCATCGCGTCGGCGGCGTTGACGAGGACGTTGGTCCACACCTGGTCGAGGTGGCCGGGCTCGGCGCGCACCGGGGGGACGTCGCCGAGCGAGAGGTCGCAGCCGAGCCCGCGACGTCGGTGCTCGGTGAGCGTCAGCGCTGACCTGAGGGAGTCCGCCACCACGACGCTCTGGCGCGGGTCGGCGTCGGCGCGGGCGTCATGGGTGCTCGTCTCGTCGGCACCCTCGGCCGTGGGGGGCTCGGTGCCGGTCGTCGCCTGCACCTCGTCGCCCGGGGGGAGGGGGCGCACGTGCGCGCGGATGCTCGAGACCAGCGCGCCCACCTGGCGCGAGGCGGCGTCGAGGTGGCGCAGCGCATCCCCGACGGCGGTCGCGTGCCTCGCCCGCTCGATCGCCGGCTCGCCGCCGGCGGCGAGGTCGGCGGCATCGGCGGGGTCCTCGGCGCCGGCGGCCACCAGGCGGCGCGCGAGCACGTCGTCTCCCACCTCGCCCGTGATGGCCCGCCGCAGCGCACGCGCGTCCGCGCTCGAACGCAGCGTGCGGTCACGTGCGCTCGAGATGCGGCGCCGCGCGTCGCCGGCCCGGGCGCGGACATCGGCGTCGGCGGTGCCCTCGGCGAACGAGGCGAGCAGGTCGTCGAGGTCGTGGGCGAGATGGTCGAGCGCGCTGCGAATCGCCGCGACGGGGTTGGTCATCTCGTGCGCGATCCCCGCCGTGAGCTCGCCGAGCAGGGCGGTCGACGCCTGGGCGGCCTCGTCCTGGGACAGGGAATCGAGGTCCGGGGACGCGCCGTCGAGGTCGTGGTCGTTCCGGGCCGCGCTGTCGTCCGGGATCGCGGGGTCGGCCGCGCCGTCGTCGGTACCCGCGTGCGGGTTCGGCACGGTCGTCGCCTCCTCGGGCTCGGCAGTGCAACGATCCTAGACGGCCGGTGTGACGCGTCGCGCGCCCACCCGTCTGGCGAGGGATCTCACACGACGCGTAGGCTGTGCAGGTTGGCCCCCGTCCTGCACGCTCTGGCATCCTTGGGGGTCGTTGATCGTCCACCCGAGAAAGGAGCGGCAGGGTCATGGCAGTTCCCAAGCGCAAGATGTCCCGCAGCAACACCCGCTCTCGCCGGTCCCAGTGGAAGGCCGAGCTCACGCAGCTCGTCACCGTCCGCGTCAAGGGTCGCGAGATCAAGGTCCCCCGTCGTCTGGCGAAGGCCTACCAGAAGGGCCTCGTCGAGACCGACTGACGAGCCCGTTCCGCACGGCCCCGTACCCGCCAGGGTCCGGGGCCGTCGTCGTGCCCGGGGCCGGACACCCGATCGCCGCGCGGACCGGGGCGAACTGCCCGTCCGGCGCTCGACCACCGAGTCGCGGCCGGGGGAGGATGACGGGTCCCGCCGGTCCGGGCGGGCGTGAGTCGCAAGGAGTGAGCATGTCCGCCGTCCCGGGACTGGTGCGCGTCGAGGGCGCCGAGCGCCGCTACGCGTGGGGCTCGGCGGACCTCATCCCCGAGATGATCGGGACCACCCCCGACGGCGGCCCCGTCGCCGAGCTCTGGTTCGGCGCGCACCCCGAGGCACAGGCGCGCACGCGCCCCTGCGGAACGCCTGACGACGCCGCGACGGGCCGCACCCTCGGCGAGCACATCGCGGCGGACCCCTCCCGGACCCTCGGCCCCGACGTCGTCGGCCGGTACGGCGAGCAGCTGCCCTACCTCCTCAAGCTCGTCGCCCCCGCCCGCGCCCTCTCGCTGCAGGTCCATCCCGACCTCGAGCGCGCGCGGCGCCGATACGCCGAGGAGGAGGCCGCGGGCATCCCGCGCGGCGACTTCGCCCGCAGCTACCGCGACCCCAACCACAAGCCGGAGATGGTCTACGCCCTCACCCGGTTCGAGGCGGTGTGCGGGTTCCGCGCGCCGCGCCGCGCCATCGAGGTCCTCGCCGGGCTCGGCACCACGCTGACCACCGAGCTCGAGGAGACGCTGCGGCGCGCGCCGTCGGCCGACGGGGTGCGCGACGTCGTCGAGCGGCTGCTCCGGGACGAGACGCGCCCGGGCCCGGACGAGGTCGATGCGGTGGCGAGCGCGTGCGCGCGGCGGCTCGCGAGCGGCTCCTCGCCGTCGCCGCGCGTCGACCGGATCGTCGGCCAGCTGGCAGGGGAGCACCCGGGAGACCCGGGCGTCGTCGTCGCGCTCCTGCTCAACCCCGTCACCCTCCACCCGGGCGAGGCGATGTTCGTGCCCGCCGGCGCCGTGCACGCCTACCTCTCGGGATTCGCGGTGGAGATCATGGCCTCGTCGGACAACGTGCTGCGGGCGGGGCTCACGACCAAGCACGTCGACGTCGCCGAGGTCCTCGAGGCGCTCGACTACGTGGCGGCACCGCCCGTGCGGATCGCGCCCGAGACCGTGAGCGGCAGCGTCGGCGTCTACTACGCGCCGGTGGACGACTTCGAGCTCGCCGTCGTCACCCTCGACGGCGAGGGCCGGGCCCTCGTCCCCGGTCGTGGCCCGCGGATCCTGCTCGCGCTCGAGGGGGAGATCGACGTCGCGATCGACGGTCGCACGACGACGCTGCGCCGCGGTCAGGCCGCCTTCGTCGCCGGCGACCTGGGGCCCGTCAGCGTCAGCGGCGCCGGGCGGCTGGTCCAGGCCGACGTGCCCTGACCGACCGGCCCCGGCACCCGGCTCCTGGTGCCCGGCCCTCGGCGCCCGGCGCGTACCCGGGGAGAACTGGCCGCGTCTCGTGCGCGCCGGCCCGGGGCCACGGCGATAGCGTGTCGGCAGCCTCACCCGCGCCCGCGAGGGCGTACCCCGACCAGAGCGGAGTCCATCGGTGGACCACGAGCCCGGCCAGCAGTTCGCCGGCTACACGATCGTGCGCGAGCTCGGCCGCGGCGGCATGGGGTCGGTGTACCTCGCCAAGCACCCTCGGCTGCCCCGGTACGACGCCCTGAAGATGCTCAGCACCTCGCTCGCCAAGGACGACAGCTTCCGCAACCGCTTCGAGCGCGAGGCCGACCTCGCGGCCCAGATCTTCCACCGCAACGTGGTCGCCGTCTACGACCGCGGCGAGCACGACGGCCAGCTCTGGATCGCCATGCAGTACGTCGAGGGCACCGACGCCGCGGCCGCCCTCAAGGAGGCGGACGGCGGGCTCGACCCCGCCCGCGCCGTCCACATCGTCCACGAGGTCGCCGCGGGCCTGGACTTCGCCCACCGCACCGGGCTGCTGCACCGAGACGTCAAGCCGGCCAACATCCTGCTCGCGCCCCCGCTCGACCCCGACGACGAGGACGAGCCCGAGCAGGTCCTGCTCACCGACTTCGGCATCGCCAAGACCGTCGACGACGGCGAGAACCTCACCGGCACCGGCAACCTGCTGGCGACCCTCGCCTACGCCGCCCCGGAGCAGATCGAGGCCCACCACCTCTCGCACAAGGTCGACGTCTACGCCCTGGGCTGCGTGCTCTATGAGCTGCTCACCGGCAGCATCCCGTTCCCCGCGGAGACGCCGTTCAACAAGATGAACGCGCACCTCACGCTGGAGCCGCCCAAGCCGTCCGCCGCCGTGCCGGGGCTGGGCACGGCCTTCGACGACGTCGTCGCGAAGGCGATGGCCAAGGATCCCGCCGAGCGATTCGAGAGCTGCCGCGCGCTGAGCCGTGCGGCGTACGCCGCGCTGCGTGAGCAGCGGGCCGGCGAGAACGTGGACGGCGGTGCGGGTGCCGGTGCGGGGGCCGGGTCCGCGGGCGGCGGTGCAGGAGCAGGTGCCGGCGCGGGAGCCGGTGCCGGCGCGGCGGGGTCGTCGACGTCGGGCGGGCCGAGCGGCCTGCACACTGCCGGGCCGCCGACCGGCAGGCGCGTCGCAGGCCCCGGCGAGCGGACCGGGACCGGGCGGGCCGCGGCCCCCGGCGCGGGCTCCCAGGTGATGCCCGGGCGCCCCACGGGCGGCGTGCAGTACCCGAGCGAGTCCCACACGGGCCCACGCCCGCCTTTCACGGTCATGGTGCGTCGGTTCTTCGGCCCCGGGACCCAGTCGCTTCAGGTCGGTCCGGTGGACACGCGCCAGGTATCGCCCCAGGATCGCGGCGCGATCGAACAGCTGTTGCGCGACTCCCAGTTCTTCGACCTGCCGCCCCGCCTCCCGCTCGAGCGGGTGGTCCAGGGTGACCACCTCGAGGAGATCACCGTGGGCAGCGGTGGTCGGACCTGGACGGTGGCGTACGAGTTCCAGGGGGCTCGGCACCCCGAGGTCCTCGACGGGATCGGCCAGCGGCTCGCGCGGATGCAGCAGTGGCAGCCGACCGCCGCTGTCCCCGTGTCCGAGCAGGCCGGTGGGCCCGGTGGGGCACCTGCCGGTGGGCCCGCTCCTGGTCAGGGCGGCGTGCCCGGCGGTGCCCCCTCCGCGGCGTCCGGCGCCACGGGCAGCCACGGTGTCCCGGTCTCGGCCGCGTCCGGTGCCACCGGCCCGCACCCGGTGCCCGGTCCCGGCGGATCGCCTCAGCAAGGACCTGGCGGACCGGGCACGTCGGCCGGCTCCGCGACGGGTCCCGCGCCGTTCCCCGGTTCCCCTGCATCGTCGGGCGGGCCCGCACCGTTCGCAGGGTCGCCTGGCCCCGCGGCGGGTCCTGCGCCGTTCGCAGGTTCCCCCGCGTCGACGGGTGGTCCTGCTCCGTTCGCGGGTTCGCCTGCGTCGGTGGGCGGGCCCGGACCGGCTCCGTACGGCGGACCGTCGCAGGCGCAGAAGCGTCGCGGCCTGAACCCGCTCGTGGTGGTCGTGGCGATCGTCGTCGGTCTCGTCGTCGTCGGTGGTGGGATCTGGCTTCTCGTCCGCGGAGGTGGCGACGAGGAGGCAGCGGAGCTCGCCGACGCCTGGGGCGAGCAGTCCTCGATCCCCGCCACCTTCACCGAGCTGGTCTCCACGCAGGAGGGCGGCCAGGGCTACAACTCCGCCACCTGCGCGAACGGCGTCTCCGCGCACATGGACACCCAGCCCGACGGCCTCGTCACGGCGGTCACCTGCACCCAGTCGGACGGCATCGAGTACTCGGTGCTGCAGTTCGACGGGAGCGCCTCGCGAGACGCCTTCACCACGGACGGGGACCAGAACCGTGGCTGGCAGAACTCGACCTGGAACTACAACAGCAACCCGGACGAGGAGGCCGGAATCCTCTTCCGGACCCCGCCGGAGGTCACCGACCCGGGCGAGCACTACACGACCTTCCACGACGCCGAGCGGCAGAACATGGTGGTCGCCGTGTACGGGGAGGGCATCGGCTCGGAGTCGCTGCACGACGACTGGTGGAACGCCTCGCCGTTCTGACGCACGGCCCGCCGCGCTGTGGAGCGGGTGACGGGAATCGAACCCGCGTAATCTGCTTGGAAGGCAGAGGCTCTACCATTGAGCTACACCCGCGCGCCCCGGTCGTGACCGGGGCGGCGCCCACGTTAGCAAGGTGGACGGCCCGCGCCGAAGCGGGCCGGGCGGTGAGTGATCGGTCTCTCGCAGCCGGGTCGCGGGCACCCCGCGGACGAGCGCGTGCGTACCCTGAGCGAGCGACCGTCGATCGGACCGCGCCCTCGGCGTACCGGACGGCGGGCCGCCGCCTCCGGGGGACCGGGGCGAACGGGGTGTGGCGCAGGTGGTAGCGCGTCCGCTTTGGGAGCGGAAGGCCGTGGGTTCAAGTCCCGCCACCCCGACCGTGTGATGTCCCAGGACATCGTGAACGAATCCGTCGCCCCAGGGATGTGGTCCCGGGGGCGCGGGGGGGGGGACACCCCCGGGTAGGGAACCCACGAGGGAAAGGCCGCCACTTCCCCTACC
>NZ_JBUZNK010000002.1:69832-134069 GCF_055326445.1 Georgenia sp. Z2081
GAGTTGCTCCTGGGGTAACGCGGTCCGCCCCGCCAGGGGGCGGCCCACCCGGGCGGACCGCCCCGCGACGTCGACGGCCCCGGCGCGTCCTACCGCAGCGGCGTGGTGTCGCGGCTCGCGATGTGCTCCGGTCGCGGCGCGGAGGCGGCGTACGGCTCGGTCAGCGCGTTGTCCACGCTGTTGAACACGAGGAACACGTTGGAGCGCGGGTACGGCGTGATGTTGTTGCCCGACCCGTGCATGATGTTGGCGTCGAACCAGAGGGCCGACCCGGCGGGGCCGGTGAACTGGTCGATCCCGTGCTTCTCGGCCATCGCGGTGATGTCGTCCTCCGACGGCACGCCGATCCGCTGCTCCTTGAGCGAGGAGGCGTGGTTGTTGTCGGGCGTCTCGCCCACGCACGGGACGTAGGTGCGGTGCGAGCCGGGCATGACCATGAGACCGCCGTTGTAGGGGTAGTTCGGCGTGAGGGCGATGGAGCAGCTCACGGCGCGCGGCGCGGGCATGCCGTCCTCCGCGTGCCAGGTCTCGAAGTCCGAGTGCCAGTAGAAGCCCGTCCCCTTGAAGCCGGGCATGTAGTTCACCCGGGTCTGGTGGAGGTAGACCTCCGAGCCGAGGAGCTGCCGCGCCCGGTCGAGCAGGCGGGGGTCGCGGCTGAGCGCGTCCAGCACCTCGCTCAGGGCCTGCACCTCGAACACGGACCGGACCTCGCCGGTGGCCTTCTCGGTGACGAGCCGTGCGTCGTCGGTCAGGCGCGGGTCCGTAGCGAGCCGGTCGAGCTCGGCGCTGAAGGCCCGGACCTCCTGCGGCGTGACGAAGTCCTCGAGGATCGTGAAGCCGCGGGACTCGTGCGCCTCGAGCGCGGCCGCATCGAACGGCCCGTCCGCCTCCGTGCCCCACACCGTGGGGTGCGCACGGTCGGCGGAGCTGCCCGGCGTCGCGAGGCGGGTGCGGTAGTGGTCGGTGGTCGGATCGAGGGCTGTGGTCATGAGTCTCCCTTTCCTCGGGCGACGAGACCGTCCGTGGACGGGTCCCGCGCGCGGCGGCGCCGGGCTCGGCCCGGTCGTCCGCTCTGCTCGGTCACCAGCGGTTGCACGCTGTGCTCTTGTCCGCCACCCCGGCCGACGTGGGCGGGTGGCTCACTCCCACCGTACGCATCGTCGCCAGATCTGCACGTCGTGACTGTGGACAGCCAGGGTTGGGTCTCGCCCCGCGGGGACGACGACGCTCGCTCCCCGGGTACGACGACGCCCCATGTCCCGAGCGCGACGACGCCGGCCACAGGCACGACGACGCCTCCCGGCCCTTGCGGGCGGGAGGCGTCGGTCGTCGGTCGGGTCAGCGCTCTTCGGAGGCGGGTCAGCGCGCCTCGTAGGAGAGGCAGTCGGCCTCGGCGCCGCCGACCCTGATGAAGTCGGCCGCGCACTCGAGGTCCTTGTTGTGCACGCAGGACGTGCGCTGGCAGGCACCGACCTGGGCGACGATCTTGTCGAGCCCACCCTTGATGTTGAGGGGCAGGAACGTCGCACACTGCGCGTCCTGCCCGACGGTGACGGCAAACGCGGTGCAGCCGTCGTGGTTGTACGAGCAGGCGCCGACCGAGCACTCGGTGACGTGGGGCATCTCCATGACACTCATGACCATCTCCTTCGACCGAGGCACGTTGATCGCGCCGCTTATGAAGAATGTAGAACGACATCGAATGCGCGTCTAGAAAGGTATGGCACGCCTTACCGCTTGTTTCGAGCAATCATTGATTTGTGCGTGGCTAATGTTTTCTTATTCGTCCGTGTCACTTATTTCTGGAACCCGGCGTCCAGGCGCGCGCATCGACCGCGCGGCGGCGTGGCCGCCTCTGTCGCCCCCGGCACGAGGCGCGCCACGGTCGGTCGGCGCTCTATGGCGCCGCCTGCGGATGAGCCGCGTATCGACGTCGCAGCCGTTGACGTCGAAAACGTAGTCGGACACCTTGACGTCAATATCGTCGTCGGAGGATCGAATGGCGTACATCGGCAGGATTGCCGGCCCGAGTCGCTCGGACGGATCATCCGGCAGTCGCGCCTGCTCGAGGGGTTCACGCAGAGCGAGCCGGCCGACCAGCCCGGCACCACCCAGAGGTACGTCCGGGAGCTCGAGGCAGGCAAGCCGTCGAACGGGTTGACGTCGGTGAGGACGTCCTCGAGCAGTGGTGGCCGCTGTGTCTTGCAGAGCGACGCAACTGCAGAACTGCACAACATGGCGGACGAACTGCAAGACACGTGCGGGCGAACTGCAAGACAGGGTCCGCCCGCTCGCCCGCCGGCGCGCCGGATCACCTCCCCGCGTCCCACCACCGGCGGGCGGACCGCTCGGACAGCACCCAGGCCACCGCGATCGCGCCCGGCACGTAGAGCCAGAGCGCCGGGCCGACGGGGTCGTCCACCTCGGCCGTGCTCCGCGCGAGCAGCACCAGGGCCCCGACACCGAGCGTGGACAGGAAGAGAAGAGCGCCGACCGCAGTGTCGAACGCCTTCCGCCGACCGGCGTCCCGGTGCACACCGTGGCTCGCGAGGGAGGCGAGCGCGAGGAACGAGACGAGCGCGGGCAGGCAGAGCACGATCACCACGACGATGCCGTCCGTCGCCAGTGCCCCCTCGGCGGTCGCCTGGAGCGCCGCCCACGCGAGGGCGAAGGATCGTTCCTCGCCGTCGTGCGTGTAGTGGATGAACGGCAGGACGAGCCCCGCGACGAGCAGGGCGCTCGCCGTGGCCATGACGAACCGGACGAGGGCGGTCTCGAGCTCGAGCACCCGCCCCTCGAGGCTGCGTACCTCGCGGCGGAGGTCGGTGGCGCTCGGATCGGTGGTCATGGCGGCTCCGTCGTCGGGGCGTGTGTGTCGCAGCCGAGCGTAGGCGCCGGCCCAGGAGCCGGGTCGCGCTCCGGGTGTGGTGTGGCCCGGATGACGCTGTCCCTGGGTCGTTCACCCTCTACGCGAGCCGCGGTGTGCCGTAGGATCGTGAGGATCGTGCGTGCCCACGCCTGCTCGACGAGGCGTGCGGCGCCACCCCACGGGTCCCACCGCGCCGCCGTGCGCGCTGCCCCGTGCTCAAGTCAGCTACCGACGAGTTGGAGTACCCCGCAGTGAAGACGGACGTGGAGAACCTCGAGGCCACCAGGGCCCGGCTGACCGTGACGGTCCCGTACGAGGACCTCAGCTCGGCGATCGACTCCGCCTACGCCACGGTCTCCCAGCAGGTGAGCATCCCCGGCTTCCGCAAGGGCAAGGTCCCGGCCCGGATCATCGACCAGCGCGTGGGCCGTGCCGCGGTCCTCGACCAGGCGATCAACAGCCAGATGGACTCCCTCTACCGCGAGGCCGTCGGCGAGTCGGGCGTCAACCCGCTCGGCCGGCCGGAGATCGAGGTCACCGAGCTCCCTGCCGTCACCGGCCCCCTCGGCGGTCAGCTCGTCTTCACGGCCACCATGGACGTGCGCCCCGAGATCGAGCTCCCCGACTTCTCCACGATCACCCTGACGGTGGCCGACTCCGAGGTCTCGGACGAGGACGTCGAGGAGCGTCTGACCGCCCTGCGCGAGCGCTTCGGCACGCTGACGGGCGTGGACCGCGCCGTCGAGACCGGCGACTTCGTCACGCTCGACCTGTCCGCCATGGTCGACGGCGAGGAGGTCGACACCGCGTCGGGCATCTCCTACGAGGTCGGCTCCGGCTCGATGCTCCCCGGCCAGGACGAGGCCCTCGTCGGCCTCACCGCGGGCAAGGAGGGCACCTTCACCACGACGCTCGCCGGCGGCGACCACGCCGGCAAGGAGGCCGACGTCTCCGTGACGCCGACCGCCGTCAAGGTCCGCGAGCTCCCTGACGCCGACGACGACTTCGCCCAGCTCGCCTCCGAGTTCGACACGCTCGAGGAGCTGCGCGCCGACCTGCGTACCCAGGTGGCCTCCGACCGCGCCGGCAACCAGGCCGTCGAGGCCCGTGACCTGCTCCTGGCGCACCTGCGCGACAACCTCGAGGTCCCGATCCCCTCGGGCGTCGTCGACGCCGAGATCGCCCGTCACCTCGAGGCGGAGGGCAAGCCCGAGGGCGACCCGCACGGCGAGGAGATCCGCGGCGAGACCGAGGAGCTCCTGCGCGACCAGATCATCCTCGACACGATCTCCGACCAGGTCTCGGTTCAGGTCTCGCAGAACGAGCTGCTCGAGTTCCTCGTCGAGCAGGCCCAGCAGTACGGCATGGACCCGAACAACTTCATCCAGGCCGCCGGCCAGACCGGGCAGCTGCCCGCCTTCATGGGTGAGGTCGCCCGCAACAAGGCCCTCGCCGTGGTGCTCCGCGACGTCAAGGTCGTCGACGGCTCCGGCACCGAGCTCGACCTCTCCGAGTACCTCGGCTCCGAGGAGACCGACCAGGCCGAGGCGGAGCTCGACGAGATCGACGCCGAGGAGAGCGAGGAGTCGGCCGACAGCGCGGACTCCGGCGACTCGGCCGACAGCGCCGACTCGGCGGACTCCCCGGACAGCCCCGAGTCCGCCGACAGCGCGGACGAGGCAGCAGAGGCCGAGACCGAGAAGCCTGCCGCCAAGAAGCCCGCTGAGAAGAAGGCTGCCGCCAAGAAGCCGGCCGCGAAGAAGCCTGCTGCCAAGAAGGCGGCCGCTGAGGAGTCCGACGAGGCGACGACCGACTCGGACGCCTGACCCGGGCACCATCCGCCACGAGGGGCGGCCGACCACCGGTCGGCCGCCCCTCGGCCCGTGTACGCCCCTTGGCCCGTGTACGCCCCTCGGCGCGTGTACGCCCAGAGGCGTGTGTACGCCCGGCGTGGCTGCCCCGGCGGCCCCGGCGCGGCTGCCCGTGCGCCGACAGCGAAAAGGCCCCGGACAGGGGCAGGAACCTCGGCCGCGCGCGGTTAGGGTCCAGTGACTACCCGCGGCGGAGGCACTCCGCACCGCCGCCCCCACCTTCGATCTAGGAGCTGCACGTGAGCGAACCGATCGCGCGCGCCGAGGCGAGCAACCTCGGTCTGAACGACAGCATCTACAACCGGCTGCTCAAGGAGCGCATCATCTGGCTCGGCTCGGAGGTGCGCGACGAGAACGCGAACGCCATCTGCGCGCAGATGCTCCTCCTCGCCGCCGAGGACCCGGACGAGGACATCTTCCTCTACATCAACAGCCCCGGCGGCTCGATCACCGCGGGCATGGCCATCTACGACACGATGCAGTACGTCAAGCCCGACGTCGCCACGGTCGGCATGGGCCTGGCCGCCTCGATGGGGCAGTTCCTGCTCACCTCGGGCACCAAGGGCAAGCGCTACGCCACGCCGCACGCCCGCGTGATGATGCACCAGCCCTCGGGCGGCATCGGCGGCACGGCCACCGAGATCAAGATCAACGCCGAGCTCATCCTTCACATGAAGAAGGTCCTCGCCGAGCTCACGGCGGAGCAGACCGGCCAGCCGCTGGACCGGATCAACTCCGACGCCGACCGCGACCGGTGGTTCACGGCCGCCGAGGCGCTCGAGTACGGCTTCATCGACCACGTGGTCGCCAGCGCCGCCGCCGTCACCGGTTCGGGTGGCACCGCGTCCGACGACGAGTCCGACCCGTCCTCCACGTCCTGAGCCCCGCGACCACCGAAGGAGTCCGAATGAACCTCCCCATGATGGGCCGCGCCGGCTTCGCACCGAACGGCGCCACCGCCCCGATGCCCGGCGGGACCGCCCCGCAGAGCCCGACCTCGCGCTACATCCTCCCGTCCTTCGAGGAGCGCACCGCCTACGGCTACAAGCGCCAGGACCCGTACGCCAAGCTCTTCGAGGACCGCATCATCTTCCTCGGCGTGCAGGTGGACGACGCCTCGGCCGACGACGTCATGGCCCAGCTGCTCGTCCTGGAGTCGCAGGACCCGGACGGCGTCATCACCATGTACATCAACAGCCCCGGCGGCTCGTTCACGGCGCTGACCGCGATCTACGACACGATGCAGTACATCAAGCCGGAGATCCAGACGGTCTGCCTCGGGCAGGCCGCCTCGGCCGCTGCCGTGCTCCTCGCGGCCGGCTCCCCGGGGCGCCGCCTCGCGCTGCCCAACGCGCGCGTGATGATCCACCAGCCCGCCCTCGAGGGCGGCGGCTACGCGCAGGCCTCGGACATCGAGATCCACGCCAACGAGGTCCAGCGGATGCGCCAGTGGCTCGAGCAGACGCTCGCGCACCACACGTCCCAGGACTCGGAGACGATCTCGCGGGACATCGAGCGCGACAAGATCCTCACCGCCCAGCAGGCGCTGGAGTACGGGATCGTCGACCAGGTCCTGGAGTCCCGGAAGAACACCGAGCCGGTAACCATCCAGAAGTAGCCTCGCGCACAGCGCCCCCGGACCAACGGTCCGGGGGCGCCGTCGCGCGTGGGCGCGGCCCGACGGCGTCTCGCACCTGCCGTACGGACGGTGCGCCGTGGCGCATGGGCGCGGCCCGACGGCGTCGCGCACCTGCCGTACGGACCGTGCACCGTGGCGCGGACGACGAGGCGCGCCGGGCAAACGCAGATGCCTACCGGGTCGCGCGTGTGCGAAGGTTGAGCCGAGAGCCGTACCCAGCGGCGAGCGGCCCCGGACCGCGACGAGACAAGGAGGACCCGATGGTGCGCACTGGACCCGCCACGGCGGACCTCCTCACGTGCTCGTTCTGCGGGAAGAGCCAGAAGCAGGTCAAGAAGCTGATCGGCGGCCCGGGCGTCTACATCTGCGACGAGTGCGTCGAGCTGTGCAACGAGATCATCGACGAGGAGCTGGCCGAGCTCGGCGAGTCCTCCCTGGAGGACCTGCCCAAGCCCCGCGAGATCTTCGACTTCCTGGGCGAGTACGTGGTCGGGCAGGACGAGGCGAAGCGTGGCCTCGCCGTCGCGGTCTACAACCACTACAAGCGGGTGCGGTCGGCCGAGGAGAAGCCGGCGCCGGACGCCGTGGAGATCCAGAAGTCCAACATCCTCATGATCGGCCCGACGGGTACGGGCAAGACCTACCTCGCACAGTCGCTCGCGAAGATGCTCGACGTCCCGTTCGCCATCGCGGACGCCACGGCGCTGACGGAGGCCGGCTACGTCGGCGAGGACGTGGAGAACATCCTCCTCAAGCTCATCCAGTCCGCCGACTTCGACGTGAAGAAGGCCGAGACCGGCATCATCTACATCGACGAGATCGACAAGGTGGCCCGCAAGGCCGAGAACCCGTCGATCACCCGCGACGTCTCCGGCGAGGGCGTCCAGCAGGCGCTGCTGAAGATCATCGAGGGCACCTCCGCGGCGGTGCCGCCGCAGGGCGGGCGCAAGCACCCCCACCAGGAGTTCCTGCAGATCGACACGACGAACGTGCTGTTCATCGTGGCCGGTGCGTTCGCCGGCCTCGAGGACATCGTGAGCAGCCGTGTGGGGCGGCACGGCATCGGCTTCGGCGCCGCCCTCAAGGGCACCGAGAGCGAGGCCGACCTGCTGACCAAGGTCTCGCCCGAGGACCTGCACAAGTTCGGGCTCATCCCCGAGCTCGTCGGGCGCCTGCCCGTCACGGCGACGGTCAATGCGCTCACCCAGTCCGACCTGGTGACGATCCTGACGGAGCCGAAGAACGCGCTCGTCAAGCAGTACCAGAAGATCTTCGACCTCGACGGCGTGCAGCTCGAGCTCACGGACGAGGCCGTGGAGGCCATTGCCGAGCTCGCGCTCGAGCGCGGGACGGGGGCGCGCGGGCTGCGCGCCATCATGGAGAACACCCTGCGCGAGACCATGTTCGACGTGCCCTCGCGCGACGACGTCGAGAAGGTCGTCGTCACCGCCGAGTCGGTGCGCAGCGGCCAGGCGCCGACCCTGGCGCTGCGCAGCAAGACCCGGCGTCGCCAGCAGCGCTCCGCCTGACGCTCCGCGGCGCTCCGCGACTCCCCGGGGATGCCCTGACCTCCCCGCTACGCACCGTCCCGAACGTTGCTTGTCCGCCCGACCGGCGCCGCGGGGCTGCCCGCACCTCACACTGGCCGTCCCGCCACACCCCACGTGTCAATCTGGGTTGACAGACTGTCCGCTGTCAACCAAAGTTGACGCATGGCCGTCAAGGACACCGCAGTCGCCGCGCAGGACCCGGACCCCCGGCGCGGGCTCCGGGGCGTGCGCGCGCTCAGAGAGCTCGCCGACCGGCTGGAGATCCTCCAGGTCGAGCGCGCCCGGGACGAGGGCTGGTCGTGGCAGGAGATCGCCGACCAGCTGGGCGTGAGCAGGCAGGCGGCGCACAAGAAGCACGGCCGGGGACGCTGAGGAGGAGCTCCGCATGAAGGTCAACCGGTTCACGAGCGAGGCACGGGCTGCCGTCGTGCACGCGCAGGAGCTGGCCCGCCGGGCCGGGGCTCCGCAGATCGAGGTCGTGCACGTCGCACGCGCCGCCCTCACCACGGACGGGGAGGCGGCCCGTGCCCTGGGTGCCGGGGGCGTGGACGTCGACGGGGCCAGGGCCGGCCTCGCGGCCCGGCTGAGCGGTCCGGGCCTGGACGGCGAGGCGCTTGCCGGGCTCGGGATCGACGTCGACGCCGTCCGGAGTGCCACCGACGCGACGTTCGGCGAGGGCGCGTTCGCGCGCGCCGACCTCATCGCCCGCAACCGCGGGCGCCGTGGGAATCATCTGCCGTTCACCGCCGCCGCGCGGAAGGTCCTCCAGCTCGCGCTGCGCGAGGCGGTACGCCTGGGGGACAAGGCCATCGACGAGCGGCACATCCTCCTGGCGGTGCTCAGGTCCGGCGGCCCGGTCGCCGAGACGCTCGCGCAGGCGACCGACCGGCCGTCCGTGCGCCGGGCGCTCGAGGCCGGCTCGCGGGTCGCCTGACGGTCCGGACGGCCTGCGGGGCATCCGCTTCCCGGTCGTTGCACCCGATCCCCAGGGCGGTCGGTCTACGGTGGTGCGCATGACCGACGCCGCGCGCACCGAGCCGGACGATCTGCCCGAGGGGCTGCGGTCCGCCCGCGGGACGATCGACAACATCGACGCCGCCCTCATCCATCTCCTCGCCGAGCGGTTCCGCTGCACCCAGGCCGTGGGGCGGCTCAAGGCCGAGCAGGGGCTGCCGCCGTCCGACCCAGGGCGCGAGGAGCGGCAGGTGGCGCGGCTGCGTGAGAAGGCGGAGGAGGCCGGGCTCGACCCCGTGTTCGCGGAGAAGTTCCTCGACTTCATCGTCGCCGAGGTCATCCAGCACCACGAGACGATCGCCGAGGAGCACGGCCGGTCCTGACGGTCTGGCCTCGGCACGGGCGCGGCTTCGGCGCCAGGTGCAGCTCGTCCCAGATACATTGGCAGCCATGGGTGCTCTCGATATCCGCTTCAGCAAGCCCTTCATCATCGCCATGATCGTGGTCGGGGTGCTCCTGCTCGGCACCACGTTCCTCAGCCGGAGTTGGGCGATCTCGTTGCCGGGCTTCCTTCTCCTGCTCTTCGGCCTCCTCGCACTCGTCAACCCGATGGCGCGCGTCGAGCAGGGGGAGGCGCAGCGCAAGAACCTCTTCGGGATGACCCTCAAGCGCTTCCCCATCCGGGCGCAGTCCGACCTGCGAGCGGACGAGAAGGCTCTCTGGCACGTGCCGACCGGCAAGAAGGTCACCACGCTCGGGTTCGGCGTCGACAAGGCCGACGCCGCAGCGATCCGAGCGCAGTTCGGAGGCCAGCCCCAACAGGGTCAGCCGCACCAGGGGCCCCCGCAGCAGGTCATGCCCGCGCACCAGGGCGCGCCGTACGGCCAGTCCTCGCAGGGCTACCCGCAGCAGGGAATGCCGCCTCAGGGTGCTGGTGCCCCGCACGGCCAGCCGGCCCCGCAGGGCTACGGACAGCCGCCGCAGGGCTACGGCCAGGCGCAGCCCGGCCAGCAGCCCCCGCAGGGCTACGGCCAGGCGCAGCCCGGCCAGCAGCCCCCGCAGTAGGCCGCGGCGGCCGGCTGCGGTCAGCCGATCGTGACGGCGTTGAGCGCCTCGCCGGTGACCCCATCGACGGTCACGCGCACGCGATCGTGGCCGTCCCGCAGGACCACGGTCGTCAGCGGTCGGTCGATACCGTCCGGCACCCCGATCCGTTCGATCTCGCCGTCCTGCACCTCGCTCGCCGTGCGTGCGGCGTCCTCGGCCGTGACGACCCACTCGGCCAGGACCGCGGTCGGGACCTCCGGGACGTGCGGGTGGGTCAGCGGATGACGTTCCGGCTCGCCCACGGCGGGGAACGCGACCGTCGAGACGGTAGAGCCGTCGGTCGTGTGCACGGCCCACTCGGTCGCCTCGGCCTCGTGGAACTCGTCCGGCGCCGTGGTGTCGTCGCTGTAGTGGACCCGGATGAACTCGGGCTGCACCGCCAGTGTGAGCTCTCCGTCGCCGGCCGCGTCCTCGGCCAGTCGGGCGACGTCCGCCGGTGTGAGCCTCCCGAGCTCGCTGATCGCCTCGACCGCGTGTCGCTCCAGCCGGTCGAACGCGTCGTCCGGGAGGCCGAGGTCGTCGTCCGACGTCGGCAGGGTGCCTGCCGCTCCGCCCGCACCTCCGGCCCCCGCCGATCCGCCGGCCGGCCCGCCGGGCCCGCCGGCGCAGGCGGCCAGCGATAGCCCGAGCACCACCAGCGCGGCTGCAGCCAGCGGGCGGAGCGTCATCGGGGCGGGGGGACGGTCGGCGGTACGCATGGCAGGACGCTAGGACCCGCGCCCCGCGGGCGGAGGAGGGCGGGGTACCCCTGCCCTCCTGCGGGACGGACGACCAGACCCGGCGACGTCGGGCACCGGACCGCCCACCGGCGGCGTCCGCCCCGGCTACCTCCCGATTAGCCCTTGGTCGACCGCTCCGGCTTCGGCCCGGCGTAGAGCTCGTCGATGACGTCGGCGAACCGCTCGTGCACGGGGGCGCGCTTGACCTTCGACGACGGCGTGAGCAGGTCGTTCTCCAGCGTGAAGTCGGTGTCGAGGATCGTGAACTTGCGGATCGACTCGGCGCGGCTGACCGCCCGGTTGGCCCGTTCGACGGCGCGGTCCAACGCCTCGCGCACCTTCTCGTTCCGGGCGGCCTCGGCCACGCTCATCTCGGGCAGGTCGTGGTTGGTCAGCCACTGCGGCAGCATCTCGGCGTCGAGGGTGACCAGGGCGCCGATGAACGGCCGACCCTCGCCGACGACGACCACCTGGGAGACGATCGGGTGGCCGCGCAGCCGGTCCTCGAGCACGGCGGGCGCCACGTTCTTCCCGCCGGCCGTCACGATGATCTCCTTCGCGCGGCCGGTGATCGAGAGGTAGCCGTCGTCGTCGAGCGTCCCGAGATCGCCGGTGCGGAACCAGCCGTCGTCGGTGAACGACTCGCGGGTGGCCGCCTCGTCGTCGTGGTACCCGCGGAACACGTGCGGGCCCTTGATCTCGATCTCGTTCGTCTCCGAGATCCGCACCGAGGTGCCGGGGTAGGCGGGGCCGACGGTGCCGATCTTGATGCGGCCGGGCAGGTTGACGGACGTGGGCGCGCCGGTCTCGGTCAGGCCGTAGCCCTCGAGGATGACGAGCCCCATGCCGCGGTAGAAGTGCCCGAGCCGCGTGCCGAGCGGGCCGCCGCCGGACACGGCGTAGCGCAGGTTCCCGCCCATGACCTCGCGGAGCGTGGAGAACACGAGGCGGTCGGCGACCTTGCGCTGGGCGGCGAGCACCCGGCCCACGCCGTGGCCGGACTCCTCGGCGCGCGAGGTGCGCTCGGCGACCTTCGCGGCCCAGCGGAAGATCCGGCGCCGGACCGTCGAGGCGGAGGCCTTGGCGTCCGCGGAGTTGTAGACCTTCTCGAACACGCGCGGGACGGCGAGAAGGAAGGAGGGCCGGAAGCTCTGCAGGTTCGGGACGAGCTGCTTGAGGTCGGGGCTGTGGGCGAGGACCGCACCCGAGTGCACGCACAGCACGGAGACGAACCGGCCGAACACGTGGGCGAGGGGGATGAACAGCAGGGTGCGGGCGCCGTCGCTCGCCACCACGTCGCGCAGGTTGGGGTCCGCGACGCCGTTGACCACGAGCGCCACGAAGTTGCCGTGCGTGAGCTCGACCCCCTTGGGCCGGCCGGTGGTGCCGGAGGTGTAGATGATGGTGGCGACGTCCGACCCGGTGCGCGCGGAGATGCGGGCCTCCACCTCGCCGTCCTCGACGCCCGCGCCCCGGCGGACGAGCTCGTCGATCGCCCCGTCGTCGATCGTCAGGGTCTCGCGCAGGGCGGGCGCGTTCGGGGCGGCCTCCGAAAGGACCGCGGCGCGGTCGGCGTCGTCGACGAACGCCAGCACCACGCCCGCGTTGGTGAGGATCCACTCGCACTGCTCGGCCGAGGAGGTCTCGTAGATCGGCACCGGCACGGCGCCCGCGCTCCAGGCCGCGAGGTCGAGCAGCGTCCACTCGTAGCGGGTCGCGGACATGATGGCGACCCGGTCGCCCACCTCGACGCCCGACGCGATCAGGCCCTTGGCGACCTCCACGACCTGCGTGTGGAACTGGGCGACCGACACGGTGTCCCAGCCGCCGGACGGCGTGGCCACCTCGAACATCGGGGCCGTGCCGCCATTCTCCAGGCGGGCCCGCAGCAGGTGCGGGATCGTCGTCGAGCCGTCGATCTCGCCGCGCGCCTCGGTGCTGGACGTGGGCTGGGTCATCGCATCCTCCGTGGTCGCGCGTGGGGGGTCAGGAGAGGCCGGCACCCCGCCCGTGGGGTCCTGGGCACCCGGAACGAGGGTACGTGCTCAGGCGGCCGGCTCGAGCAGGTGGTCGGTGACCGCGGTGGTCTCCACGCCGTCGGTGATGGTCAGCTCGCCGCGGATCTTGGCCGCGTCGCGCAGGTCGCCGGCGACCGACCGGACGAAGGCGGCGTCCGCCGTCGGGACCGCGAGCGTGACCGAGGCGAACGGGACCTTCTGGGAGACCTTGGCCTCCGACTTCACCTTGCGCAGCGCCGCCAGGGCGCGCCCGGCCGCGCCGACGAGCCCGGCGTCCGCGTCCCCGGCCGCGGCGCGCAGCTGTTCGCCGGTCGGCCAGTCGGCGGAGTGGACCGAACCCTCGCGGTACCAGGTCCACACCTCGTCCGTGGCGAAGGGGAGGAACGGCGCGAGCAGCCGGACGTAGGTGTCGACGGCGAGCGCGAGCGCCGCGCGGGCGGACTCCTTGGCACCGGGCTCGGCGGTGCCGTCCCGGTCGTAGGCCCGCTCCTTGACGAGCTCGAGGTAGTCGTCGCAGAACGTCCAGAACGAGGACTCCGTGACCTCCAGCGCCTTGGCGTGCTCGAAGGCGTCGAGCGCGCGGGTGGCCTGGGCGACGACGTCGGTCAGCCCGGCGAGCATCGCCCGGTCGATCTCGTGCGTCACCAGGGCCGGGTCGAGCTCGAGGTCGGCGTCGCCGCCCATCGTCAGGGCGAACTTCGAGGCGTTGAGGATCTTGATCGCCAGGCGCCGGCCGATCTTCATCTGTGAGACCTCGAAGGCGGTGTCGACGCCGAGCTTCGCGGACGTCGCCCAGTACCTGACCGCGTCGGAGCCGTGCTCCTCGAGCAGCGCCATCGGCGTGACGACGTTGCCCTTGGACTTGCTCATCTTCTTGCGGTCCGGGTCGAGGATCCACCCCGAGATCGCGGCGTCGCTCCACGGCAGCGCGCCGAACTCCAGGTGCGCGCGCACCACCGAGGAGAACAGCCACGTGCGGATGATGTCGTGCCCCTGCGGGCGCAGATCCATCGGGTACACGCGGTCGAACAGGTCCTCGTCGCGCAGCCAGCCGGCCGCGATCTGCGGGGTGAGCGAGGACGTGGCCCACGTGTCGAGGATGTCGGCCTCCCCGACGAACCCGCCGGCCTGCCCCCGCTGGGACTCCTCGTAGCCCGGCGCCGGGTCGGAGGTGGGGTCGACCGGCAGCGCGGACTCGTCCGGGACGATGGGGGACTCGTGCCGGACCTCGCCGTGCTCGTCGAGCGGGTACCACAGCGGGATCGGCACGCCGAAGAAGCGCTGGCGGCTGACCAGCCAGTCCGAGTTGAGGCCGTCGACCCAGTTCTCGTAGCGCGACTGCATGAAGCCCGGGTGGAAGCGCAGGTCGCGGCCGCGCTGAAGGAGGTTCGTGCGCAGGTCGACGCCGTTGGTGTCCTCGTGCGCGCGCCCGCCGTTGCGGATGTACCACTGGCGCGAGGTGACGATCTCCAGCGGCTTGTCGCCCCGCTCGTAGAAGTTCGCCTTGCGCTGCGTGGGCGTGGGGTCGTCGAGCATCTCGCCGGACTCCCGCGCGGCCGCGGCCACCGCCTCGCGGGCGGAGAACGCGGTCTTCCCGGCGAGCTGCTCGGCGTAGAGCTCGGCGCCGGAGCCGGTGAGCCACTCGGGCGTGGCGCGCAGCAGGCGCCCGTCGCGGCCGACCACGGCGCGGGTGGCCAGGTCGAGCTCGCGCCACCAGATGACGTCGGTGAGGTCGCCGAACGTGCAGACCATCGCGATGCCGGTGCCCTTGTCCGCCTCGGCGGCGGGGTGGGCGAGCACGGGGACCTCGACGTCGAACAGCGGCGTGCGCACGGTGCGGCCGAACAGGAAGCGGTACCGCTCGTCGTCGGGGTGGGCGACGAGGGCCACGCACGCGGGCAGCAGCTCGGGGCGGGTGGTCTCGATGACGACGTCGGACGCCTCGTCGGTGTGGAACGCGAGCCGGTGGTAGTGCCCGGGGTAGTCGCGGGCCTCGAGCTCGGCCTGGGCGACGGCGGTCTGGAAGGTGACGTCCCACAGCCCCGGCGCCTCGGACTGGTAGGCCTCGCCGCGCGCGAGGTTGCGCAGGAACGCGGTCTGCGAGGCGCGCTGGGCGTCGGCCCCGATGGTCTGGTAGGTCTGCCGCCAGTCGACGGACAGGCCGAGGCGGCGGAACACCTGCTCGAAGGCCTCCTCGTCCGAGGCGGCCAGGCGCAGGCACAGCTCGACGAAGTTCTTCCGGCTCACCGGCACCTGGTCGGCGGCCCGGACCGACTTCCCGTCCCCGCCCTCCTGGGGCGGAGTGAAGCCGGGCTCGTAGGGCAGGGAGGGGTCGCAGCGCACGCCGTAGTAGTTCTGCACGCGACGCTCGGTGGGCAGCCCGTTGTCGTCCCACCCCATCGGGTAGAACACCGAGCGACCACGCATCCGCTGGAAGCGGGCGAGCACGTCGGTCTGGGTGTAGCTGAAGACGTGGCCCACGTGCAGGGAGCCCGACGCCGTGGGCGGCGGGGTGTCGATCGAGAAGACGTCGGCCCGGTCGGCCGTGCGGTCGAACGCGTACGTGCCGAGCTCGCTCCAGCGGGCGTCGTGCCGATCCTCCAGCCCGTCGGTCCCTACCTTGTCCGGCGCCGTGGGGGCGGGAAGACGGGTGGGTCGCGAGGTGGAGGACGGGGTGCTCATGGTGTCCGATTGTTCCACGGTGAGGGCGCTGCCCGGGTGGGCCGAACGGTGGCGGGCGCGACTCTCGCGGGCCCGTGGAGGAGGTCTGCGGCGTCGGCCTGCGGCTCACCCGCGTGACCTCGCGTCGATTCCCGCTCGACTGTCGGTGGCGGGAGGCGCGGGTCAGGTCCGTGGCCGCTCCGCCGGGCCCGTGTGGCCCCTCGCCGGGGCGGTGCGGGCGAGCTCGTCGACGAGATCGCGGACGAGGTCGGCGCCGACGACGGGCCCGCCGGCCAGCAGCCCGTCCGACCCGAGCACGACCGCCGAGGGCGCGCCGGTCAGCCCGAGGCGCCGGTAGGCGCCACCGGCGTCGCCCTGGGTGACCCGGACGTCGACGTGCGGCAGCCGGCGCCGCCAGTCGGGCAGCGCCGTGCGCAGGTGCTCGGCGTCCTTCCCGAGGCGGGGGATCCGCACGAGCAGCTGGGCGCGCTGCGCGGCCAGCTCGGTGAGGTCGCGTCGCACCCCGTCGACGACGACCTGTCCCGCCGGGATCGGCCGGCGCAGGTAGGGCTGCACCCGGCCGGAGCCCTCCTCGCCGCTGCCCCAGAGATGGACGACGAGCGCGATCGCCCCGGCCGCGCCGAGGATCGCCGGGTGCAGGTCGTCGACGGCCCACCAACCGGTCGCCCCGGCCGCGACGGCGCCCCCCGCGGCGAGGACGAGCAGGGCGTTGAGGGCGACGTGCAGCGGGCCGACGGGTCGGTCGTCGTCCTGCCCGAAGCAGTGGCAGGCGAGGGGCTCGGGCGACCGCCACGCCCGCAGGGCGACGACGAGGTAGGCGACGGTGAGCAGGAGGACGACCGTGCCGACGCCGGCGAGCCACGGGCCCGGCGCGCCGAGCAGCGCGAGGGCGAGGACGATCTCCGCGACGGCGTGGGTGCGCACGAACCCGTACCGCTGCAGGCCGCGGGGCAGCCCGAGGACGTCCATGTGGACCGGGTCCGGCGGCCGCGCGAGCTTCCCGGCGCCCGCCACCAGGAGGACCACGGTGAGGGAGAGGACGGCTGCGCCGAGGACGACGTCGGTCATGGACGACCCGGGTCAGCAGCCGGCGGCGTCGACGACCCGGGCGAGGAGCGCGTGCAGCTGGGCGGCCTCGTCCTCGTCGAGCGGGGCGAGCAGGGCGGCCCCGTGAGCCGCCCGGGCCGCGGCGACCTCCTCGGCGAGCGCGCGCCCGGAACCGGTGGGTTCGACGAGGATCGCGCGCCGGTCGGTGGGGCTCGGCGTCCGGCGGACGAGGCCCTTGGCCTCGAGGGAGTCGACGACCTCGGTCGCCGAGCGGGGGGCGATGCGCAGCCGTTCGGCGATGTCGGCCAGTCGGGCGCCGCCGTCGGCCGCGACGGCGGCGCGTAGCGCGCGGAACTCGTGCGGCGAGGGGCCGTCCGACTCGAGCGCCTCCATCCACCGGCGCCTGACCTGGCGGGCCGCCCGGACGATGAGCTCGTACGTGTCGGGCTCGTGCGCGTGGTCGGGACCGTGCGGCCGGTCCGTGCCGTGTGCGTGGTCCGGACGGTGCCGGTGCTCGGCCTTCGCCCGGCCGTCGCCTGCCACGTCGGCCCGCGCCCGTTCGTCGTGCGGGTGCGCGGGGGAGGCGGACTGGCGGCTCACCGGAATAGCGTACTGCCCGTCGCGGTTACCCTCATCGTGAGGTAACCTCACTATATGGCTCCGGCCGGTCGCCCGGTCGCGCCGTCGAGCCCGACGACTCCGACGAACAGGAGGTGGTGCGCCATGGCAGCACCCCACAACTTCTCCTCCGGCCGCCGAGGTGGTGGCCCCTCGCGCCACACGCATCAGGGCGGCGGCGCGTCCGACGGAACCGGCGTGCCCGGTGGCCCGGGCGGACCTGGCGGCCCCGGTGGCCTGGGTGGACCTGGCGGACCCGGTGGACCTGGCGGCCCGGGCGGCAGGGTCGCCACCGTCGACCCTGCCGACAGGGCCCAGCTCGCCGAGCACCCTGTCAGCCTGCGCCGCATCGGCGCGCTCTTCGCTCCCCACCGCGGCACGATCGCCGTGGTCATGATCCTCATCGTCGCGACCTCGCTCGTCGGCCTCGCGACCCCGTTCATCACCAAGCACCTCATCGACGACGCGATCCCGCACCAGGACGTCCCGCTCCTGCTGTGGCTCGTGGGCGGGCTCCTCGCCGTCACCATCGTCACCGCCGTTCTCGGGGTGGTGCAGACCTGGATGTCCACGACCGTCGGCCAGCGCGTCATGCACGGGCTGCGCACCGACGTCTTCACCCACCTCCAGCGTCAGTCCGTCGACTTCTTCACCCGCACCCGAGGCGGCGAGGTCCAGGCCCGCCTCACGCAGGACATCCAGGGCATGCAGTCCGTCGTCACCACGACCGCCACCTCGATGGCCACCAACGTGACGACGGCGGTCGGCACCGCGGTGGCGATGGTCGCCCTGTCCTGGCAGCTGTCGCTGCTCTCGCTCGCCGTGCTGCCGCCCGCGATCTGGTTGACCCGACGTGTCGCGCTCCTGCGCCGGGAGATCACCACGCGGCGCCAGCGCGCGATGGCCGACCTGCAGAGCCAGGTCGAGGAGTCGCTGTCCGTCAGCGGCGTCACCCTGGGCAAGATCCTCGGCACCGGACCGACCGCGTCGGCGGCCTTCGCGGGCACCTCCCGCGACCTCGCGGACCTCGAGGTGCGCTCCCAGCTCGCCGGACGTTGGCGGATGGCCAGCCTGAGCATCGTGTTCGCCGCGATCCCGGCGCTCATCTACCTGGTCGCGGGCCTCCCGGCTACGTCCGGCGGCATGACGATCGGGACGCTCGTGGCGTTCACCGCGTTGCAGTCCCAGTTGTTCCGCCCGCTCATGGGCGTGCTCAACGTGGGCGTGCAGGTCGTCACCTCCATGGCCCTGTTCAGCCGCGTCTTCGAGTACCTGGACCTCGTGGTCGAGATCGACGACCCGGCCGACCCGGCCGAGATCGACCCCGGGGCCGTCAGCGGCCATGTGCGGCTCGAGGGCGTGGGCTACAGCTACCCGGGCTCCTCCGTGCCCGCGCTGGACGGCATCGACCTCGACGTGCCGGCGGGGCGGTCGCTCGCCCTGGTCGGGCACACCGGCTCGGGGAAGTCCACGCTCGGCTCGCTCGTCGCCCGCCTCGCGGACCCGTCCGCCGGCCGGGTGACGATCGACGGCGTCGACCTGCGCGACATGGCGCTCGCCGACCTCGCCTCGGTGGTCGGCGTCGTCTCCCAGGAGACCTACCTGCTGCACACGACGATCCGCGAGAACCTGCGCTACGCCCGGCCCGACGCGACCGACGAGGAGATCGTCGCCGCGGCCCGCGCCGCCCAGGTCCACGAGCTCATCGAGGACCTCCCCGACGGCTACGACACTGTGGTCGGCGCCCGCGGCCACCGGTTCTCCGGCGGTGAGAAGCAGCGCATCGCCATCGCCCGCACCATCCTGCGGGACCCCCGCGTCCTCGTCCTCGACGAGGCGACCTCCGCGCTCGACACGAGCACGGAACGGGCCGTCCAGGAGGCGCTCGACGCGCTCGCCGAGGGGCGCACCACGATCACCATCGCCCACCGCCTGTCGACCATCGCAGGAGCGGACCAGATCGCGGTCCTCGACCACGGCCGGGTCGTCGAGCGGGGGACCTACGCCGAGCTCGTCTCCCGCGGGGGAGTCTTCGCCGGGCTCGCCGGCTCGCAGGAGCTGGTCGACGCCTGAGTCCGGGTGCTCGTCGGACCGACCGCCGGCGAGCTGGACCGGTAGCGGTCGAGCTGGACCTCTGCGTGGTCAGTCTCGACCGGGCATGGTCCAGTTCGGCGTGGTGGGCCGGCGAGCTGGCCGGGTCAGTCCCCGGCCAGCTCGGCGTCGCGCGCCATCACCGCGTTCGCCCCGGCCACGACGGCGGCGGGGAAGCCCGCGGCGTCGAGCGCGACCATGCCGGCGACCGTCGTGCCACCAGGCGAGCACACCCGGTCGACGAGGTCCTGGGGGCTCGTGCCCTCGGCGGCGAGCTCGCGCGCGAGCGTGCCCGCACCCGCGGCGGCCTGCGCGGCGATCCGCACGGCCTGCGCCTTCGGGAGCCCTGCCGCCACGGCGGCGCGCGCCAGGGAGTCGACGAGCTGGAACACGAATGCGGGTGAGGAGCCCGCGATGGCGGTGAACGCGCTGAAGTGCCGCTCCTCGAGCACCTCCGCGGTGCCGACGGCCTCGAAGACCTCGACGACGGCGGAGACCTGCTGCTCGGTCGCCGCGTCGTTCCCGCACACGGCCGCGGCGCCGACGCCGACCTGGGCGGCCACGTTCGGCATCGCACGTACCACCGGGTGACCGTCCGGCACCGCGGACGTCAGCGTGGCCAGCTGCAGCCCGGCGGCGATCGACACCACGGGTGCGCCGGTCTCGGCCAGCGACTCGCGGACCCCCTCGAGCACGCCCAGCACGACGTGCGGCTTGACCGCGACGACCACGAGCCCGTCCGGACCGACCTCGCGGACCAGGGCGTCGGCGTCGGGCACCGCCGTGCCGCCCACCGCGGCGGCGACCCGCTCCGCCGAGGCCGCGACGACGTCGGTGACGACGATCTCGTGCCCGCCTGCCGAGGCGGCCACCCCGTGGGCGATGGCCGAGGCCATCGCCCCGGCCCCGATGAATCCGATGCGCACGTGTGTGTCCTCCCGCCGGTCCTGCGTGGTCAGTGACTACATGATGGACCCATGAGTACCGACCACCCAGCGCCGTCCGCCCCGGGCGCCCCGCGCGCCCTCGTCACCGGAGCATCGTCCGGCATCGGCCGCGCGACCGCCCAGCACCTCGCGCGGGCCGGGTACCGCGTCGTCGCCACCGCCCGCCGGGCCGACCGGCTCGCCACCCTCGCCGACGAGATCAGCTGCGACACGTTCGTCGCCGACCTCACCGTGCAGGCCGACGTCGACGCGCTCGCCGACCACGTGATCGCCGGCGGGCCGCTGACCTCGCTCGTCAACAACGCCGGCGGAGCCGTCGGGGCCGACAGGGTCGAGGACGGCGACCCGGCGGACTGGGCGCGGATGTACGACCTCAACGTGCTCACCACGCTGCGGGTCACCCGGGCCCTCCTCCCGCACCTGCGCGCCGACGGAGGCGGGGACGTCCTCGTGGTCACCTCGACCGCCGCGACCGGGACCTACCCCGGCGGCGCCGGGTACACGGGGGCGAAGCACGCGGCCCGGATGATCGTCGACACGCTCCGGCTCGAGCTCATGGGCGAGCCGATCCGCGTGCTCGACATCCAGCCGGGCCTGGTCGCCACGCCCGAGTTCTCGGTCAACCGCTACCGGGGCGACGTCGAGGCGGCCGCGAAGGTCTACGAGGGCGTGGCCGAGCCGCTCACCGCCGACGACGTGGCCGACGTCATCACGTTCGCCCTCACCCGTCCGCATCACGTCAACCTCGACTCGATCGTCATCCGACCGCGCGCGCAGGCCACCCACACCCTCCTGCACCGGGAGCCCTGAGTCTCAGGGGCCGGGTCACCGGCCCGGGACGTCTCGGTCACGCGACCGGCCCGCGCGGCTCGCCGGGTGCCGTGTCGCGAGTGGTGCCCGGTGCGTGGTCCGGGGCTGCGTCGGGCGCGTGCGGGGTCGGGGTCTCCGTGTCGCCGTCACATCCGGTCCCGTCCTGCTCGCACAGCTGGTCGTCGTGGTCGCCCGTGGTCGGATCGGGGGTGACGACGTTGAGAACATCGCCGGTCACCGCCTCGATGCCGACGCGTGCGAAGTCGCCGTCGTCGGTGCGGATGCCGACGAGCAGGATCGACGCCGGCTCGTCGGGCGGCATCGCGACGAGGACCTCGCCGGGCAGGACCTGCAGCGCGTTCTCGACGGCGTCGGACACCCGGACCTGCCAGCCCAGGACGATCTCCAGGGCCTCTGTGCCGCCGGCCTCGTCCTCCGTCAACGGGAAGGACTCGGACCGCCCGGTGTCGACCCGGCCGTTCAGGAGCTCGGTCAGCGCCATCTCGTCGTCGCCGACCGACCAGACCTGCCATGCCTCGCCCCCGCTGGTGTCCTCGGGGTGGAGGCCGAGGGCGACGTCGTGCCCCGTGTGGTCCAGGGTCGCGTCCTCAAGGGACCGGACCTCGTCGAGCGTGAGGGCGGGTGACGTCGCCGTGGACTCGAGGAGGAGGGTGTCGACCGTGACCAGCGAGATCGGGTCGACGTCGAGGACGTCGTCGGTCGTGGGAATAGGCGGCTCGGGACTGTCCGTGCCGTCGGTCGGCGGTGCGGTGCCGACGACCTCACCGCCGGCGCACCCGCCGACGAGCGCGAGGAGCAGGGCGGCTGCGGCGGCGGCGAGGGGGGAGCGCCGGGGGCGGGTCGTGGTCATGGTCGGAGGCTAGGGAGCCGGGCGCCGCACGGCCATGGCCGACGGCGGGGAGCGCTACCTGGGGCAGCGCTCCCCGCAGTGGTGGGGTCGGCCGGCGCGCACCCGTGAGGCGCACCCCGTGAGGCCGGCCGGCCCGTGGGGCGTCAGCCGACGCGGACCTCACCGGTGACGGCGTCGACGTAGACGTCGACCTCGTCGTCCTCGTCGTGGTCGAACTCCCAGTAGACCGTGCCGTCCTCGGTGTCGAGCTCGATCTCCTCGACCATCGGGTCGTCGCTGATCGCGCCCTCCTCGGCGGCGGCCGTGATCGCGTCGATGATCGTCAGCTCGGCGGTCTCGAGCTCGGCGACCGTGTCGTCGTCCACGTCGTCGGACTCCTGCTCGACGATCGAGTGGTCGGCGCGCAGCGTGACGTCGATGAGCGTCGAGCCGTCGACGACGTCGACCTCGTACCCGGTGTCGTCCCGCTCGACCATCACGACGTCGCCCTCCGGGGCGACCTCGAGGGCCGCGTTGACGGCGGCGGCGAGCTCGGCCACGCCGGGCAGCTCGGCGCCGTCGGACCCGGCCTCGCCAGAGCTGGCGGAGCCCGACTCGCCGGAGTCGTCCTGGCCATCCGCGCCCTCGGACCCGGTCTCGCCGGAGTCGTCCTGGCCGCCCGCCTCGCCGGAGTCGTCGGTGCCGGCGTCATCGCCGGTGCCGGTGTCGGCCGACCCCGTCTGGTCCTCGGCGCCCGACCCGTCGTCGGTCGAGGAGGAGCACCCGGCGAGGACGAGCGCGAGGGCGAGCGTCGAGGCGGACAGGGTGGCGGTGAGTCGGTTCGTTCGCATGTCTCCATGATCGCGCGCCGGCATGAGGCAGTGGTCAAGGTGCCGGTGAGAGCGTTCTCAGCGGCGCCGGTGGCGGCCGCGGCGCCGGGGTGGTCCCCCGATGGAGAACGCGCAGGTGAGCGCCTTCTTATCGCAATGAACATAAGTGCAGCCGTGGCGAGTTGCATGGGCCAACAGGTGACATAGAGTGCAAGACGCGGGATCAACGAGCGCTTCCGCACCGTCCCCCCGGTGATGTCGCTCGGGCAGGCGAATCGAGAAGGATCTTCAATGAATGACAGGACCCGTTCCACGAACCACCAGGGCGCCGTCGGCGCGTGGTTCATCGGAGCGCGCGGCTCGCTCGCGACCACCGCGACGGTCGGTCTGCGGGCGCTGGCCCACGAGCTGGTCGAGCCGCACGGCGTCACCACCGCGGCCGGCGACCTCGCCGACGCCCCCTTCGTCGGGTTCGGCGACATCGTCGTCGGTGGGCACGACGTCGAGACGACCCCGCTGGCGACGAAGGCCGCCGCACTCGCCGCCGGCGGGCTGTTCCCGCGCGAGCTGGTCGACCAGGTCGCCGAGGACCTTGCGGAGATCGACGACGAGCTGTGTCCTGTCCCACTGGCCGCCGCCACGCAGCAGGAGGCGATCGACGCGATGGCCGCCGACATCACCTCCTTCAAGGACCGCCACGGCCTGCGCACCGTGGTCGTCGTCGACATCTCCTCGACCGAGGCCCTGCCGGACGACCACCCGGCCTTCCACTCGGAGGACGACCTGCTCGAGGCGCTGAAGTCGCCGGACGGCGACGTGCTGCCGGCGAGCGCGGTCGCCGCCGCCGCGGCCGTCCAGGCCGGCTCGCCCTACGCCGGATTCACCCCGTCCGCCGCCCTGAGCCTGCCCGTGCTGCGCGCCCGCGCCGAGCTGGCCGGCGTCCCGTACGCCGGGCAGGACGGCAAGACCGGCGAGACGCTGCTCCGCACGGTCATCGCCCCGATGTTCGCCGCGCGCAACCTCAAGGTCCTGTCCTGGGCCGGCACGAACATCCTCGGGGGCGGCGACGGCGCGACGCTCGCGGACCCGCGCGCCGTGAGCTCCAAGCTCGCCTCCAAGAACCGTGGGCTGCACGCGCTCGTCGGGGACGACGTGCACACGCCCCTGCACATCGACAACGTGCCGGACATGGGCAACGTCAAGACCGCCTGGGACCACGTCCACGCCGTGGGCTTCCTCGGCAGCCGCATCACGTTGCAGACCACGTGGAGCGCCCACGACTCCGCACTCGCGGCGCCGCTCGTCATCGACCTCGTCCGCTCGCTCGCCCTCGCCTCCGACGCCGGTGTGGCCGGCGCGGTCACCGAGCTCGGCTGCTTCTTCAAGGATCCGTGGGGCAGCGACGTGCACGCGTTCGCCGAGCAGACCAGGCGGTTCGCCGCGTGGGTCGAGCAGACCTCGCTGTTCGCGGCGACGGGAGCTCGTGGCGCCGCGCCGGGACACGAGGGCACGCACGACGACGCCGGCACGCCCGCGGCCGACACGCGCGTCTCCGCCGGACGATGACGGCGCCGGCCGATGTCCTCGAGCTGGTCCGGGCGCCCGCTGCGCTGACGGTCGTCGGCGACACGCTCGTCGGTGCCACGGCCGCGCGCGGGCGGGTGGGCGGCCGCGCCGTGCCGCTCGCCCTGTCCTCCGCGTGCATCTACGCGGCCGGCATGGCCCTCAACGACTACGCCGACGCCGACCTCGACGCCGTCGAGCGGCCCGAGCGGCCCATCCCCTCCGGGCGCGTGCCGCGCGAGACGGCCCTGGTCGTGGGCGCCGGCCTGACGGCCACGGGCGTCGGCCTGGCGTTCGGCGCGGGCCGCCCGCACGGCCGTGTCGCGCTCGCGCTGGCCGCCTCGGTGTGGATCTACGACCTGCTGGCCAAGTCGACGCCGGCGGGACCGCCGGTCATGGCCGTGTGCCGCGGGCTGGACGTCCTCATGGGCGCCGCCGGCCCGGGCTGGCGCCGGGCCGCGCTGCCGGCCGCGCTCATGGCCGCGCACACCGCCGCAGTCACCACCGTGTCCATGGGTGAGGTGCACGGCACGAGCCGCGCCGCCGCCTCGGCCGCCGTCGCCGTCACCACCGGCACCGCCGCGCTCGTCCCCGTCGGCGCCCGCCGGGGAGCCGCCGCCGGGGCGGTCCTGGGCGCCGCCACCTACGCCGGCGCCGTCCTGCCCCCGCAGGTCGACGCGGCGCGCGAGCCCACCGCGGACCACGCCCGTACCGCTACGAGGCAGGGCATACGCGGGATGGTCCCGCTGCAGACGGCGCTCGTCGCCCGCACCGGGCACGCGATCGGTACGGCCGCTCTCCTCGCCGTCCAGGGCGCGAGCCGCCTGGTCGCGCGCGCACGCACGAAGGGAGACGTCACATGACCACGCGCCACACGACCAGCGACGCCTGGGCCCTCGGCTACGGCACCAACGGGTTCGCCGACCACCGACTGGCCGACGCGCTCGACGTCATGGCAGAGACCGGCTACCAGGCCGTCGCCCTGACGATCGGCCACCCCCACCTCGACCCGTTCGCGGACGGGTGGCGGGAGTCCGCCGAGGCGCTCGCCGCGGACCTGGACCGGCGCGGCTTCCGCTCGGTGGTCGAGACCGGCACCCGCTACCTCCTCGACCCGCGGCGCAAGCACCGCCCCACCCTCGTCGACCGGGACGCCGACGCCCGAACGGCCTTCCTACGGCGCGCGGTGGAGATCGCACAGGTCCTGCGGGCCGACTGCGTCTCGTTGTGGAGCGGGGTGCTGCCGGAGGACGTCACCGCCGACGAGGGCTGGGACCTGATGGTCGGGCGCCTTGCCGAGCTCGTGCCGTTCGCCGCCGAGCGCGGCGTGGTCCTGTCGATCGAGCCCGAGCCGGGGATGCTGGTGGAGACCGTCGCCGACGCGCTCCGGCTGCGCACCGCACTCGGTGAGCCGGAGGGCGTGGGCATCACCGTCGACCTCGGCCACTGCGTGGCGGTGGAGCCGGACGGCGTGGTCGGCGCGCTGCGGGCGGCCGGCACGCTCCTGCGCAACGTGCAGGTCGACGACATGCTCCCTGGCGTCCACGAGCACCTCGAGCTCGGCGCCGGCGAGCTGGACCTGATCGCCGCGATCGCGACGCTGCGCGAGATCGGGTACGCGGGGGTTGCCGCCGTGGAGCTGCCCCGGCACTCCCACGACGCCCCGCGGCTCGCCCGCACGTCCCTCGTGGCATGGGAGGCCGCCGCCGAAGCCCCGGGGGCGGCAGCGACAGCCGACGGCACGGCCGGAGCGCCCGCCGTCGAGGCCGGTGCCACGACCGGGGCGGCCGCCGCGCGAGACGCCTCCGCCCGTGACCCGTGGACCGCCACCGCCGTCGCCGCGGTCACCGAGGAGCCCGCCCGGGCGACCCGGCTGTTCGCCGAGGCCGGCCGCAAGGTCGGCCGTGCGCCCCTCGACCCCACCGACACCGCCGGGTTCGGCGGCACGGCCGACGACGAGGCCCGCGCCACGATCGTCCGCGCGCTGAAGGACGCCGGCGCGGGACCGGACACCGTCCGCGCCCTCTACGAGCACGGCGACGACTCCGAGCGCCGCGGCGTCCTGCGCGGTCTCGGCACCCTGACCGCGTCCGGAGAGCTCGACGACGACTGGCGCGCCACCGGCCTCGACCTCACAGCCGACGCCCTGCGCACCAACGACCCCCGCCTCGTCGCCGCCGCCATGGGCCCGCTGGCCGCGGCCCACCTCGACGCCCACGCGTGGCGCCACGGCGTCCTCAAGCTCGTGTTCATGGGCGTCCCCCTGAGCGTCGTCGCCGGCCTCGACGACCGGCGCGACGCCGAGCTCGCCGCGATGGCCGCCCGGTTCGCCGAGGAGCGCCGCGCGGCCGGCCGCACCGTCCCCGACGACCTGCACCTCATCGACGAGCAGCCCCAGACGCACGAGCAGCCCCATATCGACGACCGCCCCCAGGAGGCGTGACATGCGCATCTTCGACCCCCACATCCACATGACCTCCCGCACCACCGACGACTACGAGGCCATGTATGCCGCGGGCGTGCGGGCCCTCGTCGAGCCGGCGTTCTGGCTCGGCCAGCCGCGCACCAACGTCGGGTCCTTCGTCGACTACTTCGACTCCCTCATCGGCTGGGAGCGCTTCCGCTCCGCGCAGTTCGGCATCCGGCATCACTGCACGATCGCGCTCAACCCCAAGGAGGCCGGCGACCCCCGCCTGACCGAGGTGATGGACATCCTGCCCCGCTACCTGGGCAAGGACGGGGTCGTCGCCGTCGGGGAGACGGGATACGACTCGATGACGCCGGAGGAGGACGACATCCTCGCCCGCCACCTGGCGCTCGCGATCGAGTTCGAGCTGCCGGCCCTCGTGCACACCCCGCACCGCGACAAGGCGCCGGGCACGCAGCGCACCCTCGACGTCGTCGCCGAGTCGGGCCTGAGCGTCGAGCGGGTGCTCGTCGACCACCTCAACGAGACGTGCGTCGACATGGTCGCCGACACTGGCGCCTGGATGGGCTTCTCCATCTACCCCGACACGAAGATGGACGAGACCCGCGTCGTCGCGATCATGCAGCGCCTGGGCCTGGACCGGATCATCGTCAACTCCGCCGCCGACTGGGGCCGCTCCGACCCGCTGAAGACCCTGAAGACCGGACACGCGATGCTCGAGGCCGGCTTCAGCGAGGACGACGTCGACAAGGTCCTGTGGCGCAACCCCGTCAAGTTCTACGGCCAGTCCGGCCGCCTCGAGCTCGAACCGATCCCCGGCTTCGAGCCCGAGCGGCAGGGCCCCGACCTGTTCGAGGGCAACTCGGTCCTGCGCGGCATGAAGTCGCGCCGGGAGGCCTGATGGACCTGTCCTACTGCACCAACGTCCACCCTGCCGAGGACCTCGACGGCATCATCGACCAGCTCCGCCGCCACGCGGGACCGGTCCGCCGCCAGGCCGGGCTCGACACGCTCGGCGTGGGCCTCTGGCTCCCGGTCGGCGCCGCCGCCGAGCTCGCCGGCGACCCCGCGGCGCGCGACCGGCTCCGCGATGTGCTGGCGGCCGAGGGACTCGAGCTGCGCACCGTCAACGCGTTCCCTTTCGCGGGCTTCCACGACGACGTCGTCAAGCTCGCCGTCTACCGCCCGGACTGGACCACCCCCGAGCGGCTGGCCTACACGAAGGACTGCGCGACGGCGCTCGCCGACCTCCTGCCCGCGGGCGGCTCGGGCAGCATCTCCACCCTGCCGCTGGGCTGGCGCACCGGCTGGGACGCGGCCGCCGACGCCGAGGCCGAGGACAACCTCACCGCGCTCGTCGCCCACCTGCGCGAGCTCGAGGCGAGCACCGGACGCACTGTCCGCCTCGCCGTCGAGCCGGAACCGGGCTGCATCCTCGACGACGTTGCCGACGTCGTCGCCTGGCTCGGCGCCCGCCCGGCGCTGATCGAGGACGGCTACGTGGGGCTGTGCCTGGACACCTGCCACCTCGCGGTCTCGTTCGCCGACCCCGCCGGCGCGGTCGCCGCCGCGAGCGCGGCCGGGGTGCGGGTCGTCAAGGTCCAGGCCTCCGTCGCGCTCGAGGTGCCCGACCCGTCCGCGCCGGGCGTCATGGCGGCGCTCGAGCCGTTCGCCGAGGCCCGCTACGTCCACCAGGTCCGGGCGCGGCCGGGCGGCGCCGACCAGGCGCGTGGCCCCGGCGACGGTCCGCCCGCCGACGAGTGGGAGGCGCTCGCGGCCGACGACCTCATCGACGTCCTGCGCGCCGACCCCGCCTGGCCGGTCGACCGCCCGTGGCGCGTGCACGTCCACATCCCGCTGCACGCACGACCCGCGGAGCCGCTGCGGGCCACGACCGAGGTGCTCGCGTCCGCCGTCGACGCCGTGCTCGACGCCCCGCACGGGGACGAGGCACACCTCGACGTCGAGACCTACACCTGGCACGTGCTCCCGGACGCGCTGCGGCCGGACAGCCTCGTCGGTGGGATCGCCGCCGAGCTCCGCTGGGCGACCGAGCACCTCGCCGACGCCCTCCCGCCGGAGATGATCCCCGCCGGCGACCCCCGCACGAGGAAGGAGGTGGCCCGATGAACCGCGTCCTGCTTCTCGACGTCGTCGGCCTCACCCCGAAGACCCTGGCCCACATGCCCCGGCTGCGCGCCCTCGGCGAGCAGGGGCGGGCCGTCCGGCACGACACGATCCTGCCCGCCGTCACGTGCAGCGTGCAGTCGACGATCCTCACCGGCCGCATGCCGCGCGACCACGGGATCGTCGGCAACGGCTGGTACTTCCGCGGCCTCGGCGACCCGCTCCTGTGGCGCCAGCACAACCGCCTCGTCGAGGCCGAGAAGGTCTGGGAGACCGCCCGCCGGGCCGAACCTGCCTTCCGGGTGGCGAACATGGGCTGGTGGTACGCCATGGGCGCGACGACGGACATCACCGTCACCCCCCGGCCCATCTATCACGCCGACGGCCGCAAGAGCCCCGACGCCTACGTGCGCCCGCCCGCCCTGCACGATCAGCTCGTCGGCGAGCTGGGGGAGTTCCCGCTGTTCCAGTACTGGGGGCCCACCGCGTCGATCGTCTCCTCGCGCTGGCTCATCGAGGCCACTCGCGGCCAGCTCCGGGGCCGGTTCGGCCAGCCGGAGTCGGACCTGGTGATGACCTACCTGCCGCACCTGGACTACGACCTGCAGCGCTTCGGCCCGGACTCGCCCGAGGCCGACCGGGCCGCCGCCGACCTCGACGCCGCGCTCGCCCCGCTGCTCGACGACGCGCTCGAGCTCGGCTACTCCGTCATCGCGCTGAGCGAGTACGGGATCGCGGACGCCGACCGGCCGGTCGACATCAACCGGGCGCTGCGCCGCGAGGGCCTCCTCGAGGTGTACGTCCAACAGCGGCGCGAGCAGCTCGACCCGTGGACGTCGCGGGCGTTCGCCGTCGCCGACCATCAGGTCGCCCACGTCTACGTCCCCGACCCGGCCGACCTCCCACGGGTGCGGGCGATCGTCGGCGGGCTGGCCGGGGTCGACGAGGTGCTCGACCGAAGCGAGCAGGCCCGCTACGGGCTCGACCACGAGCGCGCGGGCGACCTCGTCGCCGTCGCCGAGCCCGGCGCCTGGTTCACCTACTACTTCTGGCTCGACGACGACCGCGCGCCCGAGTACGCCCGCGGCGTCGACATCCACCGCAAGCCCGGGTACGACCCCGCCGAGCTGTTCTTCGACCCCGAGGACCGGCTCGCCAAGGCCAAGGCCGGGCTCAACCTCGTGAAGAAGAAGGTGGGCCTCAGGTACGCGATGAGCACCGTTCCCCTGGACCCGCGACTCGTGCGCGGGACGCACGGCCGGCTGCCGGACAGTGCCGCCGACGGCCCGATGCTGCTCACCTCCGACCCGTCGTTGCTGGCGGACGACGTGGAGTCGGTCCGCGCGACCGCCGTGCGCGACCTCGTCCTCGCCGCGCAGGGCCTGGGCGGCGCGGGAGCGGGAGGAACGGGGTGACCGCGGGGGAGGCCGGCGCGACCGGGGAGGAGCTCGTCGTCCTCGTCGACGAGGACGGGACCCCCGTCGGCACCGCCCCGAAGGCCGAGATCCACACCGACGCCACGCCGCTGCACCTCGCCTTCTCCTGCTACGTGCTCGACGCGCGCGGCCGGACGCTCCTCACTCGCCGCGCGCTGAGCAAGACGACCTGGCCGGGCGTGTGGACCAACGCGTGCTGCGGGCATCCCGGACCGGGGGAGACGTCGGAGGACGCTGTTGTGCGCCGGATGCGCGACGAGCTCGGCCTCGAGGTCGCGCGGGTCCGGCCACTGCTGCCGGACTTCCGCTACCGGGCGGTCGCGAGCGACGGGATCGTCGAGAACGAGATCTGCCCGGTGTTCGTCGGGGAGGTCGTCGGCGACCCGGTGCCGGCCCCCGACGAGGTCGAGGAGTGGGCGTGGATCGAGATCGACGACATGTTGACCGCGATCGCGGCCGCGCCGATGGTCTTCAGCCCGTGGTCGGTGCTGCAGGTCGAGCAGATGCGTGCCCGAGGCGTGCGGCCCGCCCATGGGTAGCGCCGCCTCGCCCGCGACGGCGCCGGCCTCGCCGGTGACTGTCATCGGCCTCGAGGAGGTGATGGCGCGCGTCGAGGAGTTCATGGCCGGCGCGCACACCCTGACCGACGAGCTGTGGGCCGGCGTGGCGGGCGGCCCCTCGGCGTCGGACGCCCTCACCGAGCTGGTCGAGGCCGCACGCGCCGCCGACGGCGGCAAGTACCTCCGGCCTCGGCTCGTTGCCGCGGCCTACTACGCGTTCGGCGGGACGGACCCGGAGCTGCTGCGCCGGGTCGCGGCCGCCCAGCAGCTCCTGCACGTCGGGCTCTGCGTCCACGACGACCTCATCGACGGTGACCGCGTGCGCCATGGCCGCGTCGGTGTCGTCGCCCGGGTGGAGGACGCGGCCCGCGAGGCGGGCGAGGATGCGGGCGACGCGGGGCGGCGGGGCATGGCGGCCGGCGTGCTGTCCGGGGACCTCGCGATGAGCACCGCCGTCGCGGCGCTCGTCTCGGCCCCTGCGTCGACGGCCGTCCGGCTGCGGCTCGCGGAGGCCGCGCTGGCGGCGCTCGAGCAGGCGATCGCCGGCGAGACGCTCGACGTCTGGTCCGAGACCGCGGAGCCCGCGACGTCCCGGCCGCTCGTGGTGGCGGCGCTGAAGACGGCGTCGTACAGCATCACGCTGCCGCTCGTGCTGGGTGCGGTGGCCGCCGGCATGGACGACCAGCCCGTCCGAGCGGTCCTCGCCGAGGTGGGCGAGCCGCTCGGTGTGGCCTACCAGCTGAGGGACGACGATCTCGGGCTGTTCGGCGAGCCGGCGACGACGGGCAAGTCCGTCGTCTCCGACCTGCGCGACGGCAAGCGCACCGAGCACGTCCGGCTGGCGGCTCAGCGGGCGGACCCGGACCAGCGCAGGGACCTCGACCGGCTGCTGGGCGATCCCGACCTCGATGACGACGGGGCAGAGGTCCTGCGCACGATCATCGTCTCCACCGGCGCGCGGGCCGCCGTCCTCGAGCAGGTCGACGCCCTGCTCGGGCAGGCCCTGGAGGCCGCCGAGGCAGGGCTGCCGCCCGCGCTGTCCACCTACCTGGTCGGCCTCACGGCCACGCTGCGCGACCGCGAGAGGTAGCCTCGAGAACTCATGACTACGCGTCGGCAACGACACTCCTGTCGGTGAGATGATGAAGATTTCCGATAGTGACCGCGATGCCCTGGAGGCGAGCAGCGGGGAGACGCCCGAGTGGCGTCTCCTGGAGCTCACCCGGTCCGACTCGATGAACGTCGTCGTCTCCGTCCTGATGAACCCGAGTCTCAGCGAAGCCGTGCTCCGCAGTCTCGTTGAGGCGCGCCCCGACATGGCCGAGTCGATCGCGAGCGAGAAGAACGCGCCGCTGGAGGTTATCGAGGCGCAGCCGGTGAATCGCGTCGGTGGGGCGATCCTCAACTACATGTGGCGGATCGGGGCCGACGACGACCTGTGGCGTCGATTCGTTTCCGCCCAGCGCGCGTACCCGCCGACCGGTGGCCCCCCGCTCGGTGAGATCACTCGCGAGTACCGGATCCGACACGAGCACGACGACGTCGCGCACCGCGCGGCCACCGCGAGGCATCGCGCCATGCAGGACGAGACCTGGCACATGAATCGTCTGCACAAGGAAGTGGTGGACCCGGCCACGTCCCTTGCCCGTCTCGTCGAGATCGCTCGGGACGACTCGATGTACGTCGCGTCCGCAGTGCTGGCCAGGGAGCCGCTGCCCGTCGAGGTCCTCTCGGTGCTGCGCGAGCTGCATCCTCACGTGGCCGACGAGGCCGAGCGGATCGCCGACCGGTCCCGTCCGGCCCCGCCCCCGGCCCCAGAACGGAAGTCGGCCGAACCCCGAGACTGAGGGTGCTGGTGCGCAGATCAGGTGTCGCTCATCTGTTCAGCAGACCCCACGCCGAGAGTGCGGTCGGGGAGGGCCCCGACCGCACTCTCGGCGATCCCGAACCGCACACTCGGCGATAAAGAACCGCACACTCGGCGAACCGGGCAGGTGCGGGAGCGATCAGTCGTTGCGGCGGCGCTGATCCCCGAGCACCGTGGACTGCAGCGGCCGGCAGGCCTCCGCGGACAGCAGGGTGAGCAGCACGCCGAGCACCACGGTGGCGAGCACGACGAGGATCCCGGTGGCGCTCGGCCTCGAGAAGGCGAGGAACGGCACCGACAGCAGCACGCCCACGCCGATCGAGATCGCGAGCGTGACCACGAGCGGCACGAGGACCTGGTGCCGGCGCAGCGCCGCGAACACCGGCCGGGGCGTCCCCGCGCGGTCCATGGCGACCGACTCCTCGGCCCGGTCGACCACGGTGGACGCCTGGTTGACGAGCGTCGACGTCGCGGCGACGACGAGCCCCACGGCGAGCGTGATGACCACGCCCGTGCGCATGTCGGTGGCCATGATGAGGCTCGCGCGGTCCGCGCCGAGGGAGTCGGCGTCCGAGGGCAGCAGTGCCGCGAACGCGGCGATCATGCCGAGCAGCGCCACGCTCGAGACGTTGCGCCACGCGGCCCGCGGGTCGTCGACGATGCGGCGCGCGGCGAGCAGCCGCGGCACCGAGGAGGTGCGGGCGAGCGGCCGGGCCACGAGCTGGAGCACCCACGGGCCCACGAGGTTGAGGGCGCCGATGACCACGAGCATCATCCCGACGAGGAACGCGTAGCCGAACAGCTCCGAGGCCGCGACGGCGTCCCCGAACGACTGGGACACCAGCGCGAACGCGAGCACGGCCGCGACCATGATGACGAGCCGCCAGGCCTTGAGCCGCGGGGGCACCTGCTGGGCGGCCACGCCGAGGGGGCTGATCCGCACGCGCTGCAGTCCGACCACCGTGGACAGCGCGGCGAGAGCGAGCAGACCGGCGACCGTGGCGAGGCCGAGCCAGAGCGGCACGAGCATCTCCGTGGCGCCGATAGGAACGCCCTGGAAGGACACGGCCTGCCACAGGGGAAGGGACAGCAGCCACAGCGCGCCACCGACGATCGTGCCGGCCGCGGCCTGGACGAGGGTCTCGAGCACGGACAGGGACACGACCTCGCCCCCGGTCATGCCGACGAGCCGCATCGAGGCCAGCCGGCGGGAGCGGCCGCGCGCGCCGAGCCGGGCGGCGGCGGCGCCGAGGCCGAGGACCGGCAGCACCAGCAGCGCGCAGGCGATCGCGGCGAGCACCACGTACACCTGCAGCTGGTTGTCGGCCCACTCGGGATCGAGCGCCATGGCGGTGAGGACGGACTGCGGCGCCTCCTGGAAGCGGGTGATGAACATCCACGTGCCGCCCACCACGGTGAGCGCGAGGAACGAGCTGACCGCGAACGTGACGACGGCGAGCACGTCGAGCGTGGCGCCGGCCCGCGCGCCGCGCATGCGTGCCACGGCCAGCCGGGGAGCGAGGGAGAGGACCTGGTTCATCGCGCGGCCTCCAGCTTCCGGTCGGCGTGGATCATGGCGTCGCGCAGCTCGACGAGCCGCTCGCACCAGGACGCGACCTGGGTGTCGTGCGTGACGACCACGAGCGTGGCGCCGGACATCCGGGTCGTGGTGGTGAGCACCTGCATGACCTCGTGGCCGGTGGCCTGGTCCAGCGCACCGGTGGGCTCGTCGGCGAACACGACCGACGGGCCGTGGACCATCGCTCGCGCCACGGCCACCCGCTGCGCCTGCCCGCCGGACATCTCGCCGGGACGCCGCCCTGCCGCCTGCCCGACGCCGAGCCGCTCGAGCCAGCCGTCGGCCGTCCTGAGCGCCTCGCCCCTGCGCGTGCCGCCCAGGAGGAGGGGGAGCGCGACGTTCTCGCGGGCGGAGAGCTCGGGGACGAGCTGTCCGTCCTGGAAGACGAAGCCGAGCCGTTCGCGCCGCAGCCGGGACCGGGCGGTGTCGCCCAGCGCGGATACCGGCACGTCGCCGAGGCGCACCTCGCCGGAGTCCGGCACGCGGATGCCGGCGAGGCAGTGCAGGAGGGTGGTCTTGCCGGAGCCGGAGGGGCCCATGACGGCGAGGGTCTGGCCGGCCGGGACGGCGAGGCTGACGCCGGCCAGGGCGCGGACCTGCCCGTACGTGGTGGTGAGGTCGGTGGCGAGCAGGGACGCTGGGCCGTTGTTCTGTGTCATGCCTCCACCTCACTGCGTGCCGGGTCGCTTTCCCATGGTGCCCGGTGCCGACCTGGGGTGGTGCTGGCACCACCGCCGAGCGGGCGGCGGCACTCGGGGCGGATCGGCCGTGCCTCGGTACGGTAGCGGGATGTCGTCCCTGAGCAGGCCCGAGCGCGGTGCGCGCCGCCTGTTCTGGCTCCAGGTGGCCGTCGGGCTGGTCGGCGGGGTCGTCCTGCTCGGTGCCGTCCTCGCCAGCTTGAGCGCCGGTTCGTGGTGGGCCTACGGGGCCGTGCTCGGGTTGGCCTGCCTCGGTGTGCTGGTCGGTGCGCTGCTCGCCCTCGAGCGGCGCAAGCCGTTCGCCGAGGACGTCGCGGACGTGCCGGAGTGGGCGCAGCGCGTCGCCGACCTGCGCACCTCGCGCCGGGAGATCGTCGCCGCCTTCGAGCTCGAGCGCCGCCGCATCGAACGTGACCTGCACGACGGCGCCCAGCAGCACCTCGTCACCGCCGGCATGAAGCTGGGGGAGGCCGCGATGCTCGTCGAGCAGCACACCGGCGCCACCTCGGATCCCGTCCACGCCCCCGACGACGACGCCGTCCCGCCCGGCCCTGACCGCCTCGCGAACGTGTCCCAGCTGCTGGCTGCCGCGCAGGACGACGCCGACCGGGCGCTCGCCGCCCTGCGCGAGACCGTCTCCGGCATCCACCCCACCGTGCTGTCCGACCGTGGTCTCGAGGCAGCCGTCCGCGAGCTCGGCGAGCGCGCCGTCGTGCCCGTGACCGTCCAGGTCCCGCACGCACTGCCCGCGCTCCCGGAGGGCGTGGCGGCGGTGGCCTACTTCGTCATCAGCGAGGCGCTGACCAACGTGGCGAAGTACGCGCCGGAGGCGTCGGTGACGGTGCTGCTCGTCGTCGACGACGCCCTGCACGTCTCGATCGTCGACGACGGTCCCGGCGGGGCCGAGATCGTGCCCGGTCGCGGGCTGGCCGGGATGGCCGAGCGGCTCGCCGCCGTCGGGAGCGGGCTCGAGGTCTCCAGCCCCTCCGGCGGGCCGACGATCGTCGCCGCCCACGTCCCCCTGCTGCTCGACCAGGGGGACGCCGCCGTCGTCGTCGAGCTGGGAGGTCGGCCGTGAGACTGGTGGTGGCGGACGACGCGGCGCTGCTGCGGGAGGGCCTGGTCGGGCTGCTCGAGCGGCAGGGGCACGAGGTGGTGGCGCAGGCGGCGTCGGCGCCCGAGCTCGAGGCCGTCGTCGAGAAGGTGGCGGGCGGCGGGGAGGCGATCGACGTCGTCGTCACCGACGTGCGGATGCCGCCCGGCGACGGCGAGGACGGCCTGCGCGCCGCAGCCCGGATCCGCGCCGCGCACCCGGAGATCGGGATCCTCGTGCTGTCCCAGTACGCGGCCCCGGCGTACGCGGCAGAGCTGTTCGCGCCGCTGTCGGACCCGGCGGCCGCGGCCTCGTCCCGGCCCGACGTCGGCGGGTTGGGCTATCTGCTCAAGGAGCGGGTGGCGCGGGTGGCGGACTTCATGCGTTCGCTCGGCATCGTGGCGGCCGGGGGAGTGGTGGCGGACCCCGACGTCGTCTCGCGTCTCGTGGCAGGCCGTCGCACCGCCGTCGACGCGCTGACCGTCCGAGAGCGGGAGGTGCTCGAGCTCATGGCCTCGGGGCTGAGCAACTCCCAGATCGCCGAGCGGCTGGTGCTGTCGAACGGGGCGGTGGCCAAGCACGTGGCCAACGTGTTCAGCGGGCTGGGGCTGGCGGCGAACGAGGAGAACCGCCGTGTGCGCGCGGTGCTCGCCTACCTCACCGCGGTCGGTTCCTGAGCCGGAACCACCCGTCAGGTGGTGGTGCCGCCCTCGTCGGGCTCCTCGGTCTCGCCGCGGTCGCCCCGGGACCCGCCGTCCGAGGCACCGTTGCCGACCGGCACCGCGTTGAGCACCTCACCGGTGGCGGCGTCGACGGTCACCCGCAACGCGGTCCCGTCGTCCTGGAGGATCCCTACCGCGAGGAGCGAGCGGGCCGACACGTCGTCCGTCGTGGCGACGATGAGGACGCTGCCCGGGCGTGCGGTCACCGCTGCCGCCGCTGTATCCGTCAGTCCTACCTCGTGGGCGGCCAGCTGGTCCTCGGCGCCGGTATCCAGCTCCTCGTTGCCGAATGTCTCGACCTCGAGCGGCTCCCAGGCGTGCGGGTCAGGGTCGAGCGGGGCCGGCCAGCTGACGATGCTCACCTCGTCGGCATCGGCCGTGTAGACCTGCCACACGTCCTGATCGAACCGGCCCTCGGTACCGTCGGTCGTGCCGTGGTCCTCCGTACCCGCGATCGTCGAGTGCTCGACCACCCAGGCGATCCGTTGCCCGGTCTCGCCGAGGGAGAGCTCCTCGAGAGTTGCGATGTCGGCGATGCTCAGCGTCGGGCTCTGGTCGTCTGCGTCGCGCAGCGCACGATCGACGGTGTCGAACGCACGGTCGGGCAGCCCGAGCCCGTCGTCGGTCGTCGGGAGGTCGACCGGCGGTGCGGGCATGGTGTCGCACTCCGGCCAGGCCGGGCAGGGGTCCGACGGCACCTCGGTGGGTCCGGCCGGTCCGGTGGGGGTGCCGGAGGGCGGGATCGGGTCGCCGGCGCAGGCGCCCAGCGTCAGTGCGATGCCGGCCACGGCGGCGAGGGACCAGGTGGTGCGGTGGGGGGACATGTCGCGACCGTAGCCGTGCCGCAGTGCGATCTGCCGGGGCGGACGAGGGGAGCACTGCCCCGGGAAGCCCTCCCCTTGTCGGACTCGAACGAATGCGGGCGGCCGGCCGACGTCGGTGCCTGTCATCCCACCGGGCTGACGTTCTCCCCGGTGACGGCGTCGTAGACGACTGAGAAGTCGTGGGCGCCGTAGAACAGGAAGTTCCACGCCGCGTCGCCCTCCCACACCTCCGTCAGGGACAGGCTGTGCAGGATGAACTCGCCGCCACCGAGGCTGGTCTCCTCGATCGCGAGGTCGATGGCGTCGTCGATGGTCAGCGTCGCGACGTCGAGGTGACCGAGGATCTCCGCGTCGGCCGGCGCCGAGGTCTCGTCGACGACTGCACCCGACGGGTCGAGCGTGATCGTCAGCAGCTGGTCACCGCTGACGGCCTCGACCACGGTGCCGTTGCCCTCCGGCTCCTCGGGGAACTCGGTGGTGTCGTTGTGGGAGACGGCGACGACCTCGGCATCCGGGTATGTGGCCTGGACGGTCGCGATCGCCCCGAACAGCTCAGCCGAGCCGGGGACGTCGGTCGGGTGCGCGCTCCCGGCGTCCTCGCCGTCGTCCTCCTCGTCGTCGGATGGGGCCTCCTCGGCGGGCGGCTCGTCGGACGGGGTCTCCTCCGCGGGCGGTTCCTCGGTGGTCGGATCCTCTGACGGCGCCTCCTCCGTCGGGGCCTCCTCGGACGGCTCTTCGGTCGGCTCGGGCGCCGGTTCCGACGTGGCCGGCGGTTCGGGCTCGGTGGCATCGGTGTCGTCGTCGGACGAGCACGCGGCGAGGCTCAGCGCGAGAGCCACGGCCGATACGGGTACGACCTGTCTGCTCAGTGAGTGACTCATACCACCACCGTGGCCCTCGTGTGGCCGGTCTGCACCGCACGCGCATGGGTAGGTCGATCCTCGGCGGAGATACGTGCAGGTCGGGAGCTGCCCGATCGCACCTCGGGAGCCGCACACTCGACACCTGGAAACCGCACGCTCGATGAATCTGCGGGGCCGCTACACTCGTCGCACAGGCATCGACCCGGCCCCGTCCGTGGGGGCATCACCGGCGAGCCTCCGGAAGAACAGGCGTTCCCCGTCAGCGGGGGCCCCAGTAGACCCGGACGGGGCAGGCCCGTGACAGCCGGAGCAGAGCGGCCGCACCCGCGCAAGAGCGGGGGAGCGGCAAGCGGGGTGGTACCGCGGCACCGGCCGCGCGGAGACGCGCGGAAGGAGCGTCGTCCTCGCACGGCAGGCAACCCGTGACGAGAAGGACCGCGATGAGCACCCAGGGCCACTACCCCCTCCACCGCGACGGCGACGTCGACCCCTCGCCGCGCCTGCCCCGCATCGAGGAGGACGTCCTCGCGCACTGGCGTGCCGACGACACGTTCCAGGCCTCGATCGACAACCGCGAGCCGGGCGAGAACGGGGACAACGAGTTCGTCTTCTACGACGGCCCGCCGTTCGCCAACGGACTGCCCCACTACGGGCACCTGCTGACGAGCTACGTCAAGGATCTCGTGGCCCGCTTCCAGACCCAGCGCGGCCGCCGCGTCGAGCGCCGCTTCGGCTGGGACACGCACGGCCTGCCCGCCGAGCTCGAGGCCGAGCGGATCCTCGGCATCACCGACAAGTCCCAGATCGACGAGATGGGCATCGAGGCCTTCAACAAGGCCTGCCATGACTCCGTGCTGCGCTACACCGGCGAGTGGCAGGACTACGTCACCCGCATGGCCCGCTGGGTCGACTTCGAGCACGACTACAAGACCCTCGACGTCACCTACATGGAGTCGGTGATCTGGGCGTTCAAGCAGCTCTACGACAAGGGCCTGGCCTACGAGGGCTACCGCGTCCTGCCGTACTGCTGGAACGACCAGACGCCGCTGTCCAACCACGAGCTCCGCATGGACGACGACGTCTACTCCGACCGCCAGGACGAGACCGCCACCGTCGGCGTGCGGCTCGAGACCGGCGAGCTCGCCCTGATCTGGACCACCACCCCGTGGACGCTGCCCTCGAACCTGGCCATCGCCGTCGGGCCGGACATCGACTACGTGGTGGTGCGCTCGGCCGACGGCCCCGCCGCCGGCGAGCGCGTCATCCTCGCCGAGGCCCTCCTCGGCGCCTACGCCAAGGAGCTCGGCGAGGAGCCCGAGATCGTCGAGCGGCTCACGGGACGCGACCTCGCCGGGCGCAGCTACGCCCCGATCTTCGACTACTTCACCGGCCGCGACGACGACGCCGCCCCCGGTCCGCACGCGTGGCAGATCATCCTCGGCGACTTCGTCACCACCGAGGACGGCACCGGCCTCGTCCACCTCGCCCCCGCCTTCGGTGAGGACGACATGGCGGTGTGCGACGCCGTCGGGATCCGACCCGTGGTGCCCGTCGACGCCGGTGGCCGCTTCACCGCCGAGGTGAGCGACTACGCGGGGCAGCAGGTCTTCGACGCCAACAAGTCGATCCTCACCGACCTGCGCGACGGCAGCGGACCGCTCGCCCGCCGGCCCGAGGCCGAGCGCGCGCTGCTCGTGCGCCGCGCGTCCTACGTGCACTCCTACCCGCACTGCTGGCGGTGCCGCACCCCGCTCATCTACAAGGCCGTGACCAGCTGGTTCGTCCGCGTCACCCAGTTCCGGGACCGCATGGTCGAGCTCAACCAGGACATCACCTGGGTGCCGGAGCACATCAAGGACGGCATCTTCGGCAACTGGCTCGCCGGTGCCCGCGACTGGTCGATCTCCCGCAACCGCTACTGGGGCACCCCCATCCCCGTGTGGGTGAGCGACGACCCCGCGTACCCGCGCACGGATGTCTACGGGTCCCTCGCCGAGCTCGAGGCCGACTTCGGCCGCCTGCCGACGGACCGGGACGGGAACCCCGACCTGCACCGCCCGTTCATCGACGAGCTCACCCGCCCCAACCCGGACGACCCGTCGGGCAGGGCGACGATGCGCCGCATCCCCGACATCCTCGACGTCTGGTTCGACTCCGGGTCGATGCCGTTCGCGCAGGTGCACTACCCGTTCGAGAATGCCGACTGGTTCGAGCACCACTACCCGGGCGACTTCATCGTGGAGTACATCGGGCAGACGCGCGGCTGGTTCTACACGCTGCACGTCCTCGCGACCGCGATCTTCGACCGGCCGTCGTTCCGCACCTCGGTGAGCCACGGCATCGTGCTCGGCTCCGACGGCCGCAAGATGAGCAAGTCCCTGCGCAACTACCCCGACGTCTCCGAGGTCCTCGACCGCGACGGCGCCGACGCGATGCGCTGGTTCCTCATGGCCTCCCCGATCCTGCGCGGCGGCAACCTCGTGGTGACCGAGGAGGGCATCCGCGAGGTCGTCCGGCAGGTGCACCTCCCGCTGTGGAACGCCTGGTACTTCTACGCGCTCTATGCCGGGACGCTCGACGGCGGGGCGGGCTACGTGTCGGACGGCGTGGACCTGGGCGACCGGGAGGCGTTCGAGGCGCTCGACGTCATGGACCGCTACCTGCTGGCCCGCACGGGGACGCTCGCCGACGAGGTGGGCGCCGCGCTCGAGGCCTACGACGTGCCGCGGGCGACCCAGCTCGTCCGTGAGCACCTCGACCTGCTGACCAACTGGTACGTGCGGACCTCACGCGACCGGTTCTGGGCCGAGGAGCGCGGGGCGTTCGACACGCTGCGTACGGCCCTGGAGGTGCTCACCCGCGTGATGGCTCCGCTCGCGCCGATGGTCACCGAGGAGGTCTGGCGGGGGCTCACCGGCGGGCGCTCCGTGCACCTCACGGACTGGCCCTCCCTGGGTGAGTCGGTCGTGGCGCCTGAGATCGTCGCGGCGATGGACCAGGTCCGCGAGGCCGTCTCCGCCGCGCACGCGCTGCGCAAGGCGGCGTCCCTGCGGGTGCGCCAGCCGCTGCGCACCCTCACCGTGGCCGTCGACGACCCGGCGGCCCTCGAGCCGTACGCGTCGCTGATCGCCCGCGAGGTCAATGTGCGGGCAGTCGAGCTCGTCCGCCCCGAGGACGCCGCCCTCGAGGTCCGCACCGACCTCGCCGTGCTGCCGCGCGAGCTGCCGAAGGAGCTGCGCCGGCTGACGTCCCAGCTGTTCGCCGCCGCGAAGGCAGGGGAGTGGCAGGAGATCGACGACGGCGGAGCGACGTTCCCGGGCGTCCTCGTCCCCGAGGGCCTCGAGGGAGCCGGCGCACCGGTGACGCTGGGCGCCGAGCAGGTCGAGCGCACCACGACCGTCGACCGGGCCGAGGGGGCCTCCGAGGACGTGACGGCGGGCGTGCTCCCGGCCGGCGGCTTCGTCGCGCTGGACACCTCCATCGACGACGAGCTCGAGGCCGAGGGGTACGCCCGCGACGTCGTGCGCGCCGTGCAGGACGAGCGCAAGAACGCCGGCCTGCATGTGTCCGACCGGATCGCGCTGGAGCTCGCCGTGCCTGCGGGGCGGGTCGCGGTGGTCGAAGCGCATCGGCAGCTCGTCATGGACGAGACGCTGTCCATCGGGCTGACGGTGTCCGCCGGGGAGGGCGACGCGATCGTGCCGCAGGTGCGCAAGGTCGGGTGACGCCGGCAGTCGGCGCCGGGGGGTGGTGCGGGCGCCGGAGGCTGGCTGAGCTGCGGGGGCTCACGGTTCCGCCGCCTCCCGGCGCGGGTCACACCTTGAGGTCCAGGCCGATGTCGAGGACCGGCGCGGAGTGCGTCAGCCAACCGGCCGACACCAGGTCCACGCCGCTGGCGGCCACGGCGGGCGCTGTCTCGGCGGTCAACCGCCCCGACGCCTCAGTGACCATTCGGCCGTCGACCAGCGCGACCGCCTCCGCCAGCTGGGCGGGCGTCATGTTGTCCAGCAGGACGGCGTCGACCGGGGTGGTCAGCAGCTCGCGCAGCTGATCGAGCGTGTCGACCTCCACCTCGATCGGCACGAGGTGGCCGGCCGCCTCGCGCACCCGGGCCACGGCTGCGCCGACGCCGCCGGCCAGCGCGACGTGGTTGTCCTTGATGAGTACCGCGTCGTCCAGGCCGAAGCGGTGGTTGACGCCCCCGCCCGCGACCACGGCGTGCTTCTCCACCGTCCGCAGACCCGGCGTGGTCTTGCGGGTACAGCACACCCGCGTGCCGGTCCCGTCGATCGCTCGTGCGATCTGGGCGGTCGCGGTGGCCACCCCGGACAGGTGACCCAGGAAGTTCAGTGCCACCCGTTCCGCCGTCAGTAGCGCGCGGGCGGGACCGCTGACCGTGGCGACGCGGTCGCCGGGAGCGACGGCGGTCCCGTCGGGCCTCTCGACGTCGACCGTCACCCGCGCGTCGAGCAGGCCGAAGGCGAGGACGACGAGGTCCGTGCCTGCGACGACGCCCGGGTCCCGCGCGACGAGCTCCGCGGTGGCGACCCGGTCGGCGGGGACGACCCAGTCGGTGGTGACGTCGCCGGCGCGGCCGAGGTCCTCGCGCAGGGCGTCGCGGACGAGCGGTTCGATCAGGACGGTCGGCAGGTGCCTCATGCGGAGCTCCGTTCCAGGGCGTGGTGGTAGGCGTCGGCCAGGGTGAGGTCCTGGTGGGCCGCCGGTGCGGGGGAGGGGTGGTCGGTGCGGTGGTGCGCGCCGCGGCTCTCCTCGCGCCGAAGCGCACCGGTGACGAGCAGGAGGGCGACGAGCGTGTCGTCGTCATCGGGATCGGTGAGATGGGCCGCGCGGAGCCGGTCCTGGGCGGCAGTCAGGGTGGGGCCATAGCGCACGACGCCGACGGCGGACGACACGAGGTCGCGCACCCTGGCGAGATCGAGCGCCTCGGGATGTTGCTGCGCCGGCCCGCGATGCCCGAGGTGGGGCGTGGTGTGGGCGAGCGTGGGAGGGGCGCCCCCCGCGACGTCCTCGGCCACCCAGCGGGAGCACACCGCCGCCTCGAGGAGCGAGTTCGACGCGAGCCGGTTGGCGCCGTGCAGACCGGTGCTCGCGACCTCCCCGACGGCCCACAGACCCGGCACCGTGCTGCGGCCGTGGCCGTCGACCGCGACGCCGCCCATCTGGTAGTGCGCGGCCGGCCGTACGGGGAGCAGATCGCGGGCGGGGTCGATCCCCGCCGCCCGGCACGCGGCGGTGACGGTGGGGAAGTGGTCGGCGACGTCCTGGAGGTCGCGGGCGTCGAGGAAGGTGCGTCCGCCGTCGGCGAGGTGCGTCCACACCCGACTGGCGACGACGTCGCGCGACGCGAGCGGGTCACCCGGCAGGTCGCGGCCGGAGGCGTCCACCAGGCGCGCGCCGGCGCCACGGAGCGCCTCGCTGACCAGCGGCATGGGCCGCAGGCCGACGTCGAGGGCGGTGGGGTGGAACTGCACCATCTCCAGGTCTCGCAGCACCGCACCGGCACGCGCCGCGAGTGCGAGGCCCTGGCCGCGCGAGGACGAGGGGTTGGTCGAGTGCACGAACAGGCCGCCGATCCCGCCGGTGGCCAGCACGACCCGGTCGGTCGGCAGGACCGCCGGCTGCTCGCCCTGCAGGGCGACCTCGACGCCGCGGACCGCCCCGTCGTCGACGACGACCCGGACCGCCCGCGCGTGCTCGAGCACCATGACCGACGGCGTGCGCCGCACGGCGGCCGTCGCGGCCCGCAGCAGCTCGCGCCCGGTGGCGTCGCCGCCCGCGTGCGCGATGCGATGCCGGCTGTGCGCGCCCTCCAGGCCGAGGAGCAATGCGCCGTCGTCGTCCTGGTCGAGCTCGGCGCCGAGGTCCACGAGGTAGGCGAGGGCCTCGGCGGCCCCGCCCGTCACTCGCTCGATCGCCTTCCGCTCGCCGAGGCCCGCGCCGGCGGCCAGCGTGTCGAGGGCGTGCAGTGCCGCCGAGTCACCGGGTGCCACGGCCGCGGCGATCCCGCCCTGGGCGAGACCGGTCGAGCTGCCCGCGCCGAGCGGTCCGGCGCTGAGGACGAGGCACGGGGCGGGGGCCAGTCGGAGCGCCGTGAGCAGGCCGGCGAGCCCCGCGCCGACGATCACGGGGGAGGTGCTCGTCGTCGGGCAGGTCGTGGCGGGCCGGTCCCGCGGACCGGGGAGGTCGATCCCGCCGGGCCGGTCCATCGCGGAGTGCCCGTTCACCGGACCGCGAGCATGCGCTCGACCGCGGCGCGGGCGCGCTCTGCGACGTCGGGGTCGATCGTCACCTCGTGTCGCATCTCCTCCAGCGCGACCCGGATGTTGCCGAGGTTGTTGCGCTTCATGTGCGGGCACAGGTTGCACGGGCGGACGAACTCCACGCCGGGGGAGGCGGCGGCGATGTTGTCGCTCATCGAGCACTCGGTGATGAGCGCGACCTGGCGGGGCCGGCGGTCCTGGACGTAGCCGATCATCTGGGCGGTGGAGCCGGACATGTCGGAGACGTCGACGACGCCGGGCGGGCACTCCGGGTGGCTGACCACGACGACGCCGGGGTGGTCGCGGCGGACCTGGGCGATGTCGCCGGGCGTGAACCGCTCGTGCACCTCGCAGCGGCCGGCCCACGTGATGACCTCGACGCCGGTCTGCCGGCCGATGTTCTGGGCGAGGTACTCGTCGGGGATCATGATCACCCGGTCCACGCCGAGGGACTCGATGACCTTCACTGCGTTGCCGGACGTGCAGCAGATGTCGGACTCGGCCTTCACGGCGGCCGAGGTGTTGACGTAGGTGACGACCGGGACGCCCGGGTGCTGGGCGCGCAGGCCGCGCACGTCGGCGGCGGTGATGGACTCGGCCAGCGAGCAGCCGGCGCGCAGGTCGGGCACGAGCACGGTCCGGGACGGGTTGAGCAGCTTCGCCGTCTCGGCCATGAAATGGACGCCTGCCAGGACGATCACGTCGGCGTCGACGTCCTGGGCCTCGCGCGCCAGGGCGAGGGAGTCCCCGACGATGTCGGACACCCCGTGGAAGATCTCCGGGGTCTGGTAGTTGTGCGCGAGGATCACCGCGTTGCGCTCGGCCTTGAGCCGCCAGATCGCCGCGACGTCGTCCTCCATCGTCGCCCACTCCACGCGCGGCACGGACCCGCGGACCCGCTCGTAGAGGGCGTCGGTGCTGATGCTGACCGTCGTCATAGTGCCTTCCCTGCCTGGTCGCCGGCGACCGCTCGTGATGCTCAGAGTGAGCATTAATGATGCTCGCGGTGAGCATAACCAGGGAGGTGGGGCGGTGCAAGGGCGTCGGCGTCGTGTCGTGCCGCGGTGTTCTCTGTGGCTCGGCGGGGTCGGACGGGCCGACCGCCGCGCGGCCGGCCACCAGCCGGGGCGGCTCGGCAGATGGCTACGCTCGCGGCGTGGAACTGACGGGCGATGTCGGGCGTGGGGCGTGGCTGCTCGAGCGCGTCGGCGCCTGGGGCAGCCTCGGGGGCTCCGCGGGAACGGGCTTCGAGACGTACGCGCGGATCCTGCACCCCGTCGACGCGCACCGTGTGGTTCCGCCGGACGCCGACGAGCGGGGCGAGCGCGCGGCGATCGACGCTGCCCGGTGGACGTGGGCGGAGGTCGCCGCCCGCAACGGCCGGGTGATGCACCCGCTCGTGCAGTGGTGCCGCATCACGGACGACGAGACGGCGCTGTCCTTCGCCGACGGCTGGCAGGTCTCGCCGAGTGTCGAGGGGATGCTCGAGCCCGACCTGCTCGCCGCCCTGACGGAGCATCTCCGGCTCTCCACCGCCGCTGCCGACGACGTGACCGCCGGCGTCTGGAACGGGTGGGGCCAGCTCCGCGGCACCGGCGCCGTCGACGTGTTCGTCGAGGCCGACGCCGACCCGGTCGAGAGGGCGACCGAGCGTGCTCGAGCTGAGGCGGAGCGGAGGGATTCCGTCTGCGCTGACGTCCGTCGCGCGGCGGTGTCGGGGCCGTTCCTCGAATGGCCGGGCCGGGACTTCCTGCTGTTCAGCACGAGTCTGACCGAGCTCGCCGACCTGAGGCGGGTGAGTGCCGGCGAGCGTGATCCGGGCTGGGGGATCGGAGGAGTGCTGCCCCAGCTGCTGTGGCCTGCGGACCGGTCGTGGGTGGTGGCGAGCGAGATCGACTGGGACTCGACGATCGTCGCCGGCTCCCGCACACTCGTCGAGGCGGTCCTCGCCGACTCGCGGTTCGAGGCGTACGAGGTGGACGAGGACTCGGACCTCACCTGGGACGGCGACACTCTCAATGCGGAGAGCACCGTTCGTCGGCCCGACGCGTAGGCGCGAACCTCCTGGGGAGACGAAGCGCCGGGGTCCGCGGCAGGCCGGCACGAGGCCGGACCGTGCCGGTCGCAGCCGTCAGCGCGAGCGGACGATCGGCAGCTTCGTCCCCGCGGCCTCGCGCTCGTCGAGGACCTCGCGGCGGAACCGGAACAGCTTGGCCGGCCGGCCGCCGGTCGACTGGTCCACCTTCCCGGTCTCCTCGACCAGCTCCTGGTGCTCGACCAGGCGACGGAAGTTCTGCTTGTGCAGGTGGTGCCCGGCCACGGCCTCGACGGTGGCCTGGAGGCGGCCGAGCGTGAACGACTCCGGGACGAGCTCGAAGATCACCGGCCGGTACTGGATCTTGGCGCGCAGCCGCCCGATCCCGGTGGCGAGGATGCGCCGGTGGTCGCGGTCCATCGGCCGCCCGGTGACCGCGGGATCGGCGCTCGCACCGGCCTCGGGGACGAGCCCCGCCTCGTAGAGCAGCTCGTAGCGCTGCAGCGCCATGCCCGGCAGCCACGGCTGGCCCTCCAGGCCGAAGGTGACGGCGCACCGCAGGCGCCGTCGCTCGGTCAGGTCCCGGTCCGGCGGCTCGTCCGCCCACCGGCTCAGGTCCGGCGCGAGTCGGGCCTCGACCAGGTCGGCGCCCGAGCGGCGGTCCTCCCAGGGGAAGTACTCCAGCCAGCTCACCCACGAGTCCGTGGGCGAGCCGACGGTGGTGAGCCCGAGGTAGGAGATCTCCAGAGCCGGGTGGGGCGCGCGCCGCCGGTCGGCGAACGTGTAGAGCTGCTCGACGTACCCGAGGTCGTGACCGGTCTGCCGGGTCACCCATGAGCGCATCCCGGCCTGCATCGACCGGTGCTCGGTCTGCAGCGGTCCCGACGGCAGACGCCGCCCGTCCTCGGTGGTCAGGGCCAGGGGTTCGCCGTCGTGCACCGCCGTGATGACGGCGACCAGCTCGGCCTCGACCTGCTCGGCCACGTCGGCCATGGACCCTCCTGTCGTCGCACCGGAACCATCATGCCGCCTGGTGCGCCGTCGTCGGGCCGACCGACCGCGCAACTGTGCTACCTGGTCGCATGTTCGCCGGATTGACGGAAGAGTGGCCCCATGAGCGACTGGAGCGAGCAAGCGATCTGGTGGCACGTCTACCCGCTCGGGTTCACCGGCGCCCCGGTGCGGCCGACCGAGGAGGAGCGCGCCGCCGTCGAGGCCGAGCCGGTCCACCGCCTGCGGCACCTCACCGAGTGGCTCGACCACGTCGTCGAGCTCGGGGCCAACGGCCTGCTGCTCGGCCCGATCTTCGAGTCCGAGACGCACGGCTACGACACGACCGACTTCTTCCGCATCGACCCCCGCCTCGGCGACGACGACGACCTCGACCACCTGGTGGCCGAGTGCCGCTCGCGCGGGATCCGGGTCCTCCTCGACGGCGTCTTCAACCACGTCGGCGCTACCCACCCGCTGTACACGACGGCGCTCGAGGCGGACGAGGGCTCGGCCGAGGCGGAGATGTTCCGCATCGACTTCTCCGGGGACGAGCCGGTGGCCGAGAACTTCGAGGGGCACGGCTCGCTCGTCGCGCTCAACCACGGCAGCTCGGCGGTGGAGGACCTGCTCGTCGAGGTGATGACCCACTGGCTCGCCCGCGGGGTCGACGGCTGGCGACTCGACGCCGCCTACTCGGTGCCCACGGAGCTGTGGGCACGCGTGCTGCCGCGCGTGCGCGAGGAGTTCCCGGACACCTGGTTCCTCGGGGAGGTCATCCACGGCGACTACGCGGGCTTCGTCGTCGACGGCACGATCGACTCCGTCACCCAGTACGAGCTGTGGAAGGCGACCTGGAGCTCGCTGAAGGAGGGCAACTTCTTCGAGCTCGACTGGACGCTGCAGCGGCACGACGAGTTCCTCGAGGCCTTCGTGCCCCAGACGTTCGTCGGTAACCACGACACCACGCGCATCGCCAGCCAGGTCGGGGCCGACAAGGCGGCGCTCGCCGCGGTCGTCCTGCTGACGGTCGGCGGCATCCCGTCGGTCTACGGCGGCGACGAGTACGGCTGGGAGGGCGTCAAGGAGGAGCGGCTCGGTGGCGACGACGCGGTCCGCCCGATCTTCCCGCCGGACCCGCCGGAGCCGGACGGGCTCGACCCGCAGCAGCAGACGATGCTCCGCGTCCACCAGGACCTCATCGCGCTGCGCCGGCGTCACCCGTGGCTGACCACCGCCCGCACCGAGACCGTCGAGCTCACCAACACCCGGTACGCCTACGACGCCGTCGGGGCCGACGACGAGCGGCTGCGCGTCACGCTCGACATCGAGGACGTGCCGTGGGCGGAGATCCGCGACGGCGACCAGGCGCTGCTCGTCATCGGTCGCTGAGCCCGCCCGCGGACCGCGAAGGCCCGAGCGGAATGTGCGGGCTCGCCGTGAAAGGTCCACCTAGCCTGGTGGCATGCGCGCATCGCCTCAGCACGCGGACTGGCGGCCACTCATCGCGGCACTTGCGAATCCGCACTGCCGACTCGTGTTCTCACAGATCGTGGTCGGCGAGTCGGCGGAGGTGATCGGTTCCGACCTCGGTCCGACACGGCGGCGGCGCACGATCGATGCCCTCCTGCGATCCGGTCTCGTTCGTGAGGAGGCCGGCACTCTCGTGGCCTGCGGTGACGTGTTCGCCGATGCGCTAGCAGCCGGTGCTCCCGACCGACCGCAAGGCCCCGAGAGATTCCTCGACGGCGAAGGTCGCATCGATCGCTACCCCACCGATCTCGACGAGCGTCGCGCACTGCTCCACCTCCTCGCGAGAAGGACGATCGGCGAGGGCGAGGTGCTCCCGGAGCGGGAGCTGAGCGAGCGTCTGACAGCGTTCGCAGACGATACGGCGCGACTGCGACGCGAGATGATCGACCACGAGGTGATGGAGAGGACCCCGTCAGGGTCTGAGTACGCACGAGTCCTCGACAACGAGAGCGCGGACGTCGTCGCGGGTCCATCCAGATGTGACACGAACGGCGGCGGGGGCGATCAGGGCTCGGCCGACCCCTCGCGGTAGATCTTCGCCCCCGAGATGCGACCGTCGGCAATGTCGAGGACGGCCACGAGCGCGGCCGTCCTTTCCTGGTCGTCATGCGTCCACCGCTCGGTCATCTCCATGGCGATCGCCCGCCCACCGTCGATCACCCGATGCAGGGTCAGTCGGGGCCGGAGCGAGCTCATCGCGCCGCGGAAGAACTCCTGCAGCACGCGACGGGAATCCGGACAAGGGGTGGGGCGCGCGTGGCAGCATCGGTGCGTGTGCACCTCCGGAGGACCCCAGAGCCCAGCAGCGGTGACGCCCGACGGCGTGCTCGAGGCCGGCGGGGTGACCTACCGGGTCGACCGGGCGAGGGCGGAGGACGTCCCGGCGATCGTCGACCTGCTCCGGGACGACGTGCTCGGCGCCCAGCGCGAGGACCACGACCTCGCCGCCTACGAGCGCGCGTTCGAGGCGATTGATCGCGACCCGAGCCACTACCTCGCGTGCGCGCGTGACTCTCAGGGGCGGGTCGTCGGCGTCATGCAGCTCACGCTCCTGCCGAGCCTCTCGCGCGGCGGCGCGCTCCGCCTCCAGATCGAGGCCGTGCGGGTGGCGGCCACGACCCGCGGCTCCGGCCTCGGCGGGGCGATGTTCGACTGGGCCCACGCCTACGGCCGCAGCCGGGGCGCCCGCTTCGTCCAGCTGACGAGCGACAGGTCGCGCGCGGATGCGCACCGGTTCTACGAGCGGCTCGGCTACCGGGCCACCCACGAGGGCTACAAGCTGCCGCTGGACTGACAGCGACCGCCCGGACCCGACCGCCCGCGCCCGCCCGCCGGGTGTCGAGCCCCCGGCGCGTGGGAGGATCGGACGGTGACGACTCCCGGCGGTAACGAGCGGCCTGACGACGACGCGCGCGACGACATGCGCGACGACGAGCCCGCGATCAGCGAGTCCTTCCCGACGATCGACGAGGCCGTCGCCGCGGCGGAGGACGAGGCCGACCCCGAGCTGGCCGAACGCCTGGCCGAGGCCCGGGCGGAGGACGACGAGCGCGAGGCCGACCTCCAGGTCGTCCTGCGCTCCGGCCTGTTCGGCGGACCCGACGACGACGTCGTCCGGGAGGTCGCCGGCGAGGCCGGTCGGGACGCCGACTTCGACGACGACTACGACGAGCTGTTCGTCAGCGACGACGAGCGCATCGACCCCGACGACGCCCATCGCCCCGACGACGACCCGCACGCCCCCTACGCGGGCACCGACGACGCGGGCGCCGACGACCCGACCGGCGGCCCGGCGTCGTCGGAGAACCCCACCGGCGAGGGCACCCCCGAGGAGGAGGCGGCGCTCGCCGAGCTCGCCGCGCAGATCGTCGCCCGCGCCCCCGAGCACGCCCCGCAGCCGAGCCTGGATCGTGTCCGTGAGGCTCTCGACCTCCTCGGGAACCCGCAGGACTCCTACCCGGTCATCCACATCACCGGCACCAACGGCAAGTCCTCGACCGCTCGCATGATCGAGGCGCTGCTTCGCGAGCGAGGCCTGCGCACCGGCCGGTTCACGTCCCCCCACCTGCACTCGGTGCGCGAGCGCATCGCGCTGGACGGCGCCCCCATCTCGACGCCGGACTTCCTCACCGCGTACCACGACGTCGCCCCGTACCTCGATCTCATCGACGAGCGGAACGTCGCCGACGGCGGCGCCCGCCTCAGCTTCTTCGAGCTCCTCACCGTCCTGGGCTACGCGGCCTTCGCGGACACCCCCGTCGACGTGGCGGTCGTCGAGGTCGGCCTGGGCGGTACCTGGGACGCCACCAACGTCGCGCGCGGCCAGGTCGCCGTCCTCACCACCATCGAGCGCGACCACATGCGCTGGCTCGGCTCCACCCTCACCGACATCGCCAACGAGAAGGTCGGCATCATCGAGGAGGGTGCGACCGTCGTCGTCGCCCGCCAGCACGAGGAGGTCGAGGGCATCGTCCTGTCCGCCGCGGCCACCGCCGGCGCCCGGCTCGTCCGCGAGGACGTCGAGCTCGAGGTCGTCGACCGGGAGACCGCCGTCGGCGGCCAGGTCCTCACCCTGCGCACTCCCGCCGGCGTCTACGAGGGGATCCACCTCCCGCTGCACGGCGCCCACCAGGCCCGCAACGCGCTCCTGGCGCTGGCCGCCGTCGAGCAGTTCTTCGGCGGGGCGGCGCTCGCCGGCGACGTCGTCGAGCAGGCCTTCGCGGGCGTCACCTCGCCGGGCCGCCTCGAGGTGGTCCGCGCCTCGCCGCTGGTCATCGTCGACGCCGCGCACAACCCCGCCGGCATCGAGGCCCTGCGCGAGGGCCTGGCCGAGGCGTTCGACCTCGAGCACGTCGTCGGCGTCGTGGGCGTGATGTACGACAAGGAGGCCGAGGCGATGCTCGGCGAGCTCGAGCCCCTCCTGGAGGAGGTCGTCATCACCGACGCGGGCACCGACCGCGCGATGCCCGCCGAGGAGCTCGCCGAGGTCGCCCGCGAGGTGTTCGGCGAGGAGCGCGTCCACCTCGTGCCCCGCCTCGACGAGGCCATCGACCGCGCCGCCACCCTCGCCGAGGCCGACCAGACGGAGCTCGTCACGCGGACCGCGGTCCTCGTCGTCGGGTCCGTCGTGCTCGCCGGCCGCGCCCGCGAGGTCACCGGGCACACCCGAGGCTGAGAATCCGTCCACCGCCGGCGGGAGGGAGTGACGCCGCCCGCGCGAGGCGGCAGGATGGTGCCCACCAGCCATCGAGGGAGATGTCATGAAGAAGTTCCTCAACGACCCGGCCCGCTTCGTCGACGAGTCCGTCCGCGCGTTCGGCCTCGCCCACTCCGACATCCTCGGGGTCAACGCCGACCCCCTGTACGTCGTGCGCAACGACGCCCCGGTGGCCGGGCGCGTCGGCGTGATCTCCGGCGGCGGCTCCGGCCACGAGCCGATGCATGCCGGGTTCGTGGGGGAGGGCATGCTCGACGCCGCCGTCCCCGGTCCCGTCTTCACCTCGCCCTCGCCGGACCCGATCGAGGCGGCGAGCCGTGCGGTCGACTCCGGCGCCGGCGTCCTGCACATCGTCAAGAACTACACGGGCGACGTGCTCAACTTCGAGACCGCCGCCGAGCTCGCGGACGACGTCGAGATCACGACCGTCCTGGTCAACGACGATGTCGCGGTGGAGGACTCCACCTTCACCGCAGGCCGGCGCGGCGTGGCCGGCACGATCCTCGTGGAGAAGATCGCCGGGGCCGCCGCCGCGCGCGGGGACGACCTCGCGGGCGTCACCGCACTCGCGCAGCGCGCCGCCGACAACGTGCGGTCGATGGGCCTCGCGCTCGACTCGCCCGTCTCGCCGAGCACGGGCGAGCACTCGTTCGACCTGGGCGACGACGAGGTCGAGATCGGCATCGGCATCCACGGCGAGCCCGGCCGCCGCCGCATCCCGATGACGACCTCCGACGAGCTCACCGACCAGCTCACCGACCCGGTGATCGAGGACCTGGGGCTCGCCGGCGGCGAGAAGGTCGTCCTCCTCGTCAACGGCATGGGCGCGACGCCGGACTCCGAGCTGTACCTCATCTACGGTCGGGCCCGCGCACGGCTGGAGGAGAAGGGCGTCGAGGTCGTCCGTTCGAAGGTCGGCAGCTATGTGACCAGCCTCGACATGGCGGGTGCCTCGGTCACCGTGCTCAAGGTCGACGACGAGCTGCTCGCCCTGTACGACGCCCCCGCCCGGACCGTCGCCTGGACCCAGGGCTGACGGACGCCCACCGACCGACGCACGCACACCGAGAACGACCTGAGGAGAGACATGAGCACGCTGGGCAGGGACTGGGCGCTGGACTGGGTGAGCAGGATGACGGCGACCGTCGCCGAGCACCGCATCGAGCTCATCGACCTCGACCGAGCGATCGGCGACGCCGACCACGGCGAGAACCTCGACCGGGGCTTCTCCGCGATCGCGCCGCGCTTCGAGACCTCCGCACCCGCGACGGTCCCGGACGTCCTCAAGGGCGTGGCCAGCACGCTGATGTCCGTCGTCGGGGGAGCGGCGGGCCCGCTCTACGGCACCGCGTTTCTGCGGGGCGCCAAGCAGATCGGCGAGGAGGTCGACGCCGCCGGCGTGGCCGCGTTCCTCGAGGCCGCCCTCGAGGGTGTCAAGGCCCGCGGCCGCGCGACGCCGGGGGAGAAGACGATGGTCGACGCCCTCGCCCCCGCCCTCGAGGCGGCGAAGAGGGTGCAGTCCGACGGCGGGGACGCCACCGCCGCGCTCGAGGCCGCCGCCACCGCCGCCCAGGAGGGCGCCGAGGCCACCGTCCCGCTCGTGGCCACCAAGGGGCGCGCCTCCTACCTCGGTGAGCGCTCCGCCGGCCACATGGACCCGGGCGCCCGCTCGACCGCGCTCCTCCTGCGCGCGGCCGCCGACGCCGCCGCGGCCCAGGGGAACTGATGTCCAGGGTCGGGCTCGTCGCGGTGTCCCACTCGCGGGCGCTCGCGGACGGGCTGGTCGAGCTCGCGGCGCAGATGGCGCCCGACGTGCGGATCGTCGGCGTCGGCGGCACCGACGACGGCCGGATCGGGACGAGCTTCGACGCCCTGGAGACGGCCCTGACCGACCTGCTCGCCGAGGACGAGGTGTCCGGCGTGGTGCTCGTCGCGGACCTCGGGTCGGCGGCGATGACGATCGACTCGGTCCTCGAGCTGCACGACGACGAGCCGGCACGCCACGCGACCGGTCCGCTCGTGGAGGGGGTCGTCGCCGCGGCGGTCGAGGCGCAGGGTGGCGGGGACCTGACGGCGGTCGCCGGCGCGGTCGCGGCGGCCGGGCGCAGCCTCGTCGACGGCGCCGAGGGTGCGGCGGCGGAGGGCGAGCCGGACGCGACCGCGGCGGAGGGCGGTACCTCCCCCGGAGCAGGCGACGCCGCGGCCGCCGACGCTGTCCGGGAGACCGTCGTCATCGAGGACCCGATGGGCCTGCACGCCCGGCCGGCCGCGGCCGTCGCCACGACGGCGGCCAAGTACGAGGCGGCAGTGACGATCGACGGTGCCGACGCCCGCAGCGTGCTCGCCCTCATGGCGAAGAACGTCAAGCCGGGCACCGAGCTCACCGTGGCGGCTACCGGCGCCGACGCCGCCGAGGCCGTGGCCGCGGTCGTGCGCGTGATCGCCGACGCCAAGGGCTGACCCGCGGACCGGCCTCCGGGAAGGGGCCGGCCCCCGGTGCGGGGCCGGTCCCCGGTGCGGGGCCGGTCCCGTCAGGCGTCCAGGGCGGCGTAGACGATGAAGTTGTCCTCCAGCTGCCCGGTCTCCGGGTTGAGCCCGTCGCACGTGATGAGGCGGATCTCGGGCCCCGCCGTGTTCCCGTAGACGTCCAGCGTGGGGAACTCCTGCTGGTAGAACTGCTCGGTCCGGTAGATGGTGAAGGTCGCCACCGAGCCGTCCTCCCGCGTGACCTCCACGGTGTCTCCGACCTCGGTCCGGGGCAGGTCGGCGAAGATCCCGGGCCCGCCCTCGCTGCCGTTGCGGTGCCCGAGGACGACGGACGGACCGGCCTCCCCGGGGGTCGGCGAGTGGACGTACCAGCCGGCCGGCGACCCGAGGTTGTACGGCGGAACCTCGATGACCCCGTTCTCCTGGCGACCGAGGTCCATGACCTCCGAGGAGACGCCGAGGCTCGGGATCTCGATCCGGGCCGGCTCCGAGGCGGGCATGGCATCGGCGACGGGTACCTCCTCCGCCTCCTGCGCGCCGTCCTCCTGCGGAGCGGGCGCGTCGGTCGGAGAACTGGACCCGTCACCGGGGGAGGGAGCAGGCCCCGGGCCGTCCGTGGGCGCGTCGGGGGCCGCGCCGTCCGACGGTGGGACCTGCTCCCCGTTCGGGGTGGTCGACCCGCGATCCCCGTCAGGAGTGCTCGACGCCGAGGGGCCGACCGGGTCGGCGTAGTCGGGCTCGTCGGTCCCCGAGCAGGCGCCGAGGACCAGGAGCACGGCCGCCGCGCCGGCCGTGAGGCCCGCGCGGCGACCGTGGATGCGAGGCATCACGGGGTGCTCCCGACCCGTCAGGCCGTGGCGGCGCGACGCTTGTGCGCCCAGGCTCCGCCGCCGAGGATGCCGACCCCGAGCACGCCGGCGCCGACCGCGAGCGCGGTGCCGTCGTCCGACTGCTGCACCGGCGAGCCGGTGTCGGCGCCGCCGTGCGGCATCTCGCCCACCTGCGAGACCGTCACCGGTCCGCAGGCCGCCGGCAGCGTCGCGGCCAGGGGCAGCGACGGGTCGAGCTCGCTCTGCGCGCCGGCCGCGGCGTCGGACAGGTTCGCGGGGTCGACGCCGTGGACGACCACGACGGCGGTGCCGTCCGCGAGGGCCGCCACGGTGTCGTCGTCGAGCTCGAGGGTCCGCTCGTACGTGTAGGCCGAGCCGCCCGGGAAGCGGTCGACGGCCAGGCCGGAGTCAGGGCTCGTGTCGCCCTCGGTGGTCAGCGAGGTGGCGATCATGCCGTAGAAGGGGTGGCCCTCCTCGACGTTGACCGCGTCGTCGCCGTTCATGTCGGCCTCCGGCCCGGGGCAGGTCCCCTCCGCGCCGATGTGGATGTGCTGCGCGTGCGGGAACGGTGCGTCCATGAACGTCTCGGCCGCACCGGAGACGTTCATCGACACGGTCGCCTCGTGGCCGTCGAGCTCGAGCCAGAAGTCGCCGGTCGTCCCGCTGTTGTTGAGCTCTCCCAGGTGGGCCTGGCCGGACCAGGTGCCTTCGGCGTGGCTGCCGCCGTCGTGACCGCCGTCGTCGTGCCCGTCGTCGTGGCCGTGCGCCAGCGCCGGGCCGGCCGCCAGGGTCAGGGCACCGAGCGCCAGGGCCGGTGCTGCCAAGAACTTCGTCGTTCGCATGATGAGCTCCTTCGTGATCCGTCGGTCGGACACGCAGGGTTCGGAGCCGGTGGGCGATCGGATGGGTGCGGATTCGACGACGCCGAGATTCCGTCGTCGCTCTGCCGAACCGTTGCTCGCGAGAGTGCGTGACATGTAACATCGGTGCATGGCGAGCACGCGCGAGAGGGTCCAGGCGTATCGCCAGCGTCTCCGTGACCAGGGGCTGCGACCGGTGCAGATCTGGGTGCCGGACGTGCGCGCACCCGAGTTCGTGGCGGAGGCGCATCGCCAGTCGACTCTCGTGGCCGGCAGCGCACACGAGAGCGACGACCAGGCCTTCGTCGACGCCATATCGGTGGAGTGGGGCGACGAGGACGAGGGCGAGTGAGACGCGGCGAGATATGGACCGCTGCTGCGCGGGGCAGCTACTCCGGAAAGCCACGGCCCGTGGTGATCGTCCAGGACGACCGCTTCGATGCGACCGGGTCCGTGACGGTCTGCCCGATGACCACCAGCGCTGTCGACGCCCCGTTGCTGAGGATTCCTGTGGACCCCGCCGTCGGCATCGCTCGGTCCAGCTGGATCATGGTCGACAAGGTCACCACCGTGCCGCGTGCAGGCGTGCGCGAGCGGGTGGGACGGCTGCCCGACGACGAGCTCGTGCGGCTGAACCGGGCACTGCTCGCCTTCCTCGGCCTCGCGGGCTGACCGGCCCGGTTCGCCCCGGGGCTGCGGAGGCCATCGGCACCGACGTGGTGCAGGACAACCGCTCCCGACAGACCCGGGCAGCGAGCCTACGATCGAGGCTCCGCCACCGACCCCGGGAGCCGCCGTGCCCATGCCAGCCCTCGTGGCCTTCGACCTCGACGACACGCTCGCGCCGTCGAAGCAGCCCCTGCCGGACCCGATGGTCCGCGCGCTCGCGGACCTCCTCGCCCGCGTGCCCGTCTGCGTCATCTCGGGCGGCGACGTCTCGCAGTTCCGCACCCAGGTGGTCGAGCGGATGGCCGGCCACGACCTCACCGACCTCCACCTCCTGCCCACGTGCGGCACCCGCTACCTCCGGGTCGAGGGCGAGCAGCTGGTCGAGATCTACGCCCACGAGCTTCCCGAGGCCATGCGCTCGGCCGCGGCCGCCTCGCTCGAGCGCCGGGCCCGCGAGCTCGGCCTGTGGGAGCCGGACACGTGGGGCGACATCATCGAGGACCGCGGCACCCAGATGACGTTCTCCGCCCTCGGCCAGCGGGCCCCCGTGGACGCGAAGAAGGCGTGGGACCCCACGGGCGAGAAGAAGGAACGCCTGCGCGCCGCCGTCGCCGCCGACCTGCCGGACCTCGAGGTCCGCTCCGGCGGTTCGACCTCCGTGGACATCACGGCCACCGGCATCGACAAGGCGTACGGCATGGAGCGGCTCGCAGAGCGGACCGGCGTCGCGCTGGCGGACATGCTCTTCGTCGGCGACCGCCTCGACGAGGGCGGCAACGACCGCCCGGTCCTCGACCTCGGCGTGCCCTGCCGGGCGGTCACCGGCTGGGAGGAGACGGTCGACCTGGTGACGGCCCTGGTGGCCGACCTCGACACCGACGGGCCCGCCACGTCCTGAGCTCTCCTGGCGACCATCGGTCCAGATGCGCCTACCGTGGTCGGGTTCCGACCGGGAGGGGTGACATGAGCACCGTTCGATCACCGCGGCGCGCTGCGCTCGCCGCGCTGGCCACCAGCACGCTCGTCCTTGCTGCCTGCGGCTCGGGCGGCGACGACGCCGAGGGGGACGGCGGGCAGGACGGCGACGGCGGTGCCGACGGTTCCACCGCCCACGTCGCGCAGGCCGCCGCGCCGGGGGAGTCGCTCGTGCTCGAGGGGGAGGGCACCGCGCGTTCCGTCGCGGCCGCCGGCACCTATTTCGACTCGTCCCCGGTCGTCGTCCTCGCGCCCGACGGCGGACCCCGTTCCGTCGAGGCGGCCTCCGCCGGCGTGCACCTCGGGGTGCCCGTCCTGGTCGACGGCGATGACGCGGCCGAGGCCGCCGAGATCGAGCGCCTCGGCGCGACCACGGTCCTCGCCGTCGGGCCGGTGTCGGTCCCCGGGGACGTCGGCGTCGATGTCGCCGCCCCGGCCGACGATGCCGCGCTCGCCGAGCTGCTCGGCGGGCCCGACGTACAGGAGGTCGAGTCCTCGGAGGCCGTCAGCGCCGTGGCCGGGACCGGCGCCGAGGCGCTCGTCGTGGCCGGTGCGGACTGGGGTCCCGGCGCTGCCGGCGCCGAGACGACCACGGACGGCCCGGCCGAGCCGGCGAGCGACGGTCCGGCAGGGACGACCTCGGACGGCCCGACGGAGCCGGCGAGCGACGGCGCCGCCGAGACGGGCTCGCACGACGTCGTCACCGAGCTGCCCGACCTCGGTGACACCGAGGCCTCCGCCGGCGAGACCGTCGCACTCGGGGGCGGCACCCTCGACGAGCTCGCCGTCGCCGCCACCGCACGGGCGGCCGGAGCCAACGTCGTCGTGGCGAGCGGCGGCGACCCGCGCGCGAGCGCGGCCGGCGTCGAGGCCGTCCATGCGCTGGCCACCGACCTGGGCCTGGCACCGGACGAGGAGAGTGCCTCAGGTGGGCCGGAGGCGTCGAGCGACGGCGCCGGGAGCGACTCCGACGAGTCCGACGAGTCCGCCGAGTCCGACGAGTCCGACGGTGCCCCCGGCGAGTCGCCCTCCGACCCGGCCACCGCCGAGGGCGAGGCCGACGCGGAGTCGGGTCTCGTCGTCGTCGGACTCTCGCCCGGTCTCGGCGACGCCGATCAGCTGGCCACCCGGACGAGGAGTGCCGCCACCGGTGTCCAGCTGCCGGCGGGCGGCCAGCTCGTGCTGCCCGAGCCGGACGGCGACCAGACCGGCGCGCTCTACGTCGCGCTCTACGGCAGCCCCGACTCCTCCGCCCTCGGCGTGCTCGGCGAGCAGGGGCCCGAGGAGACGATCGCCAGGGCGGAGGAGGTCGCCGCCGAGTACGAGGGGCTCACCGACGAGACGGTGGTGCCCACGCTGGAGATCATCGCGACCGTGGCCTCCGGTGAGCCGGGCGACGACGGCGACTACTCCAACGAGACGCCGGTCGAGCGGATCCGCCCCCTCGTCGACCTCGCCGGCGAGCACGGGCTGTACGTCGTGCTCGACCTGCAGCCCGGCCGCACGGACTTCGTCACGCAGGCGCAGATCTACGAGGAGCTGCTGCTCGAGCCGCACGTCGGGCTCGCGCTCGACCCGGAGTGGCGGCTCACGCCGGACCAGGTCCACCTCACCCAGATCGGGCAGGTCCCGGTCGAGGAGGTCAACGAGGTCGTCACCTACCTCGCCGACCTCACGTCGGAGCACGACCTGCCGCAGAAGCTCCTCGTCCTGCACCAGTTCCAGGTGCGGATGATCCCCGACGTCGACCAGGTCGACCAGTCGCGCGACGAGGTCCAGGTGCTCATCCATGCCGACGGCCAGGGCGCGCAGGGCGACAAGCAGACGACGTGGCGCACGCTGCTCGACAACGCACCGTCCGTGACCGCGTGGGGCTGGAAGAACTTCTACGACGAGGACACGCCGATGCTGACCCCGGAGGGGACGATGGCGGTCGAGCCGACCCCGGACCTGGTCACCTACCAGTAGCTCGTGCCGGGTGCGGGTCAGGTTCCGCGGTGCAGACCGAGCCGGAACCCGACGCCGAGCGCGAGCACGACGGCACCGGCGAACACCCAGCCGGACACGGCCAGCGCCTGCGTCCCGGACAGGAAGACGCCGATCGTGCAGCCCAGGCCGATGATCGAGGCCCAGCCGATGAGCACACCGCCGAGGAGCCCGGTCCCGGAGCCGCGCAGGGTCAGCGGCTCGATCGAGAACCGCCTGCCCGGCAGCGCCGCGGCGAAGGAGCCCGCGACGATCCCGATGACGAGCCACCCGTTGGAGGTGATCGTGTCGACCACGAGGGCGACGCAGCCGCCCAGGCTGACGTCGAGCCCGAGGAGGGTGTGGGGCAGGGCGTCGACGGAGTCCATCGTCGTGCGGGTGAGGCTGGACAGCTGCGAGGTCACCCCGAGCGGACGGTCCCGCAGGAACGCCAGGAAACCGATGATCCCCACGCCAGCGCCCGTGGCCAGGGCCGGCCACCGCTTGAAGAAGACCAGGCGGCGGAGGGTGTCGGCGTCGAGCGTGCGTCGTGGCCGCGCCGCGATGGGCGGGTTCCACCGCAGCAGCGCGACGGCCACCGCGGCGAGCACGCCGAGCTGCAGCGCGACGGCGATCCCGTATCCGGCGCCGGCCGGCAGCCACGGGATCGGCGCGCCGACGACGACGTGCGAGTAGATCGGGTTCCACGTCAGGAAGCCGAGCCCGAACCCGACGAGCGCCCCGAGCAGGGCGGGGATCGAGCGCAGGCTGCCCTCGCCGAGGCGGTAGAGGTGACCGGCGATGCAGCCGCCGGAGATCACCACCCCGGTCCCGAACGCGAGGCCGGCCACGACGAGCGCGAAGCTGACCGGCGCGATGTGCGCGCCGGAGGGCAGCGTGCCCGACGTGGGGTCCGGCAGCCGGATCGAGAACACGAGTGCGTAGCCCACGGTGCCCACGCCGATCGCGGTGAGGATCGAGTAGACGCCCCGGGTGTTCTTCTTCTCGAAGGCGTCGCGGAAGATGCAGTAGAAGCAGAAGCGTCCGCGCTCGAAGAGGATGCCGAGACCGGTGCCGGCGAGCAGCGCGAAGCTCGCCGCGCTGCCGCCGACGCCGTCCCCGCGGGTGGACGCGAGCCAGCCGGCCGTCGCCAGCAGCGCGACGGCGACCGCCAGCGCGATCACGGTCCGTACGGTGTCGGCCGGCGTCCAGCCGAGCGGTCGCTCGTCCTCGGGGGTCGCCGGTGGGGCGGGGGCGGGTCCGGGCGCAGGAGCTGCCACGGGTGCTGTGGTCACGGTCGTCGTCGTCCTTTCGGTGGCGCGCCCCGACGGCGGAGGCGCGAGGCGTCCGCCGTCGGGGGGATCGGTGGGGTCGCCCGTGCCGGGCGGGCGGACTACCGGCTCGTGCCCCACACGCCGCCGCGGTCGCCGGTCTCGTTGGTGACCGGCACACCGACGGAGTTGCCCCACTCGGTCCAGCTGCCGTCGTAGTTCTGCACGTCGAGGCCGAGGATCTGGGAGAGGGCGAACCAGGTGTGCGAGGAGCGCTCACCGATCCTGCAGTAGGTGATGATCGGGCCGTCGAGGTCCACGCCCGCCTCCTCGTAGACCGCGCGGATCTCCTCGGCGCTGCGGTAGGTGCCGTCCTCGTTGACGATGGAGCCCCACGGGACGTTGATCGCGCCGGGAATGTGCCCCCAGATCACCGTGGACTCGCCGCCGAAGATCGCCGGGTCGACGCCGACCTCGCCGTTGTACTCCTCGGTCGAGCGGATGTCGATGAGGGTGTGGCTGCCGGTGTCGACGGCGTCGAGCACCTCGGGCTGGAACGCGCGGATGTCGAAGTTCTGCGGCAGGGCGACCCACGTGCCGGGCTCGGGCTGGGGGACCTCCTGGACGAGCTCGCGCCCGTCGACCTGCTCCCACTTGTGCAGCCCGCCGTCGAGCAGGCGGACGTCCTCGAAGCCGTAGAGGTTGAACACCCAGGCGGCGTAGGCCGCGAACCAGTTGTTGTTGTCCCCGTAGAGCACCAGGGTGGAGTCCTCGTCCAGGCCGAGGCCCTGGCTGACCTCGGTGAACTGGTCGGCGTCGATGAACTCGCGGGTGTTGTCCTGGGTGAAGGAGGTCGCCCAGTCGAGGAACTGCGCGCCGGGGATGTGGCCGTCGACGTAGGGCGTGAGCTCGGAGGAGGCGAGCTGCTCGCTGACGTCGACCAGCACGATGTTGTTCTCCTCCAGCCCCGACTCGATCTGCTCGGCGAGCCAGTCGGTGGAGACCAGGACGTTCTCGATGTTCTCGTCGCCGCCCTGGTGGACCGAGTCGAGACCGCGGTGCTCGCCCTCGGCGAAGCTCTGGGAGACGGTGTCGGCGGCCACGGTGTCCCCGTCGCCCGCAGCCGCCTGGCCGGCGCCGCCGCTCGTGGTGTCCGCGTCCGCCTCCGCCGTGCCGCCGCGGCCGATCAGCAGGCCGGCGGTGCCGGCCAGGGCCGCCACGGCGACGACGGCGACGACGGTCTGCCAGGTCCGGCGTCCGCCTGCGGGCAGGGACGTGGCGTGCTCGGGTGCGGGTGGTGACTCGGTGGAGCCCGCGTCGTCGGTGGGCTCGGTGGGCGTGTTCTGCTCGCTCATGGGGGACTCTCCTTGGTGGCTTCCGTGCCGGGTGCGCCGTCTGTGCCGCGCCTCTCTCGGTAGTGGAAAGTTAAAGGGAATCCGACCGCGTCGTATCGCTAGGTGCGCAGAATCCACATGCTGAGATCCCGGGACCTCAGGTATGTGGAGCCGCTGGGCTGCGGGTGCTCGGGGCCGCGGGTCTGCAGGCCTGTGGACCCGCGGGACTGCAGGGCCGCAGGCCGGCAGCTCCGCGGTCCCGCGGGTCCGCGAGAGCCCGGGTCAGACGGCGCCGTGCCCCTCGGCGACCTCCTCGCCCGCGGCCACCGGCCCCGGCGGGGTGCCGTCCCCGAACGGGCGTCCGCCGAGGGCCTCGCGGCCGTGCGGCGTCAGCCAGCTCCACAGTGCCGGGCCGGCGGGCACGATGCCCGACGGGTTGATGTCCGTGTGCACCACGTAGTAGTGCTCCTTGATCTGGACGAAGTCGATCGTGTCGCCGAAGCCCGGGGTCTGGAACAGGTCGCGCGCGTACCCCCACAGGGCCGGCATCTCCCGCAGCAGGTTGCGGTTCGCCTTGAAGTGCCCGTGGTAGACGGCGTCGAAGCGGGCGAGCGTGGTGAACAGGCGGACGTCGGCCTCGGTGATCGTGTCGCCGACGAGGTAGCGCCGGTCCGTCAGCCGGTCCTCGAGCAGGTCCAGGGCGGTCCACAGCCGGTCGTAGGCGGCGTCGTAGGCCTCCTGGGAGCCGGCGAACCCGCAGCGGTACACGCCGTTGTTGACCTCGGTGTAGACGTGCCGCATGACCGCGTCCATCTCGTCGCGGTGGGCCGTCGGCAGCAGGTCGGGGGCGCCCTCGCGGTGGTGCTCGGTCCATTCCGTCGACAGGTCGAGCGTGATCTGGGCGAAGTCGTTCGTCACCACGGCGCCCGACCGCTCGTCGACGATCGCGGGCACCGTGATGCCGCGCGCGTAGTCGGGGTCGCGCGCGAGGAAGGCGTCCTTGAGCCGGGGGATGCCGAGCACCGGGTCGACGCCGCCGGGGTCGAGGTCGAAGGTCCACGAGTCGGCGTCGTGGGTGGGGCCGGGCTGCCCCAGCGAGATCACGCCCTCCAGGCCGAGGAGCCGTCGCACGATCACCGTACGGTTGGCCCACGGGCACGCCCGCGCGGCCACGAGCCGGTAGCGGTTCGGCTCGACGGGGTAGTCACCGGAGCCGGGTTCCGGCTCGCGGACGATCCGCGTGGTGATGTAGTTCGTGTCCCGCGAGAACTCCTTGCCCGGGACCGAGTAGGTGCCGCCGGTCGAGTGCTCGGGCCGGCTCTCGGACTGCTGGTCGCTCATCGCCCCAGCCTAGGACGCGACGAGGGCCGCGGGGCGGGGGGGAAGGGGGTCCCCGAACCCGGGCCCCCACCTTTTCCGGCCATCTTG